>DAOQAF010000069.1:0-19517 GCA_035353775.1 Bacteroidales bacterium | reverse complement strand
AAATCTGAAACCAGCCCCGCAGTAAAAATGACGGGGCTGGTTTTGTTTTGGGGAAAAATCTTCAAAAAACCTAACGCATCAGCGTAACTGTTCCGGAATAGCTCTCACCATTTTCAAGGGTCAGGACATAATAATATACCCCGTCAGCATAGTTTTTTCCAGTCCAATCGCTTTTGTAGCCGACACATTCATAGATCTTTTTTCCCCATCGGTTGAATATTTCAAGCTTTGATTCCGGAAAGCTTTCAATTCCCTTGATTACGAATTCATCATTTGAGCCATCATTATTTGGAGTAAAAATATTGGGGACAATAATTTCACATGCTTGTACAATCACAGAATCTACACTAATAGGTGAAGCGCATCCGTTCTCAGATACTACGAGGCTTATCGTATAGGTTCCGGCTCCGGGCCAGCTGATTTCGTAAGGTCCCTGGCCTTCTCCACTGACAATAGTGCCTCCGCCAAAATCCCATGTATAAACAGCACTGCCCGATCCGGTGCCCTGATACGTAACAGTAGAGTTAACACCAGTACACATAGGCGATTTCGAATAGAAAGCCGGCGAGGGAGATGAGTTTACAATAAATTCCTGTAATAACGTATCCGTACACCCGTTATCGGTACTTAATGCAAGTTGTATCCAGTATGTTCCTCCGTTCTGGTAAGTATGAAGAGGATTAAATGACGTATCAACAGGGCTTCCGTCACCAAAATCCCAGATATACGTAATTGGACTTCCCTGAGACGTATTTGTGAACTGTATCGGAGTTCCCGAACATTGATGGTCAAATGTAAATGCAGGCACAGGACCGGGCAAGACATCAACAAACATGGTGTCCTTTGTCGGACAATTATACTTAGTAACGGTAATTATAACAGGATGCGTTCCTGCAGTAGTCCATGTAACATTATGAGGGCCCGAATTATTCCCTCCGGGCACAGCAACTCCTCCATCCCAATTCCATTGAAAATTTACCGGAGGTGTAGTAATCCCAACCCAGTCAATGGTTGAGACATCACCTGTGCATACCGGAGTCGTCACTGTAAATTGAGGATCGGGATGAGCGGTTACGATTATATTCCTGTGGTTCTGAGCCGACCCGCATTTATTTAATGTCAGAAGATCAATTGTCCATACTCCTTCGGTATTAAACACAATAAATAATTCGTTATTTGATGTATCGACGAGCGTTCCGCCAAGTGAATCCCAGCCCCATTCGTAGTAGATATTAGCATTAAAAGTTGAATGATAATAAATCGTATCGCCAAGGCAAACCTGAGAAGGGCCTATTATAGCAGCACTTGGCGGGCCAAGGACGTACAATGTAACATTGTTGGGAACAAGTGGCCCGACACAGCCGTAATTTGTTTCCTGAACCGATAAATTAAATGTTCCTGCTCCATTAAAAAGAATACCTACAGCGGGATCTGAAGAAAAGTGGTTGCCATTAAGGAACCATTCGTAGGAAGAATTCCAGGGGGGCCCCGAATGATAAGGAATAGGATAAAAGTATACGGCATCTCCGACACATAGCACAGAGTCGGGAGGTGATTGCCATATTTCCAGATCGTCTGCCGGTGCTCCGATAATTAGGTGGATCAATGTCCCGAGTACGTCAAAACTATGATTTGAGTTGGTTGCAATTATACGCAAATAAAACATGCCTGGCTGCAGGCCAAGTGCGCCAAGCCCTGTAACAGGAGGTATGTGAATGGTCAGTGTGGTGTCGCTGTTGGCTGTGACGGTTCCGAGACCTCCAGTATTGACTACACTAAAGAACTGTGATTCGTGTACTTCGATCACGAATTGATTTGTTGGGCCATAAATAGCAGTAGAGTCGTAATAATTTATATCAATATTAACCGTAGTGTCGAACCCCTGAGTAGAAGAAATGCATGCATGAATATCCATTTTATCATTGGTCTCTATATCACAATGTCTGATGCAAAAAGGTCCCCACACCATTCCAATGGCAACAGGATTGGTGGATCGTACCCGTATATAATAATGACAGCCGTCCTGTATGGGTTGATTGTCCTCATTGACCAAGCCGGAAACGGAACCGGGAGTCCCCGGAGGCAGGTTGGGGTCATAAGTATTGGGGTCGGGAGATGAACCTAAAACATTTGGGTTGGCAGGAAAATTACCCGATGAATCTGAAAGTTCGGCGATATATTGATTATTGCTTTGAAAAACTCCTGTCGAGAAAAACGGAACATCTATTACACTCCCGACACAAACGGAGTCTCCGCCCATCGTGATCACGGGCTGCAGGGTTGTTATCGTGTTAGGGCATGATAATACTTCTAAGCAAACGCTGGCGTTGCTGTAAAAATTTAACTGATATTCTGTGTAATAGTACTTTATTCGCACTTTATAGCAGGTTCCGGCAGGTGTATTCGCCGGAATTGTCGGCATAAGAATACCATTAGCATACTGATTACTTGCCTGATAGATCCCAAGGCTTACAGGTGAGGCGAATGACCCTGTGGCATCCGATAATTGTACTTCAAAAAAACCGGCCCCGCAAATAAAAACAGGAAGGTGATAATATATCGACAGCCCAAAATTCTGGCAAATGGGATTGGGCTTTATGGAATCAAGAACAACATTAAAATTAGTAGTAAAATTATCGAAATCGCCGACAATGAAAATATCATCAATTCCAAAAGCCATTTTCCCCGGAGGCGAGCCTGCATCGTTTACCCATCTGATGCCAAATTTCAAATTCGTCACATTGTCAAAAGCAGGGTTTTGCAGAATCACATATTGCCAGACCATCTGATTGTTGTATATGGACCCTGTTGATGTCCATGGCCCGTTATTGGCACTATAAACAATTTCCCCATAAGCTGTGGGAGAGCCCTCACAGATATAAAAAAAAGTAAACCTGACATTGGTCATCCCAAGAGTACAAAACCCATTGGTAAGCAGGGCAAAGCGATCGGAGGCATTCGTGGTATTATAATTACAATTGGTAATGCCGCTTGCCTGATCGTGTATGTGAAGATATTTACTATTTGGGGCAAAAGAGATGTTACCGCCGGAAACCTGATTCTGATCCGGTGTGTTTGGGTAAAGTGGCGTGCCGGTGTAATTATTGTTGATTACCCACATATTGTTCCCGGTATTTGTTCCATAACCCGTGGTGTTGAGGAGGACGCCGGGGGCGGTATTTTCAAAGTTTTCTGAATAAATAAGAATAGATATGCCCTGAGCATCTACCCTGCCTATAATGAAAATTGACAATATGAATAATAAAAACAGGTTCTTTTTCATTTTCATTTTTTTATGTTATCAAATATAGACAATTTTTTAATTGATTTGGTTTGCCTCTATTAAAATATTTCATTATTTTAACACCAGAACATGTCCATAGGCTATCTGTAACTGATATTTCCCGAATGAATAATTCATACACCAGGCATAAATACCGGGTTCCACTACCTCTCCCTTGTATGTCCCATCCCATCCTTCCTGTTCTTTACCTACAAATATCTCAATGCCCCACCTATCGTAAATTGATAGAGTAAAATACATCTCGCTGGCACTGAAAGGATAAAAAACATCATTCATACCGTCAGCGTTGGGAGTTATCGTATTCGGAATATAATAATTAAATAATTCAATTACTTTGACAGGTAAGGAGATGGAGTCTATGCATCCGTCGGGGCTGACGGCAACAAGCCAGACATCGTACTGGCCCGGGCCTGAATATATGTGTGTAGGAGATGTTTGTGATGAGAAATTATTAAGCCCGGAAGCTGTGTCGCCAAAATTCCAGGACCAACTAACGGTATTTGCTGAATTATCCAGGAAATGTATTGTCGGATCTTCGATATAAGCAGTTTGCGGATCTGCTGAAAATCCTGGCCCGGGAGGCGGGTAAACAGTAACAGGAACATAGGTTGTTTCAGAAAAACACCCGCTTTCGAAAACACTCAGAGAAACATCAAATGTCCCCGTATTCAACCAGTACAAACTATAAGGGCCTTGCCCTGTGCCAGACACAATTAGTCCTCCATTAAAATTCCAGTTATAAGTTGCCGCAGGTGATGCATTTCCAGTGTACGTGGCTGTGGTAACCTCCTTATAACAAACCGGGGAGATCACTTCAAATGGAGAACCAGGGATGGGCTTGATTTCTATCATATAAGAATCAGAATCAACAGGACATCCGGTATCTGAAACAAAAACCCATATGGTATCAGTGCCAGGTCCTGCCCAATGTATTTCGTATGGGCCTTGTCCGCTGCCGGAGGATACTGTACCGGAGCCAAAATCCCAGGTATAGGTTGCATTTGGATTAAATATACTAACGTCTGTTACGGTTGAACTATCGATTACACAAATGGGACTGTCAGCAGTTATTGAAGGTGGCGGATTACAGCATTTGACATTGATCTCCCATAATATGGAATCCAAACCACATACATTATTCCTTTGATAATAATAGGTGAGCTTGTATTTTCCCGCGTCATTGTACGTGTGCGAAACTGATGGGCCGTAAACAATCGGAGAGCCATCACCAAAATTCCAGTAATGAGTGATTATGGAAGGAATGTTCAATGCCTCAAATGAAAGGCTTGTCCCCCTGCAGATGGTATCTGTGAACTCATAATATGGCACTGTCGCAGAAGGGGAAATGATCGAATAAAAGATATTCAGGTCTTTTACCATTCCGCCTGCCATATATCCATAGGTTTCGTACCAGCCGTACCCGTATACATTGGCTGTCAACCCGCTATCGCAGACAAGTATATGATTCCCTTGTGTAATTCTTATCTGGGCATAAGAGTAAAGTGTATTGGATGCTACTGTCGAAAAAGAGTCGACAACACCAACGCCATCAAGCATGACCAGGCCGGTATTTGCTGTTTTTGTAACAATATTGACATAATAATCCTCAATAATCGGTGTTACAAATGAATTAAAAACAATACGGTCAATTGTTTGTTCAAGCGGGTTAAGCATAATCATAAAAGGATCGGAATATTCATTTCCATCCGTTTGACCGCTTTTGCTGAACTGAGCAACTGAAATAGGATAATTGGATTCAATGTAAGCCGGAGTTGAACGGTCTGTCTCATAAAAAGCTCCGGCATTCAAGCCCTGGGGCAGGCCGCCATCAATGGTAAATATCGTCCCGTTTTTTGACGCCACAATCCTGAATACATCACTGGCCCTGTCTTCTAAAGGAACCGTGATGTATTTTTTTCCCCAGGTATTTATTGGCATCATTTCTTCGCAGATATGATTGCAGCAACAGGAATCACCCGGAACAAAAGCACATTTGTTACCTGAAAAGACGGCAAAGGTTTTGCAATTATCTGTAACTGTCGTATCAATTTCAATCAAAGTGCCTGTCAGACTATACATACTGGAATAATAAGCCCGGATCTGGTATACTTCGCCTTTATTCAGTGTGATGTTAAAAGGCACATTTGCGCCATGCCCCCCCTCGGTATTGCATTTTGTGGTTATTTTTATCACCGTATTGTCAAAAATGCCCACGACCAGAAGTTCTGATGGCGAAACCTCAGTCCAGGTCGGACTGGCTGGAGATGGCGTATAGGTAGTTACCCGATATCTTGTGCCTAACGAAAGTGTCGGAAGAATAATATTTGCATCAGAAGTATAACGAACATAATTAAGTTGATATACCGAAACCGGATTATCTGAGGTTACATGCACACCCTTGTTTTCGATAAGCTCTGTTTCTACACACATTGCAATTGCGGTAGGAATGGTAATCTCTATAGTGGAATTGGGGGCAACAACAAAGTTCTGTGACCATCCACCCAGGGGAACAGAAACAGTTCCTGTGGCTTGAATATCATCAGCTGTGATATATACTTTCATCCTGTCCGTCTGAATAGAATCTTCACCCAAATAATTCTCCATAAAACCGAACCAGAAATCAGTTCCTTTTGTCGAAAAACCCTGCCCTGAAGAAGGTACACTTATAAAAAAAATGCCCAAAAAGAGAATGAAAATTAAAGCTTTTATTTTTGAGCTAACCGGCATAAATTTGTTTCTTAAATACTCAAATATTTTGTTTTTATTTAATAACTTATTATTTAACTTATTATAACTAATAATTTGTTTATCAGACAAATTTAATTTATTATAACACGGCAGCCCTAAAATTATTTTTTGCTAATACTGTTATTGATGCAAATATATAAAAAGCTTTCCTCATAACCTAATTTTAACGCAATTATTTCAAATAATATTTTCATGTCTAATAGACAGTTGCATAGTTATTATAAAAAAATTACCCGCAGATTGTGCGGGTAATTTTTTTTCAAACAAAAAATCCGAATTTTTCAGGAATTAATGAATCATCTTCAATACCAGGCATTTTGACTTATTAAGTCCCGTGAATTCCAGTTTAAACGTATACATGCCTGCCGGCAGATCCTTTTGGGAGAAAACAACTGCGTGTCTTCCGCCGGTCCTGGCTTCATTCACCAAGTCAGTCACCAACTCGCCGATAGCATTAAATACTTTCAATTTTACTGTTCCGCTTTCAGGAATATTATATGTTAAAGTTACGTCACCACTAAATGGGTTGGGGTATCCCGTCAATTCAAATCCCTCATCATTATTGTTGCCCTGAACGAATATCTTTGGTATTAACAGGTAAGCATCTTCGTCTTCTTCGCCATATTGGTTAGCGATCACACCCGGGCCGGAAAGTTTAAAATCAAGGGGGCCCTTCTTCAGATTATGGTTTGAACGGAAACTGAACCTTATGATTTCGTCATCAGCAGCTACATCAAAATATTTTGTTGTGGCAAATACCACCCTGATTGTTCCGTCTATATCGGTCACTAACAAATCATTATCATTGGCAAGGATTTCTTCCCATGTGGGATTGATCCTGATCGATTTATTATTACTGATTTCCGGCATAGTTACGCCAACGAGTATATATTCATTATCCGGATAGCTTAACTCCAGGCCCAGGGCAGATAATTCGTTTATCTTTGTGCTCATGCGTAAAGGCACATCAAAACAATTGTTACTGTTTATGGTTATTGTCTCGTCTGACTGGCTAATGATGTTTTTAGGTAATGATTTTGTCATATTCCAGCTAGTGGCTGAATCTCTATATTTGGAGCCTGAAGCATCGTAATCGCCGTAGCAAATAGTTTTCAGGATGACATTCAAATCGGAACCTGCCACCGTTACTAATGTGTCAAGTGCTACCCAGTTTCCTTTCGGGAAGTTCCTGGCAGGATCGTTTGGCAAACCAATCTTTGCGTTGATCCTCGCGAGGTCAATCGAACTGATGGTAGGCCCATAGGCATTAAATGAATTATCCACATTCCCTGCTAATTTATATTTCATTTTAAAATTCCTGGACGGATCGGACACGGTATCATGACCAATATAATATTTCAGCAAAGCCAGATCAATAACATTGATATTATCACAGGTTTGCATCGTATCGGCAGTGTATTTATCGTAGGCCAGTATATAATTTCCATCAGGGACATTAGCGAATTGATAAGTCCCAAAGGCATCACTTGTATCCGTTGCCAGCTCAACTCCGCCAGGGTAACTCTTCAGTTTTACGATCACTTTATTGATGCTGTATTTTACAGGTTGATATATGGGGAGATTTGGCGCAGGGCTTCCCGCGATAGCTTTTCCTAAATAACGTGTTTTGCCGCTGATAACATGTCCTGCATTTCCAAAATAAACAGTCACGGTATCGGTAGCTGTACAGCCGTTATTATTAATTGATACCGTATAGATGGTAGTAACCGACGGGGAAGCCAAAGGCTGGGCTGCCGATGCATTATCAAGTCCTGCAGCGGGGAGCCAACTCACAATTCCCGGCCCGTTTGACGCCGAACCAATGGGGATGGGTGTCCCTGAATACGTGGCTGTATTTCCGGCCTCAGCGGCAGGAATAGTGTTAACCACCATAGTAATAGCATTTGAGGAGGCCGTGGCCGGTGAGGCACATGTCTCTGTTGAGGTCATCACACAGCTAACGATGTCGCCGTTTACCAACCCTGAATTTGTATATGTGGAAGAATTAGTCCCGGTATTGGAGCCATTCAGCAGCCATTGATACGCCGGAGTGCCTCCATTAGTGGGTGTTGCAGTAAATGTTACTGAAGTCCCGGCACATATGGTAGAAGCGGATGCAGCAATAGAAACTGAAGGAGTAAGCACCGGATTTACTGTCATGGTAATGGCATTGGATGTTGCCGAAGCAGGAGAGGCACAAGCAAGTGAGGATGTCATCACACAGCTAACGATGTCGCCGTTTACCAATCCTGAATTTGCATATGTGGAAGAATTAGTCCCGGTACTGGCGCCATTCAGCAGCCATTGATACGCCGGAGTGCCTCCGTTAGTGGGTGTTGCTGTAAATATTACTGAAGTCCCGGCACAAATGGCAGAAGCGGATGCAGCAATAGAAACTGAAGGAGTAAGCACCGGATTCACTGTCATGGTAATGGCATTGGATGTTGCCGAAGCAGGAGAAGCACAAGTTATGGAGGATGTCATCACACAGCTAACGATATCGCCGTTTACCAACCCTGAATTTGTATATGTGGAAGAATTAGTCCCGGTATTGGAGCCATTCAGCAGCCATTGATACGCCGGAGTGCCTCCGTTAGTGGGTGTTGCAGTAAATATTACTGAAGTCCCGGCACAAATGGCAGAAGCGGATGCAACAATAGAAACTGAAGGAGTAAGCACCGGATTCACTGTCATGGTAATGGCATTGGATGTTGCCGAAGCAGGAGAAGCACAAGTTATGGAGGATGTCATCACACAGCTAACGATATCGCCGTTTACCAACCCTGAATTTGTATATGTGGAAGAATTAGTCCCGGTATTGGAGCCATTCAGCAGCCATTGATACGCCGGAGTGCCTCCGTTAGTGGGTGTTGCAGTGAATGTTACCAAAGTCCCGGCACAAATGGCAGAAGCGGATGCAGCAATAGTAACGGCAGGGGTAAGTACAGGGTTTACTGTCATGGTAATGGCATTGGATGTTGCCGAAGCAGGAGAAGCACAAGTTACGGAGGATGTCATCACACAGCTAACGATATCGCCGTTTACCAACCCTGAATTTGCATATGTGGAAGAATTAGTCCCCGTATTGGCGCCATTCAGCAGCCATTGATACGCCGGAGTGCCTCCGTTAGTGGGTGTTGCTGTAAATATTACTGAAGTCCCGGCACAAATGGCAGAAGCGGATGCAGCAATAGTAACGGCAGGGGTAAGTACAGGGTTTACTGTTGCAACAACAGGAAGGCGTGCACTGCGGCATTCCTGACCCTGAACCTGCCAGTTGAAATAGGAACTATATATGCTGCTTCCTGCACTGCAGCCTGTAATGCTGACAAGTCCTGCAATAGAATATGGATAAGCAACTCCGCTGGTCATGCGATACAGCCTTGAGTTGTTAGGTGTCACAAGCCGGTAATTGGTTCCCACTGGTATCGCCCAGTTAAGCGTGATGGTGGTAACTGCACTTCCGACGGACACCGTTGTGCTTTGTAATGTGGTTCCTGCACTGTTCTGCAGGCTTATGATGACGTTTCCGGTAAATTGACGGCGAGCCTGGACAGAAATCAGCGTCATGGGTTGTGAAACATCAAAGATCAGGTATGAGGTTGCCGTTGAACTACTGCCGGCAACAGCAGGCCCCACACTTTGTGTTGACGCTGGTATGTGATCTTCAGCGTAATATGTGGTTGTTGTACTGATGCTTGGGGTGGTGAATGATGTTCCCGAAGCAAGTAAGTTGCCACCGGCCAATGCATCGTACCATTCAATGGTTCCGGCACCTGTAGCATTAAGGGTAAGAGTTCCAGGGCCGCATCTTGAAGCTCCGGTACCGCTTGGTGGTGCAATTGTGTTTATTGTAATGTAATTTGTCCTTGTAAACAGATTGCTTCCGCAGGCATTGGTAGCGGTCAGGCTAACAGTATAAACTCCGCTTGCTATATAAGTATGTAAAGGGTTCTGTAGAGAAGAAGTCTGTCCGTCACCAAAATCCCAAAGCCAGGAAACCGGGTTGCCGGTGGAATTATCCGTAAACTGAACAAATCCCGAGCAGATGGTGGATGTCGGCGCCCCTGTAAAATCGGCAACAGACGGAGCATCCAGCGCGACGACTGTTGTACCCGGAAGACTGGTGCACCCTCCTTGTGTAATGGTAACAGAATACGTCCCTGCATTTGCAGCACCAGCGCCTGCAATAGTCGGGTTCTGTAATGTTGAAGTAAAGGAATTTGGTCCGGTCCAGCTATAGGTGGCACCTGTGACCGTCGGTGTAGTTAAATTAATTGTTGAACCTGCACACACCGGAGAATTACTGCTTGCAGTGGGTGTCGAAGGTAATGAATTTACAAGCACGTTTGTTGTTCCTGCAAGGCTTGTGCAACCTGATACTGTCACCGTAACAGAATAAGTTCCGGCCATAGCAGCGCTGGCATTGGTGATGGAGGGGTTCTGTGCTGTTGAAGTAAATGAATTTGGCCCGGTCCAGCTATAAGTGGCTCCTGTAACCGTCGGTGTGGTCAAATTAATAGTTGATCCCACACATACAGGAGAATTACTGCTTGCCGCAGGTGTTGCAGGAGGCGAATTAACAATCACGGTTGTGGTGCCAGCCAGACTGGTACAGCCCGATAATGTTACCGTCACCGAATAAGTTCCTGCATTGGCAGAAGCAGCATTGGTAATGGAAGGGTTTTGGGCTGTAGAAGTAAAGGAATTGGGCCCTGTCCAGCTATAGGTAGCGCCTGAAACTGCCGGTGTGGTTAAATTAATTGTTGATCCGGCACATACCGGTGAATTACTGCCAGCGGCAGGTGTTGCAGGCAATGCATTTACAACCACCGTTGTGGTGCCTGCCAGGCTGGGACAACCGCCCTGGGTTATTGTTACAGAATAGGTTCCTGAGTTGGCGGTGGTTACATTGGTGATCGTAGGATTTTGTAATGCGGAAGTAAAGGAATTGGGCCCGGTCCAGCTATAAGTAGCACCCGACACGGTGGGAGTGGATAACATGAGGGTTCCACCTGTACATACGGGCGAATTACTGCTGGCAGTGGGGGTTGCAGGTCCTGATACTATGCTGACGTTTGTAGTTCCGGCGGGGCTGGTACATCCGGAGATGG
The DNA here is from genome assembly GCA_035353775.1 of Bacteroidales bacterium. Classification (GTDB taxonomy): domain Bacteria; phylum Bacteroidota; class Bacteroidia; order Bacteroidales; family CAIWKO01; genus CAIWKO01. Next base: position 8,351 of record DAOQAF010000069.1, on the reverse strand, counting down.
CCACCGTAACCGAATAATCGCCGGCCATGGCAAGAGTGGCGTTGCTGATAGAAGGATTTTGCAGGGTTGAAGTAAAAGAGTTTGGCCCTGTCCAGCTATAAGTTGCTCCTGTTACTGTCGGAGTGGTCAGGTTGATAGTGCTTCCGGCACATACCGGCGAGTTGCTTCCCGGGGTAGGGGTGGAAGGGGGATTACTGACAACTACCGTGGTGGTGCCTGCCAGACTGGTACAGCCGGCTACTGTTACGGTAACGGAATATGTCCCGGCGTTTGCGGAAGCAGCAGCGGAAATAGAAGGATTTTGCAGTGTCGAGGTAAAGGAGTTCGGCCCTGTCCAGCTATAGGTGGCGCCAGAAACTGCCGGCGTCGAAAGGTTGATAGTGGTTCCTGTGCATACCGGAGAGTTACTGCCGGCCGTTGGTGTGGCAGGCCGCGAATTGACCACAACGGAAGTGGTTCCCGCTGCACTGGTACATCCTGCCACTGTGCGGGTAACAGAATACGTTCCTGCCATTGCAGTGGTGGCATCGGTAATACTTGGGTTTTGTACCGTAGAATTAAACGAATTCGGCCCTGTCCAGTTATAGGTAGCGCCGGATAAGGTCGGTGTCGTGAGATTGATGGTGGAGCCTTCACATACCGGGGAGTTGCTGCCGGCTGTTGGTGTGGAGGGTACTGCATTGACCACCACCGCTGTGGTGCCTGCCAAACTCGTACAGCCGGATACGGTTACTGTCACCGAATAAGTCCCTGCATTAGCAGTGGCAGCATTAGTAATGGAAGGATTTTGTGCCGTTGAAGTAAAAGAATTCGGCCCTGTCCAGCTATAAGTGGCTCCCGAAACCGTTGGCGTCGTTAAATTAATTGCCGATCCTGTACAAACAGGCGTGTTACTGGATGCTGTAGGCGTTGCAGGCAATGCATTTACCACCATGGTAATTGCATTTGAAGTGGCCGGATTTCCCGTCACCCCGGAGAGATTCGAAGTCATTACGCAGGTGATCACATTACCATTTGCAAGGGATGACGAAGTGTATGTGGCATTGGTAGCTCCCGAAATATTCGTTCCATTTAATTTCCATTGATATGTCGGTGCCGTCCCTCCATTTACAGGGGTAGCCGTGAATGTTACTGCAGAACCGGCACAGGTAGGATTAGCGCCGCCTGTCACGGCAATGGATACCGAAGCAATAGGCGCCACGGCACACGGAAGTTGAAAGGAGTAAACTCTTGTTTCCTGCCCCGAAGCTGAAGACACATATTCGCCGGTATGCCAGAAGGTAACACCATCGGGATCTAATGAAGTTTGAGCATAATCACCGTAGCGGTTATAAGAGGATTGAGAGCCCGTTCCTGCTATGGCAGTAGTTTCTGCAAAGGTCATAGTTCCTAAGGGGTCGCTGGAGCATCTGCCGGTATAATAAAGGCCAGGATATATTGATGTGGAAGATTTAGCATAACAAAGTGCGATACTGCCATTATCATCCATGGCAGCGCTCGACATCCAGCGGGTAGAAGCATCAGGAGCATAAATTCCCTGTTGATACACCGACCATGTGCCTGAAACCTGCCGCAATTCACACCAATATATTGCTCTTTGCCTCGGGCTGTTAGCAATGAGTACTCCCCATGTCAGAATTATATTGTTATATCCCGTCCAGGATCTCCATGGTGCTCTGTACATGATTACACCTCCAATCCCGTCAAGGTACTGGCCATTAGGCTGCGGACAATCATTCCATGAGGCGTTATAAGAGGCATCAAAAGCATTTGTATTCACCTGTGTTGCCGAAGAGATGGTAGCGGTTCCGGCGGTCCAGTTGGTGGTCATATTCCATATTTTTACCCCGTCGGTACCTCCGCCCCAGGCGTTATCGTAATAGGCAAAAAATGGAAAAGGGGTTCCCGTAGGAGGCAGCGTGGCATTATCTGCCGCATCGGCAGGCAAAGGAATAAAAAATGCAGAAACAGAACCGGTGGTGAATGTTGAATAAATGCCTCTGGCACCTGAGCCGCCTGTAAGCATAACGCTTCTTTCAAAAACATAAACTTTATCTGTGGTCTGATTGCTGGTCATATAATAGCCATCATGCCAGATGGAAAATTTCAGGTAGTCCGGAAACTGAGGTGATACATAGGTCCAGGTGTAATAAGAACCTGTCGGATCACTCGTTTGCGAAACAGCTATATAAATTTTTTTGTCTGTTGTGCTGCCAAACTGGGCTAAAAACCAGCGATCGGCAAATTTATCGTACATCACGATGGGGTCACCGTTATTAGAGGATAATCCCCATAAGGTTCCCAACTGAAAAGACATTAATGCGGTCCCTGTTTTGTTGAAAATTCTAACGGTGGTGGCATTCACCATCTGCACATAATGACTGGGGCCTACCGCTCCAGTAGGATCCGGCGGAAAGGCGCCACTGGAAGCTCCTGCAAAGTTTTGCAGGATGGCCTTGTTTTGAGGAATTTCGCGCTTACCCATCGCAGTCTGTATGATGGAAGGATCGTTGCCATATTCAGGCCCATCCTCCACAGAATATACAAAAGTCTGGTGCGGACGGTTTTTACGGTCGGGCGATACCCAAACGGAAGCATTAAAATCAGGCTCCACAAAGGGATGTTCTTTTACCAGATCGCGCAAAGGCTTGGTAATCTTAAACTCTGTAGGGTAAATAACTCCTGTCTCCTGCCCATTGGTATTTAAAGCAAGAAAGGACAATGTTACAAGGAATAAGAATATTTTTTTCATTTTGTAAATAATTAAAAAATTACATACAAAGTTAAAAAATATAAAGATATGGAGAAACAATTTCATGGTTTTTTTTGCAAAGCATTGGCGACTTTTAAATGTCATATACTAATCTTAAAAAGGGCCGCCTAAAAGAGAATTGACATTGAACTATCACATGGCCGTAGCCTTGACACGACTGCATTTGGCGTATGCCTTTCGCACTCCAGCGGAGTTCCTGCGAAGCAGTCAGACAGGTATGATATATTGATAGGAACTACCGGTGGCTTCGGGAGCCTCAGCCACCGGTGTTTGGAGAAAGCCTCATTTTTTGAAAATGGCAAGATCAGATAACAACTGATCTCAATGGATCATCTTTAATACTAAGCATTTTGACTCATTCAAACCCGTAAATTCAAGTTTGAACGTGTACATACCATAAGACAGGTTGTTTGGCGTAAATACAACCAAATGTTTTCCGCCGGTCTGGACTTCATTCACAATCACGGCCACTAGGTCTCCGATAGCATTATACACACTCAGTTTTACCATCCCGTTTTCGGGATTGTTATAGGTCAAAGTAGCAGCATCGCTGAATGGATTGGGATAACCCGCCAACTCAAATCCGGCTTCGGTATCATCACCCTGAACAAAGATCCTTGGCATCGTGAGGTATGCATCTTCATTGATTTCTCCATATTGATTGGCTATTAAACCTGTCCCGTTCAGGTTAAAATCCAGCTCTCCCCTACCCGCATCATTGAGCGAAAGGAAACCGAGCCTGACAAGTTCATCATTAGCCTTAATATCTAAATGATCTGTGGTGGCATATACTACTCTTATAACACCATCTACATCTGTCACCAATAAGTCATTATTTGCAGCAATGATCTCTTCCAATGTAGGATTGATCTTGATTGCACCACCTGTTTTGCCGGTATTCGGCATGGAGGCGGTTACAAGTTGGTATTTTTCATTGGAATAACTCAACTCCAGGCCAACTGCAGAAAGCTCATCCATTTTTGTGCTTATCCGTAAGGGAACTTCAAAATATTCAGGATCATTCATCATGATAGATTCATCTGACCGGATGATGATATTTTCATCAGGCAATACTTTTGCTGTACCCCAATTTGTTGTTGCACCCTGGTATTTTACACTGGAAGCATCGTAATCTCCGTAAGCGACCGTTTGCAGTGTAACGTTTAAGTCGGAACCGGCCACCGTTACTAATGTATCAAAGGCTACCCAATTCCCTTTCGGAAAGTTTCTGGCCGGATCGTTTGGCATCCCTATCTTTGCACTGATTCTCGCTATGTCGACAGTATTAATTGACGCATTATTATCCACATTCGCGCCCCTCCTGTGTTTGTCTGAAAAATATCTGGACGGATCACTCAGCGGATTGTGCCCAACGTGATATTTTAGTAATGCTAAGTCAACCGAATTAACATGATTAACGTACTGCATGGTATCCGGATAAGGGATGTGGTCGTAGGCCAGTATGTAGTTTCCATCCGGGACATTGGTAAATTGATAAACCCCGTTAGCATTACTCACTGTGGTTGCCAGTACTGCTCCTCCGGGACTGCTCTTCAGTTTCACTTCTACGTTATCGATATTATATATTACAGCGTTGTATGTGGGCGGATTAGGCGCAGGGTTTCCTGCTGTGGCCTTTTTAAGATAACGTGTTTTACCGGCGATGATATGCCCTGAACCTACAAATATCACTGTCACGGTATCCGTATGCACACAACCATTATTGTTAACCGTGATCGTATAGGTTGTGGTCGCTGCCGGTGATGCCAATGGCTGCGCAATCGTAGGATCGCTTAAACCTGCGGCAGGCGACCAGGTGATGGTTCCCGGACCGTTGTTGGCGTCTCCGATCTGAACAGGAGTACCTGAATATGTTGCCGTTGTTCCCGCTTCTGCTGTTGTAATTGAATCGGCACTGATAACCACACTGGCCGATGCCGGTGACGTACACCCAGACACATTGGTGACAGTATAGCTATAGGTTCCCGGAGTGAGGCCTGAAATGGTCGTGCTTGTCGTTGATCCGCTAATATTACCGGGATTTATCGTCCAGTTGCCCAGAGGCAATCCGCTCAGTAAAACGCTTCCTGTTTGCACGATACACGTTGGTTGAATGATTGTCCCTACGATGGGAGCCATTGGTATTGGTTGCGGATTGATAACCACATTGGCTGTTGGCTCCGATGCACATCCTGAGCCATCTGTAACCGTAAGATTATAGGTGCCCGCAGCAAGAAAAATGGTTGTATTTATCCCTGATCCTGTAGTGTTTCCGGGATTTATTAACCAATTGTCCGGAGGTAATCCGCTCAGATCAACACTCCCCAGTGCTTCTGTGCAATCAGGCTGAACGATTGTCCCCACGACAGGTGTGGATGGCCTGGCTGCCCCTGTAATATCTGCATAGCCGTCCACAAGGGGCAAAGGAATGCCTTCATTCAGGACAACATTATGCAGGTTCAAAAAAGTGTTGTTGCCGTTATTAAATGCTGGTTTTACTGCAAATTCAAACAGCAATATGGTTCCGGCAGAATTAAAAGGCGAAGACCCGGAGCCGGCAAATATAACCTGACCTGCAGATGGGTTCTTAACAAATGTCCAGCCCTGTGTCAGTGTCCCGGAACTTTCAATATCCAAAAATGAAAAATAGGTAGTATCGTAATTCAATATCCCTTGTATGGACTGTACTGATTCTCCTGAAGGAAGTGAACCAATCTGTACCGGGTAACTATAGATTGTTGTTTCGAGACATACCATGGTATCCGGCATAATGACCCGTGTATCAAAAATCTGAAAAGCCCCAGAAGTAGCTGTAGCCCCTAGTGAATCAGTTACGCTGATATACACCAATCCGCTCCTTTTAGCCGTCAATAGCCCGGATTGACTGATGGAGACAGCATTTGTATCGCTGACATTCCAGGCAAACGGCATTATTCCTCCTCCGCCAACTGTAAACTGCTGTGTTTCCCCTGCCACCAGGTAGCCGCTATAGGGTAACACGGACAACACAGGCAGGTCAATGGTTGTAAAGTAGCCATTTGTAAAGGCCGGCACTAAGGTTTCGTTGAATAATCCGTTAACAAAATTGATCTCTGTGGCACCGCTGTTTAGATTTGAAACATGAAATCTCACATAAATAAGGGTACCGCTTCCGTCGAGAGGCGTTGTCCCGGCAAATGCCAGGGAAAAATATCCCGGAGTACTGCTATTGAATACCGGAGAAGGATAAGATGCCAGTAAGCTCCCTGCCTGAACTATTCCTATAGGGGTCAGTATATTCTGGTTGTAAGTGAATGCAAAATTACCCGAGAGTATATTCAAGCCTGTCAGATCTGTAACATTAACAGGTATGTCAATATCCGTGCCCTGCCATTGGCTGAGATTATCAGGAATATTCAGCCGCATCGCCCGTATTTCGATAAAATTCGTGGTATCCCTGATAGCATTGTTATCCTGTGCCACCACTCTGGTAAAACCCGCTTGTGTTGCTGTAAGCAAGCCAGTTGCATCTATAGCGGCTACCGAAGAATTTGTGACAAACCACTGAAAAGAAGGCGCTCCGTTGTTGACATTAAATTGCAGTTGTTCTCCATTCGCAATGATCCCGTTATCAGGAAAAACAGTTATAGAAGGTGGCGCATAAATATTTATATATCCACCATCAAAAGTCATTTCCGGGCTTCCTTCATTAAAATAATTGCCGGCAGTTCCTGTGAAACTGATATCCGTTCCACCGGGCTGCAAGGCTAAAAACCGGATATAGATAAATTTTCCTGCGCCTGTAAGAGGAGCCGTGCCGGCTGCAGCCATCGTAATAACTCCGGGTACAGAAGTATTGACTGCCGGGCTGCCAAAAGGAGCGCTCAATGTTCCCGAAACAATAATGGAAACGGGCTGCAGATATGCCGGGTTAAACGCCACTTGCAACATATACGACATCACATTTTGACCGGTCAGGGAGCTATCAACATAAACAGGTATGTCAATCTGGATGCCCGAGGTTACCACCGTATCCGGTATCCGCATAGCAATCGTCTGAGCCGTCAACCATCCGCTGGACCACATCAGCAACAAAAGAAAAAATAGGATTTTATGCTTTTTCATTGTTTTAATTTTGAAGTAAATGAATAAGACATTCTTCAAAAAAGCATTCCGCCCTTTTCAGGTGAAAAAGGCGGAAATGCCGTCTATCTAATGATCTGAAACAACTGTGTCTGCGGATATCCGTCGAGTGTCATCCTGATAAGATAAGACCCGCATCCGAGTTGTTTTGTGTGTTCCGAAATGGACACAGTATATGTGCCTGCACTTTGAACCTGGTTCACTATGGTCAGATTTTTTTGTCCCAAAATATCAAAAACTTCAATCTTTACCATTTGGTTATCACCACTGAGTTGGTAGGAAAAAGCGGCATTATCCGTCACGGGGTTAGGATAAACAGGCGACATTTTGCCATTCGGGTTTTCTGCATTTTCAGAAATTCCTGTAGTCATATTGTCTGTTATCGTAACGCTTCCGCCCGTTGCACCCGCCGTCATATCATTTTCATTGGCCAGAAATTCATTTACTGTCAAAGCCGTAGTGCTTGTATTTCCGTTGGGCAGCGTGGTTTGAAAGGTTACCTCTGCAAGTACAGCATCCGTATTTAAGGGATATGCTCCTGCCATGGCAATGGTCAATATGCCATTGATATTGTCAACACCATAATACAGGTTCATGCCCGGGACCATGCCGTTAACTCCGCTTACCTGAAGGTAAACCGGGTCGAAATGCAGTTGTATTTCGGCAGATGACATACCTGAAACATTCGCTACGCTTAAAGGGATGCTCACATCCTGGCCATTTATCGTAGTACCATTACCCACTGATAGTTGCGCATATGCCGGTATTGCCGCGCCTGATTTTGTCTGTTCCGCAGGAAATGAGTTAATTAATCCCACCACATACTGCAGGATAAGCGAAGCATCGTATGCTGTGACGCCGGCTGTCCCACTGACGTCTGCCACCTGTAACTGAAGGCTGTTAAGGGTTATGCTCCCCACCACATTCTGTAAAATGAGCGAAGCATCATAGGCCTGTACCAGGCCATTCAGGCTGACATCCCCCATCAAAGGACTGGTTGGCCCGTTGTTTTTCCAGGGTGTATAGTCAACCTCATCGGTAACAAGTTCCTGCAGGCTGGTTCCGTTCCCCGGGGTATTTGTCTGTACAGGGCCCAGGTTACTTCCCCACCAGCAGTTTTCTGCCATAATGGTAAAGGACTTGTCAACATTATTTATGGCAAAATAATAGTTATCATCAAAATCGCAGTTGTTAAAAACAGGGTTGGATGCCGCTGTAGCAAAAACCCCATAATTATTCCGGTTTATGTTGCATTTGGTTACTGTGGGGCTTGCACTGTTAGTTCTGATGCCGCTTTCGGCAAACCTGATGATGCAATTCTGCAGATTACATAAGGGATCGAGTGATTGATCTTCAAACACCAGCCCGGACCAGCTTCCTGGCGTTGACCAGGAAGACGTCCCATCCGAATTAGCATCGCCGCCGTAATAATCATCCCTGATATCGGTAAACACGA
>DAOQAF010000068.1:0-19554 GCA_035353775.1 Bacteroidales bacterium | reverse complement strand
CTTCGGGAAGTACCCCTTATTTATTAATTTTTTAGTCGGTTAGTAGTGATATTTTAATATACTTTCCACAATATTACTAATTTTTCTGTTATTATCTAAGCGCCTAATTCAATTATTTTATTCAAAAGTAATGTTTTTACAGCAAAATACAAGCGACAATTTAGTTCATAATCGGTCAACGATTCCGGAAGTGGTATCCATGGCCTGTCCCCAGCCTATAACATGTTTCTGATCTATACATGGTTCTTCCGGGTTAAGCTAAAACTACAATTTTCCCTAAAATGTAAAAATTTGTAATATGCCTAAAACAAAAACTCCCGGAGTTTTTATACTCCGGGAGTTTTATATTGATTTAAGCACTATATATCAAGCATCTAAGGTCTCTATGCATTACAGCATTATTTATTTACATTAGCACAATTCATTTCACCTTCGACATAAAAAATATTCAAATATTTTGGACCATATTGTCCTCCGCCTTCATGCAACTGGGCAACCGATCCTTTTATGTAATAGCATTTCCCGTCAGATTTTTTTGTCGCGATATCCACTTTTACGAATTTTAATTTGGCGATGCCATATTCGTTTTTTTCTACTTCCCATGTGTTGCTTGTTATCACAACTCTTTGGGGGGTGCCATATTTTTCTTTATCAATTTTGGCCGACACCGTCGAATTCACACTTGCATCTGTCATGCCCGCAGCATGCAAGCGTCTTTCCTCTACCAATTTTTTCTCTATTTCTGCATCACGTTTTTCAAGGCCCCCTCCGGCAACATAGGCTTTGATCTTTTCTTTCTGGGCTACAAGTGACTTTTCATACTCTTCTAATGCAGGGTCAGTCTTGGTTAGATAAGTTTTTGCCGTAGCAATCATTTTTTCAGCAGTTTCGATATCAGTGATACGGTCGGAAGGATATACCGTCCAGTCCTTATCATCAAAACTCCTTTTAGCTTTGTCCTTGATACTGGCCATTTTTTCTGCCGGAATAGTTTCGGTATAAAAGCCATCAATCTTTGTTATCAATTTCTGTGTGTACGTATCACTATGGTCTTGTCCACGTTCCTTTTTGTATGCAGCGCTGAAGTCCGTATAAAATTTGTTGTACTCTGCTTTTTTTGCTTCATAGTCCTGATATGAAATTTTATCCCATCCTTTTTCCAGTCGTTCAAAAGTGGAAGTCCATTCCATTTTTTTTGTTTCAAGCTCACTGAAACTGACAGTTTTTGTCGGTGTTGCCGTTGTGGTAGTGCTTGTCGTTGTCGTAGTCTTTTTGGAATCTGAAGATTTGTCCTCCTTTACTTTTTCCTTTTCCTTTTCCTTTTCTTTAGGTTTTGGCCCGGGTACCGAAATGTTAAATTGTGCTGTGGAGGTCAACGTGCCGAACATAAAAGCACATACCAACATCATAAAGATCGATTTTTTCATTTTAAATAATTTATAAAGGTTATTAATACAGGTTTTGAAAATTCAGTTTATTTTGTCAACGTAAGTTCAAAAACACATTCTTAAATTTTCATTAATCAGTATAAAACAAAATATGTTTTTTAAATATTTTGGTGCAAAGATAGTCATTATTAAACAAGTACAAAACAAAAACTCACGCAGTTTTTAACTCAGGAGAGTTTTTTTTAATTAACCAAACTGAATTTTACTATTTGCAGTTTTTCACAATACAACTACCAAGGTTTTTCCCAGCGCTCTGATATGAACTCATTATTCTCAAACCGACATCGTAATTGGCAAATGAAACAGATTGCCCAATTACTTTGGACACCATAATAACGGCCAGTTCCTCTGAAGGATTCGCTGTTTCTACCAAAGTTGCCTGAATATCGATATAGGTATCTTCCCCTACTGACTTCCCCATGACGGAAACACCGGTATAAACGCCAGGTTCAATTTTTAATGTCTGAATTTTCAAGGTATAGGTGGTAGAAGCATCACCGGTTACTGATGTTGCAACAATACCAAGTTTTTTAATGGAGCTGTTCAGCCATTTCATGAATTCCGGTTCGAAACGCGCGGCCTTATCTTCTTTCCATTTTACAGCCCATTCATCTCCCGAACCTGATTTCATTTTATTCTGTTCCTGGGTTTTCTTGATAATATAATTTTCTTCCGTCATACCGCCAACCAGCATGTCATCGTATGAGAAAATAACACTAAGGGCTGTCTGTCCTTTAAGGGCTTTTACGCTGCCACTCATCAATTTTGTAGATCCGTTAGCAAATCCAGGCTGGGCATAGCTTATCGCAGAAGAAAATATCAGAGCGATAATTAACAAGACGATTTTTTGTGTTTTCATGATTAATTTTTTTGGGTTATTTTAAAATAATTAATACAAAATAAAAAAAAGATATTCACTGATCTGAACTGATGGCCGCAAGGGCAGGACAACTGAGGCAAAGTATCTTTATAAAACTGCCTAATCCTTAATAAACTTTTTGACCGCCACTCCTTGTTCCATTTTCACTTTTATAAAATACATCCCGCTGGCAAATCCGGAAATATCAACAGCCGTCTTACTACCATCTATTGCAAGTGTTTTAATAAACTGCCCCTGATTATTGGATATCTCAATGATCGCAGGGAGCGGGCTTTCAATGGTTATATCATCCTTCGCAGGATTGGGATATATCAGGATATTCTTATCATCCGATATTTCTGCGGAAGAGAGATACTGATAATTACCGCCACCTTTGTATACGATATAATTTGCATAAAGGCCGACCACATCACTGCCATAAGAGATATACATGTATCCGTTGATTCCCCAGTCCTGCCCCCATGAATTCCGTAATATCCAGTAACCTCCTCCCGAAACAGCGGCACTGTCGCACCAACCGACCAGCACTACACAGTGATCGAAGATCAGGCCGTTTCCGGTATATATGCCACTGGTATCGGTATACGTACTCCATGCCGAGCTTGCAGCACATACATCAACCCATACAGGGCCGTAATTGTAGATGGCAGATTTGATATTCGCATCAGGGGGCATTCCCAAAAAATTTGCACCCGGAACAGTCGCATAGCTGTCAATGGTTTCATAATAGGTAAAAGGGCCTCCGCAAGTACCTGAAGTTCCGCTTGCCAGCTCTGGTGTCCAGGGATAGTCAGATTCGTAAACAGCACCCTGGGGAGCCATCCACAATTCATGCGGGCATAAGCCGCCATTACAACCCAGAGATAATGTATAACAGTTAGTAACATAAGCTTCTGAAATATCCCTGGTGATGCCATCAACAATTTTAATATTACATTCTAAAGTTCCCACTCCCGCAAAAGCCCAGCAATCTCCACATTGCTGCTGATCGGTTATTGGCGTACAAGACGGGCGCCAGTCAAAATGCGACGGCAGGTCTTTGGGCGTGGATGTCACATGCACTGGTTTTTCTTTTACAGGAGCTGTATAGTTGCCGGTATACTTTCCTTCTGAAACCACGGTAACTGAATAATTGTCAATAGCCGGTGCATCCTTTTCCCACGGGCGCCTTAGTTCAAAGGCAAACTCAGTGGTTCCGGCTGAAGTACCTGCATAGCGCATGACCTGTGTGCCGGACTGCCCTGCTAAAACTTTGCCCTCTATGGTCAAGGGATTGGGATCGTTTATAAAATCATCATCCCCTACCTGTGCCACCGTCCGTTGATTTTTTTTATCGGCAGAAGTTTTTGATTCGCACCAGATATAACCGGTTGAAGCCTTTCTGGGCAGTCGTATTTCCAGTATCTGGCCGGTGGAAAGCGTTATCGTCTGTCCGTTATTGTTTTCGGTAACGGTGGTAAAATTCTGACCACCGGCGCTTGGCGCAAACAAAACAGCAACTAATGAAAATAAAATGGCATATGTTTTTTTCATGTTATTCGGATTAACATAATAGTGTAAAGCAAAAGTAAAAAATAAATATGCACAAAACAAAACTACCACAGTTTTTTATACACCGCATTGATTCACTTTTATCACAGGCATTGACACATCATGATGTCTCTCAAACTCGCAATTCACGGGGTGAATAATAGATTGTCGCGCATTTCTAATGATTGCAGTTTTTATTCATCCAGTGATTATCAACAGATTAACGAATTCTTGTGGATATAAGATAATTCAAAAATATTTGAACTTTTTTCAATGTATTCACTTCTCCTCAATGTCCTGATAACGATGCCCATATAACAAGGCGATGGCAGAATATTTCATCATTGATCAATATTTCATAAAGTTGTAACCTAAGCCTGACCCCAGAGTATATCGTGTTGCAAACCCGAAAGCCGGGTATCCTTTTTTGTCGATAACAGCCCACAGTCCTGTTGAGAACTTTCCCATCCTGAAAAGTCCCGGATACACATTGGCATTGATGAAATAATCATCCACATTGGAAATCACCAGGGATGCAAGCAGGGAATTATTTCTGTCATAAAAAACTCCTATGCTGAACGGAGTTGTAACGGTAACTTCCCTTGCAGTGCCGGGGAGCAGCACCCGTTCGCCTGAACGCACTCCGGCGCCGAGGGATATGGCCGCGCCATTTTTAAATTTCCACGAAGCGCCAATAAGCGTGCCCAGCCCCATGCGGGTAAACAGTGACAGTCTGCGTTCAAACGGAAGTTCCCATTTGAATGAAAAATACTGACCGCAATTATACAACGAGATGTCGGTAAAAGTAATGGATGGCTGCAAACTCCAGTCGGCCATCTGAAGTTCTTCGCTAAAGAATTTGCATACTTTTTTGGAACTAAACAGGGCTATCCCTGCAAAATTAAAAAAATACATATCCGGTATCGGGTCGCTATTGCTGCCCACATAGCCGTTGTCTTCCATGGTTTCATTCAAGATGTCGGCAGCCATAACCGTAACGAAACTTAGCAAGTGAGGATATTTCACATTATGGTATTGGTACCATTCGGATATGGCAACGTACGACATACCTCCTCCAATCGTATGCAGCAGGTAGTTGGGCATCCACTGCCCTCCTTCCCTGCTGAAACTCAGCGGGAGTATCTCTGTACGCATAAACTTATCCCAGCCCACCTCGCCAATCACTTTATTTGGATGTCCGAGGTTCCAGAAAACATTTTTACAGGATTTTGCATAAGGAAACAGGAATATCCGGCGGTCGTGATTTGTAAGCTGACAGATGTCGTAGCCGGTATTCAGAATTAAGGATAAAGGATTGAACAGCCCCTGCGAGCCGTATGTATAAGCGTGATAAAAATAGTATGGCTTTACAGGGATACTATCGCCACGGATACTGTCGTTTTGGGCAGGGACATTAATATTTATCACCGAAATAAAAGTGAAGATCAGCGATAAATAGAAAAAAAATGATCGTTCAGGATTTTTATTTACCGTCATGCTTGTCCCTGTCCTGCTTGATTCTCATCTAAAATTTAGAATTTTTCCGCAACAAAAATAAAAAATATTTTCATGCGTAAAATAATCCCAATCTCAGAAAAAGCCCGGAATACCTATTTAACCCAAGATTCATTGACAGCCTTGGAAACAGCTATTTTTTCAAATGTCCAGGGGCCTCCGTTATCATAAATATAGTAAACATATCCATCACTCACACCCATCGGATATAACCGGTAGGTATACTGTTGCGGGGGATTTTCATTATCCTGCCCGGCAGAACGGGTCGAAACAAGAACCAGCAGTGTGGCACATAACAGCACGGCACATAAGGTTATGCCAACTACGGCAATTCGTCTGCTGATGAGATCAAAATTTTTCATGGCTTTTATTATTAAAGTTAATATTCATCCGGATTCCCTTTTGCTGGTTCTGCGGTATTTTGTGCTTTCATGGCTTCACATGTCAGTTCACATTTTTAAGCAGATCACCTTTTTTCTCAGGTGATTTTATTTCTTACAAATATAGAAATTATTGACAGACTCAGAAGGAAATACTATTGAAGCGTATCTAAAAAAAGTATTTTGATTTGATTTTACATATGCTGATGAGAAAACTTGCTTTTTTTGACCGGAAAATTTATATTTGTACACACGTAAAAAACAAGTTTTTTTTGACCTTTTACTTAAAGAAAGTCACGAATGAACTGAATAGTACAATGCCGGATAAAAAAAATACAATGAACACTCCATTAAAAAAGATCACAAAATGATAAAATTTACCATAGGAACTTACGAAGTAATGGTTCATGCAGGGCCCAGCCAACCAGTCAAGGTGTATCTGACTGATGATTCCGGCAAATACAGAGGCTATATTCTGTTTATAAAAGACTACGATGCCGCTCAAAAATTCGTTGTTCATCCCAACGGAATTATCAATCTTTTTATGCCCCTCGAAAACCTGCATTTTACATTGGATATTCTAAGAAATGAAAAGCCGCTGTTCATAACCGTGAATGAGGAGTATAACTGGGCATCATTAAATACAGCACATGAACCAGCAGGGGAAGAAGAATTCCATTGACACAAAATAACTTCCCAAAATTCAAGAAGCCTTAAGGGTCAACTGGCATTTAATATTTGTAAAGCAGTTTGTTTTTATTGAATACCTGGTGTTTAAAAAAAAATTGACTTTTTGCAACATCTCTGGTTTTTATGTATATATTTACATCCACAAAAATTATAACTTGAGCCCTTATAAACAAAAATACATCTTTAAAAATATAACAATGAGAAAAAGATTTATCCATTTGCTTATCATGCTTACTGCATATTTCGCGATAAGTACATTAGTTCGTGCACAGGACTTCGATGAAAAACCCGTTACAAAAATGATCATTCAAGGCGATGTTTACCTGCAGCGTGATGTGACGGATATTTTAGGCATCGTTACATCCAATACAAGCGATGAGGATTTCAGCAATAACGATTATATTTTATGGCAAAAATATCTGAGCCGTCCAAATCCAAGCGTTGAAACTGTTCATAACTATTTTCAAAAAGCAGCCGTCGAGTTTGGAGTTCCTGTTGAAATACTGGAAGCTATCGGCCAGGTGGAAAACAACTGGACACAAATGGGGCCCTCTATCGACAGGGGATGGGGCATCATGCACCTCGTGGATAACGATTATTGTAAAACATTGAACGAAGCCGCTCAATTAATACATTCAGACCCGCAGGTACTAAAAGATGATGCCGAACAAAATATCAGGGGCGCTGCTGCATTACTTGCAAAATATGCAGGAAAAAACAGCAAGAAAAATACACAACCTGAAGACTGGTTTGACGCTGTAAAACAATTCAGCGGTTTGGTTTCCGACGATCTGAGAGAACTTCAGGCTGAAGAATACTACAGAGTAATCAGAGATGGAAATGTTTCAACTACCATATGGAATGAGACCATCACTTTACAGAAACACCCAGCAGTTAATATTGAAAATAAACTTAAATATAAGGAAAAATCTACCAAGACCTCTGATTATGCTGCTGCCATATCCAACTTTACGTCCTGTAATTATACTGTGGGAAGAGATGGCGTATCCATTGATACATGGGTTAATCACTGGGTAGGAACAGGAACTTATGCCGGCGCTATTTCATGGTTTAAAAACAGCGCCGCTCAGGCAAGTTCTCATTTTGTGATTCGTTCCTCCGACGGACAGATCTCTCAATGCGTTGCCGTAGCTAACAAAGCATGGCATTGCGGTGCAAGCGGCTACCCGCTGAACAACAGTCGTTCCATAGGCGTGGAACACGAAGCCACGGCCGCAAATCCGGGCTTATGGAACAGCACAGCCATGTTAACAGCTTCAGCAAATATGGCCTGTTATTTTTGTAATTTATACGGCATCGCGAAAACGAGAACATTGCCGGGGATCAGAGGACATAACGAAATGCCGGGAACATCTACCTCATGCCCGGGCAGTAGTATGCCCTGGACAACATGGATGAATTATCTTAATAGTTGTGGATGTAATTCGCCGGCAGGACTATCCGTAAGCCTTGTTACTGCAAGCAGCGCCAAATTGAGCTGGACTGCCGTTACGGGAGCAACAAGTTATAACATTCAATACAAAAAAAGTTCAGCAACGACCTGGACGACGACAACATCAACGACCGCTTATAAAACAATCACAGGCTTGAGTTCATCCACGCTTTACCAATTCAAAGTGCAGACAAATTGTTCGGGCGGTTTGAGCAGTTATTCGTCTGTGGCAACATTTAACACGGTTCCGGTTAATGATAATTGTTCATCAGCAATTACCCTCACTTCGGGGACTACCTGCAGTGCTACAACCGGCAATCTTTTGTATGCCACAACAAGCGGGCTCGTCAGGGCAACATGTGATGTAAATTCAGGAACTCCGGCTCTTAAAGATTTATGGTATAAATTTACGGCAACCTCTACAAAACACACGATCAAACTGACGCCCTCATCGGGTTTGGATGGAGTACTTGCTCTTTACAGTTCCTGTACCGGCGGGCAAAAAGGCTGTAAAGATAACGGGGGCGGCGCAGGCGGTGTGGAAACCATATATGCTACAGGGCTTACCATTGGCAACACTTATTATATTAGAGTATATAGCGCAGGGCCCAACGCCCCTTCTACCACCACATTTACTATTTGTGTGACAAAAACCTCAGCCAAACAAATGGAATGGACAGATGAAGAATCCGAAGACAATACCGATCTGTTTACCATATATCCTAATCCCGCAAAAGATGAGTTCAAGATGGATTTTTATTCTGACTCGGAAAATAAAATAATGGTCAGGATGGTAGATCTGACAGGAAGAGTCGTATTCGCTAGCGAATATAATGCTTCGGAAGGGTTGAATACTTTTTCTGTCAATCTAAATAATGTGAGCAAAGGATTTTATGCCGTGGAGGCCAGTGACGGCAAACAAAAGTTTGTTCAAAAACTTGTGATCGATAAATAGTTGCTCGTCGTCTTATCCTGAAATAATTTCAAGGATCTGCACCGGTACTTTTTTAGGCACAAACCCCTGTAGCCCTTGCTTCAGGGGTTTTTTATTTTGACTTAACAGATTTCATAAAATGATACCAATACCGATAGCACATTCCATCCGCCGTAGATGATAGTTGAAATAATCCACATGAAATGTTTCAAAAATCAAAAAATAATTACATATCTTAGCTGACAGAAATTTCTTCATGTTCACAATTCTGAAATCATAAACCTGCCTAAAGATGATACTCATAGCTGACAGCGGCTCGACCAAGACTCACTGGAAATTACTGGGAAAGGGCAATAGCTTAGAAACATTCTATACCAAAGGCCTGAATCCTTACTTTGCCGATGAAAGTATTTTTTCTAAAATCTTAAATAATGACCTGAATATTCAGAAAGCGGAAGTTAAAGAATTGCATTTTTACGGTTCCGGATGCGGCACAAAAGGCAAAGTTTCTTTTGTAAAAAAACAACTAAAGATATTTTTCCCATCAGCAAAGATATTTGTATATGGTGACCTGTTCGGCGCTGCAAGGGCGCTGCTCGGACACCAGAAGGGCATTGCCTGCATTTTAGGCACCGGCTCGGTTTCGTGCGTTTATGACGGCAAAAAGATCACAGAAGGAATACCATCTTTGGGTTATATCATGGGTGACGAAGGCGGAGGTGTCACCCTGGGCAAAGAGTTACTGAAGGCATATTATTATAATAAACTCCCTAACCATTTACATCATGCTTTTGAGGAAAATTTCAGCATCACCCGTGAAGAGATGCTCGATAACGTATACCACCATCCCGCCCCTAATGCCTACCTGGCTTCGTTTTCAAAATTCATCAGGGCCCATCAGCAGGAACCGTTCATTCACGATCTGGTTTACCGTTGTTTTAAAGATTTCTTTGTGAATCATGTGATCGTTTATCATGGTTATAAAGAGTTGCCGCTGGTTTTCACCGGTTCCGTATCTTCAAATCTGAAAGATATCCTTGCTGAAGTAGCTGCGGAATTTGGAACCAGCGTATCCCGGATCATGAAAGAGCCTATGGACGGACTGGTGGAATTTCACAAAAAATAGGTAAAAAATAAGCCCCGCAGCAATCCACGGGGCTTATTTGAAACTTTTTTGAAACCATAATCAGTATGGTCTCTACTGCCGAAGCCTGCAATTATTGCACGACTATTTTCCGGTTTACCGTACCCTCACTGGTTGTAACCTGCAAATTATAAGTGCCTTTCGCATTTTTGCTGATATCTATTAACTTGCTGTATGGACCGGAAAAATCACGTAAACTGTTCTGATAAACAACATGGCCTATCACATCAAAAACTTTTATAGTAATATCCTGCGATTTGGCAATTTCCATTTCTATTAAAAACATGCCATCACTGGGATTGGGGTATATATTTAATTTTTCAAGGCCGATCTTTTCAGAAATGCTACAAATTATATCCAGGCACTTCTGCGGGCTATCGCCGCAATTGTTATGTGCCGTCACACATACCTGTCCAGAGGAGCTGCCCGTTGTTACATTGATTGAAGTAGAGCCTTGTCCTGAATTAATCACCCAGCCCAGGCTGGTCGGCACCGTCCAGTTATAGGATGTGGCGCCCGTTACAGGAGCGATGGAGTACGTTTGGATGGCCCCCGCCGGAACATCAGCAGATCCGGTAATAGCACCGGGTTGCACGGGTGGTAAATTAATGACAACTGTCGCACTTCCCTCAGTTCCCCATCCGCAGTTATTGGAAGCCCTGAAATAATAAGTTCCGGATGTAGTCACTACCTGGCTTGTCGATGGTGTCGCTGTGGATGTTCCAGCGCTCGAGGTGCCCTGCCAATAAATTGTACCTCCGCTTCCACCTGTCGCATTAAGCGTTGCCGTATTACAGAAAGTTCCGCCTCCGCTGACAGTTACAGCACCAGGAACAGTTCCTATAGTTACGGTAATGCTTCCACAACCTGTCGAAACACAGCCGCTACCTGAATAACCTCTTGCATAATAGGTAGTCGTTGTAGCAGGAGTAAGCGTCATACTGGTATTATTAATACAGGAACCGACAAAAACGCCTCCACAGCTTACTGTAAACCAATAAATAGAAGCAGCATTGGTTGAATTGGCTGTAATGCTGGCGCTACCCCCCGGACAGATAGTTGCTGATGAAGGAGAAATGACGGGCGTGAGAGGCTGTGGGCTTACAGTTACGGTAATACTTGCACAACTGGTAGAAAAACAGCCGCCGGAAGTACTATAACCTCTTGCATAATAGGTGGTAGTAGAGGAAGGAGTAAATGACATACTGGTATTATTAGCACAAGACCCAACGAACACACCACCACAACTCCCTGTATACCAATAGATAGAAGTAGCATTGCTTGAATTGGCCGTAATACTGGCGCTGCCCCCGGAACAGATCGTTGCTGATGTGGGTGAGACCGTAGGCGTAAGAGGCGGTGTATTTACCGTTATGGTAATACTTGTACAACTGTTAGAAAAACAGCCGCCGGAAGAATTATATCCTCTTGCATAATAGGTAGTTGTCGTGGCAGGAGTAAGCGACATACCGGTATTATTTGCGCAGGAACCCACCAATACCCCACCGCAGCTTCCTGTATACCAATAAATATTCGTAGCATAAGTCGAATTGGCCGTAATACTGGCGCTGCCCCCGGAACAGATCGTCGCTGATGTGGGAGAGACCGTGGGCGTGAGAGGCCGTGTAGCTACCGTTATGGTAACACTTGAACAATTGGTAGAAAAACAGCCGCCGGAAGAATTATAACCCCTTGCATAATAGGTGGTGGTTGTAGCAGGACTAACGCCAAAATTTGCACCTGGCAAACTGGTGCCGACCTGTGTGGTTCCGCAACCGCCCGTGTACCAATAGATAGCAGTAGCATTTGTGGATGTAGCAGAGATGTTGGTAGAACTACCACTGCAAATAGTTGTTGCACCCGAAACGACTGGGGTGCCGGGGGTTGTACAAACCAATAATTCCTGGTTGGATGGTACACAATCAGGTGGACTTACCGTCCAGGCAAGATCAGCCTCAGGAATATTTGTTTCCGTCTTTGCCACACCTGCAAATGCGACTTGAGAATAATGAAATATTCCCGCAAGAAAGAGCACAGTTACAAGAACCTTAAAATTCGTGAACATAAAATTTCTGACAGGAACCCGGGTATTTTTTTTCATTTGAATTTGTTTTAATTAAAAGTTTTTAAATACTTACGTAATATCTATTTTTATAACATTTTTAATTGAGCAACAAAATTAATCAAATACTGTTATTAATCAAAATTAAAAAACTACCAATTTTTCAATGGTCTTTTGCTTCCCCGTGATAAGCTTCACAAAATAAACACCTTGTGCAAAACCATTCAGGTCGATCCTTTCAGCATTTGCTCCTTTGCTTGCAGCAATTTCTTTAATGACAAGTTGTTGCCCGCAGATATCCGAAATCTCGATAAAGCTTATGTTTTCATACCCACCGTTCCATCTGATAACAATGCTTCCATCAGCAGGATTAGGATAAACACTGAAGTTCTGAGTATTTTTTATTTCACCGGTGCCAAGTACATTAACGTCGACGGTATCCGAATAAACATCATTGCCGCAGGCATTATATGCCGTCAAAGAAACAAGATAACTGCCCACATTCGAATAGGTATGCAACGGATTTTCTTCAGCGGAGAAGTTTCCGTCATCAAAATCCCAGTAATAGGCATAGGCATTTTGCGAGGTATTGGTAAACGAAATACTGTTGCTGTTATTAATTGCCGTAAAAGATGCCTCAGGAGATTGTGTATAAACATAAGCCGAAACAGGAGTTCGTGCACTGGTACATTCATTGCCCTGCACATGCCAGTTATAAAAATAATAATAGGTTGACGTGCTGTAACTATTGCCCGTAATACTTACCAATCCGTTGACAGTATATGAATAGGCCGCCCCGTTGGTATTTCTGTACAATCGCAATACAGGCCCTGCCAGTGCAAGCCGGTACTGTGTTCCTGCGGCTATGTCCCAGTTCAGATAAACAGTAGTCTTGCCTACCGGCAGGTTAATAACGGTATCTAAGATCAGTGTTCCTGCAGCGGATAATAGTTTTATGGTACGGTTTCCAACCGTATCGGCATATACATCCACCGATATCAGGCGTAAATTCTCCAGACAATTGAAAATAAGATAATGCTGTGATGTGCCTGCGTAATAGCCGCCGCTGCCAAAAGAATAATCAGCAGGCCCCGCAGTAAATGTTTCATTTATTACTGATGCCGCATAATAGGTTCTAATTGTATCCAGAACAGCAGTGGCGAACGTGCTTCCGGTATAAACAAGGTTTCCACCAATTTCGTCGTCATACCATTCTACGGTACCGCCCGCTACCACAGAAAGCACTGCCTGCGCAGGCCCGCACAAGGTATCATGAATTGCTATAGGAGCTTCCGGCCGTAGTACCGTAACATAGTCGATCCGGGTAAACGTATTTTGTCCGTAGGCATTCATTGCTGTGAGCATCACCGTATACGTGCCGTTTGCCTGATAGGTATGCATAGGGTTTTGGAGGTTAGATGTAGTGCCGTCGCCGAAATCCCAGTGATAAGTGGTGGGGGCATTTGTGGAGAGATCCGTAAACTGAATTTCTCCGTCACAGGTGGTCAGCGGAGTAGCTGTAAAAGCAGGCGAAGGCGCCTGTCCGGAAGCCGAACAGTTAAATTCGATGACATATCCGCGGCCATTTACATAGCCGTCGGAATACATCAACAGCGTTATCGCATTGCCGGTTGATACGATGTTTGCAGGAGGCGTATTTCCAGCCAGACTGCAATATTTGCCAATAAGCGGCGAGGTCGTAGCGTTACCGTTAAATACCTGGAGGTTATCATAATTACAGGTGCCGTTATCGCCCTGTTCGACATCGAAATCGGCAAAATGCAGGTTGATGGAAGAGGCACCGGGAACAGAAATGGTAATGGTATCATTGCTATTAGGCAGGTAATCCTGAAGGCCGCCATTATCGTATAGTATTCCCTGGCAGGCGTTGATATTTGTATATTGATTCTGGACAGAATAATAGACACAAGGTTGTTCAATGTATACAGAATCGGTGAAAGTTTCGGAGCTTGTGCCATTGGCAACGGTCAGCGTAATTATTTTCATACCCGGAGACGCATAAGTTATTTGGAAAGGCCCGGAAGTATTGGCCGTCTGAGGCGTTGCGCCGGATCCGAAATTCCAGTTGTAGGTCTGAATAGTTCCGGTAGATGTATTGGTGATATTTATCTCCTGCCCTACACAAGCGCTGTTGTATGTAATAGTAAAATTTGGGCGCAGGCAGGCTGTATTAAAAGGAATATTCGCAACATAAGGCCTGTAATTGAGCCTCGAAATGGTCAGCACCGCAGAACTGCCGAGTACCGGGAAAAAATGCAGTGTTAACGGAGTGGCATTAAGGCTGTCGCTGGCAATCAGTTCCCCATCCACAACCAGAGTTACAAGACAATGCGCACCGCTGCATGAATTTATAGTAAAAGTAGTATCATGGCAATCAAGGGAAGCATCGTGCACGGCAGTGATAGTGCCCGGGACAGCAGTCCATATTTTCATGGCAGGATCCCCGAAATAATGGAACAGTTCATGAGTATAGACATCATCACCCCAGGTCTGCACCATACGTATCAACCCCTGATTCAGCACATCCCCCATCGTATAAATCGGCTGGTGGGCAACAGGCGAACCTGTAGGCGAATCGCCATTGCCTGTGAAGTTGGGGATCAGCCCGGGGTTAGCCCATATCGCATCGATCAGCCCGTCGATCAGCCCGTCATTATTTCCGCTCCAGCTATAGTAAGCCGCAGCAAAGACGCCTACCGCACCGCCATTGGCCCTGCGGAGAAATTTCTCCGCAAAACATTCCGTCAGTTGATATTCACCGGTGTGGCAATTGATGCTGAACACCACGGGCAGTTTATCTCCGTTGTTGAGCAGGCCGATGTGGGTGGACGTGAACTCAGGCGATGCCCAGCCGGTGCCGCCTACATAACCATGATCGCGATGAGTTACAAATAATCTTCCATCCGTGGAATTGATTGCCGCTGCAATAGTGTCTTTGTTGCCTGCCCATGGGAATCCGTTGGAACGAAGAAGAACAGACGGCAAAGGTTCTGAATTGGCATAATATCCATTGTTATAATATAAAGGATTCGCCGCCGCATCTGCTTTATAAATTCTGTCCACCGTAAAACCCTGCGTCATCATGTAATTGCGGATCTCCTCGCTGGTACGCAAAAACCGCCTGTCTTCATAGGTATCCGGTTCGTCATCCTGAAAAAAGCCGCATACAGTCCCCTTGTGGTAAAAATTTTGCTGTGTTGGCGGGTCTTTTTCGTATTTAATTATTTTATTAACCACGGTCATCGCCTCCACAGCGGATGAAACCGATATCCTTCCAAAAGCCATGTCCGCCACATAATCATTAGTCCCGTCCATGCATGCATAATACAGATCCGTGGCAAAGTTGTCACCATACGTCGGATCCTGATGTATTTCCCCTGGCACCTTATTGTGATCGCCGATAATTACAAAATAATCAGGCTTTGGAGTCCATGCCTGATAACGGCTTTGAATATCAGATTTTATCTGCGTGCTTGTCCAGCTTGAACGCGAAATAATTTCGACGGAATTGCCCATCTGGCTTTTCCATTTTGCAAGGCTGTCGGCCGCTGCCAGATAATCAGAATGCGTGACAATGATATAATTCTTAGGACCGGCAGTTTTTGGTACTGACGAAGATTTCAGTGAATGCGAATACGCAGTAACTTCGGCATTCAGCGAATAACTGTTCAGCACAATATTCTGAAGGTTCTTCAGGAAGGATGACGAATATTGTTCTTTATGAGCTATTAAGGAAGCACTTTGCGAAAAAACAATTTCATAATCGAGTTTACTGAACAGCTTAGCCTGCCTGAGCTGCGGATTATATTGCACCGGACATACCTGAACGACAGCGAGTGAAATCCCTTTGACTTTTATTATGTGGACGATCTTTACCGGGTTTTCCGGATACCAGGTGTTGCTTTGATAAAATGCCGAATCGATTTCAAATGCAGGCTCCGGGTCTCCGAAGCGGTCGGTGGCAGGGCGCAGGGCCGGATAAATGAGAAGATTGTCCTGTTGACTATAATCAGCATTTTTTAAAACTATGTCCGCCGCTGCCCCGTCAGGGATAAGCACTATATCATAATGCGCCGGCAGCGCCGGTTTCCCGACTTCCTTCAAAAAAGTAAAATCTTTTACATTCAAACGGACAAAAGCTGTATGCTGTACTGAAAGCTGATAAGTGCTGATTTCCTTAAAAGAATAATTAATGCTAACACCCTGGGTACCTTTGTCGGTAACTTTCCGTACGGGCATATTGGCCGATGTTTCCTGCTGAGCACCGGAAAAAAGGGCGATATTTAACAGAAATAAAAACAATAGAATTTTCTTCATTTTTTATAGGCTAAAAACATTGTTACAGATGAATATTTCAGAAGTTGGCAGCAAAAAACAAAAATACAAAAAAAAAGTCATTTATTCAATGCTTTGCCATTAAGTTTATATTTTTGCACATAAACCCATGTAACAGAAAGAAAAATGAAAAAAATAATCCTGATCTTAATAACGGCTTTAGTTATCCAGAACTGCCTGTCGCAGACCAAACCCGTAACGACGCCAAAGGCAGACATTGACGGTTTTAAAAACACCGGATGGCAATCGCTGAAAGAAAACCCCATCCAACTTATCGGTACCGATTGGATGCTGATTACAGCAGGAAGCATCACAAATTTTAATATGATGACGGCAAGCTGGGGCGGACTGGGCTGGCTGTGGGAAAAACCCGTCGCGTTTATCTTTGTCAGGCCTCAGCGTTATACTCATGAATTTACTGAAAAGGAAGACTACTTCACACTTACCTTTTATGATGAATCATACAAGAGTACGCTTCTGAAAATGGGCAGCGTTTCAGGCAGGGATTTCAATAAAATGTCGGATTCAGGACTGACGCCTGTTGCCACAAGCAATGGCAGCGTGGCATTCAAAGAAGCAAGGATCATCATTGAATGTAAAAAAGCTTATGCCACGCCAATCCTCTATGAAGGTTTTAAAGATAAGGATATCATTAATTCAACCTACCCTGAAAAAGATTTCCATACCATGTATGTGGGAGAGATTATAAACGTGTGGACGAAATAAAAAAAGTTCCATGAAAATAAGTTCATTAATTCTATTTAGTGTCTATAAGAAAACTCGTGTTTGTACAAAGAAAACGTCAAGTTTGAGGCTTGCGAAGCGACAAAAAGCGGAGTTTACTGATGTAAATGAGCATTTTTGTTGCAAGCGTAACGAAAAAATTGGCGTTTTCTTACAAACACTATTTATAGGAATTGTTTTTTTTATGATCTCATGCAATAATAAAAAAGCAGCGGACCTGCTGCTATACAACGGTAAGATTTACACGGTGGACAACAATTTCAGCATGGCAGAAGCCATGGTTGTCAAAAACGGGAAAGTACTCGCCACAGGCAGCAGTGATGAAATTCAAAAAAGTTATTCGGCGGATATCAGTATGAACCTTCAGGGCGATGTGGTATATCCCGGCTTTATTGACGCCCATTGTCATTTTTACGGGCTTGCCTTGTTTATGCAGCAGGCCGACCTCAACGGAGCCGCTTCTTTTGAAACTGTGATTGAGCGGTTAAAAATTCATCAGCAGCAATACCACCCTGCATGGCTCCTGGGACGGGGCTGGGACCAGAACCTGTGGGAAGACAAAACATTTCCTGACAATGAACAACTCGATAAAAACTTTCCCGATATCCCGGTAGTTCTCACAAGGGTGGACGGACATGCCGTCATAGCCAGCACAAAAGCGCTGGAACTTGCCGGCATCACCACAAAAACACAAATTGACGGCGGTAAAATTCTGCAGAAAAATGGCAGACTGACCGGTGTCTTACTCGATAAAGCTGCTGACCGGGTAAAAGAACTCATCCCCAAACCACAGGGAGATGAATTTACCGGTTTATTGAAAGAAGCCCAGAAACAGTGCCTCTCGCAAGGATTGACAACAGTGGCCGATGCCGGGCTTACAAAAGATAATATGCTGTTTTTCGAAAAGCTTTTCTCGGAAAATATCCTGAAAATAAATGTCTATGCGATGCTGGATCCTTCAAAGGAAAACATCGAATATTTTGTAAAAAAAGGTATTTATAAAAATGGCCGTCTTCATGCCTGTTCCATAAAATTATATGCCGACGGCGCTTTAGGCTCCCGCGGCGCCTGCCTGCTACAGCCATACACCGACGACATAACTAATTCAGGTTTGATGACGGCAGCTCCTGATTCCCTACAGTATTACTGCAACATCGCGATGGAAAACAATTACCAGGTCAACACCCACGCCATTGGCGATTCGGCGGTAAGGCAGGTACTGAAAATTTATGCTGAAACGCTGAAAGGCAAAAACGACAGGCGCTGGCGGGTAGAACATGCACAGGTAGTGGATGCCGGGGATCTCAACATGTTTGGCGAATACAGTATTATTCCCTCTGTCCAGCCGACACATGCCACTTCCGATATGTACTGGGCCGAAACCCGCCTCGGAAAAGACAGGGTAAAAAATGCCTATGCGTACAAAAACCTGATGCTGCAAAACGGATGGATCCCTTTCGGCACCGACTTTCCCATCGAAAAAACGGATCCGCTGCTGACCTTTTATGCTGCCGTTTTCCGTAAAGATGTGAAAGGCTTTCCGGACAATGGTTTTCAAACGGATAATGCCGTGAGCCGTGAAGAAGCGCTGAAGGCGATGACTATCTGGGCGGCAAAAGCCTGTTTCGAAGAAAACGAAAAAGGCAGCCTCGAAACCGGAAAATATGCTGATTTCGTGATACTGGATAAAGATATTCTCTCGGTTTCCGAAAAAGAAGTACTGACTGCAAAAGTGTTAAAAACCTTTATCCGCGGCGAAAAGGTTTATAGTCATAGGGATGATGGGAAATAACGAAGCGGTTTTGCAAGTCGAAGGCCGGCAACTGGCGGATGCTTTCCGGCACAAAGTTATAGCGAGTATCGGTTTATTAAACGCTATGAATTAAATTTAACTCCGAAAGTTCCCGGCCAAATTGATGTATCCCATTTAAAATTTTGCCAGTTTGTTTTATAGAAGCGCAGATTCAATTTATTCGGTGTGTCGGATATTTTGTAGTAAACAGTCGATTCTTTTATAAAAGTGTTTTTAGAAGTATCATTTTGATAATATGAAAGACAGCATTTATATATTCTATAAGCTTCTTCTTTGTCAATATTTTGTGAGTACGAAACATAAGGAAAAATGAGAAATAATAGCAATTTTTTCATGAAGAACAAATTTCTTAAAAGTCAATATATACAGAACAAATCCTTATTTGGTCGTTTAAAATGAATGGTAACGGATTGCGGCTTGCTGCTGTGCGCTTCCCTGCGTTGGATAGAAGAAGTACTGTTTCTGTCCACTGCGTTCCTGTCCACGAAGGACGGAGCGCATTGCAGCAAGCCTTGCTGTTAGCCACATGTGCATTATGTCAAAGGTTAAATGTCCGTAATTATTATTTTGTCAGTTGTTAATATTTCATTGTCTTGAGTTAGTTG
>DAOQAF010000067.1:0-19677 GCA_035353775.1 Bacteroidales bacterium | reverse complement strand
CAAACGAAACGGGTTTTACTGCATTACCTGCGGGTATAGTCTGCGAAAATTCTAAATGTTACCTAGGTGAAAGTGAGAATTGGTGGTGTTCCACCCAGTGTAGGACGACAGTTAATAGTGCGACCGAATGTGCATGGAGCAGAGAAGTTCTAAATAACAGTTGTGCTGTGACTAAAGATGAATATTTGTATAAAGCAAATGGTTTTTCTGTTCGATGTGTTAAGGATAGATAACAACTGCTAAATTTCTAATGAAATACTAACTTGTTTGCTCCTGGTGATGGTCAGGATACGCCAACATCAAATTTTGTTGAAATCCGAAGTTAGACTTTTATTATGCCCCGACTGACAATAAGAGGCTGCCCCATTGATCTTGTCGAAAAGAGCCATTTAAATTTATTTTTTGCAAAGGCTAAATCTTGCCTCGACTAAGTTTAAAATGCTTGTCATAGAATATTCATCCTATCATCCTTTTATATTCTCCGTGTCTGACAGAAAGAAACGAAAATTATTATCTTTGAACATCGGTTCGTGTGAGCGGAACGTGCTCCTGAATGCCCTTCGCATTCCGCCGCAAAGCCCTTAGCGTCATGCAAGACCACAACACCTGATTGAAAATGCACCATACCGAAGACGACAAAACAATGGGTTTATATATCAGAAAAGTTCTTGAATTCATTCAGATGAACCTTGCTGAAGACCTCTCATTACAGCGGCTTTCCGAAATTGCCAATTATTCACCTTTTCATTTTCAGCGGGTATTCACAAAGGCTGTTGGTAAAGCAGAAAAATGGACGTTGAAAGAAACACTGGCTGCCACCGTAATAACCGGGTTTGCTCATACCCTGAGCACCATTTTGATCGGCATCTTGGTAGGCCTTATCGGCATAAAACTCTCAGGTAGTTACCACATGATCATGACCTATGTGGCGCCATCTATCTTGATTATGATAGGCGTAATATATGTGATCCTTGATTTAAGACGACACGATCATCATCATCACGCATCGGAGGCTGAGAAGGGCAATTCCGCGAAATCAAAATTTGCTATACTGTTCAGCCTGAGTTTAGCCATGTTTCTTACACCTTGTATCGAAATTGAAGCATACTATTTTCAAGCCGGGATGATGGGTTGGAAAGGTATTTTTATCGTTTCGGCTGTTTACACGATCACCACAGTAACGCTGATGCTTGTGCTTGTATATGCGGGCTATAAAGGCACACAGCGGATACAGTCGCATCTTCTCGGACATCACGAGCGCCTGATTACGGGTAGCGTTTTAATTGTGTTGGGGCTTCTTGCTTTTTTTGTGAAGTTTTAGTTGCTGTTTTGGAAGTCGGAGTATGACTTTTTTAAAAGATAGTTTTGACACTTATCGGGAAAGTCTTGCCCCGACTAACAGTGCAAGTAATAGCTTCACTAAAAGCTTTCACTTTAGCTGCAAACCCATTAAGCAAGTGAAGCTCTCACTAAAAAAACACAATCCTACTCAATCCTCTCATACCTCTCCATCGCCTCAGTCCTGGTGCATGAATTAAAATGCCACCACTCGGTCTGGATGTTGAAAAACCCGGATTTAGCCATCACTTGTCTTAACAGTTTACGGTTGTCCACCTGCTGCTGCGTCAGAGTGCTGTCGGATATGAGCTGATTTTCCATTACAGGGTAGGCGAGAGGGCCGAAATAATCGTAGGGGCAGCCCATATCGAGTTCTTTGCCTTTATCGTCAATGATACTCAGGTCGACAGCCGCACCAAAATTATGCAGTGAGCCATTTTGGGGGTTGCAGGCAAATTTTCCTTTTTCGCGGGCAGGCATTTTCAGTGAATCCCAGAGCATTTTCTGGGCAGAAACCGTGCGGGCAGCATCAAAAACGAGCAGGCGGTACCCGGGATGCAGCTCTTTTAAAAAAGTTTGTGCGTTTACTAATTTTTCAGCCACATCGGGCTGCAGGTAAGCCTTGTTATAATCACCGTAAATATCCGATTTTAGAAAATTTTCGGTGGTCGAATATTTTATATCGGTGTGGATGGTGGTGTCTATGCTTTGAATATCCACAAGTCCCATGCGGATCATCTCCAGTTCAACCTGTGATATATCTTCGATGGGTAAAATCAGCGTATCGCTCCCGGACCCTGCAGCTTTTGGCACGTATTTTTTTTCAGGAAACTGGCAGGATGAAAAAATGAATAAGGCAGATAAAAGCCAAAGTGAGAAAACAGGATACTGCAGGTTAGTTTTTTGGCAGCAGGATAACATGAACGGGGATGATATATTTAGCTTTTTTTGTGTTGGTGTAAATGGTCACCGTTTCGTTATGTTCGCCCACGTCTTCGGTGGTATTGAATGATATTTTCATCTCGCCGTCTTTCCCCGGGGCAAAAGGCTCTTTGGGCCAGTCCACAACGGTACAGCCGCAACTTGTTTCTACCCCGGCGATGTTCAGGTCGGCAGTGCCGGTACTCTTGAACCGGATCACGATGTTTGCCTCCTTGCCCTGTTCAATACTGCCGAAATCGAACAGCGTATTGGCAAATTGTACATCCGGGAATTTTGGAACAGCATTGTCTGCCTGGTTTTCGTGTTCATACAATATGATCTGTACCTTGCGTTCAAAAGCCGCGGCACGGCTGTA
This sequence comes from Bacteroidales bacterium, assembly GCA_035353775.1. Classification (GTDB taxonomy): domain Bacteria; phylum Bacteroidota; class Bacteroidia; order Bacteroidales; family CAIWKO01; genus CAIWKO01. The sequence goes on along the minus strand of DAOQAF010000067.1, from coordinate 17,042 downwards.
AATAGAGTTTCGCTTGTCGTTCGGGTTGTCGCTCACCAGTGGGCTGGCTGTTGATTTTCCCAATGGCTCTTCCATGATAGTGAGTTTGGCGCCGTTGGAAGCTGTCCCGTTCAGGTATTCAAGAAAAACCCCTTCATTATACTGTGCAAGGAAATTTACGATAGACGAGATACGCCTCATCGAAAGTTTCAGGTTGTAATTCGATGCGTGAAGAGGGCTGCAGAACCCTTTGATCCTGATCTTGATGCTGTTGCCCCGCTGCAGGTCGGTATGCAAAAGCTGGGCAAATAGTTTCAGTTGTTTGAATCCTTTAGCGACATAGTTTTCAAAAAAGTCTTTGATGTCTTTTTCTGCCTTGGTCTTTTCGCTGCCCGTCAAGCCTTTGGAATATTCCGTGATATAGGTTTGTTCCATGGCATAGTAATCACCCAGTAAAGTCTGGTAGTTTTTCTTTGTTGTTTTATTTTGGGTATTCGGGTCGGGCTCATCGTTATGAAAATACAGTGTCAGCGGCAGCATAGACCGGATGTCTTCTACGATGGTAACAGTATCCTTGGGTATTATAATCGTATCCTGAGGAACAACCACAACGGGTTTTTCTTTTACTGTGTCCTGCCATTCGTAGGAATAAATGTCGTAGCAGCAGGTTTCGCTTTTTATGGATAAGGATCCGGGACGGTTGGAGGTAAAATAACCATCGTTGTCTATTTCATTTACGGTAAAATAGGTATCATTGCAACTGCTGTTGATCGGGTAGCCTATATTTGCAGGTGTCGCCCAGGAGTTGAACTTCCCTTTTGAATAAAAGATATCAAAGCCGCCCAGACCTTTATGCCAGTCGGAACTGAAATACAAGGTCTGTGTCGAATCGTGGTAATAGGGTGTGATCTCATCGCCCGGGGTGTTGATAATGCTGCCGAGGTTGATAGGATCCTGGTATTGCCCGTTTTTGATGATGCAGTACCAGATATCAAGCTGTCCGATGCCTCCGGGCCTGTCTGAAACAAAGAACAGCACACTTTGATCACCATATTCTACATAATTTGGATGAGTGGAAGTATAGCCACTGACATTTATTTTTTCATTAAGTTTTTTGGCTTTTTGCCATTTGCCATCAATGTTTTCACACGAAAAAATTTCTGCTGCGAGGTTTTTATTATTGTCGGCTTTTGCTCGTGTAAAAAAAACTTTTTTATAGTCTTTTGAAAAACAGATGTTGGCGTTGTGATTTTCTTTATCGTTAATCCTGGCATCAAGTTCTGTTGTCTGTGACCAACCGCTGACAGTGGATTTGGCCATATATATTTTAGAGATGTAAGCGTTAGGGAAGTAAGTGTCGAAGTCGCCTGAAGATAAAGGCTTCATAGCTGAAAATACCAGGGCGGTATCGCTCAACTGAACAGCGTTGAACTCTGAGAATTCCGTATTCACGTAACTTTCGTTCAGGTGTTCAATGAGGACATTTTGTTTGTTTGCAATGATCTGCGTCGCTTCCTGACAAGCCAGAATCTCTGTTTTTGCTTTTCGTACATAATACCCGTCGGCCTGGTTCTTGTTCGCGTTGTAATAAGCCCTGAATTGCAGCAAGGCCTCGGTGTAATTGCCCAACGATTTTTCCATGAGGGCAAGCCAAAACTGAGCAAGCGGCAGTTCGCCTTTACGATCGGTGTTAATGACATAGCTGTACCAGCGCTTTGCCTGCTGGTAATTATTGAAAAAACGAAAGGATTCGGCACATTTGTATGCAAGTTTTATATCTGTGGAATCATACCATAAAGCGTTATTATAAAATGTGGAGGCGGTATAAAAATCACCATCTTCAAAAGCCTCATCGCCTATGGCGATACAATCTTCGTAATTTTGTGCCTGTGCAGGAACAGCCAGAAACAACAATATCCAGCATAACAGATAAAAAAATGTTTTATAAATGATCCTGTGCTTCATCTTTTTAAAAAATTGGACATGGTATTTCTCTGATTCTTCTGTACTTGTTCTTATCGTAAGTGTAACTGATAGAAAATTCTAATCCGCCCCTGACCTGGCTTGCAGGCCTTAGCCGCGATAAGTTCACATCGTAGCTCACGCCAAAGTTGATGTTCTTATAATCCAGTCCTGCCACCACGATGAGGGCGTCGGCATAACGGCCGAACAACCCGAAATTCAACGAAGTGTTGTCGGAATAATTCTTGCTGCGGTTGTATTTGAGCATGGCGCCAAACAATATTTCCATATAAGGTTCCTGATAGCTGAACATCGCGCTGGGGAGTATTTCGACATCGGGCGATACCGCGAATCTTCCGCCGCCATACACGGTATGTTTCATGTTGAGCCTGATATCGTCGTCGTTCATATAACCCACCTTGGGGCGTGTGATGTGCGAAAGGGAATAGCCGGCAGATAACAAGGAGGTTTTATTGTATTGGTAAAACCAATGAACACCTGCTGCAAGGTCAAAGTTCACAAAGCTTTTTCTGCCGTATTGTTCGCCGGGGTCGATAGCTGGATCGTAATAGCTGCCGTTATACTGGTTGTCGTAATAAAGCGCTGTATAATCTATGCTTTGCTGTACGATTCCTGGCATCACCCCGATAGAGATAAAATTATTGTTTTGATAAGAGAGAGATTTGATGTAAGTAATTGCAAACCCCGTATTTATTGTGGAGTATTTTGAGTCTCCGGCGATGTCGGCATTTAACAAAACACCGATACCGAGGGCATCTTTGCGGTATTTTCTTCTCAAAGCCTGCATATCAAAATAAGCTGCAATATTCTGATACGGCTTTGTAACAGAACTCCACTGTCTTTTTGAGTTCAGCCCAACGCGGAACCGCCCTTTTATTAACCCGGCATTTGCTGGATTCAGCTCCAGCGGCGCTGCAGTATACTGCGAAAAATGAACATCCTGGCCGAGGACTTCGGCAGCGACCAATGAAAAAAACAGGATGAATAAAATTTTCCTCAAAAAAATCAAATTTATAAAAATGCTAATTGTTGATGTAAAATTAATAATTAAATACAGATATTCAACAGGTTTTTTTGAATCTTTTTAATAAATATTCTTTAGAAATGCGGAAAATTTCATGAGAGACTGTGTTTAATGTCAACGTATTCAATAATTTGAATGTTTTTTATAGAGTTCAGAACCTCTCATATTTATTACATATGGCCTCGCATTTTGATTAGGATAATAGATTATGGAGATTTTTATGCTAAAAAAGTTGATTTTATTAGTGTTTCCCGCCACACAGGCCACCATTAAGGAGATTCAAAAAAAATCTGCATTTCATCGTTACCTCTTGAAAAAAGTACCATAATTAAAATATTCCTTGAGCAAAATTGATGAAAAGTGTAATTTTGTAAAAAAAATCTCATGATACAGCGTTTACAAAGTATTTATCTGTTTCTGGCCGTCGCGGCTTATGTTACCTTGTTTTTCTTTCCGATAGCCGAGATTAGCACGCAGGATGCGTCAAATTCTTTTTCGTTGCTTGAAATTACCAATTACAAAAGCAACAGCACCCTGCCGCTTATAATCGTGGCTTGTTTGCTGGCCCTTTCATGTTTTGTGACGATCTTTCTTTTTAAAAAACGCCCTTTACAGATAAAAATAACCGCGATCACTTTGTTGGTTCAGATAGGTTTTGTAGCCGCCCTTTTTTATGCTGCCGATTCTATTGCGAAAAAACTGGGGACAATTGCTGAATACCAGGCAGGGATGTATATTGCCCTGGTCCCGATTTTATTTATTGTGCTGGCCCACCGGGCTATCCGTAAAGATGAAAAGATGGTGAGTAATACAGACCGCCTTAGGTAATTAGGGTCTTTCCATAATTCAGTGTTTATCCAGTTCCAGTATTTCCATATCTTTTAAATTGCTGCCATCAATAACGAAACGCAGGAGTGTGATTTTGGTGTGGAAACCGTATTTTCCGGCAGCGCCGGGGTTGATATAAAGTAATTTGTGTTTTTGGTCGTATTGTACTTTGCAGATGTGCGAATGGCCGCATACGAAAATGTTGGGGCGAGACGATTCAATGATCTTTTTGGCTTTCGCATCATATTTTGCAGGCATACCGCCGATATGTGTGATAAAGACCCGTGTCTGCCCGACCTTGATAAGTTGTTTTTCCGGATACTGTGTTCTTAGCTCTTGCCCGTCAATGTTGCCGTACACGGCTATAAGGGGTTTGAACTTTTCGAGGCGCTCGGCAGTTTCCAGATTACCGATATCACCCGCATGCCATATCATATCGCAGGATGAAAAAAAATCAAAGGTTTTTTCGGGAAGAAAACAATGGGTGTCGGATAAAATTCCTACTCGGGTCATACTGCAAAATTAGCATTTTAACCCGTTGCCAATATTTATTTCAAAAACAATGTTTCTCAAACTTTCATGGAATTCCACATGAAGAAAATAATCGAGAAAACATTGTCTCAGCTTTTCAGTAAAAGGTTTTCCGCATTTATTTTCTTTTACGATCCGGTGATCGGTTACTTTGCCATTGCTGTCGATCTTGAAATCAACAGTCAGAAAAACTTTTGAGCAGTGAGCACAACTTAACTTAATATTATTCTGTTTCAGACAGTCATAAAAATATGTATGCAGCCATTCATCACTCATCTCGTTCCATGCGAGGCGCTGTTCATCCGTTGGCAGTCCGCTGTATGTGTAAATCGAATCCAGGGTTTGAGGATACTCAGATTCCTGTGCATACAAGCGGTTTAAGGTAAAACCTAAAAAGGCGATCAGGATCAGTGCGATGTTTTTTTTCATTTTCAGGATATTTGATTTTCCCATCTGGATTTGAGGGAACTTCTGATTATTATCAACCATTTATAGTATAAAAGTAGCAAAAAATGAAATACATCATCAAACAAAAAGTTTGGTCACTGACTGACCGCTTCAGCATAAAAGATGAACAAGAAAATGACAGGTTCTTTGTTAATTCAAAGTACTTTTCGCTGGGCAATAATCTTACTTTGGAAGATGCCGGCGGATATCAGTTATTCCATATCAAGCAGAAACTTTTTAAATTCCTTCCTGTTTACGAAATATTTTAAGGTGAGCAGTTATTTGCAGTTCTAAGAAAGAAGTGGTCATTCCTGAAACCCAAAATTGAAATTGACCAGAATGGCACGCCCTATTTTATTGCCGGAGATACCTGGGGGCATGAGTTTACGGTTTCGCGCGGCGATACGGTGGTGGCAAGTGTTTCTAAACAATGGTTATCCTTTTCAGATACTTACGGTGTGGATACCGTGGGTGGCGAAAATGATGCCTTTATCATTGTGATGGTGATATGCATCGACCAGATCCTGCATGATGACAAGCATTAAGAAATTGAAAATCGAAAATAAAAACAGGATATCATGTCCCTCAAAAAGTATTTAATATATCTTATTTTATTTTTTTACATGGTTTGCGGTTTGCTGACTATTTATTTTTATTTTACTTATTCTCATTGGCTTAATATTTGCGGCGTTTTTTGCCATTCATTTTAAAATAAATTTAATAAGCTGAAAAATGAAAAAAATAATACCTTTTTTGCTGTTATTTTCTATTCAGTTTTTTGTTGCAGCTCAGTCAAATATGCGGAACGCCGGCCAGTACAGTATTGCAGCCCCGGCGGCTAATACAACCGTTAGTACCCCGAATACCAATGTTGTCACGGTAAACGCCCCTGCAAATTACCGGCAAAGCAATGTTACGCCGTCATACAACCAAAGTGCTCCGGTCATAAATTCCAATCAATATATTTCAAATAGCCAATATGTTGTACGTTCTCATAGCAGGCACACCATTGAGTATGCGGAAATGAAGGAATCTGAAAAATTTGCATTGGATTTTGATTTTAATCCTCTGATCAAAAACATTCTTTTTCCGGCTGCGAGGACTGTGAACAAAACTGTTGTAAAAAAACCTGGTGTATTATTCAATTCTTTATCAGATTCCGGCAGTATTCATGCTTCTATGCCGATGGTTACGGATAAAATGAATGTTGAACTTTCAAATAAAGGAACAGCAGCTTACGTTCAGAAGAAATACCTATTCCAGCCCAATAAGCCTTTCCGGTACAGGTGTATTTATGGCAACTATTCAGGTAAGTCTGACCTCGGTTGGTACAGTATTCATGTGGCATCCTCCAAAAACCTGGACTATTGCACCACAGTGACCCGCTACATGAAAAACAGGTATAAATTAGATGTTTTTGTCTTTGAAGATTCTTTTTCTGTAAACAGGCCGTATCATATTGTGTTGGGGAAATACCGAAAGTATTTCGTTGCGGAAAATATTTTACGAAAGATTAAAAAAGAAATGCCCGGCGCTTTTGTTATAAGCTGGAACAGGTTTTCGTGGATGATTATATTTGAATAAGTATTATTTATTTTTTAAACTATTAAAATGAAAAGAAACCGATTACTTACCTGTGTGATAATGTTGTTATTTATAACAAGTCTTTACTCATGTCGTATTTTATATATTCCGAACGCTGTGCATGCACCCATGCTGTCAGAAAAGAATGAGTTTAACGGTGCTGTTTTGGTTGGTTCTTCGGGCGTTGATATTGAAGCCGCTTTTTCTCCGGGCAAACACTGGGGGATCATGGTTGATGGCAGTTTTTATGATAATAGTATGGAAACAGATAATACCTCCAACCATAAGCATTTATTTGGCGAAATAGGAGCCGGGTACCATACAAAGTTTGGCGGTATCGGAAGGTTTGACGTTTATGGTGGTGGCGGTTTAGGAACTTCATCTACGACCAATCACTGGTTTGGGCCTTTCGGGGGAACATCAGAAGGTAATTACAACAGGTTTTTTGTGCAACCATCGGTTGGCATTGGCACCGACTACGCGGATGTAAACCTCGCTACGCGGATATCTTATTTATCTTTTTATGATATTTATAATTCCAACATGACTTTTGATCATACAAGGACATTTTTCTGGGAGCCTGCGCTCACAGCCAGGGCCGGTTATAAATGGGTGAAGTTTTTTGTGCAGATAGGGGTTTCAGTTCCGATGGATACTTATTTTGATATACAATACCAGCCATTTATGTTTTCCACAGGTATTAACCTGAATTTTGGTAAGTGGAAACCCGATGGGATTTAAAAATAAAATTGTTTTTTTTAAACCTATTGGATTTTATTTATCGGTAATAATATTTTTTTTCAGTCCCCCGCTGCTTTTAGTAATTTCGATTATCTGAAAATTTGTAATAATATTGTAAAAAAAATCTATGAGAAAATTATTTTTTATTGCTTTTGCCATAATGATAGGGCTTGCTTTTTCAGCCTGCGAAAAATGTTATGACTGCACAAAAAAGTGCGGGACTTGTTCTAAAACCGGGTTCGCCACTGTTGCAGGATGTCAGGGCGATACTGCATTAAATGGTTATTCTGTTGAGGCTTGGAAAGCATATTACGAAAGTCTCGGATATACCTGTACATATAATAATACTGTTGAAAATGTATGCGGAAAGGAAAATAAGGAGGAGCTCTCCGGCAAATTCTATGAGTGTCTGGAGGAATAATTTTAACCTTTTTCGCTGATCTGTCGTAAAAGCTCCATATTAATTATTTTAATTTGCTTGCCTGAGAATTCGATAATTTTATCGTTACTCAGATCCGAAAGTACGCGGCTCACACTTTCCCTTGATGTTCCGACCATATCTCCCAACTCGCTCTGAGTCAGGGGTAAAATAAATTTTGTTTCCTTAAAGATTTTTTCGGACATACACAACAATGTTTCAGCGATCATTCCGGTCATCTGTTTTTGAGATTGGCTTGTATATCTTTTATAATCCATCAGCTCATTTTCACAAAGCTCTACGATGATCTCGTAAGCAAATTTCCCGTTATTGTAAATGAAATTTCTGAACAGGTTGATGTCAATGAAACAAACGGTAGCTTCCGTTATGGCTGTTGCTGAAAACTGGTTTATCTTATCGCCGAAACTCGTTGGCAATCCCAGATAAGAAGGCGCTTTTACTATTCTTAATATTTTTTCCCGGGCAGGCCCTTTCATATGCAACTTTACGATACCGCTTTTCAGAAAAGCAACATTCAACGATAAAGCCCCCTCCCGGAAAATGTTGTCGCCTTTTTTAAAATTCACCTGCACGCTGTTATTTTCCATCACTTCCTTCTGTTCCGGATGGAGACTGGAGGCAGCAGCGCATTTAATGCTGCATTCGTCGCATTTTTGCATCATGTACTAATTTTGAAAAATAATTATGTAAATTTATGAAAAAAAATCAATTGTGATGTAAATCACATTTTAAATTGTAAAACCTCACATGTTGTATTGTCGAATTCGTAATAAATGTGATTAATTTTGCCTGAACCTAAAAAAACATAATTATGAGTAACGATATAGAAAATCAGATTCTGGAATTACAGAAAAAACTTGGCAAACTCGAGAAAGGTACCAAAGACCAGTTATCCATGGTCGTATTCTCGGGTGATCTGGACAAGATCCTTGCCGCAATGATCATTTCCACGGGCGCTGCAGCGTACGACATGAAAGTAAAATTGTTTTTCACATTCTGGGCTACAGCCGCTTTGCGCGATCCCAAAAAATCAGTATCAGGAAAAAATATGATCAGCAAGATGTTTGGCATGATGCTTCCTAAAGGCATGAACAAAATCAAATTGTCAAAAATGCATATGATGGGAATGGGAACAGGCATGATGAAAGGTTTAATGAAAAAGAAAAACGTGGCTTCGCTGGAACAGATGTTTAAAACAGCCGGTGAACTCGGTGTTCAGATAAATATCTGTGAGATGTCCATGGACCTGATGGGCTTTAAACGCGAAGAAATGATCGACTATCCTCACCTAAACGTCTGCGGTGTGGCTACATTCCTTGCTGATGCTTCAGAAAGTAAGGTGCAGTTATTTATCTGAAAATGGGACAAGAGTATTAAAGAACTTTTAAAATCCTTTGCGCACTTTGAGTAAAGTCTTTGCGAAGTGCGAAGCACCTTTACGTTTAATACAAAATAATTAAAAACTAATAAAAAAATTAAAATCATGACAACAGAAGAATTAAAAAGCATCACAGCAAATCAGGTAGTAGACGCACGCGGAACCGCATGCCCCGGACCATTATTGGCAGCAAAAAAAGCCATTGGTGAAATCGAATCCGGAGAAATCATGGAAATTTTATCTTCCGACGAAGGCACCAAACACGATATTCCCAGATGGTGCGAAAAAATGGAACACGAATTTTTAGGCATTCTTGAAGAAGACAGCTATTCGAGGTTGTTTCTTAGAAAGGCATAATTTGGGGAAATAGCCACGAGCCATCCGCCGCGGTGGAGCCAATAGGTAATAGGCAATGGTCAATGGTCAATGGTCAATGGTCAATGGCAAATAGTCAATAGTCAATAGTCAATAGACTATGGTCAATAGGCAATAGGCAATGGTCAATGACAAATGGCTAATGACCCAATGACCCAATGACTAACGACTATTTTTCCCTAAAGTTCTCAACTTAATATTTCAAAAAAAATAAAAATGTCAAACGAAACTTATAAACCGAAAATACTTGTCTTCTCAACCGACAAGATATCTGATCCGGGCATAGACCAGGCGGGTTTGCGGAAGATACATTATTCTCCTTCGGTGTATGTGATCAGCATGCCCTGTTCATCGGGTATCAAGCCAAAATGGATCATGCATGCCCTGGAAAAAGGTTTTGATGGCGTATTTATCGCTGCCGACGGGCACGAATGTTCTTACAGCCCTAAATGTGCCGAGCACACCAATAAGATCATCACTGATGCCCAGGAAATGATGAAAACAAAAAACATCAGCCCCAAACGCATCCGTATGGCCGCTATCTGTTCAGTATGTGCTGAACCTTTCTCGAATCACATGGACACGTTTAGCCGGATTTTGGCCGAACTGGGAGATGTCAACTCCGAAATTAGCAAAGCTCAATAATTGAATTAAACATTGATTTCGATTCATATGTCAGAAAAAAATAAAAAATTTGACACACTGGTAATAGGCGGAGGTATCGCGGGGCAAGAGGCAGCGTTGAGTCTTGCCGATATGAACCACCAGGTGCTGCTGGTAGAAAAAGGCCTTTCTATTGGAGGAAAGATGATACAGCTTAGCAAGGTGTTTCCGACCCTTGACTGTGCTGCCTGCATCACCACCCCCAAAATGTCGGAAACGGCCCGCCATCCAAATATTACGCTGATGCTCAACAGCGAAATTGAAGGCATCACCAAATCGGGAAGCGATTTTCTGGTTGATATTGTAAAAAATCCCCGTTACGTCATTCCCGAAGCCTGTACCGGTTGTCAGGAATGTGAAGTGGTGTGTCCCGAAATCCGTAATGATGAATATAATTGCAATCTTGCCGGACGCAAGGTGGCTTATATCCCTTTCAGCCTTGCAAACCCCCGCATTGCCACCATCGATCGCAAGGACACTTCCGCACCTTGTATCAACGAATGTCCGGGCGGTGTAAAACCATACGGATACATCACACTGGCAAGAAACGGCCAGTACGAAGAAGCCATGAAACTGCACCTTGAAGATATTCCTATCCCGGGCAGCCTCGGGAGGGCTTGCTACTCGCCTTGTCAGAATGCCTGTACACGATCAGGCCTCGACCAATCTGTGGATATAAGAAAAATTAAAAGATTTTTTACTGATTTTTACTACGAAAAATTTCCCGAGGCTCCGCTTCAGAATATCGAAATTAAAAGTGAGAAAAAAGTTGCTGTTATAGGCTCAGGCCCTGCTGGACTGACAGCCGCTTATCATCTTGCATTGAAAGGCCACACGGTAAAGATATTTGAATCCGCTTCACAGGCAGGAGGTATGTTAAAACTCACCTTGCCCGAATACCGTTTACCCAAAGATGTCGTTGACAGGGATATTAAAAATATTACTGCACTGGGTGTTGAAATAGTACTCAATAAAAAAATTACGAATATTGAGGAACTGAAACAGCAGGGGTATGACGTGGTCTTTGTTTCTGTTGGTACCCACGAAACCACAAAGCTTCATGTGGAAGGTTCCCAACTGGAAGGTATCGTTTCCTGTCTCGATTTCCTGCGTGATGCTAACATTGGAAAAAAAGAAAATCTGAGCGGTAAAAAAGTGATGATCATCGGCGGAGGCAATACAGCTATCGATGCGGCCCGTACATCGCTCAGGCTGGGCGCAGCCAGAGTTATCGTGGTATACCGCCGCAGCCGTGAAGAAATGCCCTGCTTTGCGCCGGAAATCAGAGAAGCGGAAGAAGAAGGTGTTGAAATTCTAATTCTGCGTAATCCGATAAAATTTATTGGCGAAAACAACAGAGTAACTAAAGCACAACTGATAAAAATGAGGCTTTCCACTCCCGACGAGAGCGGCAGAAAATTACCAGTTCCCATTGAAGGATCAGAATATTTCGAAGATGTCGATTTTGTAGTGGAGGCCATCGGGCTTCAGCCATCAACCTCGGTATTTGCCAAGGAGTTGGAACTCAATAAAAACGGAACGATCAAAACAAATAAAATAACCTTACAGACAACAACACCCGCTGTTTTTGCAGGCGGTGACAGCGTTAGTGGCTCCTCCACAATCATTGAAGCAGCCGGTCAGGGTAAAAGAGCCGCATTTTATATCGATAGATTTTTAAACAACCAAAGTTTAGATGTTGAATTTGGAGATAAACTTCCTGCTATTGATAAGACGAAGGTGCTGGAAAGCTATAAAGGCAGCAAAATACCATCGGTGCAAGGAGGAATGCGGGAGCCAAAAGAACGGGCAAAAGATTTTGAAGAAGTTGAAATGACTTATACCGAGCAGGAACTCATGGACAGTACGCAGCGCTGCCTCGATTGCAGCAACTGCCGCGAATGTCATCAGTGTCTGAACATTTGCCCGGCAAATGCCATTGACTTTTCGCAGAAAAAAGAAGTTTATAAGGTTAGTGCAAAATCTGTCATTGTGACGACTGGTTATAAATTGTTCCCTCCCGAAGGAAAACCCGATTTTGGGTATGGAAAATATCCCAATGTGATCGATTCCATGCAAATGGACAGATTGATAGCCCCGACAAGGCCTTTTAACAATGTGCTGCGTCCGGGCGATGGAAAAACTCCTGATAATATCGCCTATATATTATGTACGGGATCAAGGGATTCTGCCATAGAAAACCGTGCGTGCAGCATTGAATGCGGCAACAACCCGATATGTTCTCAGATTTGCTGCATGTATTCTATTAAACAGGCACAGTTGCTCATGGGTGCACTGCCAATGGCTGATATTACGATCTATTACATAGATATCAGGGCTTTTGGCAAAGGTTATGAGGAATTCTTCCAGCAGTCAAAGTCGATGGGGGTGCATTTTGTGAAAGGTAAAGTAGCCAAAGTTACCGGAAAAGATGATAAGAGCGGCGATTTGATACTTCGTTATGAAGATATTACCACCGGGATGCTGAAAGAAGCCAAACACGACCTGGTGGTTTTGTCCGTTGGTGTTCTTCCGAATAAAGAGATTCCTCAAATATTTAAAAATGAGGCGCTTCAACTGGACGACTTCAATTTTGTGAAACAGGTTGATGAATTGGTAAGCCCTTCATTGACAAGCATTGAAGGGGTTTTTGTAGCAGGTGCTGCTTCCGGGCCTAAAGACATTCCTGATTCGATTTTATCTGCAGGTTGTGCTGCTACCGAGGTGGCAGGTTACTTAGCAAAAACAAAATAATCTTAAAATAAATTGTCAAATTATATTAAAGCAACAGATTTATAATTAAAAATATTATCTCGCAAAAACGCAAAGGCGCTAAGAAAAGAGAACATAAATTATGACAGAAAACGAATTGTCAAAAATTATTGTAAACACTGCTTGCCAGATTCATCATAAACTTGGTCCGGGGTTACTAGAATCAGTTTGTGAAGAAATAATGTATTATGAATTGAGTAAACACGGAGTGATTGTTGAACGATAAATAGGAATACCTGTAATTTGGAATAAGTTGAAAATGGAAATTGGTTTTAGAGCAGATTTAATTGTCGATGAAAAGTAATCATAAAGAAATTAGCGACTTAGCGTCTTTGCGAGAAATAATAAAACATAGTGCCTTCATGCCTTCGTGGCAAAAAAAATAATAAAATTATGAAAGAAAGAATAGGCGTTTATATTTGTCATTGCGGCGGAAACATATCAGATTACGTAGATGTGGAAGAGTTGGGAAAAATGCTGAAAGACGATAACGGGGTGATTATTTCCAAGGATGTGATGTTTGCTTGTGCCGACTCCAACCAGAAAGATATGGTGAAGGATATACAGGATTATAATCTGGACGCCATTGTCGTCGCTTCCTGTTCGCCGAAACTGCATCTTCACACCTTTAAAGGTGTTGCCAGCCGTGCAGGGCTGAACCCTTCGAATTATGTCCAGGTAAATATCCGTGAACAATGTTCGTGGCCGCATCACGACCAGCCCCGCGAGGCAACCGTGAAAGCACTGGGGCTAATCAAGGCAGGCATCAGGCGGGTGGAGCAATCGGAATCGCTTGAAAATATTGATATTACTGTAAAGAAATCAGCTTTGGTAGTAGGAGCAGGAGTAGCAGGAATGAAGGCTGCCATAGATCTGGCACAACTCGGAATTGAAGTATATCTTCTGGAAAAAGAATACTTTGTTGGCGGACATATCACTCATAATGATAAACTGTTTATGAGCGGGCAAAGCGGAAAAGAGATCGTGGCAAAGCTTTATGAGCAGATGAAATCTTATAAAAATATTACTCTTTTTACAGGGGCTACTATCGAAAAAGTGTCCGGAAGCCTTGGCAATTTTACCATTGATATTAGCATACGCCCACGATATTTCAAGGTTAAAAAAGATACGGCTCCTCTGCTACAGGCAATGCAGGATTGTGATGTGATGGTGCCCGATACGTTCAATTATGGATTAAGCCAGCGCAAAGCTATTTATAAAAATTACGACGGGGCTTTGCCCGATATTCCAGTGGTGGATGCCGAAGCGCTGAAAGACCATCCCGACTTTGTTCAAAAACATGCTGCATGTATTGATCTCAACCAGCAGCCGGAATCAATTTCTCTGACTGCCGGCGCTGTGCTTGTGACTACAGGTTTTGACCATTACAAACCAAAAGAAAATGAATTCGGGTATGGCAATATTCCACAGGTAGTTACTCTTCCTGAGTTCAATCGTATGATGGAGCAAAGTCCTGAAAATCTGGTATATAACGATAAGAAGATCAGTAAAGTAGCCTTCATTTACTGTGTAGGAATGCGACAGAAAAAAGGCGAAAACAAATATTGTTCAAGAACTTGCTGTACTTCAACTATTCAGACTTCCATCCAGCTAAAAGAAAAATATAAAGACATCACGACTTTTCATATTTACAGGGATATCAGAACATATGGGAAACAGGAGATACTGTACGAAAAATCGTCCAAACAGGGTGATCTTTATATTCGTTACGATGAAAAGGAGCCTCCGTTAGTTGAAGCCAACGGGAAAACAGTTATGATAAAGGTAAAGGATTACCTGACCTCAAAAACTGAACTCGAAATTGATGTCGATCTGGTGGTTTTGGTTACGGGAATGGTATCGCGTGAAGACAGCCGGCATATCTCCGAAAAATTTAAGATTCCTATTGGTAGTGATAAGTTTTTCAATGAGATACACCCAAAACTCAAGCCGGTGGAAACGGTTATCAAAGGCGTTTATATTGGTGGTTCCTGCCAGGGACCCAAAAATATTTCTGAATCAGTTCAATCCTCGCTTTCCGGAGCAGCAAAGATAAATGCGCTGCTTAAAAGTGGAACTATTTCTCTTGATCCGATCGTTGCCCGGGTGAATACAGAAGCCTGCGTATGGTGCGGCAAATGTGCCGAAGTGTGTGAATATACTGCCATAAGAGAGATTGAGCAGGATGGAAAGCATGTTGCCTTTGTTAACAAAGCTATTTGTACCGGTTGTGGTATCTGTGCACCTGTTTGCCCGGTGAATGCTATTGAAATAGCTCAGTATACCGATGCTGAAATTGAAGGTATGATTGACGGGTTTATGGATCAGGCAGTAATTCCGGAAAAGTCGGAAAAAACTGAAGAAAAAGCAGAAGAAACCAGTGTCCTGATGATGAAAGAGTTTCCGCAATTATGGAAAACTATACTTGCGTCCATTGATGGTGGTAAAAAAACCATTCCTCAGATTGCAGAAGAACTCAACGTAGATAAAGATATTGTCACATACCATATGATGACAATGAATAAATACAGTGTTGTGATGGCTGATGGTATGGACGAAAAAGAAGCATATTATTATTATAAAAGAAAATATTAAGAAATGGCAAGAGTAAATCCCGATTTTGTAAAAAGTATCCGCAAATACGGAGCGGACGATTTTAGTGCATGTTACAGTTGCGGAACCTGCACAGCCATTTGTTCGCTTACCGATAAGGACAATTCATTCCCAAGGAAGATGATCCGGCATACCATGCTTGGGCTTGAAAGTGAACTTAAAGCATCTGTAGATCCCTGGTTGTGCTATTATTGCGGTGACTGTTCAACAAACTGCCCTCGTCAGGCTGACCCGGGTAACCTGATGATGGCCGTGCGCAGGTACCTGATCTCAAAATACGATTGGACAGGGCTTTCGGGGCTATTGTACCGAAACCTGGCAGGATATATTATTGCTTTTTTAATAATTATCGCAGGCATTGTTGGTTTGTTTGTTTCTGGCGGTTTTAGTCAGGAAGAATGGATGGAATATGGCCATTTATTTGAGATGCTTGCTATCGGCGGGGTATTCCTGATAATTTTTGTTCCGAACCTGTTGCGTATGTGGTATATGATAGTTTGGAAAAAGACAAAAAAATTCGACATCAAAACCTATATTGTTTCTCTCAAAGAACTGTTTGTCCATATGTTCACCCAAAAAAGGTCCTTGTCGTGCGATGAAAAAAAACCTGATAGACTATGGTGGTTTGAGCATTTCATTCTGGTCATAGGTTACCTCACATTGTTATTTACCACTGTTTTTCTGGACTGGTTTGGCTCACAAAGTCTTTTTGTTATAGTTTTAGGTTACTTGGTCAGTGCAATTATTTTCATAGTAACATTTGATTTTGTTATCCGCAGGATACGCAAACGCAGCCAGAAAAGTTCGTTTTCACATCCGTCCGATTGGTTTTTTGTTATATGGCTTTTTATGATGGGGTTCAGCGCTTTTCTGGTGCGCCTGTTTATTGATACCGGCATTCTCGAAAACCATTTCTGGATGTACCTTTTACACCTTACCGTGCTGGTTCAGTGGGCGCTGATAATAGTCCCATTCGGCAAATGGACACATTTCCTGTACCGTTCTTTTGCCATGTATTTTTCAAGTATCCTTGCTTTGTCAAACAACAATAAATCAAAAAAATAACAAACTTAATAATAATAAAAAAATGGAAATCAAAGTAACTTTCGACGGAAATAAAAAAGTAAATGCACAGGTACGTAATCACATTGTAAAAACCGACCAGCCTGTTAATGGCGGAGGAGAAGACACTGCAGTCACTCCTTATGAACTTTTTCTTGCGTCCCTGGCTACCTGTGCAGGAATTTTTGTAAAAGGTTTTTGCGATAACAGGGGAATACCTGCCGAAGGCATCAGTATCACTCAAAACCATGAATTCAATGAAAAAGGCTTAGCCGAAAAAATTGATGTGGTGATTAACCTGCCCAAAGATTTTCCTGAAAAGTATGTCGATTCTGTCATTAATGTGGCCAACCTTTGCAAAGTAAAAAAACAACTGTTATCCCCGCCCGAAATGTCAGTAATATCAAGAACCATCGAATAATCACCTAACAGCCTCCCGATGGCTATCGCGACAGCCCAAGCACCTAACAGCCTAACCACCTAACCACCTAACAGCCTAACCACCTAACAGCCTAACCACCTAAAAGCCTAACCACCTAACAGCCTAACCACCTAAGAGCCTAACCACCTAACAGCCTAACCACCTAACAGCCTAACCACCTAACAGCCTAACCACCTAACAG
>DAOQAF010000066.1:0-19995 GCA_035353775.1 Bacteroidales bacterium | reverse complement strand
ATTATTTTATTGATAAACATCGATTAGTTTCAGCACCTCAAAAAAAGATTTAACCCGTAGAATGTCTTTTTCTGAAAAAATTAAAAACATTTTCTTAAAAAATACAAAACATTTTATATTTTGTAAAAAGTTAAAACTGTGTTGTATTTTTGAATGATAATTCATTACTGTGATAATTTTATTTGGTATTTCGGTAAATATTTATTTATTTTTGCAAATCAAAATTTATTTTATTAATAATCTGAAAATAAATGCAAGTTATTAAAATTAAAAAAGGCCTGGACATTCCTTTAAAGGGAGAAGCGTCAAAAGTTGTGGCAACATTTTCTTTGCCCAATATTGTAGCCATTAAACCTGCCGACTTTATAAATGTGTTGCCAAAACTTCTGGTTAGTCCAGGTGATCATGTAAATGCCGGATCTCCTTTATTTTATAACAAATTTGATGAAAATATTATTTTCACATCACCCGTCAGCGGTATCGTATCTGAGCCTGTGCGCGGCGACAAGAGGCTTATTCTGGAAATACCGGTTACCACTGATCCGGAAATAAAATATGAACAATTCGGCAAACAGGATGTTTCATCTATTGATACTGATAAAATTAAGTCGCTTTTACTCAAATCGGGTTTGTGGACATTTATCAGGCAACGCCCCTACGATATCATTCCTGCTGCAGATTCCAAACCACGGGATATATTTGTCTCGACCTTCGACTCTTCCCCGCTCGCACCCGATTACCAGTTTATTTTAAAAGACAGCATGGCCTGTTTTCAAACCGGCATTGATGCGCTGGCAAAACTGACCACTGGCAAGGTATTGCTTGGGATTGATGCATCAATAAAGGCCAATATTTTTTCCGGAGTAAAAAATGCTGAATTGAATTATTTCAAGGGGAGACATCCGGCCGGGAATGTCGGTGTTCAGATTCATAAAACCAGGCCGATCAACAAAGGTGAAACGGTCTGGTATTTGAATCCGCAGGATATAGCGATGATAGGTAAATTTTTCACAGAAGGTATTTATGATGCATCAAGGATAATTGCAGTTACCGGGCCTGAAGTAAAAAATCCTGTTTATTGTAAAACCATCATCGGCAGTAAAATTACTCAGATCGTTGAAGGCCAAGCCCGACAGGAACATATCCGGCACATTAGCGGGAATGTATTGACCGGCAGTACTATAAAAAATGATGGTTTTATGGGTTATTATCATCACCAGCTCACCATGATCCCCGAAGGTGATTATTATGAATTTGCAGGCTGGGCAATGCCTGGATTTAAAAAATTCAGTAACTCCAGAGTATTTTTCAGTTGGCTATTCCCCGGAAAAAAATATGACTTTGATACGAATTTTCATGGAGGGCACAGGCCATTTGTCGTGTCCGGACAATACGAAAAAGTTTTTCCTTTTACTATTTATCCCGTTTATCTGATCAAAGCCATCCTGGCCGAAGATATCGAAAAAATGGAGGCGCTTGGCATCTATGAAGTATCTTCAGAAGATTTTGCTTTGTGCGATTATGTATGTACATCAAAAACAGAAGCTCAGCAGATAGTCCGACAGGGGCTGGAAATGCTGCGAAAAGAAATGAGTTAACATTGAAAAAAATGAAGTAATGAAAGGATTAAGACAATTTATTGATAAAATAAAACCAAATTTTCAGGAAGGCGGAAAGTTTGAAAAGCTAAATTCCACTTTTGACGCGTTTGAATCTTTTTTGTACGTACCCAAAAAGGTAACGCTTCAGGGTAGTCATATCCGCGATGCCGTTGATCTCAAGCGCACGATGCTCCTTGTGATCATTGCTTTGATGCCGGCAATGCTTTTCGGCATGTGGAATGTCGGGTATCAGTTTCACCGGGCTATCGGAACCCAGGTCAGCATATGGGCAGATTTCTGGTTCGGTTTGCAGGCCGTATTACCGATTATTGTGGTGTCCTATGTCACCGGCCTGGCGATCGAATTTATTTTTGCCCAGATCCGCCACCATGAAGTCAATGAAGGGTTCCTCGTAACGGGAATACTGATCCCCATGATTATGCCTGTTGGAATCCCCCTGTGGATCGTAGCTGTAGGAACCGCTTTCTCTGTGATTTTTGTAAAAGAAGTTTTCGGCGGTACGGGTATGAACATTTTCAATCCGGCTCTGGTTGCGCGTGCTTTTATCTTTTTTGCCTATCCCGCAAAAATCACAGGCGACAGCCCCTGGATCTATGGTTTTTCAAACAACCTGAAGGCCGTTGACGGCATCACAGGAGCTACGCCTCTATCCTATTGTGCCGCGGATAATTTTGCCGGCCTGCCATCATTATCTGATTTGTTTTTTGGTTTCATCCCGGGTTCCATAGGAGAAACCTCCAAACTCGCCATATTACTGGGAGCACTCATCCTTGTTATCACCGGTATCGGCAGCCTTCGTATCATGCTTTCAACGATAGCAGGAGGTGTTTTTATGACATGGATCTTTAACATAGTCGGTGCAAATCAGTATATGAACGTAGATCCGCTTACACAAATCATGATGGGCGGATTTTTATTCGGAGCAGTATTTATGGCCACCGACCCGGTTACCGGCTCACAAACACCATCCGGAAAAATTGTTTACGGCTTTCTGATAGGGGTATTCGCCATACTCATCCGGGTTTTCAACCCGGCCTATCCGGAGGGCATGATGCTTTCAATTCTTCTTATGAACACCTTCGCCCCGCTTATCGACCATGTGGTTGTACAGAACAACATACGCCAAAGGATGAAAAGGTTAGCAAAAATAAATAAATCAGTGTTGAATCAAAATAAATAACGGTATGTTCAGTAACAGATATATATTAATATACTCCGCGGTTATGGTCATTATTGTTGCTGTTGCGCTGACCTTTGTGGCTGTTTTGCTTAAGCCCGCCCAGATCAACAACATCCGTGTCGAGAAGATGCAGAATATTCTCACATCGGTTAATATAGAATCTACGCCCCAAACTGCCGAAGAACTTTACAACAAGTTCATCAGCGAATCTTTTGTCATCAGTACAAAAGGGCTTGTTAAAAAAGAAATAGAAGCCTTTGATGTGGATCTTTACCTGGAGATGAAGAAAAAAACTGAAGAAAGGAATCTCCCGGTATTTGTCTGCACCAAAGACGACGGAAGCCGCTATTTTATTATTCCGGTGAGAGGCAAAGGTCTTTGGGGGCCATTATGGGGATATGTATCACTAAAGGATGATTTCAACACCATCGAAGGAACCATGTTTGATCATAAAGGAGAAACACCCGGCCTCGGAGCCGAAATCAACACATCCGCTTTTCAGGGGCAATTTATTGGTAAAACAATTTTTGATGAGAAGGAGAACTTTGTTTCGGTGAATGTGATTAAAGGAGGGGCCAAACCAGACGACATGCATGGTGTCGATGCCATCTCGGGCGGGACCATTACCAGCCAGGGGCTTGAAGCCATGATCAGGGACGGCATGAACCCTTATGTCGCCTATTTTAAAGAACAGATGAAAAAAAATAAAATGATTTTAAAATAATATAGTAGCTGTTTATATGAAAAATCTCAAACTGATAACCTCCCCCTTTAGTATGAACAATCCCATTACCGTTCAGGTATTGGGAATATGTTCGTCGCTTGCGGTTACCGTGCAGCTAAAGCCAGCCATCGTCATGGCCTTATCGGTAACGGTTGTTACTGCTTTTTCCAACCTGATCATTTCGGCATTGCGAAACACCATCCCGTCGAGGATACGTATCATTGTACAGTTGGTAGTCATCGCGGCACTGGTAATTATCGTTGATCAGCTTTTGAAAGCTTATGTTTATGATGTCAGCAAGAAGCTTTCTGTGTTTGTCGGGCTGATCATCACTAATTGCATACTGATGGGCCGTTTAGAAGCATATGCGATGGCAAACAAGCCCTGGCAGTCATTTCTTGACGGCATCGGAAATGGCCTTGGTTATGGATTAATACTCGTGATCATCGCATTTATCAGAGAGCTTTTAGGCTCGGGGACTTTATTCGGGTTTCATGTCATTCCACAAGCATTTTATAATCTGGGATACCTGAATAATGGCATGCTGATCCTGCCACCTATGGCGCTCATCCTAATTGGAGTTATTATTTGGGTTCAGCGAAGTTTTAACCGCAGTTTAATAGAAAAATAAAAATAATTATTATGAGTGATTTATTAAACCTGTTTGTCCGCTCTGTATTTATCGATAACATGATATTTGCATATTTCCTGGGAATGTGCTCGTATCTTGCGGTGTCAAAAACCGTAAAAACATCTTTCGGGTTGGGTATTGCGGTAACCTTCGTGCTTATCATCACAGCCCCCGTCAACTGGCTTATTGATACGTACCTGTTAAAAGCGGGCGCATTAAGCTGGCTGGGCAGCGGATTTGTTGATGTTGACCTGAGTTACCTGAGTTTTATAATTTTTATTGCGGTCATTGCAGCCATTGTGCAACTGGTGGAAATGGTGGTTGAAAAATTCAGCCCTTCGCTGTACAACGCCCTTGGTATTTTTCTTCCACTTATCGCTGTAAACTGCGCCATATTAGGAGTTGCTCTTTTTGTGCAGGAGAGAGAATACACCACGATCAGCGAAGTTACGGTGTATGCTCTTGGTTCGGGTGTTGGCTGGTTCCTGGCCATTGTTTCTATCGCCGCGATACGTGAAAAGATTAAATACTCCAACGTACCGGCACCACTTAAGGGACTAGGAATCACGTTTATACTTACCGGTTTGATGGCTATTGCGTTTATGAGTTTTATGGGGATAAAAATCTAAATATTAAAATTAAAAATACCTGAATATGATATTGCTCGAAGCAGGATTAGGATTATTAATGGGACTAGGGGTCACGATATTTTTAGTGATCAGTATTTTGCTGGTAATGGTACTTTTATTTGCAAAAGCGAAATTATCCCCGTCAGGACCGGTGCTTATTAAAATCAACAGCGAGAAAGAGCTTGAGGTGAGTTCGGGATCGTCACTACTATCCACCTTGTCCGACACTAAAATATATTTGCCATCCGCCTGTGGAGGCGGCGGAACATGCGGCATGTGCCGTTGCCAGGTAACCGGCGGTGGCGGCAGTATACTGCAAACCGAAGTTGGATTTTTTACACGTAAACAAATTCAGGAACAATGGCGGCTTGGCTGTCAGGTAAAAGTTCGCGAAAACCTTGAAATCACAATCCCTAAAGAAATTTTCGGAATAAAAAAATGGGAATGTGAAGTGGTTTCCAATAGAAATGTAGCTACGTTTATAAAAGAGTTTGTTGTGAAACTTCCCGAAGGCGAATCTCTTGATTTTCTTTCAGGTGGTTACATACAGATAGATGTGCCCGTTTGCTCGGTTGATTTTAAAGATATTGAGGTTGAAGAAAAATTCAGGACAGACTGGAATAAATTTAAAATGTTTGACCTGAAAATGAAAAATACGGAACCTATCTATCGTGCTTACTCTATGGCAAACCACCCGGCCGAAGGAAATATCGTAATGCTGAATATCCGTATTGCCACACCACCATGGGACAAGAAAATAAATGGTTTCATGAAAGTCAACCCCGGTATCTGTTCATCATATATATTTTCGCGCAAACCGGGCGATAAGGTTATGGTTTCAGGACCTTACGGAGAGTTTCATATCAAACATACCGACAAGGAAATGGTTTATATCGGTGGCGGCGCCGGGATGGCCCCGCTACGCTCTCATATTTTCCACCTGTTTCATACAGAACATACAAAACGTAAGGTTTCGTACTGGTACGGAGGACGCTCCATGCGTGAAATCTTCTATGAAGAAGATTTCAGGGAGATAGAAAAAGAAAATCCGAATTTCACCTTCAATATTGCCTTATCAGAACCTTTGCCTGAAGACAACTGGAAAGGATATACCGGATTTATCCATCAGGTAGTTTATGACAATTATTTAAGCAAGCACCCCGAGCCTGAAGATACTGAATATTACCTGTGCGGCCCGCCGATGATGAACGATGCGGTATTCAAAATGCTGGATGAGCTTGGCGTGCCAAAGGAAAATATTGCTTATGATGATTTCGGAGGTTAGCCGCGGGAATCAGCTTGCCAGTTTTAACCCGATGAGGCCGGTTACGATCATCAATACCGATAACATTCTTAGAATTGTCACCGGATCTTTAAAAAAAATCAGTCCTATCAGGAAAGTCCCTACAGCCCCGATTCCTGTCCATACGGCATAAGCTGTTCCGATGGGTATCGTTCTTTGTGCGAGCCACAGGAACAAACCGCTCAGGGCCATGGATATTACTGCAAAGAAAATCCAAAACCATTTATAAGCCGGATTTACCTGTGATAATTTAAACCCGAGCGGCCAGCCTATTTCATAGATTCCCGCGATCAAAAGGTAAGTCCAAGCCATAATGAATTAATTATTTTCTGTTTCTTCTCCGTGATGTTTGAAATAATTTTCGCACCTGGCAGGATCTTCTTCCGAACCGCCACAAATACAGTCAAGCGGTTTTCCTGTTTTTGCATCCATGCTTGAACAGGTTTTCTTAAACTCGCCGTCTTTTTTTACGATCAGTCTGATAGCAATTCCGGCCACGGCAAGAGCCAATAAAATCAAGGCAAGAAGTATCGTTATCATCTGTTTAAAATTTCATGAACTTCTTTAAATCCGAAAGACAATGTTCACTTGTTTCACAGGCCTTTTTAAGAGGATATTTTCTTTAAATTTCTGATTAAAAAAAATCCTGATATTTTTCTAAATCAATAATTCCCCTTAACAGCAGCGCCTGT
This sequence comes from Bacteroidales bacterium, assembly GCA_035353775.1. Lineage (GTDB taxonomy): Bacteria > Bacteroidota > Bacteroidia > Bacteroidales > CAIWKO01 > CAIWKO01. Next base: position 13,214 of record DAOQAF010000066.1, on the reverse strand, counting down.
AATGACTGCAACGCTTGACCCGCAACCCAGCCTGTTTGCCCCTGCCTGGATCAAAGCTACTGCCTGATCAAAACTACGTATAGCGCCGCTGGCTTTAACGCCCATACCCGGCCCAACTATCCTCCGCATAAGCATTATGTCTTCAACTGTAGCACCTCCTCCAAGGAAACCGGTACTGGTTTTGACAAAATCGGCTTCTGCTTTTTTTGAAATTTCGCAGGCGAGAATCTTCTCTTCTTCGGTAAGCAAAACAGTTTCAATAATAACCTTCAGTATGGTATTACTACGGCAGGCTCTCCGGATGGCTCTTATATCTTTTTCCACCAGGTCCAGATCACGTGACTTCAATGCGCCGACATTTATTACCATGTCCAGTTCGTCAGCACCATTGGAAATAGCGTTTCTGGCTTCGAATGCCTTACTGCGGCTGTCCATCTCTCCCAGAGGGAATCCGATAACTGAACATATTTTAATACCCGAGCCTCTGAGTTTTTTTGTCACAAAAGGCACCCAGCCTGAATTCACGCATACCGATTTGAACTGATATTTTACCGCTTCTTCGCATAATTGTTTGAACTGCGCCTGAACCGCTTCGGGTTTTAACAACGTATGATCGATATAACCTGCCAGCTCAGCAGCCGACATCACGGGTTTGGAAACCGGCAACATTTCCGGTTTGTGCTTTTCCGATCCCGGGGCTTGCATCTGAGCCTTCAGTCTGTCCATTACTTCTTTTGTGATTTTATCAATCAATTCATTCTGATCCATATTTTCCTCCATTTCTTTCGAGAGACATCATTTTATTTATTCGTGGCCAGTGCCTGCCGCCCTCAAAGCGGGTTTCGAGCCATAGTTTTGCCATGGAACAAAGCTCATCGGGCTTATGCTGCGCTGTGCCCATGGTTAATACATTTGCGTTATTATGCTGTCGGCTGTTGATGATCGTTTTCGGACTCCAGCATAGGGCTGCCCTTATCCCGTGAACTTTATTGCAGACCATTGATGATCCTATGCCCGCAGCATCAAGCATGATACCGCGTTCACAGACGCCGCTTGCCACCTTTTTTGCCACAGCAACAGCAAAATCAGGATAATCAACTTTTGTGGTACTATTGTCTGTACCCACATCAATGACTTTATACCCGAGATTCTGCAGATAGGTTTTTATCAGTTCCTTTGAATCGTACGAACCATGATCCGCGCCAATGGCGATATGCGTCACATGATCGGTACTATTAATTGTGTCAGGATTGTTTTCCATTTTATATTTGCTTAATCCTGTAAATGTATTTCATCAACAATTCCGGCGATCACAGATTTAACTGTAAAAGTTTCCGGCTCACGGATCAGCAGTCTTGCGGAACCGCCTTCTTCAATCGTAACAACGGTATCGCCAACTCCTGCCTGTACATTATCGATAGCGAGAAAAGACTTCCCCTTTGGGTTTCCGGCAGCATCAATGGGCTGGACGATCAGGATCTTTTTCGATTCATAACCGGGAGCCATGGTAGTGGCGACCACATTACCTATTATTTTTCCGAGTATCATTTTTTTTCGTCAACAAAGATTTCGTCAATTATTCCCATGATGGCAGCATCCACCGGATTCATCCCTGTTTCAATCACACGGCCTGCTTCCTTGCTGGTTTCATAGTATATCAGGTCACCGGTCCCGCACCGGATCGTATCGGCAGCCACAATAGCACCGCCCACCTCATTCAGTTTTTCATCAAGGGGCTGTACTAAAAGCAACTTAATACCCTCCAAAGATTCAACTTTTACTGTACTTACCAACCTGCCGATGACTCTGCCAATTTTCATTTATTTTCTTATATTTTCAATTTCGTGATGCAAATTGCAAAATTAAATTTTTTCTTTTAATAACATTTTTAAATAATCCTGAAATAATCCACTAGCGTGCATCTTCTTTCCCTTGTAAATGTTCTTGCACGGGTAACACCGTCACCTGTAGGGCTTGCAATGGTAAAAGAAGCAAATCCGGCTCCGCCCTTACCAAGACCGGCATAACTGGGCCCGTTCTTAATAAAAATGGAACAATCCATCACTTTTGCCATTTTACTGAGTTTAGCAATATTGAGTGAATGCATGATGGCGGTATGCCTGAATCCATGTTCACAAGCTACTGCCAATTCAATGGCTTCATCCACATTATTAACGCGGACTAAAGGCATTACAGGCATCAGTTGTTCTGTCCAGACAAGCGGATGATCCCGGCTCACTTCACAAAGAAGCAGGCGGCAGTCTTCAGGAAGGTTCAAACCAATGTCTTTTGCAATAAAGTTGGGGTTTTTACCCACATATTTTTTATTCGGTGCACCTTCTTTTCCCGGCCCACCCGGATCGGCGATTACAAGGTCGGTGATTTTTTTGATCTGTTCGCTGTTTAATTCATAGGCGCCGTTCTTTTTCATTTCTTCTTTCAGCCTGTCAGCAACTGAAGCAACGCAAATCACCTCTTTTTCACAGATACAAATTACATTATTGTCAAATCCTGCGCCGTCAACAATATGTTTTCCGGCTTTTTCAATGTCGGCCGTTTCATCCACCACGCAGGGCGGGTTTCCGGGACCGGCGCCAATGACGACTTTCCCGCTGTTCATGGCTGTCTTAACCACGGCAGGCCCGCCGGTAACCACAAGGATGGCAATTTTCTTATGTGCCATAAGTTCCTTTGCCGATTCGATGGTGGGATTATCAATACAGGCTACAAGATTTGCAGGGCCGCCTGCTTCGATAATGGCTTTATTAAGAATGCTCACCAGGCAGGCAGAGGTTTTTTTAGCTGACGGGTGCGGGTTAAATACAACGGCATTTCCGGCAGCGATCATGCCAATAGTGTTGCTGATAATAGTCACCACAGGATTTGTACTGGGCGTGATGGATCCGATCACCCCATAAGGCGCTTTTTCAACCAGAGTCAAACCAGAATCATCCGAATAGGCCTCCGGTTGGATGTCCTCAACGCCGGGTGTTTTAAATATTCCCAGTTCGTTCTTGAATATCTTATCTACAAACCGGCCCATTCCCGTTTCATCGTGAGCCATTTTTGCAAGCATTTCATTATTTTCCAGCGAAGCTTTCCTGATGTTTTCAATAATTAGTTTACGGGATTCCAAACTCAGGTTTTTGAATTCATGGAATGCTTGATCAGCGGCTATTACTGCGCTATTAAGGTTGGAAAAAACACCAGAGGTATTTTTTTCAGTTTCGGCGGCGGGATTCTGGCTCATATTTTTCACCATTTCCTCCACTAACTGCCTAATGTTTTGTTCGAGATTATCCAATTTCAAATCCTCCTTTTACATAAAAAATGGTTTGATTTCATTGTGAGGCTGAGGTATGATGGTATGCATGCATAAGAGCTGTTTTTCCTTTGCCATCGCAATCCCTGACTGTATCGCAGTTTCAATATTATCTAAACTTCCGATCATTTTTACATATGATTTTCCGCCAAACCCGATGGCCAGTCTAACCTCAATGATGGTTACACCGCCTGCTTTCGCAGCAAGGTCAGCAGCTTCAATACCTGAAGCCACGGAAAATGTTTCGATGATCCCTATGGCATCCCATTCATCAGTTTTAACAATGTTGCCTATGGCAGGGATAACACCGGGATGAATCATAGGAAGATACAGTTTATCTACAATTTGCTCTTTACCCATCTCCAGCCCTTTATTATAGGCATATTCGACGGAAGCCACATCACCACTGAAAACGATAATGTATTTTCCCGGGCAGATGGTTCTTGCTTCAATGATATGAACGGGCGCCATTTTCACCATTTCATCCAGTGCCTTTATCCCGGCAGCAATGCTGTAAAATTCCAGAACTCCTAATACAACTAAACTCATTGGCCGCTCATTTCTTATAAATTATTGTTTCGTTCTCGTCAATAACATCAACGATACCAATGATAATACAATCCACAGGTTTGGCGGCTGTTATCATTGTTTCACGGGCCGAAGAACTTTCCGAAATCATAACCAGTTCATCATTTCCGGCTCCTACCAGATCGAGTGCAACAAGATAATCGTTCTTTTTCGCACCGTGCTGATCGCATTTATCTACCAAAAGAAAACGCGCACCGGCGATACCGATGTTTGTTGTACTGCTGACAACCGTTCCAACTACTTTGCCCAGTATCATGAATTTCCTGATTTAATTTTTACGGAAAGTATATTCGCCGTCTTTTTCAATATAATCGACAATGGCTATTATTGCTGAATCTGTAGGCCGGCCTTCAGTAACATTGGTAAACCTGGCACTGCTGCCCGACACATAAAAGACTATTTCGCCGGGGCCTGCGCCCACACTATCCATTGAAACGACAAAATCGTTTTTCCCCTGCATTGTTACTGGGTCAATTTTTTCAAGCAGAAGGAATTTGATCCCTTCCATTTTCTGATCCTTTTGTGTGGAAATCACCGTTCCGATAACCTTTGCTAATATCATTTCACTGATTTAAAATGAAGGTCAACTATCATTACTTTGTTTTGCCTCTGCCTAATGGAAGCGCGGTATCCACGTTGCCGTGCGGCCTTGGAATAACGTGTGATGAAACGATTTCGCCTACTTTCTCTGCTGCCCTTAGGCCTGCATCCACTGCTGCCCTAACAGCCGCAACATCGCCGCGTACAATAACCGTTACATAACCGCCACCAATTTTTTCGTAGCCAATAAGTTCCACTTTTGCTGCTTTTACCATAGCATCGGCAGCTTCCACCATTGCTGTAAAGCCCATGGTTTCAATCATTCCCAGAGCTTCTGTATTATAATCTGACATAGAAATTTCTTTTAAATGTTATTATTTATTTATAATCTTCTCTTCCTGTAATTTCGGCCAAACGTTTTTCAACTGTTTTTTTACATTCAAGGACTTCGGCTTCTTCACCACCGATGTAGACCCTGCCGAATTTTCCAAAACCCATGACATCAATAATATTGATATGGGCGGATTTTTCAGCTTCGTTGGCTGCAAAATAGGCATATCCTGCCGGTTCCACTTCAAGGACAAACAGTGTATCGCCACGAAGCAACATCATGCCGTACCTGGTGCGGTTGATAAGCTGTGCATGATGATCTTCCACATTTTTTATCAACTGACTGGTGAGTATACGTGGTTTGATACGGTCTTCTTCCGTTTTTTCAATGGCATCCAGCACGGCCTGTCCGGCCATACGTGTGTCGCCCTGGCTGTCAGAATGCAGTTCAAGCATTCCATAGGCTCTTTCAACGATCTGCATACCCGGGGTAACATGGGTGGCTTTAAGTGCAACGTCTGTCAAGGTATTGATCTCAATACCCGGAGCAATTTCGATAATGCAACAGGCCTGGCCACCGACAGGCAAATATCCCCTGGATACTGTCGATAAATACGAAGCCATCTGAAGTTGCAACGAATCCAAAAAAATAAATGTTCTTAAATCTACCATGGTTATTTGAGTTTTTTGGTTATTTTACTACCCAATGGCAGTGCACTGTCAACGTTTTCGTGCGGCCTTGGAATTACATGGGAGGCAACAATTTCGCCAACCTTTTCTGCTGCGCGAATCCCTGCATCGACGGCAGCTCTTACAGCAGCGACATCTCCGCGAACTATAGCCGTAACGTATCCGCCACCGATCTTTTCAAAGCCGACTAAATCGACCTTGGCTGCTTTTACCATGGCGTCTGATGCTTCAACCATAGCTGCAAAACTCCTGGTTTCTATCATACCCAGTGCTTTCATTTCATGATTTTCCATATTATTTTTTTTAAGTTAATATTAATTCAAAAATAAATTATTGTTTTATAATTAATTGCCGGTTTTTTAGTATAAGAGGGTTGCAAATATAGAAACATTTTTTAAAAAATTCAATATTTTTTCACACGATCATTTGTACCGACTGGCTTATACCGATAGCACTAATAATATAGTCTAATTTCATCGTCATAAGACCATATGCGTCAACCTAAGAGTCTTTATTTTTTGTTTATCAGAGGTTTAGACTTAGAAATTGTTTATTCTTTATTCTTTAGTTGTAAAGTTTATCACCCCTGCGAAATTCAATCGGATGCATCGCACCTTAGGTCCGGAGGACTCCTTAACCCACCTATAACACCCATAACCCAACCATACTCTCCCATCTAATCTACTAATAGATAGATAGATAGATAGATAGATAGATAGATAGATAAAAAGTATTTCACTTTTTCCTTGCATATTATGTTCTTATATTGTATATTTGCCGAAAAAATATTTCATATATTTTGATTGAATTAAACTTTAAATAATAAAAAAAAACACAACAATAATTTTTGGACTTTTATTGATTGTGTAGCACCAAACATAATCGTTTTAAACAATAAAAAAATAAGATAATGAAAAAATATTTACTATTCGTTTTGATCGGGTTTTTATTACTCGAGAATAAGGAATCAGAAGCACAATATTGCAAACTAATTGACACAAATAAATTATGGAATTATTATGATGTATCTTTTGACCCACCACCTCATTATACCTATCTATACAGGTTTAATTCAGATACAATTATTGGCGGGAAAAAATATCTAATACCTGAATACTCTAACGATTCAATTAATTGGCATAAACAAAATTTTTATTTACGTGAAGAAGACAGTTCGCAAAGAGTATATGTTTTATCCGACAATAATGAAGGATTATTATATGACTTTAGTTTAACAACAGGAGATTCGATAACAATAAACAATACTTTGTACGGATTTAATATGCCCCGTACAGTAAATGTTGACTCAATTGATTCAATACAAATTGGTAATTCATATAGGAGGGTAATGTTTTTAGACGAATATACCTGGATTGAAGGCATAGGTGATTTGATGGGGCTTTATAATCCAGGTTTATTTGTTTCAGGCTTTGGTCTTAATTTAATCTGTTATTACGAATACGATTCATTAGCATGGGTGAATCCACATTATGGAAGTTGTTTCCATTCATTTTTAAACGTTGTGGAAAATAATAAGGGAAATCAACTTTTAATAAAAACCATTGATAATAATTATTTTATTATATCTTCAAAAGAAACTATTGAAGAAATACTATTAATAAATATATTAGGAGAGCAAATTGCACATATTTATCAAAGTTCCAATCAATTTTTAATTGATTTGTCAGAAATGTCAACCAGTATTTATTTTTTAAAATGCAAAATAAATAACAAATTATATACTTTAAAAATAATAAAAATATGAAAAAATATTGTAAAATTTTAGTATTATGTGGCTTTATATTTTTATTATTCAATAACAATACAAAAGCTCAGAAAACAATTTTTATAAGTTCACCCATTATTCAAGACACAATACTTTTAAACAACTATCAAACCCCTATGTATGGGCTTAAATTAGATGCAAATATAGTACTTAATAGTGATACGAGTTTTATAAGAATAGTATTAATTGATAATAATGACAAAGAATATTTAGTGTGTGATGTTAACATTCTTAATGTTGATACTAATAAAACCTTATCGTTGAATAATTATTGCTATGAAAGTTGTTATTTACAATTGACTTATATTAAAAAAATAAACGTAAGGGTATTAAATGCTAATATCAGTTCATTAATATTCACAATGGATACTTCTATTAATTTACAATATGAAAAAAATCAAAAAGATATTTTGAAACAAAGGAATATTGAAAATGTGAATAAAATAAATGATTATATTTTTAGAAATAAATTTTCTTGGGTTGCCGATACAACAACTTTTAGTTTTCTTCCTTATTCAGAAAAGAAAAAATATTTTGGAAATGAATTGCCAAATTTATTCGGGTTTGAGTATTATTCGGGAGGATACTTTTCTTTTCCTGAAACAAATGATACAAGCAATAACAAAACATTTGTAAATAAGAATTACGATATAGTACCGGATTTTGATTGGAGAAACCGACATGGAGCAAATAGGCCTGGGACACCATATTTTGATGGAGATAACATTGATTATAGTGGATGGAATACTACTAGGATAGAAACTCAGGGTCCTTCTGATTGTTGGGCATTTTCTGCTGTTTATTCGTTAGAAGCATTGGTAAACTTATATTATAATCAACATTTTAATTTAAATTTATCAGAACAGGACATGATTTCATGCAGTGGAGGCCAGATATCTGATACTTGCAGTGGAGGAAAACCATGGGTCGCAACAGAATATGTATCAAGTACAGGTATAGTTGATGAGTCATGTTTTAATTTCGTAAGTGCTTGTTGGCCATATCAACCTTCATGCACATCAAAATGTAATAATCCTCAATATCGTGTCAAAGCAACATCAAATAGCGGCATCATATACTCACCAAATTCAAATACTGTAAAAGAAACCATAATTACAAATGGTCCTGTAGTTGGAATAATACATGCATGGGGTCATGCAATGTCGTTAGAAGGATATGGTCGTGTTCAAGAAGGTGAAGTTATTTATAATGGTATTTATGCTCCTTCACCTGGAATACATGTTTTACCAGGATCACCTGATATTGGTCGAAATTATTATATATTTAAAAATAGCTGGGGTTATTGGGGTTCACCACTAACACCATATGCATATATTCTGCTGAATAAAAACAGCCTTGCAATATGTTATAATTCCGCTCCATTGATTTGTTATGGATCACAAGCATTAACAGATAATGATATACGATGTTTAGATGAGGATGGTGATGGCTATTTTTGGTGGGGTGTAGGACCAAAACCTATAACATGTCCTACATGCCCAGCAGAAGAGGACTGTGATGATTCCAATCCATGGCTTGGACCATATGATACAAAATATAATTGTACTTTAATATGTGATAATTTTATTTTTGATAATAATGAAATAGTTATTAATGAAAACATAGTTTGGTTTTCCGATCAATTTGTAAATAGTAATATTAGAATAAAAAGCGGTAAAAGTTTAACAATAAAATCGACAGTGAACTTACAAAAATATTCTAAAATTATTGTTGAACCAAATGCGAAGCTTATTATAGATGGTGGTGAACTTACGAATGGTTGTGGTGAAATGTGGCAAGGCATCGAAGTCCATGGCAACAGCGCCCTAAGTCAATTCCCCAGTAGTGGTGCTTACCAGCAGGGTATTGTACAGATTATTAACGGTGGCACGATTGAAAATGCGGTATGTGGTATTAAAACAATAAATTCCGATGCAAGCAACCCTTCTGTAACTACAGGGGGGATAATCCGCGCCGATAAAGCGGTATTTCATAATTGTAAAACAGCAATTGAATTTTTGCCATACCAAAATTATTATTCTTCAACTAACCACCCGCCCTCAGCAAACTTAAGTTTAATTACCAAATGCACTTTTGAAACCGATGATAACCTTTATGCACAGGGCACAGAACCAACTGCATTTATTTCTTTGGCAGGTGTGCAAGGCATTAAAATATTCGGTAACACGTTTACCAACACAACAACTCAAAATGTTACCAATCGTGGTATCGGCATTTTGAGTACCTTTTCAAGTTTTGATTTATTGGCGGTTTGTATTTCAACCTATCCCTGTGCTGAGGAAAATAAGCGAAAGAACACTTTTAATGGTTTGCAATATGGGGTTTGGGCGAGTTCTACTGGCTCACAGTTTAATATTCAAATTAACAATTGCACTTTCGCTCATAATTTTGGAAGCATTTCATTAAACGAAATAACAAGTGCAATAGTAATTGATAATACCATTGATGTCGGACCAAGGCCTTTTTCAGGTGATGCACCTTGGGATATGTCATTTGGATTAACGTTGGAACAATGCACGGGATATACCGTTGAAGAAAATAATTTTACTACAACTGAAAATGGATCTTATGGTGTTATTGTAAGAAATTCGGGTTCTTTCCCCAATATTATTTATAAAAACACTTTTGATGGTTCAATTGTACCTTTTCATGTGGACGGAACAAATGGATTCTCTTCAATGATATTACGAAGTGGTAATGGGGATATTTCGTCACCTGCTCTTTTTTCAGGCTTGGTATTGAAATGTAATGATTTTCAGGGAACAAATACATTGTGGGATATTGAAATACCATGGGGCAGTATTTCACCATTCCAGGGAAGTTTGGATAATGACCAAACGCCAGCAGGAAATCAATTCGATCATCCTGTTAATCCTTATCTCGGAAGAATCGCTGTAACCTATGGTGTTTCACCTTTCACATATTTTCATCATAGTGACCCTATTATGACACCTTATATTTCACCATTCTTTAATTCATATCATGTTATTACAAAATATCCCTGTGGGGCAATGTCTACAAATTCATGCCTTCCAAATTCCTCAAACTGCGATCCATCCTGTTTAATAGATAATATTACTTTATATGCAAATCTATTAAAGCCTTTGAACAATCAAATTATCAAAGGCAACAACCAGGATTTATTAAACAGGGTATTGACGGCCAACACCTCCGGAGGTTTATCGTTTGCCACATTAAGAGATACGCTATTAAACGTTTCGCCTTACCTGTCGGATACTATCCTTATTGCAGCCATTGAAAAGTATGATACCATCGAGCCGGTAATGTTGAAGGATGTCATGGTTGCCAATTCTCCACTTACTAATAAAGTCAAAACTGCATTGATTGAAAAGGCTTTGCCCTTAAGTATAAGGCAAGCAATAGACTCCGTTCAAAGCGGAATCTCTGCAAGGTACGAACTGGAAGCGCAGATATCAGACACCACGATGCTGATGGGATTGGCGGAAAATGAACTGGTACGACAATACATGAACGATACCACCATCGCCGGAATTGATAGTGTTATATCTTATTTTTTGACTAAGACAGATGATCTCGCAAGAAAAACCCTGGTACAGGCATATTTCACAAAAGGTGACAGCGCAAATTTAATTCCGGCATTGGATTCCCTCAGATTGCAGACTTATGAAGATACGCTGTTCAAGGAATTCTTCACACTGATGGCGGATTTTTGTACTAACAAAACTTTATTGTATGAAATGGATACTGTGCAGGAACAAACAATAAGGGATATTGCCGCTTCTAATACAGAAGCAGCCGTTCATGCGCAAGCGGTGTTAACTATGGTTTACAATGAAACTACTTCTTTAGAATTAGAAAAGCTGAATATACCCGACAGCCTTAGTATTCATGGCTTTCTGAAGAGCGACAGTTTATGTAACGGATTAACCGCGGCAGGCGATACTCTCGTGCTATTGGATGCCGATACCAACAGGATCATCTTTATCACGCCTGTAATAACCGACAGTACCGGCTATTTTGTGTTTTACCTTCCCGAACTGCTAAAACTGAGCGATACCGCCTTATATGGCTTTGGCGATGCTGATGGGACTCCTGTAAAGAACTTTGAATTGAAAACCATCAGTCAGTGGGTGGCGGCAAGTCCTTTAAATCTGACATTAAGAAAAACAGAAGCTGATTTTATTTTTGATACCATACGATGCTATGCCGGCAGCGTTCATTTTACTTCAATCGTTACAGGCGGAAAGAAACCATATACGTACCTTTGGGATTTCGGCAACGACAGCGTTGCGACAAGCCCATACCCGGCGATGCTCTATGATACAAGCGGCGCTTACAATGTTACGCTGGCAGTATCAAGCGCAGACGGATGTACAGATACCGTGAATAAGACAGTTGTTGTAAATCCTTTACCCGCAGCAGCAATAACGCCGACAAGTGCAACTATATGTATCGGAGACAGTGCAACATTAACCGCTTCGGGTGGCATATCCTATTTATGGAACACTTCTGACACTTCGGCAGTTATTACTGTTGCTCCCGATGGTACTACTGTTTATTCGGTAACTGTTACAAGCGCGGAGGGATGTTCTAATACGGCAAGTATTACCATTACTGTAAATCCTTTACCTACCGCTGCAATTAACTCGGCAGATTCAACTATTTGTGCCGGGGATAGCGCCACATTAACTGCTTCGGGAGGAATTTCTTATTTATGGAACACAGCAGACTCTACGGCAGCAATTACTGTTACGCCCGATACAACTACTGATTATACAGTAACCGTGACAAGTGAGGAGGGCTGTTCTAATACTGCAAGTTTTACCATTACTGTAAATCCTTTACCAACCGCTGCAATTAATTCATCAGATTCAACTATTTGTGCCGGGGATAGCGCCACATTAACTGCTTCGGGGGGTGTTATTTATTTATGGAATACTGCAGACTCTACGGCAGCCATTACTGTTGTTCCCGATTCAACTACCGGTTATATGGTAACTGTAACAAATGCGACGGGATGTGCCGCTACCGCTAATTACAGCGTGACTATTGCCTGCGCTGATATCACCGGAAGAACCATGTATGCGGGCAAGGCAAATCCAGGCACAGCGCCCAACCCGCCTACGTACAACTCAAGAATTTATGATATAAATAAAGAAATAGTAATTCTCAAAAACCAGTCAGGAACGGAAATAGCCCGCGACACCTCCGATACAGATGGTGCGTTTGATTTTTCTAATATTAATAATGGTAATTATACACTGGCGTATGATAAATACACTGCCGATACTATGCAATGGTGTAATAATGTGAACTCAGTAGATATATCCCTTATTTTGTATTACATAGGCCATGATACCACTACAGACCCTTCGAGAAATTTCTCCCGCATATATAAAAAAGCGGCGGATGTTAACAATAACGGGACCGTGGATTCAATTGACAAGGCAAAAATTCAGGCGAAGATAGGATACCCTAATAATACTGCCTACAACTTCCCTAAAGGAAACTGGGTTAATCTTGATACAACGATTTCCGTGAATGGTTCTAACGTGAATGTAACTATTCCGGTAATCAGCTATGGCGATTACAATGCTTCCAGCAGTAAATACAAAGATTCTGCTAATACATGGTCGCAGGTAAAAGCTTTTAAGGATGAAAACGTTATTTTCATTTCGGATGAAAGTATTATAATAAACAACTCCGGATTAATAGAAATCCCGCTGCGTATCAGTTCCTCATTGAATGATTTTTCTGCAATGGGCCTGGAATTATTCTATACCAAAGAACAATTTAAATTAGTGAGCGCTTCTATGCCTAATACCAGCGATAGTAATGGCGTATTAAAGATTAATCCGACTTTGCAGGAAATTATAGACAATAATAATGACCTGCTGGTAACGGATGATAGCGGAATAATCAGGGTGGTGTTTGCCACAACAAATATTTTTGATG
>DAOQAF010000065.1:0-20291 GCA_035353775.1 Bacteroidales bacterium | reverse complement strand
CTTCTTTGGCGGCTTTTTGTGTGGCCATAAATCTTTCGATAAAAATATAAATGGCTAATACCGACAGTAAAGCAATAGGAATCATGATCCATCCGCCTTTCATGGTTAATTCCCATAACGAAAGGGTTTCAGATGTGGGAGCAGCAACCTGTGGTATCTGCTGTACTGCGTTAGCAACTGTATCTGTAACAGCACCTGATTGGGTGATTTGCAATATTATACCTAGCATAAATTATTTTTTTTAAACAAGTAAAGGTAGAGGTATTGCCTATGGCGCTTATGGTTTGTCGGGTATATTTTTTAACACACGATTGTTAATATATAAACGAAATAAAAAGGGTTTTATTTTTTGCGGCAGGTGATATACTTGTACCAAAACTCGAATTCATGATTAATGGCCATCATTTCTATTCGTTCGGCTTCCTTAAATATTTCTTTCCCTTTTTTGTAGTCTTTTATTTCTCTGTCCCAAACATTACTTTCTTTGTAAATGAAACTGTGGAAATGTCTTTTAAAAAATATGCTTTCGTAATTTGTAATGTTGTTATTGATCTTGGTTTCTGGTTTATGCTTTGCCAGCCATCCGCGGATTTCCGGATAGTACAGCCAGAACAGGGGCTTGGTTTTTCCTGACTTTTTCATGGCAGGGCAGAGGCCGATGGTTCGGTATTCGGAAAGGTTCAATGTCTTGTTATAAAAAAGATCTTCTTTGATGCGGTATACATTTACAATTGAATTTTCGTATTCTTTTATTGAATCATAAGTCAGCGCATTTTGAAATTCATCATCCCCGTAAGCTGTTATTTCTTTTGTCCGGATCGCATCTAAAAGTACCAGATACAAATGATTTTTATCAAACAAGGGCTTATTAATCAAACTGTCATTTGTTAGTTCACGCCACAATCTTTTACTCCACGTCACTTCTTTTTCTGTGACGGGATAATAAGGGACATAGCCAAAAGCAGGATCAACAGTGGAATATTTTATATTGGCAGTTTGTCGTACTTTGCATTTGTTTCCTGTACTATCCCATGCGGAAGTTGTTTTATAATCGAAAGTATTTTCATAAACACGCTCTGTTCGTTTATTGCCTTTTGCATCCCAGACTTTCCAGTTACCTTTGCGCTGATTGTCAAGGTATTTACCTTCTGCTTTTTTTTGCCCGTTTTCATAATAACTTGTAAAAGGTCCATCGAGCAAGCCATTTTTCGTGAAGTATTCTATATGAGTTTTCCCATCGGAATAGCAGATTACGTGTTTTGTCTGTGCATTTGCCATGGCATTCAACAAAACCAGGAAAACGGTGAAAAGCTGTTTATTCATGGATTTTATTCAAGCCAGGTATGAATGTGGTCGATAATCTTTTGTTGTTCGTCGTCGCTGAATGACCGGATGCGTGTGGCATGGCTGCCGCCCGGACACACGGCCTTGAGCATATTTGTTTTTTCGGTGAATTCTACCGCTGGCGCCGACCAGGGATCATATTCCCCGTATATGAAGATCATTTTCGGGTCATTGTCCCGCAAAAAACGAGCGCAGTGCTGCGAAATGGTACTGTCGAAGGTGACACGGTAGTCTTTGGGTAAAAATATTTTTTCGAGGTAGCCTTTTGCAGTTTTGATGGTCAGGTATTTTTTGAATGGTTCTGTCTCGTATCCATAATACCCAAGTTCACGGGCCGCCTGAACAAAAAAAGCCTGGGAAAAATCTTTGCCGTCGTCGGCGAAATAGTCGGGCGAACATACCCGGATGAGGTAATCGAACAGGTCGGAATCCGAAGCGTTTACAGAGGGTATGGAAGATGGCTCCCAGCCCCATTGCCAGAACGAAAATGAAAATTCCAGCACACAATAGTCATAAATTTCTTTCAGGGGAAGATGGAAGGCATAATTTTTTTTTGTGCAGTGATTCTTGAACATCGGGAAGATTTTGTTTTTCCGTTTCAGTACTTCCATCTGAAAGTCGTGGACTTTTTCACGGTCGGATTCGCTGGCAACTTTGCAGCAGATAAAAGGTTCGTGCCTGCCGTCTTCCACACCGAAGCACAGCGGCCCTACATAACAAACAGAAATATCGACATCATCGGGATACAGCGCGCGGTGTATCAGCGCCGTTTGCCCGCCTTTGCTGATTCCTGTGTTGATCCATTTATTTTTGTAAATAGTTTTAAAAAGTGTTACAACCTTGTGGTGATCCGCAGCAGCATTGGAAGCTGTCAGGTATTTCCAGTCCGCAACAGCAGGCGTGGATTGCCCGAAATAACGGTGTTCGACCAGTATCTGGTTCGTATTGAAAAGCGAGGTGAGCTCTTCGGTGTAACCTTCTCTTTCCGCGTAAGAACCGGCATACCCTTCAGTTACCAGTACTGTGGGCGCATCGTATGAATAATGCGAAACAAAAATTCTTTGAATGAAAGATCCTTCCGAGGTGTCTTTTGGGTTGAGCCATTGTTTTAACTGTACCAGATATTTTTCTTTGAAAGGTTCTTTGTATTTAAGTGGCTTTACATCAACAACTCCCGGCAGGGATTTCAGCTCATTGTTAAGTTTCGTTGGCGCAGTCTGGGCATATGAAACCGATATAGGGCTGATATTGACCGAAGGCCCGATTATGATCGCTGCAAAGACAACAACAAGAATTTGAATATTTTTTAGTTTCATGTTTGAAATAGTATAACAGTAAAATTACAATATGTTTAATTAATAAAAATACTTTAACATCAGGTAAAAACGGCTGAACTCATTTAAGGTCGTCGATACGTTTCAGGTCGAATTTGGGATTTTTCATACTCGATAGGGGTACTTTTTCAACAAGGACGTTACTGGTATCGAGCCCGAACGCACGAACTTCGGAAATGCCCATTTTTTTCAGATAGGTATAAACATCCATAATAAATTGTTCGAAAGGAGGAAAATCAAAATCGTAGTTCTGAATACGGTCGATGATGATGAACTGGAAATCGCCAAGAATATGATGTTTCTGCAAAGAAGGATAGTTTGAGACCATATTGATTTCATTGTGACGGATCAGTTCATCAACCACTTGTTTAAAAAACAAATTGATCCTTGGCTGGACACGGAATCCAAGATTAAAGTCAACCCTGATTAAGGTGTCGGGGATGACCGTGGTAACTTTAAATTCTTTGGTGTTGGGATCGTCCATGATGTTTATATGAACCAGCCAATAGCGGTCAGCTCTTTTAGGTTGCTTGTTGATGATCGAATAGATGATTTTTGTTTCGACCTCGCCGACATGGTCTGCCCTGGTTATATATACAAGGTTGGTCGCATATTTAGTGATGGTAACATCTCTTTTAAGATCTTTCAGTATTTCAGTATAGGGAGCTATTCTTGTAAATTCTATGAACCGGTCTTTTAATGCCCGGCCTTTTCTCCAGATGAACATGATCGTGAACAGACAACCGCCGATCAACAATGTAAACCAGCCGCCGCTTGTAAACTTGTGAAGATTGGCTACCAGAAAACTCCCTTCAATAGTGAGGAAGATCATCATAAACAAAATGACGATAGAAATGTGCAAATTTTGGATTTTATAAAGATAATAGGTCAGCAGGATAGTCGTCATCAGCATGGTAATTGTGATAGACAATCCATAAGCCGCCGTCATATTAGTTGATTCTTTGAAAAATAAGATCACAAAAAGACATGCGATGCACAAGGCCCAATTGACCGAGCTGATATACATCTGTCCTTTGATATTGGTTGGATAACTGATTCTCAGGCGGGGCCACAGGTTGAGCGACATTGCCACGGAAATCAATGTGTAAGCCCCGCTGATCAAGGCCTGGCTGGCAATAATAGCCGCGAATGTAGCAATAATAATGGAAGGGATTATGAACCATCCCATCATTTCAAAAAACGGGTTGGTTTGTGAATTTACCTGATCAAGGTTTAAGATCAGCCAGGCGCCTTGTCCCAGGTAATTTAAAATGAGCATGGATTTTACAAAAAACCAGCTGATGCGGATATTCTTTTTTCCGCAATGGCCTAAGTCAGAATATAAGGCTTCGGCTCCCGTGGTTGCAAGAAAAATGGCTCCAAGAAGCACAAAGCCCGCGGGATGTGCAGTCAGAAACCTGAAGGCATAATAGGGGTTGAACGCTTTGAAAATATAAGGAGCCTGAAAGATATATAACAAACCAACAGTACCGATCATGGCAAACCAGAAAAACATAATCGGCCCGAACGAACTGCCTACCACCTTGGTGCCGAATTTCTGCAGGCTGAAAAGTATCAGAATGATCAACAAGGCTATCGGAAGTACCGGAATATTGGTATTGATCATTAACAAACCTTCTGTGGCGGAAACTACGGTAATGGATGGCGTGATTACACCGTCTGCCAGCTCAGTAGCGCCGCCAATCATTGCAAAGACAAATATCCACGGAGCTTTTTTCCGGATTAATGCAAATAGCGAAAAAATCCCGCCTTCACCTCTGTTGTCGGCCCTGAGAGCAATGATCACATATTTCAGGGTGGTGAGTAAGGTAAGTGTCCAGATAACACAGGAAATGGCGCCTAAAACCAATTCGATATCGATAGTGCCGGCTCCTCCGATAACAGCGCGCATTACATACAGGGGCGAAGTGCCAATGTCGCCGTAAACGATGCCCAGTGTCATGATTACACTGAGGAAAGTCACTTTACTTTTTACCTGTTTGTTATCCATTTTGATAATTGAAGCGACAAATATATAACAACTTAGACCTCAAAAATTAATTAGTAAAAAATATTTTTTTAAACAGTAAAATACCTGTGTGTGTTTGCAATTTCTGTGGATTGCAGTTATTGGATTTTAGCAAGAATATATCGCTCCGCCGCAGTTATCTTTTCGCGCACCGGTAACGCTTTTCAGGCAGTTATTTTCATTCCTCATTCGCAGCACACCGAGGAAGGCAAAGATAAGGGCTTCTTTGTATTCGATGATCTCTTTTTCAGGAAGTACAATTTCGGCGCGGCACCTTTGGCTGATCAGCGTAATCAGGTATTTGTTAAATGCGCCGCCACCTGTTACCAGTACTTTTTTTGCTGTAGTTTTGCTAATTTGGATGGCAATCTGTTCCGCAATATGCTCTGTGCAAGTCCGTAAAAGATCATTCAACGCAACCTTTGTATGCGATTCCAGAACAGGGATAAATACTTTTTCAAGCCATTCCCTGCCCAGGGATTTCGGCGGTTTTATTTTATAAAACTCCAGTTTGTTCAGTTGATCAAGCAAGGTTTTTGATATCTTGCCTTCCGATGCCATTTTGCCGCCGGCATCAAATGCTTTTCCGGCTTTACCGGCAAGGTAATTCAATACCATATTTGCCGGGCTGACATCAAAAGCGATCCTTTTTGAATTTTTACAAAAAGACAAATTTGAGATTCCTCCTATATTCAGGCAAATATCATAATCTGAAAAAAGCAATTCATCGCCGATCGGGACAAGAGGAGCGCCCTGGCCCTGCAAAGCCACGTCGGATGCCCTGAAATCGCAAAGCGTGGCCAGTCCGGTTTCAGCGGCCATGGAAGCCCCGCTGCCGATCTGTACCGTTAGTTGTTTTTCAGGCTGGTGAAATATGGTATGGCCATGGCTGCATATGAAATCCGGCTTAAATTTGTTTTCCGTAATGAACTTTTTTACCAGCCTGCCGCAATACCTGCCGTATTCGTTATGCAGAAAAGAAAATTCCAGTGCAGATAAAAAAGCCGCCTGCGATAATTTTGACCTCCACGATTCAGGATATTTATATGTGGTGGCTTTAATAATATGGTATGACCATTTTTTATTTGAATAAACAAAACGGCAAAATGCCACATCAAGGCCATCAAGCGATGTTCCCGACATGGCCCCGATAATATGGTATGTTTTAGGCATCGTCAATGATATTATAAAACTGCAAGAACGTGTTCCATTTGCGTGCCGCGCGAACCCTTGACCAGTATCAGGGCATTGTGCACCGGACGGGCTTTAAGATGATCGCGGAGTTGTTGGGAAGTTTTAAATGTAAGGAAATCACCGCGTGTATTTGCTGAAGAAAAATTTGAACCGACCAGGTATACATTATTATAATTGGAGTTGATCAGGAATTCAATTATTTTTCCATGCTCTGCTTCTTTGTAAGCGCCCAGTTCCAGCATATCGCCCAGCATTACCACCTTGTTGACCGACTGCATCAGGTTAAAATTCTCCAGTGCCGCCATCATGCTGGTGGGGTTTGCATTATAAGCATCGAGTATTATCGTATTATCTGCTTTATTGATGAATTCCGAACGGGAATTTGTCGGGAAATACTCTTCGATAGCATGTTTGATCTTTTCAGGTTCCACTTTAAAATAATCCCCGACAGCAATAGCGCCTAATATATTTTCAAAGTTGTATTTTCCGATAAGCTTCGACTGGATGATGGTTTTTTTGTTTTCCCAGTAGATTTTAACATAAGGGTTTGCAACAATAAATGTAGTGTGTATGTCCGCATTTTGATTGGTGCCGTAAGTATATTGCCTGATATTCAGGGCGTGGCCCTTGAGCGTACTGTTATTATTGTTGATAAACAGCAACCCCTTGCGTTTTTCGACATCTCTGTAGAGTTCGGTCTTTGCAGTGATCACATTTTCATAATTCCCGAAACCTTCGAGGTGGGCCTTGCCGATATTGGTAATAAGGCCATAATCGGGCTGTGAGATCTTGCAAAGCTGTTGTATTTCCCCCATGTGATTGGCCCCCATTTCAATAACGGCTATTTCGTGCTGAGGAGTAATCTGCAACACAGAGAGGGGAACACCGATATGATTGTTCAAATTGCCCTCAGTGGAAAATGTGCGGTATTTTTCAGAAAGTACCGCTTGAATTAATTCTTTGGTGGTGGTTTTGCCGTTACTTCCGGTAATTCCAATAACCGGTATCTGTAATTTTGACCTGTGATGCGCTGCCAGTTTTTGCAGACAATCCAGAACATCGTCAACCAAAATGGTGCTTTCGCCTGAGCAGTATTCTTTATCATCAATAATAGAATAAGCTACGCCATTTTTGATTGCCTGTTGAGCAAATTTGTTACCGTTATAGCTTTGACCTTTCAGCGCAAAAAACAGCGAATCCGGAATGAGCTTCCGGGTATCGGTAGAAATTTGCGGATGCTGAAGGAAAATTTCATATAATTCTTCGATTTTCATAATATTAAAAAATAAAAAAACCCCGTTTGCAAAATAAACGGGGTTTTTTGGAATTAAAGAACATTTTTTCTAATAGTTACCAACAGGGCTACCAACACGTGTCATGGCACAACGGAAGCCTATAGCGTCGGTAGACATGTCCTCGTCCAGGAACCTTCTGTTGCCGGGACTTATCCAGTATTGCCTGTCTCTCCAGGAACCTCCTTTGTAAACGCGTGCCTTGTCATTGATCATGGAGTTGGTACCGTAATCATACATAATAGGGGTTTCAATGTCTTCTGCTACCCAGTCACCGCCGACCAGCATGCTTGAGGTAACATCGCCGTCAAGATAATTTCTGTTATCTGCCTGACGGTAATTTCTTCTGTCCTTGCTTTCTTCAACGGTAACATCGCGCATCTGGATACGGCCAAGGCTGTCTTTATCTTCAAGTACACCATCGGCATCTTTTACCTGAGTCTGGAAGACATTGCCTCTGAATGATCTGAAATCAGCATAGTCTTCAAATGATAAAGGCCTGTAAACATCCATAACCCATTCAGACACGTTGCCTGCCATACAATACAAGCCATAATCATTAGGCCAGTATGAATATACGGGAGCAGTAATGTCAGCGGCATCGTTCAGGTTGCCGGCAACACCCATATTATCACCACGTCCGCGTTTGAAATTGGCAACAAAATCGCCGAGGTTGTTGGACCGATCATTACGGGATATGTGTCCGTTCCAGGGATATATTCTGCGTTCGAGTACACGTTCATAAATGGTGTTTCCGATAAGTCCCAGTGCTGCAAATTCCCATTCTGCTTCGGTCGGAAGGCGATATTTCGGCAGCAGGATACCGTCTTCCATACGGACTTTACGTGTGCCGGAACCATTGGGGTCCATATCATAAAGGTCGTTTTTAACCATTCCTTCATATTGTCCCGCAAGGTATGCGTCCGTATTGAAGTTTTCTTCATTCTGCTGGTTGGGGTCCATTTTTAAAATTCCTTCACGCATCAGGATGTATTCATTAACGCGGTCGGTTCTCCAGTTGCAGTAATCAGCAGCCTGAACCCAGCTTACACCTACTACCGGATAGTCACGATAAGCAGGATGGCGTAAATAATAATCCACGTAAGGTTCGTTGTAAGCCAGACGATCGCGCCATACCAGTGTATCGGGGAGGCGTTTCTGCCAAACTTCGGGATAATCTACGCTGAAAACCCTTCTTGTCCAATACAAAAATTCACAATAGTCAAGGTTACGAACTTCGGTCTGGTCCATGTAGAAAGAGGATACCGTGATCCTTCTTGGAAAATTATCCCAGTCGTAAAGTACATCTTGCTCTGTGCGGCCCATCATAAAAGTACCGCCTTCTATCAATACCAAGCCCGGTCCTGTTTCCTGTTCTTCGTAAGGAACCACTTCAAATCCGCCATTTTTCGGGTTGTTGTATTCCCAGGCTGTGGTATTGGAAACATCTTTTTTGCAAGATGTCAGAAAGAATGTGGCAGTAAGCGCTACTGCCATAAAAATGATTAGTCTTTTGATATACATTGTTTGTCTGTTTTTTGTTTCTATATATAACTAAAAAGAGGGGCAATTTATTGCTCTTACTCTTTTTGACGGTGGCTTGCAGTTGAACTGAAGAGCGAAAGATACTTCATGAGCTCCTCCGGTAGCATTGGTGAGCTTTGATATGGTAAGGTCATAGCTGTACCCGACTTTAAACATACTAGCCTGAAGGCCGACCATGAAAATTATCGCATCAGAATTTTTAAAGTTTTGTCTGAACCAAAGGCCTCCAACAAAAGGATATCTGTTGAAATATAAACCATAATTTATTTGTTGGAAATTTTGCTGCTGCATGAACAGGATGTTGGGAGACAGGGTAGGTGTGTGGTCGTTGCTTCTGCGGCGTACTTTTTTTACAAGATTGATAATTCCACCGGCGTGGACCGTAAATTTTATTGGCATTCTGCTTTTGCTGATGAAGCCTTCATCCGGTTGTGTCAGGTGGTGGGCAGCAAAACCTACAAAATAGTTTTCTCCATACCCAAGAAGACCGGCTGCAAAATCTGCGTTTCTTTTAGTCAGGCGTGAAGGAGGCAATTCGTTCGTGTTGAAAACAAAACCATGCCTTTTATCGATCATGTCGGGGAAAGTAAGTTTTTGCCAGTCGAGGCTTTTCTGAAAGTAGCTTGCTTGTAAGGCCAGTTTCATAGAAAAAGATTTGTTGACTTCCAGACGGAATGAATACATAAACGATACATTTGTCGTGTTGAGAATACCTTGTCCGGCTCTGTCGGTATTCAGAAGAACTCCAATACCACCCGATAATTTTTCGATATGCTGGTCGTAGGATGCATTGTAAGTAACATATGTTCCCGATATGGAAGGCCACTGGTCACGGAAATTCAGGATGATCCTCGGGCATAGCGCCGTTCCGGCAAATGCCGGGTTCAGGTATAAGGGGTTGGCATAGTATTGAGAAAAATGAGGATCCTGTGCAAAACTAACACTTCCCAACGTTATTAAGACACATAAGATACTGGTGTAAATCTTTTTCATATCAAATATTTTTAGTTCTGAACCTAATAACGAAACTTTTAGTGTTTGTATTGGCGGAAAAGTAATAAAAATTTATAAAAACCTGCATGACAATAAAAATAGCTTTGTTTCGTTATTGTGGATAATATTTTAACAAGCAAAAATAATATATTTTTTATTACGCAACCTTTATTAAAACCTTTTTTTTAACTTTTTTACTCATATTCACAGTTAAGGTTACAAAAATGATTATTTTTTTTGTTGAAAATGTGGTTTAAAAAATATTAGATAATTTTACACGTCTCAAAAAAAGAATGATGTTAAAGAAAATCCCACTATTTATTATTTTTATATTCTCATTATCAGTACTTTACGGGCAGCAAAAGGAAGCTCAGCCCAAAAATCAATTCATAATACGCTGGAATACACCTGAGAAGATGTATATCAGCGAACTTACTAAAAAAGAATTTTTGCGTTTTGAGGGCGCTGTGTATTCGGATACTTCCGATATTCCTTATTATTTTACATTGCTTGATGTCGTCAAATCATCAACAGTTCCTGAGGTGAAAATAAAAAATCCTGTATTTGAAGAATTACCTGCTGCTGATTTTGAAATTATTGCGAAACAGAATACCTTAATAGCTGAAAATATAAACATTTTTACCAAGGTATCTTATCAGAACAAAAAACCTTTGCTGATGATGAGCTTAGTTCCTCTGCGTAAAAATAATATCACCGGTAAGGTTGAACGCCTGGTTTCATTCAGCCTTGAATATTCATACAACAAATCAAAAATTCTCCCCGGTCCTGATAAAGCGCACCTATATGCTTCACATTCGGTTCTTCAGTCAGGAGATTGGTATCGTGTGGACGTATACAGGAGCGGCATACATATTATTACATATAGTAATCTGGTTGCGTTGGGCATGAATGTCTCCGGAATAAACCCGAAAAATATACGGGTTTATGGCAATGGAGGTGCGATGTTGCCCGAAGATAATTCGACATTCAGGTATGACGACCTGAAACAGAATGCCATTTATGTCAGCGGTGAAAATGATAATAGTTTTGATCAGAATGATTACATTATTTTTTATGCCAAAGGCCCCGAAAAATGGAATCTGGATACAACTAAAGGTGTTTTTAATCATGAAATAAATAAGTACTCTAAAAGTTCGGGGTATTTTATTACTGCCAGCATGGGCGCCGGTAAAAGAATCAGCACGGTGGCATCATCGCCTTTACCTGCCGACTATACGGCCACAACATTTACCAATTATCTTTTTCACGAAAACGATTCTTTGAACCTGATCAAATCGGGCAGGGAATTTTATGGGGAAGTTTTTGATGTTACGACAACCCGTACCTTTCCTTTTAATTTTTCCAATATAGTAAGTAGTACGCCGATGTATTTAAAAACCGGATTATTGGCTCGGTCGGTCATTTATTCTACCTCATACAGAGTATATGCAAATAATTCCAGTATTGGCAATATAGGTATTTCGGCTGTTTCATCCGATTACACATCTTCTTATGCGCGAATTTCACACAGCGAAATAAATTTTGCGGCCGCCAGTCCGTTAAACATCCGGATTGATTATAATAAAGGTTCTAATTCATCCGCTATCGGGTGGCTTGATTATATTGAAGTAAACGCCGACTGTCATCTCTCTTTTGTTTCCGGCCAACTGGCTTTTCGCGATAAGAATTCTATCGGCCACATTTCTGAATTTATTATAGGTAACGCAACAAGCGGCATTACTGTATGGGATGTTACCGATCCTACAGAAGTAAAAAAAGTGGATGTTACGCTTAATTCTGGTAATCTTACCTTTAAAATGAATACGGATTCTCTGAGAGAATTTGTTGCTTTTGACGGTGCGATGTTTTATCCTGTTTCTTGCCAGGGAAAAGTACAAAATCAGGATCTGCACGGGCTGGGACAGTATGATATGATCATCGTTACGCATCCTGATTTTGCCGGAGAAGCCTCACGTATAGCCGATATGCACCGCAACAATGATAATATGACCGTGCTGATAATGACGCCACAACCTATTTATAACGAGTTTTCTTCAGGCAACCAGGATGTTACCGCCATCAAAGACTTTGTTAAAATGTTTTATGACAGGGCCGGGTCTGATGTCAGCATGCAGCCCAAATACCTGTTGCTCTTTGGCGATGCCTCTTATGATTGCCTGAACCGTCTGGAATCCAACACAAACATGATCCCGACATACGAAACCAGAAACTCACTTGAACCTTCAGGTTCATTTCTGACGGATGATTATTTTGGGTTCCTTGATGATTCCGATGCCGGAGCTTATAATAATCTGCTTGATATCGCCGTGGGCAGAATTCCTGCGCAGAATATTGATGAAGCAAGGGCCGTTACCGATAAAATATTAAATTATTGTGCAAAATATGACCTGAACACAGGCAGTACCTCTTGTTCGGGATTTTCTGATGCTATTTCCAATTTTGCCGACTGGCGGAATATTCTTTGTTTTGTTGCGGATGATGCTGATGTTGCCGGTGAGGATTTTTTGGGACAATCTGAAAGTATTGCCAATTATGTAGACACAACTTACAATAATTATAATCTCGATAAAATATTCATGGATGCTTATACTCAGATTTCTACTCCGGGGGGCCAGCGTTATCCTGATGTCACCGACGCCATTAACAAACGTGTGGCTAAAGGCGCTCTTATTGTAAACTATATCGGCCATGGCGGAGAAGTAGGCTGGGCGCATGAGGCTATTTTGGGCATATCGGATATTAATTCTTGGGACAATAAAAACAATACGCCCTTATTTGTAACTGCGACCTGTGAATTCAGCCGTTTTGACGATCCCGGCCGTACCTCGGCGGGAGAATTGGTCTTGTTAAACCCGGGCGGTGGAGGTGTGGCCTTATTTACAACAACACGCCTTGCTTATGCCGGATCCAACTACTCGCTGAACTATGCTTTTTACAGGGAAGTGTTTAAAAAAACGGCAGGAAAATATCCCTTACTCGGCGATGTGGTAAAAGCAGCAAAAAACACGATGGGTTGTGCCAGCGCTATCAGTAATTTTGTGCTATTGGGCGATCCTGCACTCAGGCTGGCTTATCCCGAATTCAATGTGATCACCACTTCCATAAATTATCATCCTTTAGCGGGAGAACAAGACACTATCAATGCACTGGAAAAAATTACCATTCAGGGTTACATAGCAGATAATGCAAATGTTAAGCTGGAAAATTATCAGGGCGTTATCATGCCTGTTGTGTTTGATAAGGTTGCCCAGGTTATATCAAACGGAAACGACGAGGGAAACCCGGAGGCATTCAACCTACAGAAAAGTGTTATTTATAAAGGCAAAGCAAAGGTGGTCAATGGTGATTTCAAATTTACTTTTGTTGTCCCTAAGGATATAGCCTATCATTATGGTAACGGCAGAATAAGTTATTATTCTCAGAACGGTGCCACCGATGCAAATGGCTACTATGAAGATTTTATTATCGGTGGGACAAACAACAATGAAATAACAGACAAGAACGGCCCTGAACTGAAAATTTACATGAATGACACCCGCTTTGTTTCGGGTGGTATAACTGACAAAAATCCGGTATTGCTAATGTATCTTAGTGATTCTGCAGGGGTAAACACGATCGGAAACGGGATAGGACATGATATTTCAGCCGTTCTGGATGAAAATACCGATAAAACATTCGTGCTGAATGATTATTATGAGTCGGATCTTGACACATACCAAAGTGGTGTTGTCAGATATCCGTTTTCTGATCTTGAAAACGGGGCGCACAAACTCAAACTGAAGGCATGGGATGTTTATAACAATTCTGCTGAGTCGGAAATTGATTTTGTGGTGGCAGAATCTGCCGAGCTGGCGTTGAATCATGTTTTAAATTATCCCAACCCGTTTACCACCTATACGGAGTTCTGGTTTGAACACAATCAACCCTGCTGCGGCCTCGATGTGCAGATTCAGATATTTACCATTACAGGCAAATTGGTAAAAACCATTCAGACGACGGTAGAAACCAACGGATTCAGAGCCGATCCCATTCCGTGGGATGGCAGGGATGATTTTGGCGATGTCATCGGCAAAGGAGTGTATGTCTACATGTTAAAAGTAAAAAACAGCTCAGGACAATTTTCTCAGAAAACGGAGAAACTGGTCTTATTGAAGTGATAATTTCATTTTATTGAAAAATAAATGATAAAACTTTTTACTGGCACGCCTCGCCATAAAAATATTTTAAAATTTGCCTTGGTTTTTCTTCTCTGTTGCCCGCTTTTGTTAATAAATATAAGAGATGATATAGACTGGGGTGATGATAATGCCCACTATTTGCTTCAGGCAAAATACATCGTCAACGATATTCCGCAATCCCAGACACAATATGTATACAATATAAATTGCCAGCAACTGGGGCCTCCTGCCTATCCTATGGGATTCCCGTTATTATTATCGGTAGTTTATTATTTTGAAGGGATGAATTTCCTCAGTTTCAGCTTGTATCTGACAGCTTTTTTAATTATACTTGCATTACTGATGCTGTGGCTGTATAAAGATAATCACCGTTTTTTGACTTCTGTTTTTCTAATTTTAATTGTCGTCTATAATCCATGGACAATTGCTTTTAAATCTGAAATAATGTCTGAGATCCCGTTCATGGTAGTTTTAATTCTCACTATTCTTATTTATAAGAAATCCGAAAATATTTTTTCATTAATAATAGTGGGATTGTTGACCGGCTATCTTATTTCAATAAGAACAATAGGTGCAGCGCTTCCGTTAGCATTCCTCATTGATGTTACCTCAAACGGTATTGGCTCATTCAGGAAAAAAGAAAGTACAGCACGAAAGATCATATTAAAGCAATTTATAAAAATAGTTATCATTTTTTTCTTTAGTTTCGGATTATATTTTTTGTTGAATAATCTGATATTTGATATTCCTGATGATTCGGCGAAAGGATATTACCGTTTGTTTAGCTTCGACGGGTTAGGTGCAATTATTTTGCAAAATCTGGCTGTTTATACCGAAGTTTTAAAAGCATTCTTCAGCCCTCAAAACGGTAAATGGCTTTTTTTACCACTGATCACCCAATCCCTTGTTTTCACATTTATTCTTTTGGGTTTTTTTAGTAAAATAATCAAAAAACCTGATTTTACGGATTTCTTTGTAATATTATATATGTTGGTGTTGCTTGTCTACCCATACACTCAATCAGGATTTCGCTTTTTGTTTCCGATACTTCCTTTCCTGTTAAGTTATGCTGTATTGGGGCTTAAAACCATCCGGATAGATATAGAAATAAGGACTTCTGTAAAAATAATTTTGCTCGGTTTTTTATTGTTGATCCAATATATTTATGGTTTTAATGAAATAAAAAAACAGCAGTTCATCAGCGTGGAAGGCCCATGTAATGCCGAATCGAAAGAAGCGTTTGATTTTATTATAAAACAGACTCCTGAAGACGCTGTTTTTGCTTTTAATAAGCCGAGAGCTTTGGCTTTGTTTACAGGCCGTAAGTGTATCTCAAACAACCTGGTACAGCCGGAAAAGGATAATATTGAAGGTACATTTTTTAAAGCAGGTGTCTGGTATTATTTGCTTTACACCCGTAAAAAGAACGAACCTGATAATCCGTTGCTGGACGAGATGGTAAACAAACCTCTTGAAAATTATATTGAAAATAATAGAGATATGGTTTCTTTGATCTGGGCTAATAAAAGATTTAAATTGTATAAAAGAACCAAATTCCGATAAGTTTTTAAGGATGTGATCTTCCCTTGACCAAAATTATTTCTACGTGTTAAAGAATTTTTTCAATGGTCCTTAAGTTAATAATAGCAAGAATTTTTCGCCAATACCCTACTTTTTAGTATTTTTGCACATATTATTTTTTGTCCTTGAAAAAATCCCTGATCATATTTTTGCTTTTCATTTTTTCTTTTTCCGTTTTTGCACAAAACCCGGCAAAAGACAATTATGCTGCTAATTCTATGCTGGCAAGCGGAAAATGGTATAAAATCGCTACGGTTCAGCATGGTGTGTACCGGCTGGCCTATTCTGATCTGATCCAGCTTGGGGTTACTGAGCCTATCAGTTCTTCAGAATTCAGGCTTTTTGGCAATGGTGGTGATATGTTGCCTGAAAGTAATTCTGCTTTCAGATTTGATGACCTGATGGAAAACCCTGTTTTGGTACAAGATGGTGGTGACGGGTATATAAATAATGGCGACTATATACTTTTTTATGGCCAAAGTACTGACAGATGGAACTTTAAGTCCCTGACCAAGACTTTTGAGCACCAGTTGAATTATTATTCGGATACGGTATATTATTTTATCACACTCGACCATGGGGCGGGTAAAAGGATCCAGGCATTTCCTCAGATCACCCTGTCTCCCGATACCATTGTGGACAAATTTAACGAGCATCTTTTTCATGAACTTGATTCCATAAATTTATTAAAATCAGGAAAACAATGGTATGGCGAAGTATTTAACGATGTTTTGGAAAAGGATTTCATGTTTCTATTACCTGATATTTCACATGCTGATTCCGTTCATGCCCGGATTCATGTCGCCGTCAGGTCTATACTGAAAAGTGTTGTAAATTCAGGCATCGGCGGAAGTATGATTCCTTCGGATTCTATAAACCCGATCGATGGTAATGTTAATTCGGATTATGCAAAAAGCACTATGTTAAATCTAAGTATATTACCTCAATCAGATACGGTTATTTTAAAATTATCATACAGCAAGCCGGAAGCATCTTCCGTTGCATGGCTGAACTTCATTGAATTGTCCAGTGTCAGAGATTTGATATACCGGGGCAGCCAAATACATTTCAGAAACATTCAAACTATCGGGAAAGCGGTTAGTCGTTTTGATATTTCCAACATGGCCTCGTCTGTCAGCGTATGGAATATTTCAGCTTTTGATTCCATCAGCGAAATGCCGCTGGATATCAATGGTACTAATGTTTCGCTGAAAGCATATACTGATGTATTGCAAGAGTTTGTCGCCTTTGATGATAATAATCTGATGCAACCGATATTGTTAGGCAGTATACCAAACCAGAACCTGCATGGCAGTGAGCAGGCAGAACTGATAGTTGTTACTCATCCGGATTTTATTGATCAGGCCAATACGATAGCAGATTTTCACAGGAGTACCGATGGCATGTCAGTGGTGGTGGCGACTACAAAACAGATCTATAATGAGTTTTCTTCCGGGAAACAAGACCCGGTCGCTATCCGCGATTTTATCCGTATGTTTTATGAAAGGGGAGGAGCCGATTCGGTTCACCGGATAAAATATGTGCTACTTTTTGGCGATGGGTCTTATGATATGAAAAACCGCCTTAACGGGAATACCAATTTTGTCCCTACATGGCAAACGTCGAATTCTCTTGTTCCAACTTCTTCCTATGTTTCTGATGATTTCTATGCAATGCTTGATTCTCTGGAAGGCGAAAATCTGACAGGGAATCTTGATATTGGTGTAGGACGTTTTCCTGTATGCAATACAGCAGATGCTACAGTTATTGTTGATAAATGTATACGTTATGGACAGAAGCAAGATCTTTTACCGGATTCATATGAAACCGGCCAGGTGTCCAATTATGACACATGGCGTAACTCTTTGGTATTCATAGCAGATGATGAAGACGGCAACCTTCACCTGAAACAAGCTGAAAGGCTTGTTACTTTAGTTGATTCATTGACAAGGACCCTTAATATAAATAAAATTTATCTGGATGCCTATAAACAGATTAATACTCCCTTTGGCACCAAATACCCTGATGTCAATAAAGCGATAACCAATCAGGTTCAGAAAGGGACCTTAATGGTAAATTACACAGGACACGGCGGCGAAGCCGGGCTTGCGGGAGAGGGAGTTATTACCATGGCTGAGATTGAGCAATTCGATAATTTTTATAATTTGCCAATATTTATCACTGCCACCTGCGAATTCAGCAGGTACGACAATCCTGCTTTTGTTTCAGCCGGTGAAAAGTTATTACTAAACAATAAAGGAGGCAGTATCGCATTATTTTCCACCACCCGTGTGGCCTATGCCCATTCCAATGAAATAGTTAACCGCAATTTATTAAAAACAGCGTTTACTCCCGTTCCGGGCGAAAGGATACGGTTTGGCGATATGATAAAAAAAGCCAAAAACTTGTGTTCCTCCGGTGTGTATATGCAAAACTTTACCCTGCTCGGTGACCCTGCACTTACTTTTGCTATTCCGGAATATAAGGTGGTTACCGACTTCTGCGGCGTTGATTCCTCGGCCTCAGTCGATGATACGATATATAACAACAGTATTGTTACCGTCAGAGGACATATTGTTGATGCCGATTCTGTGCTTGTGGACGATTTTAACGGAAAACTGTATCCTGTTGTTTATGATAAGCCTTTGCTGTGCCAGACATTGGTCAATGATCCGGGGGTGAGTCAATTTAAAACTTTCTATATTCAGAAAAATGAATTGTTTCGTGGAAATGTAACGGTCAGCAGCGGAATGTTCGAATTTTCATTTTTTGTGCCAAAAGACATCAGTTTTACTGACGGCTTTGGAAAGATCAGCTACTATGCAAAAAACCTGTTGTTTGATGCTACCGGAGCGCTTGACAGTTTGCCCTTACTTAATAATGGCATGAATGAAAGCCCTGATATCACCGGGCCTGAGATAGCAGGATACATGGAAGACCCTGTTTTTACCGAAGGGGGCAATACATCATCGGAGCCATTGATGTTCCTGCATCTGCATGATACCAGCGGCATCAATTGTTATGACCTGGGGATCGGGCATGAAATTACGGCTGTGCTGGATGATGATTTTAACAATCCTTTTTTCCTGAATTGTTATTTTATTCAGGATGATGATAAATACAGTTCCGGAAGTATTTCATACAGGTTTGGTAAATTGAGTTATGGATTGCATAGACTTACCATTAAAGCCTTTGATCTGCTGAATAATTCTTCTGAAAAAGAAATTACTTTTAATGTGAAGGTGCCTTCGGATGTAAGTTTCGGAAGAGTATTCAATTATCCGGATCCCTTTTCGGATTATACAAATTTTTACATTGAACACAATATGAGCCTAGGCGATATGCAGTTGGAAATTTCCGTTTTTGATATCACAGGCCGTATGTCTGCCCAACTTTATTATGATATTCCTGCCGGTTATTATCAGCCCATAGAACTTCGGTGGAATGCCTGCAACAGCCGTGGAGAGCGTTTGTCGAAAGGCTTGTATTCTTACACGATAACCATCACTGATAAAGAAGGAAAACAACGGAGGTGTTCGGAAAAAATGATCATAATAAAATAAAAATTATAGTAATTATTGATATTGCTAAAGACAAAAAAGTCGTGAACACAATATAATTTTAAATAATTCGTTATTTTTGCACTCACAAAAAATTCTATATAGGTAATGAAAAGAAACCTCTTAATCTTTGTATCGTTCATTTTGCTTGGAACTATGGTATTTGCTCAAGGTAGCCAGACAAATGATCTGTTAGGGAGCAAATTAAATACGATTACTACGGCTGTTCCTTTTTTACTGATCGCTCCTGATGCACGCGGAGGCGGGCTGGGTGATGCCGGTGCGGCTTCTTTACCCGATGCCAATTCTATGCATTGGAACCCGGCCAAATATGGGTTCATTGACAAGGACTTCGGTTTTGCAGTATCATACAGCCCCTGGCTTCATAAGCTGGTCAATGATATCAATCTGGCTTATCTGGGTGGATACAAACGTATCAACAAGCGGCAGGTACTTTCTATGTCGCTGCGGTATTTTTCTTTAGGCAACATTACGTTTACCAATGAAACCGGACAAAATATTGGCCAGTACAAACCCAATGAATTTTCGCTGGATGCCTCTTACTGTTTTAAATTTACCAATGAGGTTTCGGGAGCTATCGCTTTGCGGTATATTTATTCCAATCTTACCGGCGGAATTTATGTCGCAGGCGCCCAGTCAAAAGCAGGACAGGCAGTTGCTGCTGATGTAAGCGTGTATTACGAAAAACCGATTGAAATAAAAGGGATGCAGACAAAATTTGCACTCGGGGCCAATATTTCAAATATCGGTAATAAAATATCTTATACGGAAAACCTTGACCGCGACTTTATTCCGACTAATTTACGGCTTGGCTTTTCTTATGATATGAATTTTGACAAAAACAATTCGCTGGCTCTGCTGCTTGATTTCAACAAACTGCTTGTACCAACCCCACCAATATACCAGCTTGATTCTACGGGAAAATATGTTTATGATGTTGACGGGAACAAAATTATTGAAGACGGAAAAGATCCTAATGTTGGTGTCGTGCGCGGCATGATACAATCATTTTATGATGCTCCGGGCGGATTTGGCGAAGAAATGAAAGAAATAAATATTGCTGTAGGGCTTGAGTATTGGTATGCCAGGCAATTCTCAATCCGTGCAGGATATTTTAACGAAGCATCCACCAAAGGAAACCGTAAATATGTTACCCTCGGCGCAGGCCTGCGTTACAGCGTTTTCGGCCTCGACTTTGC
>DAOQAF010000064.1:0-20503 GCA_035353775.1 Bacteroidales bacterium | reverse complement strand
CCGGAATCAAGTTTGCAGATTATAATACGTAAACTTTTTCCAAGTTAGGGTTTAAACAGACCGGAGCGAAATTTCGTAAAGACGGACACCTGTACATGATAAGCCGGAAGTTTCAGCACGCACAGGCCAGGAAAGCAGGGATAGACTATAAATAGTATCTGAACGATAACTACATTTTACTCATAATAATTTTTTTATTTTTTATTGTATTCGTGAGCTCACTTCGTTCGGTTCTTCTTTACGCTTGCTCCAAAAATGCTGATCCGCCAGTTGGCGGACTCCGCTTTTTGTCGCTTCGCAGGCCTCGAAACTGAACTTTTCGATTCAGACACTGGGTTTCCGCTCAAACTCTAAATAGTTTTCGCCCCAAAACAGATTTTAATCATACATGGAACATATCGCTGATACTTTCTTTGTTGTGTATTCTCTGTATAGCTTTTCCGAAGACCGAAGCCACAGAGATGACTTCGATTTTTTGAGAAAATTTTTCCGGCTGGTTTTCAATGGTGTCCGTAATAAAAAGTTTTTTGATGGGGCTTTCATCAATTACTTTTTCAGAGCCTGCCGACAGGACACCGTGGGTGGTCAAGGCATAGACTTCTTTTGCGCCTCTTAGCAGCAGCTTTTCAGAAACATCTTTCAGGGTGTTGCCCGAAATGACCATGTCGTCCACCACGATGGCAGTTTTACCATCCACATCACCGATGATCTCGGTGATCTCGGCCATCTCGTCGTGTTTGAGCCTTTGCTTGTCTGCAATGACAACAGGCACTTTGAGATAATTGGCAAACTTTCTTGATTGTCCGGCAAAGCCTGTATCCGGAGATACGATGACATAGTTTTCGATGTTCATGGAACGGATCTTATCGCAAAGGATACCCAATGCATACAGGTTGTCCACCGGTACGCGGAAAAAGCCCTGTATCTGCGGTGAGTGCAGGTCCATAGCCACCACACGGTCAGCGCCGGCCACTTCAATGGCATCCGCACAAACGCGGGCCCTGATCGAAACCCTGGGCTCGTCCTTTTTATCTCCTTTTGAATAGCTGAAAAACGGAATTATGACGGTTACCGATTCTGCGCTTGCACGTTTAAAGGCATCGATCCAGAACAGGAGTTCCACAAAATTATCATTGGCCGGGTACACTATGGATTGTACAAGATATATATGACATCCTCTCACGCTTTCGTTGATGCGTACAAATGTATTTCCCTCGGAGAAATGGAGGACTTCGCTTTTTCCTTCATCAACCTGAAGGTATTTGCAGATGCGGCTTGTCAGTTGTTTGCTTCCGCTTCCTGAAAAGACCATTATTCTATCTTGACTCATGATGCTTTATTTAAGTTGTATTTATTGGGTCATTCAAAATAACAAAAAATTTTGCAATTTTATATCAATAAACATTTTCTTCTGCGTTCTATGAGGTCCTTAATCTCAAAGGCCATATACTCGTCTTCCTCCTGAGCCATAGGATACACATATTCTTCCGACTGATCGATATAATGCAGCATATAGGCTTTATCGAAAATGCCCTGGTGCAGGTCTGTGAGATTTGATATTCTGTCAGCACACTTGATGATCTTCGCTTCTCTGGAGCCTTGAAACCTTATCCTCTTGAGAAAATCGTGCTTTTCTTCCCGGTCTCGCCGGGTAACTTCAAGCACCAATGGAATTACTTGGCAGGAATCAGTATCAATATTTTTTAGTTCATTGATGTCGGTGGACGGAATGTCCTCGATAAGGTCATGGATAATTGCAGTTTTCAGGATCACCGAATCAATATAGTGGTAGTCGATCAGGATGCCCATCGTTGAAATGGCGTGACGGAACTGGTTGCCGCCTACCTTACGGTAACAGGCAGTGAGCGCGGTTGCTTTGGCGATCCATGGGGCAAGCACCATTTCCGCCAAATCTGAAAATTCATCATTGTAGCCCATAAATTTGAATTTAATCACAAGGTAAAAGTATGATTTTGTTCAGTGATATATATATTATTTTATCACTATTAATCAACACGTGTTGATAATATCTCTCCATATTTGGCTGCAGTGTAGGCACGACTGGCTGCGCATTTGCCTTGCATGCAGTGGTACTGCCACTTTCAGCCCGGGATTACCATGAACGATGACTTCGAGAGCAGTTCGATAAGACATTGTAAACACTCGCCACAGGAAAGTGACGGGGTGACTGCGCGCCAGCTCGCGCTACATACAGTCACCCCGCCACTAACAAAAAAGAAATTCCGGACGGAAAGCTTTTATTTCTTCTTATCCCTGAGTTTCTTCACCCCGTAAATTATGCCGAGTGCTGCCAGAAATCCAAGTCCGTCAAGGGGTACGCCATTGGCGGGCTCGGGAGGAGGGGGGCCCTGGGCAAAAATCTCATTTACAAAAAACGGAAGTATCAGTAAACAAGCGGTAAGAAGTATTGTTATCTTATTTTTTTTCATTTTGTTTAATTTTAAAATTCTAAAATAAAATCACTCCGGATTACATAATGACAACTTTTTTCTGATACGTGTTGCTGCCGTTGATCACATTGATAATATAACATCCCGGTTCTTCCACCCTGTAACGGGCGGTGCCGCTGCCTTTTTGTGCGGCGCTGATAACCTTTTGTCCCAGCATGTTGTAAACGGATATTTCAGCGTTTTGCATAGCGGTATTGCTGTAGTTGACATAAATATCTTTGCCCGACGACCAGGCATCCACAAAGGAACTCCCGTTTTCATCGATATTAGTAACCATGGCAGGTGAAAACCTGATGAAAAACCTGTAAAGAGGATCGTTGGCATTGATCGAGAATGTGTAATCAGGATCAAGGGTTAAATCCTGGCTTGTGGAATTCTGATTGTCTTCAAGGTAAATATGCAGTGCCGGGTCGAAGTTGAGGATTTCCGTAGCTTTGATGGTGAAACTGCCGCCGGTTTTGGTAGTAAAACCTAAAGGTATCACGACATCGGTGTTGGCAAGCGGCGGTAATGCGTTTATTGCTAAAGAATTCGGGGTGCTATCCCTGGTAAATAAATTAGGGAAAGCCGGATCGTTGTTCATCCACTTGTAGGCATCGAAATTATCGTCAAACACATTGGTGGCTTGTGTATCGAAATAAATGACCGTTTCATCCCCCGAAGCCTGGTTGGCTGCCGGGTGTCCTTTAAGCCTTAATAATGTTGTATTTGCGATGGATTTATGAAATACCGGATTCAGTTCGGATATTCTCGCGTCATTCGTAACACTGAAAGCGCCGCTGGAGACAGTAGCTTTTACAAAGAATCCCTGCATGGCCGGAATTATCCCGTTGATATTTCCGGGCACACCAATTCCTCCCGCATAAGTACTGTATGTCCCGGTATACTGGGTGGTCGGATTAAAAAAGTAAACGCTGTTGACAATATTTGATTTATTCCAGCCACTGGTGGCATTCCAGTCTATTGGTGAGGGGTAGGGATTTCCGACAAGGTTCCATCCGTCGGCGTTTGGGTAAGGAGAAGCAGTATTTGTGACAATATAATTTTGAGATCCGTTGTTCACCTGGCCTGTAACATCCGTGGTTAAAGCGCCTCCGGCGGCTCCGAAATTAATACAATAGCCTCTCATGGGCGTCATCGTGGCGCCGGCACCGGTCCAGCCGATCTGCATATAATACGGTTGTGTTTCATCGTAAGCATAAAAGTTGGGGAAAGGACTTACTGTCTGTAGTGTATCGTTGGTTCCGCCATAAGGATCACCGGATGTTATTATCCCTATCTCATCAACAAACTCATTGACGGAGGCTGCGGTGAATGGCGAGGAATAATAATGATATCCCATTTTATTGGCCATATAGCGCTGCATGGTAACATCGCCGGAAATGCTGCCCAGACCCGTTCCTGCTACTAAAGCAGTTTTTGAAGCTGAAGAATGTAATGTGAGATTGCCATTACTTATTAATGTCCCAAGCGCGGGCATTAATACACCTTTTACGCCGGTGCTGTTATTCAAATGTACATAATAGGGGTTGTAGATTTTAAGATTTTCAAAATTTGTATTTCCATGAATTATCTGTCCGGTGTTACCTGTAAAGGATATCAGTCCGTTACCGACATCCGCATTGCCGTTATTTGTCCAAATGCCGTTTATTGAAAGATCTTTATTGGCATTGATACTTAATGAAGCTGATGGATCAATGGTTAGATTCCTGCATGTGGAAATTCCAGTGGAATAAACTATTGGAAGGTTGGTGACCAAAGATATTTTTACATCGGTTGATTTAGTAGGTACTGCATTTCCTGACCAATTTCCAGGTTTATCCCAGTCGTTATCAATAGCTCCTGTCCATACAACAGGCGCCCCGACATATTTTGCCAGAAAAGCATCTTCGCTGCTATATGCCTGAAGGGCAACATCGGCATCAAAAAATGCTTTATATTGAAAACTGCCGGTTACTTATGCATTACCGTATGCATCAGCAGAAACTGACTGGCCAAAATCCATATCGGGGCCACCCATAGCGGTTGCATACAAATAATTTCCCAACGGATCATATTTACCGATAAAGATGTCATAGCTGCCGTGTGATGTAATGTTCGCGATTCCTGGTCCCGGGTCAAAATCGCTTGTACCTGCAAAATATCCGGTAATGTATGTATTTCCATTGGCATCTATCCCGGATGAATTCAAAACATCTTCTCCGGCCCCGCCAATTCTTTGCGCATAAACCAGGTTGCCACCACTAAGGTATTTGGCAATAAAAATATCAAAGCTACCCGAGGATGAAAGATTCCAAATGCCAGTTCCGAGACCAAAATCTGTGGTGCCCTGAAAATATCCGCTAACATAAATGTTATCCGAGCCATCAACAAAAATTGATGTCCCAACTTCATCCGAGGTGCCGAATATTTTTTTTGCATAAATGTAATTTCCTGAGGCGTCATATTTAGCAATAAAACAGTCTCCTATTCCAGCAGAGGATAAGTTGGAGGTACCTGGTCCCGGATCAAAATCCACAGTATTCCAGAAATTGCCTGTTAGATATATATTGTTGCTGGCATCAAGGGCAAGGGATAGTGAATAATCATGCGAAGGCCCTCCGATTTTTTTTACGAAAACAAAGTTTCCTGAGGGGTCATACTTAGCAAAAAAACAATCCGTCAATCCGGATGAACTCAGGTATGCCGTTCCTGCACCGGGATCAAAATCGGCCGTTCCTTCATAATAGCCTGTCAGGTATATGTATCCTGCTGCATCCACAGCTACTGAATATCCGACATCGCTGGAACTGCCTCCCATGTTTTTAGCGAAAATCAAATTTCCAATAGGGTCATATTTAGCAAGAAAAATATCATTACTACCTGCTGAGGTAAGATTATATACCCCGGCACCGGGGTCAAAATCGGCTGTACCCTGAAAAATGCCTGTGATATATATATTACCCGAGGCATCAATATTTATACATCTCGGGTCCTCATCAGAGCTGCCTCCGATACTTTTAGCAAAAATGCAATTACCCAAAGTATTATATTTGGCAAAAAAGATGTCCTGCCCTGATGGTGCATATAGCTCGGCGAGTCCGGGCCCGGGGTCAAAATCCACAAGCGCCCGATAGAAGCCTGTTACATAAATATTTCCGGCGTTATCGGTTTTAATACTGTTTCCTCTCTGTGGAAATGCAGAATTCGAGTTGTTTCTTCCCAAAACTCCCGCCCAAAGATAGTTTCCGGAACCATCATATTTTCCTATAAACCCATTGGTAAAACCCGTGCCTGAAACCAAAGTTGCTGTTCCTGCGCCCGGGTCAAAATCAGCGGTACCCGAAAAATATCCCGAGACAAATGTGTTCCCTGCGGCATCAATTGATATAGAATATCCCACATCATCTGAGGCTCCTCCGAAACTTTTGGCATTGATGAAGTCACCATTAGCATTATATTTTGCTATAAACACATCCATGTTACCGGTCGAGGTCAGATTGGCAACACCGACTCCGGGGTCAAAGTCAGCAGTGTTTTGAAAATATCCCCCTAAATAAATATTATTTGCATTGTCAATTTTTATAGAAGTTCCTATTTCGTCCAGAGGCCCTGAGGTTTTTTTTGCAAAGATGTAATTTCCTGAAGCGTCGTACTTAGCGAAAAAACAATCTCCGATACCTGATGAAGAAAGATTTGCGGTGCCTGTTCCTGGATCAAAATCTACCGTACTCCAGAAATTTCCTACAAGGTAGATATTGCTGCTGGCATCTAAAGCAATGGAGAATGAATAATCATGAGAGGTGCCCCCAAGACTTTTTGCAAAGACATAATTTCCTGCAGGATCATATTTTGCAAAAAAACAATCTGTCAATCCTGATGAACTCAGGTTTGCTGTTCCCGCACCCGGGTCAAAATCGGCCGTTCCGGCATAATAACCTGTTATAGTTATATAGCCTGCCGGATCAACGGCATTTCCAAGCACTATATCACTGGAACCACCGCCAATTTTTTTTGCATAAATATAATTGCCATTAAGGTCATATTTGGCAATAAAAACATCTTCACTTCCAGAGGAATTTAAATTTGCTATTCCAGCCCCAGGGTCGAAATCTGCAGTCCCCTGAAAGGTTCCGGCAATATAAATATTATAAAACAAATCTACCGTAATCGACATTCCCATTTCATCCAGGGTGCCCCCCATTTGCTTTGCAAAGACAAATTTTCCTTCGGCGTCGTATTTGGCAAAAAATACATCTCCCGTACCGTTTGATGTCAGATTTGTAACACCAGAACCCGGATCGAAATCAACCGTCCCCCAGAAATTTCCGGTAATATAAAAATTACCCAAAACATCAACCGTCACAGAAAACGCATAATCATTGGATGTACCGCCAAGATTTTTAGCAAAAACATAATTTCCGGCAGCGTCGTATTTTGCAAAAAAACAATCTGTGCTCCCCATAGAAATAAGAGGTGCAGTTCCTGCCCCAAAATCAAAATCTGCAACATTCTCAAAATAACCAGTAACAAATACATTTCCATTTTGATCCACCGCCATTGATTTTGTTTGAATGTTTCCACCAGAAGCAAGCACATCCATCGGGTTGAATGCCCAGGAACAATTTACTTGTGCCATAGCACTTGTTAATGAATAAATCAACATCATTGCCATAATGAATAATTTACTCAAAGTAAGATACTTACATTTGTTTAAATTGGTTGTTTTCATTTTTCTTTTTTTATTTATTAATACTATCATAGATATAGGTAGCTTATTGAACTTTAGATTTATTTCATTTTATTTTATTTTTAAACAAATTATCAGCAGAATGTGTTCCTCTGGTAAACAGGAGCTCAGGTTGACAAATATAATATTTTATTAAGAAAAAAGCAAATTAATAAATAAATTAATAAATAAATTTATAATCATAATAAAATAATATAATATTAATAAATTATTTTAACACATCATTCTTGCTTAAAGGGAGGGCAATTTCGATATTTAACCCAATTTACACATTAGAAATTTCTATTGCGTAGTAAAAGAACAAATCGACCATTACAAATTGATATTCAATATAATATAAACCTGAGTTCGGGATAAATAAATTATTTTTGTTTTGCCAAAGCACAGATTATTAAATTGATAGAATTTGCCGTAGGCAATTAATATCAATAGAAAATCAAAAATGTGCAGCATATTTTGTCCGTAGGACATAAACCATATTCAATGTTAATCTCCTGACGGAGAATAAATGTTTCTGTTATTTGTTTTCTATTGATATTTAAATCCTAACGGATTAAGATAATATGTCCTTAACCCGAACTCAGGTTATAAGTCACTTTATCATGCGTAATCGACTAAGAAAATGTAATCCATACGGGGGGGGACATTTTCTAAGTCTGTCTGCCTGACTACGCCACGCAGGCAGGTGTTACCCCCAACACTCCCGACCTTCGGTGCGGGAAAGCTTCGTGTGCGGGACGGGCATATTCAACACACCATCCCGCGCACTGCGCAATAGGAACGCAGTGAACTATTGCGCAACCTGAGTTAATTTAAGAGTACCTCTAAAAACTTCATATTTCTTCGTTCTTCAAATCCTTGCGTGGCTACAGTGACGGCACGACTGGCTGCGCATTTGCCTTGCATGCGGTGGTACTGCCACTTTCAGACTGGGATTACCATGAACGATGACTTCAAGAGATGTTCGACAAGACATTGTAAACACCAAAGGAAAGTGACGGGGTGACTGCGCGCCAGCTCGCGCTCCATACAGTCACCCCGTCACAAACAAAAAAAGAAATTCCGGCCGGAAAGCTTTTATTTCTTCTTATCCCTGAGTTTCTTCACCCCGTAAATTATGCCGAGTGCTGCCAGAAATCCAAGTCCGTCAAGGGGTACGCCATTGGCGGGCTCGGGAGGAGGGGGGCCCTGGGCAAAAATCTCATTTACAAAAAACGGAAGTATCAGTAAACAAGCGGTAAGAAGTATTGTTATCTTATTTTTTTTCATTTTGTTTAATTTTAAAATTCTAAAATAAAATCACTCCGGATTACATAATGACAACTTTTTTCTGATACGTGTTGCTGCCGTTGATCACATTGATAATATAACATCCCGGTTCTTCCACCCTGTAACGGGCGGTGCCGCTGCCTTTTTGTGCGGCGCTGATAACCTTTTGTCCCAGCATGTTGTAAACGGATATTTCAGCGTTTTGCATAGCGGTATTGCTGTAATTGACATAAATATCTTTGCCCGACGACCAGGCATATTCTGTCTGCACACTTGATTATCTTTGCTTCTCTGGAGCCTTGAAACCTTATCCTTTGCAAGAAATCATGCTTTTGTTGGCGGTTCGCTGGTTTTCTTCCGCCTCTTGTTTCATATCTTAAAGTCAAAAATGTTACTTATTACCTTGCACCAAATACCAATCAACCCATGAATCTAAGTGACTAACCGAATTTGGCCGAAGCAAAATTTCCCTCTTATCATTAAGCAAATAAATGGTTGGCGAAGCAAATACATGATAGCTTCGCACAATCGGGCTTTCCCATTTTTGATAATCGCAGATGCAGAGAAAAGGAAAAACATTTGCAAAACTTTTAAATATTTTCTCTTTTTCGTCAAGCGATACAAAAACGACTTCAACGCTTTGTTCTTTCCATTTTTTGTAAAGACCTGAAATTTTTGATAACTCTTGCGGACATTGCGGGCACCAGCTTGCTCCAAACACCACTACGATATATTTGCTTTTTATATCTGAGAGTTTTTTTGGTTGTTTAGTTACTTCATAGCCGGGTGCAAGTACATCTTTTTTGAAATCAAAATCGGGAGCAATGTTGCCTTTTTTCATAGCCCTGTAGCTCTCCAATTGGGCGGCAAAATCGTTGTTGATAGTACAACCCTGTTCGTTGAGCAATTTTAAGGCTAAATATTCCGATGCTTTAAACAAGCTGCGTTTTTCGAGAAATTTGAATAAGTATTCAGTTATTTCATTTAGTTTTTGCTCATCCGGTAAAAGGTTTGCAACCATAATGTCAATGGATTTGTTCATTTCGATATACACCGAATCCAATGAACGTCCGCTGTTTTCAATCAACCAAAAATGACTTTCAATGACATCAGCCAGCAAACCGCTTTTTTGCAAACGTGGGTCGGTGTAATCTATATTACGAAACGCTGAAACGGCAGCCGGTATTTCTTCGGTACGGTATTGTGCAATGGTAGAAACCGAACTTACCAATTTGCGAAGCGGTAAATAATAGCTTACATAAGAATTTTCGGGCAAACCGGCTAAAAACAGGCTGTCTTCGGTTTTTATCCGTTGCTTTTCGGTAATAATTACTTGTTTTGGGATTTCCTGAACTGCAAAAAGCGAATCAAGGGCATAAATTTTTTCTAAATAATCCCAGGCGCTTAATGCCTGTTCTCTGCGCGGGTGTTCGATAGCATATTGTCCAAAAAGTTGATTTTCGTGTCCTTCAATAATTTCAATGCTTTCAACAACAGCAAAACTTTCTCCTTTTAATCTTATTGTTTCATCGCTAA
Organism: Bacteroidales bacterium; assembly: GCA_035353775.1. Taxonomy (GTDB): domain Bacteria; phylum Bacteroidota; class Bacteroidia; order Bacteroidales; family CAIWKO01; genus CAIWKO01. Next base: position 10,498 of record DAOQAF010000064.1, on the reverse strand, counting down.
GGACTATAATAAATGGTTTGTCGTTGTCTGTTGAAAGATAGCCCATGCCATAATCTTTTTCGATGAAAGAAAGAATAAACGCTCCTTTTTCATTGGCTTGTATGCTGTCTATTACATAAGTATCAAAACCGGAAAAGCCACTAAGATTGATTTGTTGGTTGGCAAGAACGGGAAAGGTACCTGTAATTGTTTTTTGAGAATACACAGAACAAGAAACAAATAATAATAAAATCAATTTTATTTTTTTCATAAAACGGGTTTAAAAATCGTTCATCAATAGCGGTATTTAAACCATGCCACCCTAATAGGGATAGCAATGTAAAGTGTCAATCCTTAAGGCAACGCACAGCGTCCCCGTCCGACCTGAAGCTGCTATACATGGTAGCACCGCTGCTATTGAAGTACAAGTCAACCGAGAGGGTACCAGCTACGGTACTTGACCAATAGTGACCGGTGGAACCTACATTGGTGAGCGAACCATTGCCGTTGTGACGGTAGCCCGACATGGGCAATTTAAGCAGTGAGGCAAAAGCGCCGGCAGCATTGTTGCTGCTCCAGCTTAGTCGTTCGGCGTCCCATTCTGCATTGGTTGGCAGTCGGTAACCACTTGGGCAGGGGTTGTTGATGCCGCTTACGCCCTGCCATAGGTTATCGTTTTTCGGGCTCCGCCAGTCATAAGCCAAAATAAAGTTGCCATGCCCGGGCGTATCACTTGTTGCCAATGCAGATGTTGTAGCGGAGCTGCGTTTTTCATGCCCGTCTGTTCCACGTCCCCATTGGTACAAATCGCCATAAGCATCGGCATCGGTACTGCTGGTTGCTACTTGCGTAGCTCCAAGGTTGCGGTCCATCCATATTTCGCCGGTGACGGGGTTGGTTACGTCTTGCGGTGGTGGTGTTCCGCCTGTCCAGTTTACAGTAGAATCGCGATACCTACTTCCCGATGCATTAAAATCCCCGTAACAGATTGTTTTCAGGTTGACCTGTAAGTCCGAGCCGGACAGAGTAACTACAGTGTCAAGAGCCACCCAGTTTCCTTTCGGAAAGTTTTTGGCGGGATCGTTTGGCATTCCAATCTTTCTACTAATTCTTGCAACATCAACAGTATTAATTGACGCATTATTATCAACATTAGCTGCTTTTTTATATTTTGCTGTAAAGTTTCTGGACGGATTGGCCAACGTATCATTACCTATATAATATTTCAATAAGGATATATCAATTGCATCCATGCCGTTGCCCGCCTGCATAGTGTCTGAAGTGTATTTATCATATGACAGTATATAGGTGCCATCGGGCATGCCGCAAAAACGGTAATTTCCGTCTTCATCACTGGTATCCCTTGCCAGTTCCGTTCCGGAAGGAAAACTTTTCAGGATAACGATTACATTATCAATATTGTATTTGGCAGCATTATATGTGGGAGGATTGGGCGCCGGAATGCCGCTGTTTGCCTTCGCGGCATACTTGGTTTTACCACTGATGGAATGAAGCATATCATCCAGGGTTACAAGCACGGTATCCGAAGCCGGACAGCCGTTATTGTCAATACATAATACATAGGTCGTGTTAACCGTTGGTGAAGCCAGCGGCTTGGCAATGCTTGTATCGTTTAATCCTGATGCCGGCGACCAGGCGATGGTTCCCGGGCCGTTTGCCGAATCACCAATAAGCACCGGGGTGCAGGAATAGACCGCATCTGCACCGGCATTGGCGTAAGGAGGCTGAGATATAGTAACTGAACGGGTGACCTCCGGTGTTGTTAAGCCGCATTCATAAGCAAATACACGTATATCGGTTGAACCATAAAAACCATCAGCCCAGGTCATCACACCCGTCAGCGAGTCAATACTACCGGCAGCCGGATCGCTTACGGACCAGTGAAAACCCGAATAATTGGCGCCGGAAGTAACATAGGTGGTGGTGAGGCTGTCGCCGGCTACCTGGCAAACAGGCTCCATGCCCGCAGAAACATATATGGGTGCCGGTGTGCTTAACACAATCTCAACACCAACATTGAAACTGACTTCGTCAGAATTTCCGGCCTGGTCTAACACTATTAGCGTAACCATATTGGATGTCCCGGAAATTAATGTGCCTGCCACAGGTAACTGAGTAATTACAAAACTTCCTGAACAATCATCTGTAGCAACAACCGATGAGGTATAATCGGGCAGTGGCGCCTGACAATCCTGACCGGAATTTACACTGGTATCCTGAAATGACGTAACAATAACAGGAGGCACAATATCCAGGCCTATGCCTGTGATGGTAAAATTGTAAGGATTTTCATCAGGATCATTATTGGCAATACTTATGGAACCTGAATTGGTATCACAGGCCCCCGGTGTAAAAATCACCTGAAACGTTGTAGAATCGCCGGCTCCAACAGTAGAATCAGCATCGGTGAGCAGTAAAAATCCACTGCCGGTAACAGATACAACGGGAGTACCGGTCAATTCAAGGGCAGTAATACCAATATTTTCTATGGTAAAGGTCACTATATTACTTGTATCCCCGACATTGACCGAACCGAAATCAAACGTGCCTCCATCAGGAATATCAGCTGTCTGTCGAACATTTATTTCTATATCCTGTAAAACAGGCAAAAAATCCTGATCCGGAACATCACTAGCTATATTGGTGTAATCACGACTCAATGGCACGAATATATAGTTCTGCATGGCCGGTGTAAGCGTTCCGCTCCAGCCGTAAGGAACGAAAATCGAATAATCACCATTCACGCCCGAAGTTACTGTTTGATCAATGGAATCAAAATAATGTAATGTGACGCCTGCAATGCCCGTATTTCCTGAAATCGTATAATTCAAATCTATACCGTGTATGCAACGGACAGAATAGCCGTACGCCCGGTTGCTGCTGACCAGGCTGGCATTGCTGCTGAAGAAGTTCAGATCCCGCGAATAATTACCATCTACGGTACTTGACCAATAGAGGCCGTTGGAACCCACATCGCCGAGCGAACCACTGCTGTTGTAACGGCCGCCTGCCACGGGCAACTTAAGTGGTGAGGCAAAAGCGCCGGCTGAGTTTTGAGAACTCCAGCTTGTACGTTCGGCTTCCCATTCTGCTTCTGTTGGCAAGCGGTATCCACTTGGGCATGGGTTGTTGGTGCCGCTTACGCCCTGCCATAAATTCGTGTTTTGCGGGCTCCGCCAGTCATAAGGGCTATTGGATGCCAGAATAAAGTTGCCATGCCCGGGTGTATCACTTGTTGCCAATGAAGATATTGTAGCGGAGCTTCGTTTTTCATGCCCGTCTGTTCCACGTCCCCACTGGTAAAGATCACCGTAAGCTGCGGCATCGGTGCTGCTTGTTGCTACCTGCGTAGCTCCAAGGTTGCGGTCCATCCATATTTCGCCAGTGACGGGGTTGGTTACGATTTCTATATCCTGTGAAACAGGCAAAAAATCCTGATCCGGAATATCACCCGCTATATTGGTGTAATCACGACTCAATGGCACGAATATATAGTCCTGCATGGCCGGTGTAACCGTTCCGCTCCAGCCGGAAGGAACGAAAATCGAATAATCACCATTCACACCCGAAGTTACTGTTTGATCAATGGAATCAAAATAATGTAATGTGACGCCTGCAATGCCCGTATTTCCTGAAATCGTATAATTCAAATCTATACCGTGTACGCAACGGACAGAAAACCCTGCATTCTTGGGGTAGTAGCTTCTGCCTACCCCAGTGGAGCCATTGGACATATAACGACGGTAGGCGTTAGTAGCATTGTACCCGGTCGTACTCCACCAGTGACCGGCTACTTTAATACCGCCGAAACCTCCAACATACTCACGGTAGCCACCCCCAAGAGCTGTAAAGCCGGTTTCGTTGGTTGCTCCGGTATTTGGACTGTTCCAATGGGTTGTTCCGGTTTCTTTAAGTTTTCCACCGGCAATACTTGTTCCGCCAAGATAATCGGTAAACTGAGTCCACTCGGCATCGCTTGGCAAATACCAGCCCGTGGGGCATGAACTGCATGCAGCAGGCCAGTTGTATAATACACCATAAGTTGTGTAATTGCTTGCAGCTTTGGCTGCGTTTACATCTGTGCCATCATAACCATATACATAATAGTATGGCGTGGTAACAGAACTTGTGGATGGACCAACCACGCTTGGCAAATAACGCAAGTTTTCAGCCATCCAAACTTGTGCGCCAATAGTTACCGTCTGATATACATTGCCATCGCGTGGATCCGTGAACGGAGTCTGAGCATTGGACTTAAATGCAAATAATGCAAGGAATGATAAAAGTAAAAATGTTGTTTTCATACTTTTATAATAAGTTAATACTTTGATTTGTTTATAAATTTTTATTCATAGAACCGTTTTGTTAACATAAACGATAATTGTGTTGACAGGCAAATCAATTTATTGACAGCTATCAGGGAATGGCTGAAAATATCGCCATAAAATCTTTATTATAGGGTGTTAAAGCCATACTGGAAAAGTCGCAAATCCATTTACCATTGATCTTTTGCATATGATAAACCTGACGGAAAGGGAGTTTTTTGCTGAATTCAAAGCAGAACTGCTCAAGGACAATGGCTGAGTTGGCAGTACTGTCCATACGAATCTCACGTTTGTCGACAATAATTTTACTGAACATAGAGGTATCGGCAAACATGGTTATCATAGCAGCAGTATGCCTTTTCCTGTCAAGTATTTCTGTGGGATCTGTACCGCAAAACAGGCCGTCTTCGGCCAGAAAAGCAAAGAATGTCGCAGTGTCTCTGTTATTGAATCCCTGGATCAATTTGTCCATCTCCGAATTTAACTCCTGTTTTGCGGCTGCCAGATCAGGTTTCACTGTTTCCGTTTTTGTGGTGCAAGCATTCATGACAATGACGCACATACATGCGAGGTAAAAGATCTTTTTCATTTTAATGGTTTTGATTATTAATAAAACATCACTATCTTGATTTTTTCTCATGCATAGTTCCCGAACTATTGTTTTATCAGTTTAATTGCTGGCAGCTTATTGCCGGGGATATTCAGAAAATATAAGCCATCTACCAGGTCAGAGATATTAATTCCTGTACAGGAATTCTGGACTTTCCCAGATAAGATAATCCGGCCGGCAAGGTCATTGATGTAAAATTCCGAACCGATGAATTCAGATGGTAACTGCAACTGAATTTCACCGGAAGAAGGATTTGGAAAAAGTTTCAATACTCCCGAACCTGAAGATTCACTAATACCTGTACCGGCATCATAAATTTCGAAAGCATCCAGAACTGAGGACCCTGACAGGCCTCCGGCCACAAATATTTTATTTCCTGCGCCAATTGCGGTATGTGTGACTTTTGTAAAATTCATATTGCTGGTTGACCAGCTCTCTTGTGAGATATCATAAATATCTACAACGGATGACGCAGTGGTGTAAAGAAGTTGCATCGAGTTAACATTACCGCCCCCTGCAAAGAACACTTTGTTACCTGCGGTGCATGTTGCAATACCAGCGCGTGCAGCACTGAGTTGTGCAGTGCTCCAGTTTGTGCCATCATAAATATCAACGGTATTGTACGAAAGATTTGTCCCGGGGCCAGCCCCGCCTGCAAAGAAAAACTTACCTCCTGCATAAACACCCGAAAAATTCGTACGCGCCTGAGATAAGGTGGCTGTAGACCAGGTATCAGTAATTGAATTATAAATATCGACGACATCACTTGACATATTGTATCCTTGTGATCCACCGGCGAATATTCCAATAATGCCGTCAGTGGCTGCAGCAACAAAGGTTCTTGCCTGGGAGAGGGTGTCAACAGACATTGACTTTGTAACTTCGTCATATACAAAAACCAAGTCACTCGGGACCAGCGTGGAGGTTCCGGCATTGAACCTCTTTAAATGGCCGGCAAGTAATATCTTATTCCCCACATGCAAGGCCTGTCCAAAGCATGATGAATCGGGCAGTGTTAATGAAGACCAGACACCATTTTTATAAATATCAATAACAGTGCTTCCCACTGCATTACTCCAGCTTGAAACGCCGCCGGCAACGTACAGGGCGCTGTCGCCACCCACCGAAGCGGTAAAGCAACGGGGCGAAGAAATATTTGTCGACGGCAGCCAGGTGCCTGAAAAGGAATTATAAACGTCCACCGTACTGACAATATTGAAATTACTATCGCAGCCACCGATAAAATACAGCAAATCGCCCATTTTAGCGGATTGCAATTGTCCCTTGGGGGAAGGCAGGATCTGCTGGTTCCACTGTGAATAGCCACTGTTTATTGTTATAGCGACAACAAACACTAAGGTAATGATTTTTTTCATAGCGTTATTTTTTGTATTAATAAATATGTTTTATTGTTTTAATCATTTTATAAATTATTCTTAAAAACCTTGTTCAAAGCATCTGTTCTTGAGTTCACATGCAGTTTATCGTAAATGTTGCGGATGTGGGTTCTCACTGTTTCAACACTGATAAACAGCTTATCGGCAATTTCTTTGTACCTGAATCCTTTGGCGAGCAAGTCAAGAATTTCACGCTCGCGCTGAGATAATACATTAATTTCACTGGAAACCTTGTGCTTTATGCTGAATTGTTCTATAACCCTACGGGCTATCTGGGGCGACATTGGAGATCCCCCGGCATGGATTTCAACAATGCCCGCAATGATCTTTTCGGGAAGCGAGTTTTTAAGCAGGTATCCGGTTGCTCCTGCACACAGCGATTGAAACACGGATTCGTCATCATCAAAAATTGTAAACATCACAAACTGAATTTCCGGATATTTTTCCCTGGCTGCTTTAACACAGGAAATGCCGTTCATCCCGGGTAGCTCAATATCCATGACCACAACATCCGGGTGCATTTTGTTTAAATCCTGCATGAATTCTTCGGCATTGGAAAAACCTTTCAGTAAGCAGCAATCAGCCGATTTTTCTATGATGCCCTCAATCGTTTTTCTTAGTTCGTTATCGTCTTCAACTATGCAAACATTTATCATCGTAAGTTTTTTTTAACAAATGTATAGGAACTCGTAGCCGTATGCAATACCACATTAGTAGTAATTTGCATCGCCGCTAAAGCGGAATGTCTAATAACACGGCAGTCCCGTTTCCCGGCACTGATTCGATTTCAAGTTTTCCCTGGCAGGCATGGGTGCGCTTCGCCATATTACCAAGCCCGTTGGAGAAAGAGCCTATATTTGTTTTGTCGAAGCCCTTCCCATTGTCCTTCACTTTAAGGGAAACATGTTGTTCTGTTACTACAATTTCAATGGTGCACGCAGTTGCAGATGAGTGTTTAATAATGTTATGCGCGGCTTCCTTTAAAATCAGAAAGAAACTTTGTCTTTTTAAAGGAGATATAGGACTATCGTTTCCATTGTCCGGGAAATCAAGAATGCAATCTATTCCGGAATTTTCAAACAAATCATTGCAATAATTACGCGAATAGGCCATCAGGGCAGCTATATTGTCGTACCTGGGATTAGTCGACCAGATGATTTCCCTGAAGTCATCGATAACCCTGCGGGATAAACCTGAAATCTGATTTAGTTTATTCAGCGAATTGGTATTTCCATCGATTTCGTCTTTCAGCGACTCGCTCAGGAGCGCAATTTTCGACAGTGAAGCTCCTGCGCCATCATGAATATCTTTTGATAATGTGATCCTGATCTTTTCAATTTCCTGCAACCTGGCCAATTCATTGATTTTTTCACGGTATTTCAGGTACATGATAAACCTGATCCCTGCCGTAAGTATCCCGGTAATTGTAATCATTGCCAATATTATGAACCACCATGTTCTCCAGAAAGGCGGTTTTATGATAAAGTGAAATTCCGCGGGTTTGTCATTCCATATACCATCATTGTTGCAAGATTTCACCATAAACGTGTATTCTCCCGGCGAAAGATTCGAATATTCTGCCTTTGTTTCTTCGGTTACCGGTGACCAATCATTTTCAAGGCCTTCAAGTTTCCACTGATATCGTGTTGCATTGGGATTGCTGAAGCAAACGCCAGCAAACTCAAATGTAAGATGATTCTGGTCATAAGGCAGGCAAAGATTCACCGGTAAGTGAAACCATGCACTGACAGAATCGCAAAAATCCCTGTATTTCTCACTTTCCCAATTTATTTCCTTATAAAATAATTTGATTTTGGAAATATATGTTTCGGGTGGCTTTGAATTCAATCTGACCTCATCGGGAGTAAACCTGATTAATCCCTGCAAAGTACCAAACCAGATGTTTCCAACGCTGTCTATATTGATATTTTGCGCGTTCAGCATGTATGCAGAAAAACCATTTTTTGTATTTAACGATTTTACGGAGGCTAGGCTCCCGTTATTTGTAAATGTAATTATATCAAAACCGTTGCTGAAGCCGGCATATAGTTTATCCTTGCCATCAAAAGCAAGATCCAGGTACCGATCCGATGAAAGACCCTGTTTTGTTGAAAATAACTGCGGCCCGGTTTGGTCAATTTCAATAAGTCCTCCATTAACCGCAATCCATACCCTGTTCCATCTGTCAACGAGCATATTGTCGGGGCTTATAGAATTACCGGGATATTGAGTATATTCAAAATGGGAGCCATCATACTGCATATAACCTGCATTAGTTGCAAACCATATTCTGTTACCCAGGTCTCTGACAATAAAAAAGATTCTACCTGTTTCATGACCAAAATCATCTTTATTAAATCTTTTTAGTTTTTCACCATCGAACAAAACCAATGTATTGTAATCTATTACAAACCAAATATTTCTTCCGTCATTATAAGCTAATCGTGGTATAAGGTCTTTTCCCAACCCAAATTTTGAATTTATCTGCGGCCCGGAAAAGTTTTCTGCCTCATACAAGCCCTGGTAGGTAAGTACAATAACCTTTTCATCGCTGGTCTCAAAAAATCCGATGGTTTCTCGTTTTTCGGCAGCATTATAAATTTTTATTTTCTCACCATCATATTTGCAGAGTTGGTCAATAGATGTTGCAAACCAGATATTCCCTTTCGAATCTATATAATTAAAGTAAATCCTGGAAGAATGTACCCCGTCCTTTTCGTTGATAGTGATGAATTGTTCACCCATGAACTTCACAGCTCCAAGCCCACGGGTTGATAACCATAAGTTGTTTTCATTATCCTTCGTAATATAAAAGACAAGGTCTATCGGCAAGCCATTTTTTTCATTGAACAAAAAAACTTTACCTTGCCTGTTTACTCTCCAAACCCCTGTTTCGCTTGGTATCCAAATATAATGGTCATTGTCCTCGCAAATTCCGGGAAAAAACCAATAAAAAATATTGCCTGGCAAATCAAGGAAAGTGGCCTTTCTATTCTTATAAGAAAAAATCCGGAATTGATTCGATGACGCTTCGAAAGTAGAAAAATATGAAGTAGAATCAGAGGCTCCAAAAATGAAGTTCAGCCATTTGCCGGCAAGTTCAGGCTCTTTATTAAAAGATGACTCACAAAGAACAGTGTCGTGAATTTCATAAAGTTTACCCTGAGTATTAACCATTAAACCTCCGGATGAATTTTTAACGACAGAAAGCAACAATGTTTCAGGGTCATTCAGAAACGGGTAAGAGGGCGTAATGTCGTGAAACCGGTTATTTTCAAAAAAAAGCAATTGTCGTGTTTCGTCAGCATTCCAAAGTGCAATCCACAAACGGCCTTTTTTATCGAGAGCGGTCGATGCCCATTGGCCCGGAAGTGAAAGGCCGTCTTTTGAAGTGAAATTTTTGAATTTTTTTCCGTCGTAAATGCTGAACCTGTTGAGGCTAAGAATTAGGAGTCTTCCATCTGGTAATTCATCAATGAGGCCAACCCTATTATCGCCTAATCCGTCTTTTTCGGTAAAATTCTCAAACGTTTTTCCATCGAAGCGGTAGATTCCTCCGCCCAGGGTTGCAAACCACAAATGTCCGCGCCTGTCCTGTATGATTTTTACAACATCATTCGAGGTAAGCCCCTGCTCATAATTAAATACCTGGAAATGGTATTGCTGGGCAAACAGGCCATTCATGCACAATATCAGGGGTACAAGAACAGAATATTTAAACAGTTTTCCGAGCATAGTTAATTAAAATCTGTTCGAAATTAATATATTTATTTTCACACTATCATTAATTTTCACTTTATTTAAAATTTTTTAACTTCACCCGACTGTTGAGTAGTCAACTTGTGTGCAGAGAACATTTTGTTCCGACTTTATTTTTTGGCTGCAGTGGCGGCACGGCTGGCTGCGCATTTGCCTTGCACGCAGTGGTACTGCCACTTTCAGCCCGGGATTACCATGAACGATGACTTCGGGAGCAGTTCGACACTACATTGTAAACACTCAGCCAAAGGAAAGTGACGGAGTGACTGCGCGCCAGCTCGCGCTCCATACAATCACCCCGTCACTAACAAAAAAAGAAATTTTCGCAGGAAAGCTTTTATTTCTTCTTATCCCTGATTTTCTTTACCCCGTAAATTATACCGAGTGCCGCTAAAAATCCGATTCCG
>DAOQAF010000063.1:0-20546 GCA_035353775.1 Bacteroidales bacterium | reverse complement strand
GTAGTTCAAGCGGCTCAGTCCAACTTGATTTTATCCGCAATTTATTTTACTTTTGTTCTTCGATTATTTTTTTGTTTTAACTGCGGATAAAATCTTAATCGTCTTTACCAGCAAGCATTTTATGACATCAGGATAAGCCTTGACAACCAAAGAGAAATGAAAATACAGACAAATAATAATAATTTTATAACCACCGACCACACCAGCCGACCTAAAGAAGTTTTATTTTTTGCTACCCGCATTTTTTGTTTTTGCTTACACACATTGCACATTTTATCAAGCCCCGAAAAGCTTACGCTCAAATCAAAGCTTGCCAAAGAGTGCAATCTTGCTGAAGCTAATTTAAGTATTTTTGACGTTTAAAATAATATGATATGAAAACAAACCTTTTTCTTTTTTTATGCATAGGTTTATTAGTTCATTCAACTAAAACATTTGCTCAAAAGTATAGAACTCTTGGCCAATACAAAACATATTTTATAGAAAATTCAGCATCACTTGATGAAATTGAAGGTATTTGGACGTCTTTCGAATCTTTTACTGTTAGCATAAATGATTATACTGATACTGAGTCAAGTAATTATACAGTTGCTATAATAAAAGAAGCAAATGGGTATTCAGAATATGAGCTAAAAGATGAAATTTACCAACCTGAAAAATGGACAAATAAATTTACTAAGATTAATGTAAATAAATGGTTATATGGATATACTTGTGAACATGTCAATGTCAGTGTGGATTTAGAAGGAAAATCCGAAATATTTACCATAAGCAATAATACATTTAATTATAGTTTAAATATGAATACAATTTTTAAGGGTGTAAATTCTAATGTTACAATAAAAAATACATACGCGAAAACATTTCCTTTAGAATCAGATATTATTAACCAAAAAAAGGAGAATGAGGTTAAAAAGTCAACAGGTACTGGTTTCGCTATTTCTTCAAACGGTTATATCGCTACTTGTAATCATGTCATTGATGACGCAGCGACAATAAAGGTAAAAGGAATTGGTGGTAATTTTAATAAGTCTTATTCTGCAAAAGTAATTAGTACAGATGCAAATAACGACCTTGCAATAATTAAAATTGATGATGCAACTTTTATAACACTTGGTACAATACCATATACAATAAAATCCACTTCATCTGATCCAGGTTCGAGTATTTTTATACTTGGATATCCATTGACAGCTACTATGGGCGACGAAATAAAATTAACAAATGGAATAGTTAGTGCGAAATCAGGATTTAAAGGTGATATAACTTCATACCAGATAACGGCTGCTGCGCAACCGGGTAATAGCGGGGGACCTTTATTTGATAAAAACGGAAATTTAATCGGTGTTGTAAATGCAAAACATGTTGAGGCGGAGAATGCTACTTATGCAGTTAAATCAAGCTATTTATTGAATATTATTGAATCATTGTCGACAAAACCTATAATGCAAACTGTAAATAGTCTTTCAGGCAAGGTTCTGACCGAACAGGTAAAAGCGATTAAAAATTTTGTTTATATTATTGAAGTAGAATAATTATGAATAAGGTGGATAAGATTTTATTCAATTAACAAAATCAATATCTATGTGTAATATAAAATAATAATATTGCTATGACAATTTATGATAATTACGATTTTTTAATAAAAATAAAGGCTGACACGGTATTATGGCGCTATATGAATTTTGAAAAATACAAAAGTATGCTTAAAGAATCAGCATTATTTTTTTGTAGGAATGATAAATTTAATGATGAGTACGAAGGTTCATTGCCCAAATTAGTGGTTGAAAATAGAAATAAGAGATATCCTTTTAATCAGGATAATTTCAAATATATGCATAAAAAATTAAGAGAAACAACCTTAATGAATTGTTGGCATATCAATATTAACGAAAATAGTTTTTTTTGGAAACTTTATTCAGAGAATAATTATGGTATTGCAGTTAAGACTGATTATCAATCACTGAAAAATTCAATTATTGATGATGGAATAAAGATTCTTCCAACAAAAATAAGATATATAGATTTTCAAAAAGATGAATACTTTCATGTAGTTGAATATCCATATTATAAATATAACATGCTTCTTCCATTTATTCATAAAAAGATTGAATTCATTAACGAACAAGAATTTAGATTAATCTATTCACTTGAGGATGAAATGCAAGGTGATTTTTTACAAAAAAACGAATGTAAAGGCATATTTATTAGGACTAATTTGAGCATGCTTATAAATCAAGTAATTGTTAACACAAATGATGATTCGTTTTTTAATAAAATTAGTGAAATCACAAAATCATTTAAGTATGATTTTCCAATTGAAAAATCAAAACTGAATTATGAACCTCTTTATTAATTATTCTGGGGACAAATACGTTAAAAAGAAAATAAATATAAATTTGAAACAATATCTCGTTTATTGAAAAGCTTCACCCTTAAAATTATTAAAAAACGCCCAGTTGGTAACATTTAGTCATATAGCCGAAAAGCCCAAAAACAAAAAGCCCGATAAATCCTAATGTTTATCGGGCTTTTTGGTCTATATCCGCCAATTGGCTGTTCGCCGTGGCGAACGGCGAAACCGGATTGCTATTGGGCTTTTATGTCTATGGGAAAAAGTAATACCATTTGTATTTATTTTTTAGTCTATTCAAAAAATAAATTACAAAGGTTAATGCCGATGCTACATGAAAACAGCACAATAAGACGAAGTCGAAATTGGACTGTATTGAATGTGCTATCGGTGTAAGCGGTTTTTTGGTTTGGAGTTTCAAAAAACACTTTGCCTTTTGTGTGTTCAGAATTTGTGTTTCAGTTTCCGATGGATGATCTTTTCGGTTTCAAAAGTAATACTATAATAAATAATTAACCGTGAGTGGTTAATTTATTTTAAAATGGTTGGGTGCATTATAGAATTATTACGGTTACTTTTGCCCCAAAAATAAAAAAGGATGATTTTTTTACTCCTGCTGGTATGTTCCTTTTTGGTCTTTGTTGTTCCGCGGAATATAAAGGTCTATATGAACCTGATACTTGTCGGGGCTTTGGTGTTGTTCAGCACCTTGGTTTCTGTCGGGGTATTTACTACCGGCAATACCTATTCGGAATTTTTGCAGGTAAATTTCTGGGAAAAAAATCTTGCACTAAGTATCGATCCGTTATCTGCATTGTTTATCTGTATCATTAATTTTACTGTTCTCACTGCCTCTGTTTTTGCTATTGAGTACATGAAAATGTACCAAAAAAAATCAGCAACAGAACTTTCTATACATTATTTTTCGTTCTTTCTTTTGCACCTTTCGATGATACTGGTATGCATGGTACATCAGGGTATTGCTTTCCTGGTTGTCTGGGAACTGATGGCGGTTTCATCGTTTATGCTGGTCATATTCGATAACGAAAAGGGAAGTGTGTTAAGAGCTGGCATCAATTACCTGATACAGATGCATATCGGTGCTTTATTTCTGCTGTCGGCATTTATTATTCTGCATATTAAAACAGGTTCTTATGATTTCGAAGCGCTCCGGCAATATTTTTACCAATACCTGAACATACCATTGTTCCTGTTGTTTTTTATTGGTTTCGGCATCAAGGCGGGTTTCATGCCTTTGCATACATGGCTGCCTCATGCGCATCCTGCTGCGCCCACACACGTGTCGGCAGTTATGTCGGGCGTCATGATCAAACTGGGGATTTACGGAATAGTAAGAGTTGCCATATATTTACAAGCCGATGTGTTATGGATAGGTGTTATTGTACTTATCGTATCCGTCATTTCGGGCATAGGAGGTGTGGCCTGGGCAATCGTTCAGCACGACTTAAAAAAATTACTGGCATACCACAGCATCGAAAATATCGGCATCATCGGCATGGGGCTGGGTGTCGGGCTTATCGGCATCGGTTTGAACAATACGCTGCTGATTGTTTTTGGCTTTGCGGGATGTTTGCTGCATGTTTTAAATCATTCACTTTTTAAATCCTTGCTTTTTTATGGTTCCGGAGCCATATATATGAAAACTCATACCCGAAACATTGAATTATTGGGTGGTCTGATAAAAAAATTACCCGTTACCGCCGTTTTGTTTTTAATTGCTTCGCTGGCCATTTGCGGGTTACCGCCGTTCAATGGTTTTATTTCAGAATTTATTATTTATAAAGGCATTATCGTGGGATTAAGCGAAGCCTCCATATGGATACAGGTATTGATGTTGCTTTCAATGATCGGTCTTGTAATTATCGGGGGCCTGGCAATTTTTTGTTTTACTAAGGCTTATGGCATCGCCTTTTTGGGAACATCAAGAAAAGCGGATACTTCAAAGATCACTGAGATTAGATGGTACAGTATGATACCGCTCATCGTGATTGCTGCCGTCATTGTTTTCATCGGGTTGTTTCCGCAGATTGCTGTTCAGCCAATAACTTACGTTGTAAATAATTTGTCGTTGAATATCGATTGTTCTGCCGGTGTGTCACCTTCTCTTGCCATGATCCAAAATATTGGTTTGGCAGGAGCATTATTTATCGGGATCATATTATTTATGCTGCTGTTGAAAAAATTGGCCACAAGAAAGAAAACAACAACGACTGCCGATACCTGGGGATGTGCATATAGCGGCAGTATCGAAAAAGGGCAATACACGGCAACTTCTTATGCCGAGAATTACACCGATATGGCTCAGCCTTTATTAAATATTAAAACGACATATCGCTCCATTGATGCCGAAGATATATTTCCGAAACAAAGGAGTTTTGAAACCGAGAGTGAAGATATGGTCGAGAAAAAAGTTTATAGCAGGTTCGTCAAATTTTTGAACAGGGCATTAGGGCGCATGGCTGTGATACAGACCGGAAATACCCAGCATTACATATTATATGCTTTTGTGATGATATTGCTGTTACTGATTTTAACCGTTTTAAACCTGATATAGAAAATGGCTGGCTTATTATTGATATTGTTTTGCACGTTTTTTTTTCCAGGAATTATTGTCCGGACCAAAAGCATTGCCAGCGGAAGAAAAGGCCCCGATGTTTTTCAGCCCATGAAAGATATTCTTCGATTGCTGAAGAAAGGTAATGTTTACAGCAAAACAAGCAGTATTATTTTCCGTCTTGCCCCGGTGGTGTATTTTGTTTCTGTGGTGATGGCTGCGCTGATGCTCCCCATGGGCAGCCATCCGGGCTTGATATCCTTTGAAGGTGATTTTATATTTTTTGCCTATGTGCTTGCCATCGGGAAATTTTTTTTAATCCTCGGGGCGCTCGATACAGGAAGCAGTTTTGAAGGGATGGGGGCGAGCCGCGAGGCTCTGTATTCCTTACTGGCCGAACCGGCCTTTTTCGTGCTGATGGCTTCATTTGCCATGTATACAGGGCATACTTCTTTTTATGAAATTTATAAGTTTTTGTATTTTGATTCTTACCTGACAATATTTACCGGTATTTTGGCAGCCTATGTCCTGATACAAATTGCCATGATCGAAAACAGCCGCATGCCTTACGACGACCCGAAAACTCACCTTGAGCTCACTATGGTTCACGAAGTTATGGTGCTCGACAACAGCGGCTTTGATCTGGGAATCATTCAGTTTGCCTCAGCGCTGAAGTTCGCTGTATTTGGAAGCCTGATGGCTAATTTTTTTATTACTCCTGAAATGCCGCTGCACATTGCCATATTGATTTTTGTTTCCACGCAACTGGCTTTTGCAGTAATCGTAGGGCTGCTCGAATCGTTCAGGGCGAGGCACCGGCTACGCAATAACAATCAGGCCATACTCACGCTCACGCCCATTGCTATCCTGATATTTTTCAGCATATTATTAATACTTACCAAACAGTTTTAAAATGGCCACCCTGCTGAACATTATATTCATCATTACATTATTTTATGCCGCCATATCGGGCAGAATGTTCGCACTGATCAACCTGCTGATGATACAGGGGTTTTTGCTTTTTGGAATCGCGCTGATTGAATTGAGCGAAATGAATGTGATAAACCTGGCCGTCATCCTTGTGGAAACCCTGATTTTTAAAGCGCTACTTGTTCCCTATTTTTTGAAACGAACCATCAGGCAGAATAATATTAAACGTGAGGTAGAACCTTTCATTTCAGGTGTTAATTCGCTGCTGATTGTGTCGGTGCTGATCATACTGAGTTTTGTCCTGACCTTTTCGCTTCAGCAGAATTTCCAGGTCATCTATTTTACGGTAGCATTTTCTGCTATACTTACCGGCCTTTTTCTTATGATAAGCCGCAAAAAAATCATCACGCATATCATCGGTTACGTGATACTCGAAAACGGGATTGTGTTACTGTCTTTTTCGGTGGGAAATGAGATGCCGATGATCGTGAATGCAGGGATACTCCTTGATATTCTGGTGAGCGTACTGTTGTTCGGCTTTTTCCTGAGCAAGATCCGGTATATATCAAAAGAATTTGAAATATCATCTCTAAGCAAACTAAAAGACTGATGATACTGATATATTTCATAACGGTACTAATTGTTGCGGCATTGCTGATGCTTATAAAAAACAACATGTTTCAGTATTTTGCCATGTCCTTTTTTACCCTGTTGCAGATATCGCTGACTACCTACATATTCTTTCAGGGCGACATCAATTTCCCGGATTATTTCCGTGCCGATTCTCTCGGGTTGATATTTCTGACATTGCTCACTATTATTTCTGTTACAACCATAATCCAAAGCTTTGTTTATCTTGAGAAACGAGATGACACAGTGGCTCATCGTTCATTTTATTTTACATCGATGGTACTATTTATCAGCAGCATGACGGGTGTTTTTTTGTCGGATCATATTGGCGTCATGTGGATTTTCGCTGAAGCGACCACGCTTTCTATAGCTTTATTGATTTATCATGAGCGTACCCCTGAAGCTATTGAAGCAACCTGGAAATATATTTTTATTTCAACGCTGGGACTTTCGTTTTCATTTATAGGAATATTATTGCTGGATGTCAGCATCAGCGGATTTCAATCGGCCTTGTTCACGTTTTCGGACCTCCAGAATGTGTTTATCAGTATCCAGAACAAAATGATGCTTCAGCTTGCATTTATACTGATCGTTATCGGATTCAGTGTGAAGATGGGTGTTTTTCCGTTGCATACCGTGTGCATTGATGCGCATTCAGTAGCGCCGGGCCCTGTCAGTGCTATGGTTTCTACCTCGCTGATGAATGTGGGTTTTGTTGCAATTTTCCGTTTTTACACCTTGTTATCCCATTCATTAATATTTGCCTGGATGAACCACGTGTTGCTGATTATTGGATGCTTATCCATTTTGTTTGCCGCGATATATTTGGTGAAAGTCAAAAATTTCAAGCGCCTTATCGCATACTCAAGCATTGAAAACATGGGGATTGTGGCCATAGCCATTGCTGTGGGAGGGATAGCCTGGTTTGCGGCGGTGCTGCACCTTGTGATACATACGTTTGTTAAGTCAGGAATTTTTTATCAGATGGCACAAATTGTCCGTTATTATAAAACCAAAAAGGTATATCTGATCGGACGTTATTTTCAGGTAAACCCATTAGGCGGCATCGTAATGCTATTTGCATTCATTATTTTGTCGGGCATACCACCTTCGGGTTTCTTTTTTACGGAGTTCATGATATTTTCCTCGATGTTTTCGGGCGGCTATGCTGTCGTTGCAGGGCTGGTGATGTTACTACTGTGTTTTATTATTTATACGCTGGCAAAATACTTTTTTAAAACATTGTTTGGCCCTGTAGAAACAGAGACGATACAAAACAGCGAAAATATCAGTAAATGGGAGAGTTTGCCGCAACTGATCTTATTGGTCATGACGTTGCTGATCAGTATATATCCGCCACCATTCCTTCTAAATATGATCCATGATGCCATTGCCACTTTACCGCAATAACTACGAATTCAAAAAAATGATAAGCACGACCTGTTAAAATAAGAATTAATAAAATGAGCTTTAAAATAATTGAGAATAATTCGGCGATTCCTATGCAGCAGATACCTGTGCTAAACTATGAGGCTTTTTTTGAGGCATCGTCAGCTTTGCTAAGCAGGGAGCATTGCCATTGTGTCAATTATTATGCTGTTCCTGAATCAGGGGGATTAAGACTTATTTGCTGTATTGCCGATGATCATACTCATAAAATACTTGTTGGTTCCTTTATACGAAGTAATGATGACACGTCAGCCATTGAATCATTGACTAACCGGCATTTCAGCATGCATATCTTTGAACGTGAAATCCACGAACGTTTTGGCATTGAGTTTTCAGGGCATCCCTGGCTGAAACCTGTGCGGTTTCCGTTTGATAAAAAAGATAAGAATTCACATTTCGGAAATTATCCTTTTTACAGCATTAAAAGCCATGAGCTGCATGAAGTAGGTGTAGGGCCTATCCATGCCGGGATCATTGAACCCGGGCATTTTCGTTTTATCTGTAATGGCGAAAAGGTACTGCATCTTGAGATTCATTTGGGATTTCAGCACCGCGGAGTTGAGTCGCTGATGCCTATACATAAAAGCCTGCTTCAGCAAACCATACTGGCCGAAAGTATAGCAGGAGATACCGTTGCCGGTCATAACACGGCTTTTATAAATGCGATGGAGGCTTTAGCCGGAATTACCGTTTCTGAAAACATACATATTTCCCGGACAATAGCTTGCGAACTGGAACGCATTGCCATGCATACGGCGGATCTTTCTGCCTTATGCACCGATGTGGCTTTTCAACTGGGAAGCGCCGTTTTACAGAGTTTGCGTACTATTATTATCAATACTTTTATGATATGGTGCGGCAACCGTTTTGCCCGTAAATTGCTCCGCTGCGGGTATGAACCTTATCCTTTGACCCCTGATCTGGTAAATAAAATAAGACAAAATCTGGATACCTTCGAAAAACGTTATGTGGAAGTGATGGATAAAACCATGGATATGCCCAGTGTTCTGGCGCGTTTTGACAATACAGGCATTGTCAGCCGGGAACAAAGCAGGATGATCGGCACGGTGGGAATGGCAGCCCGTACTACAGGAATAATAAGAGATATCCGGATATCACATCCGTATTCTTTTTATCACCAAATGACGCATGAGACAATCACATTACAGGGTGGCGATGTCAAGGTGCGGGCGAAAATCCGCGACCTGGAAGTCCGGCAGTCATTGAAGTATATCAGGGAAATGCTGGAAAAGTATGATCCCGTAACTAATGAAGACACGTTTCCTGTACCTGTTTCGCTGAAACCGGATATGTTTGTCGTATCACTTGCTGAGGGCTGGCGTGGCGAGATATGCCATTGTGCCATTACCGGAAAAGATGGCCTGCTGGCACAATACAAGATAAAGGACCCGTCTATGCATAACTGGATAGCCTTGGCCCTGGCGGTACGCAATAATGATATTTCAGATTTCCCGGTTTGTAACAAGAGCTTTAACCTGTCGTACTGCGGATACGATCTGTAAACCATTGAATTATGATACGCACTATTAAGATTGTAAAACATCAGGGTAAACAGTTCATACGCGATCTGCAGAACGTAAATCTTCCGGACTTGCACACAGGGAAGCCTGTAATATCGGGAGATCCATGTAAGCCAGACTGCCGTTCATGCAAGGAAATATGCCCGGTTCAGGCAATTTCAACTCAGCCGGTAAGCATAGATATGGGGCGTTGCGTATTCTGCAGGGAATGCATCGTCTGTCCGGAAAAGATCATAAGTTTCAGCAACGAATACAAGATTGCCTCGAATGAGCCCGGTTTGCTAAAAGTACATTCAAGAACCGGAGCAATAACATTTAACCCTGACCTTATCCGCGATGAAATTCACCGGATGTTCGGCGGCTCGCTAAAACTGAGGCTGGTATCTGACGGCAGTTGTAACGGTTGTGAACTGGAACTAAACGCCAGCGATAATGTCAATTTTGATATGAGCCGCTACGGTATTGAGTTTGTTGCTTCGCCGCGCCATGCCGACGGGGTGGTGGTAACAGGTGCTTTGGTTGAAAACAGCATTAGGGCGCTGGAGTTGACGTATGAAGCGATCCCTGCTCCCAAAATTGTCATTGCAGTGGGCGCCTGTGCCATCAGCGGAGGGATATTTCAGAGCAGTAAAGCGCTTAACCGCAGTTTTTTTGAAAAACACAAACCCGATCTGTATATACCGGGCTGTCCGCCGCATCCATTAACAATAATTGACGGAATTTTAAAACTTACCGGCAGGATCAAATAGCCTGCTCCTTCAGAGGTTTTTCTTTTTTTAGTTCTGTTTAGGTTGCCTTTAATAGAAAACATGATAAAGGCGCTGACTGAAGGAAATGAATCAAGGGTGAACATAAACCTAAAAAAAGAGGCCTGCGAATCAGCAAGCCTCTTTGGTACTATAATAATAGTTCTCTTACTGTTGTTTTATTTTTTCCGCTTCTTCCATCGTTATTCTTTCATTGTTATAAAAAGGAACGATAAAAGCATCCTGAATTCCTGTCGATTTAACGAATTCTAATAGCTGTGTTGCTTTCTGAAGATCATTGGCTTGTCCCCAGGTATATTTGTAAAATCCTTTATGCATGTAATATTCAACAGGGGATAATCCCTTGAAAAAATAGTCATCCGAAAGCATTTCCGTTACTGCCAATATCTGAATACGATAAACAAGTTCGTTTTTTTCTGATTGTTTAAAGTTGTTGAACGTCATTAAACTCTTGCGCGGCCTGTTAGGTTTGGGGTCGGTGTGGATGTTTTCACCCTTTTCACTTTTAATGCTCACATTTCCCATACCGTCGATAAAGCCGGTGATAATAAATTCAGTACGGCGGTTTAGTTGATGTTCTTCTTCTGAACAGGCTGACTCCTGGGATCCTTCACAAGGGCAGTTTGTAAAAAGCCGGTATTCGCCGTAACCCCTGCCGGTGATGCGTTTTGGATCGATACCTTTGCTTACAATATAAGCTACACTTGATTTGGCACGGTTGTCCGACAACACTTCATTATAGGCGTATGTATTGCGGCAGTCGGTATGGGAACCACATTCTACAACAATAGTCGGATATTCATTCATGATCTTGACAATTTTATCCAGCTCCGGTTTGGCGTCAGGCCTTATATAATATTTATCAAAATCGAAATAAATGTGCTTAATCTGTATCACCTTTGCAAGGTCGACACCAACTTCTATCTTGCCTAATGTTTCTTTAATCAATATCTCACCGGGCTTTGTGATAAGTTGTTTGTATTCTGCATCTTTTGAAACATATTCTTCCTTGACGAGTTTTATCTCATACCTCAGGCTATCATTGATCTTTTTAGTATCCAATGATTTGTATATCTCACCTTTTTCATTGGTCATCAGGTTTTCGATTTTGCCGGAAATCTTGTCATCCAATAAGACACTGACATTATGGAGCGGCTGGTCATCTTTTGCATCAGTAACCAGTATTCTGAGAGATACAGCAGACTTTTCGAGGAGAAGGTTGACGTTTACTTCTTTGGTATTTCCCATATTATAGGTACTCGCTGTATTAACCCCATCGGTATAACTTTCTTTTTGGGCTTTCAGCTTATAATTTTTATCATAGTCGGCAGCGAAAGAAAAAGCGCCGTTTTCGCTGGAAAGGGCAGAGTCGATCACTTCCTTTTTATCATTCATCAGCCAGACTTCAGCTTTTGGGATAATCTCGCCGGTATTTTTGTCCAGTGTCAGGCCTTTAATAATGATCTTGCCGGTTTTGGTGAGTTCTTCTTTTATCAGGATTTCTCCCGGCTTTTCAATACGATACCTGTAATCCATATTCTTGGGCAAATATCCCTCTTTGCTGAATGCAATAAGGTATCTCAGGCTGTCATTAACTTTTTTATCATTCAGAGATTTAAATGTTTCTCCGTTACTGTCGGTAGTCATGTTGCTGATATTGCCCGATTTCAGGTCGTTCAGCACAATACTGACATCTTCCAGCCGTTCTTTGGTTTCTGCATCAGTTACCTGTATCCGTAAAGAAACAAGAGCTTTTTCGAGCAGAAGCTTAACATTGACAACTTTCAAATCCTCTGGTAAATCATAGGTAGAGGCTTCTGTGGAATCAACAGTAAAGGTTTCTTTTTGCGCTTTTACCGTGTATTTTCTGTTGTAATCGGCAGCAAACGAAAATGCACCGTTTGAGTCAGCAATGGCTACTTCCTCCTCTTCCAGTTTCTCATTCAGCAGAAATACTTTGGCACCGGGTATTACTTCATTTGTATTTTTGTCAAGAGCTATCCCGCAGATCTTTATCTGGTGGATGTACAGCCTGTAAATATCAAGGTTTCCAAAGCTTTTTACCCCATGGTAGTCAAGAATTCTCACCGAAGCAAAATAGGCATTGGCGGAATCCACGGGTGTAAAGAACAGATCATCGTCAGTGGTATTAATTGGGTAACCCATGTTGACAGGTTTTGACCAGGTACTGTCCTTTAATAATTTACTGTAAAAAATGTCATAACCGCCCATGGTGTTATGTCCTTCTGAACAGAAATAGAGCACGTTGTTGGATAATATAAACGGCCCGTCTTCATTGAACTCAGTATTAATTGAATCTCCCAGGTTAATTTCTTTACCCCATTTTCCATTAGGCTTTTTCTCTGATTTATAAATATCCAGTCCGCCATAACCTCCCGGCCTGTCGCTTGTAAAGTACAAGATCTTTCCGTCTCTTGAAAGGCTGGCATGGTTTTCCCATGAGCGGCTGTTTATCGGACTTGGTAACTTTTCAGGCGCCGTCCATTTATTATCAATCAGGTTGGATACATAAATATTTCCATCACCGCCGTCATCCTTGTAAATAAAGAGTTGCCTTTTATCAGGCGACAAACTGATGGATGCTTCATGATCAAAGGAATTTACTATTTTTCCCATATTCTCCGCTTCTGACCATTTGCCGTCATCACCCATTTTCGATACATAAACATCCTCAAAGTAATAACCGTTATCCTCTACCATATCACCAATGTTTACATCCCGGCGGGCGGTAAAGAACAGTAATTTACCGCTGGTGTCCACTACAGGAGCGTACTCAGGATAAATAGTATTGATATGCTCCCTGAGGTTTTCAACCCTGATCGGAACCGGGCTTTTCAGCATCTCCCTTGCAACATGACACATTGCAATCTGGCGGTCAGCCTTGCGCATATTGACACTATCGCCCGCATCAAGGTAAGTTTTGTATTGTTCAGTAGCTGAAATGGCATTACCCAGGTCATAATTGATAAGATATGAAGTTCCCAGATTAAAATAAGCAATAACTGGTGCACGTGTCTCATCCGTACTATTGCCCGAATAATCTTTGGCTACATTCCTGGCGGCCATTTCAAGATAGGGTATGGCTTTATATTTTTCAGCAGGCATGTGCGTATAACATACTCCGATATGATAGGCCAGGTTTGCATTGCCGGCATCGGATTCATATACTTTCATAAAGAGCGGCAATGCATGCTGGTAGTTTTCCAGTGAGAAATATATGTACGCTGAATCCAGAATTTTTTCTTTGCCTTTTTGAGCAAAAGATGAAAAACTGAACACTAAAAATAGTAAGAAAACAAAATAGGTAAATTTTTTCATATTGAATTAATAAAGTTCCAAAAATACTGATTTTATTAGATAATAATGATTTTCAGGGTTTATTTGTTTAGCAAAAATAATAAAAAAGTTATGAGATTTATTATTTCTCAGCATTTGTTTATCATGTTGTTATATGTTGTTTCAGAATTGAATATTGTATAATTTTTTCCACGTTCTACGAAATAAAATCTATTTTGTTATATAAAAATCGAAGCATCTGAAATTATTTTTGTTTTGTATATATTATTATTTTAAAATGTATTAATCATTTATTCAAAATCAGGATTGAATGGCTATTAACAGAAGAGGCTGCCCTTTTGAGACAGCCTCTTCATCATGTGAAAAAGGTTTATTCGATAATAAGTTTTTCGGAGAAAGAGTTTTCTTTCGTTGTTACCTTCAAGAAATAAATACCTTTTTGTAATCCTTTTAAACTAAGGGTTTGAGAAATTTTAGAAATACCACAACGCACCACAAGTTTCCCTGTAATGTCGAATATTTCTGCCAGGCCGTTTCCGCTTGAATTTAAAATGACATATTCACTTGCAGGGTTGGGGTAGAGGCTGATATTTTTACCGCTGATTTCGTCGGTTCCGGCGCCGGCTCCCATGTCGTACTTAACAGTTTGGGTTACTAATTTTGTAGCCGGATCCTGAATAAATACTACCAACTGGCAGTTATTTTTTACATAACCTGTCGTGGAGAAGTTGATATTAAAAGTTTGCGGGTTTTGTGACGAAAAATCTATGGATGTGCCATTGGCATCGGGAAACATTCCGCGGCAAACATAATCAACATCTGTGAGTCCATACCATGTTACAGGAATAGAAGATTCCGTAAGCACCACATGCAGGTTGACGGGCGAAAATGCATTAAATGTTTCCTCCGCGGTGATGGTTGCCGTATAATTATCTCCCCCGGTGTTAACTACCGACAAATCCAATGTGTGAAATGATACTTCTGTTATTCTGTCGTTATAAAATGGTAAATATACCGAACTGTACTGTCTTGCATACGGAGATGTAACGCCGGAGATTTTCCACTTTCCATCAGCAATAATGCTCGGGAATCCTGTTATACCGTAATAGTTTAAGCGGGTTGCAGATGCTGCATTTCCATAAGCATCTTCGAAACTTCCCCATGCAGATGTAGGATGATAAGCTATAGCAGCAACGTCTTTGTGATTGATGACGATCAGGCTGTCGAATCCTTTGGCTGCGTATGGACAGTAGGTGCAATAAACAGATGTTCCCTTTTCAAACAAGACCAGGTTCCTGGTAACCCCACCTGCAATAGTTACGGTATCGGTATTTGACGAATGTGTATAGCCCTGTGTGCCGTATTTAGCCCTGACAGCATAGATATAAGTATCCGGCCATGGCCCAGGCTCTGTATAGGTAACTCCTGTGGTTGTGGTAGTTGTAAGCCCATTGCAGCTTAATTTATAAAGGTCGGGCGTGGGGGTGGATGCTGACCATGAAACATTAATATCTGCGCCATTTTGCGTGGCTGTCAGATTGAGTGGCGTACCGGAAAGGGCAGGCAATGATTCAAATAATACATCGTCAATGTAATACCCCGATTGGCCTCCTTCAACAGGGCTGTCGGCCCCATCCCAACCATAGAAATTCATACCATCCAGTTTAGCGTTAGTGCCTTCGCCAAAAGGCCCTTTGCTCCACTGATAACTGATCATTTCCACATCATCCTTATAAAATGTGGCATAGTCATCATCCAGGTCAATGATGAGGTGGAGTTTTATCCAGGTGTTGGACGCAAAAGTCGCTGATGCCGCATAGGAGCCGTTAGCATCAACAAAAATAGAATCGTGGTAAATATATGCCTGAAAAGCCCAGATGCTGCTGCTTCCGTTGAAATCGTTCAGCAGGTTAAAATAACCCAGTTTCCCGGATTCAACATACATATACCATTCGACTTTATAACGGCCTGTTGTTTTATCTGACATCTGCCACACACAGTCGTTGCCGTTTACAACATAAACAGCGTTGGCACTGCTGTGAGCCTGTGTGGTGGAGATGATTGGGTCTTCTGCTCCGCCCAATGTCCCTGACCATGTCGTCCAGGGCGATCCTGCTTGTACCGCCAGCCTCGTGCCTGCGGTGTAGGAATCAAAATTTGAAGTGTAAATGGTCTGGGCATTTATGGTAAATGCAGCCAGAACAAACAACATGAGCACAAAATAATTTTTTTTCATAGTTTTTTGTTTTTGTTTGTATTTGATTTTGTTTTTGTTTTTTTTCGCATGATAAAAATAAATTATTTTTTAAAAATAAAGTGTAAAAAAATAACATGAGGAAACTTTTTTAAAACCTGTTGGCATTTAAAGCCAAAATATCTGTTTCTAAATCTTAAATCTGCTGATGACTTGTCTAGCAGGAAACTCCATGTGATAGAGCGGCAATCAAATTTGAGTAACCAGGAATTTGGCAATGTTATCAAATTTTTTTTTAAAAAATATTATCGAATGAAAAAAAATATACCTTTATTTCAAAATTAACCAAACCTTTAAACTATGAAAAAATTTACCCTTTTCTTTATGTTTATTGTAGCATGTATTTGTGGCTATTCCCAGGTTTCACCTTCAGGAGCGAAAGTCAATTTATTTTATGAAGATTTTGAGTCTTTTGCGATACCCGGAAATATGCACGGCTGGACTTTGATACAGACCAATGCCAATCAGCCCTGGGTGGTGGGCGAAGTGGGCGCACATTCCGGAACGCAGTTTATGCGAATATATCCGGATATGACCATGGGATTGCAGGATGAATGGCTTATTACCGGCTATATTAACCTTAGCGGGACTGTGCATCCTACTTTTTCATTCTGGTGGAGCGGCGATCGGTATCATTCGCTGCCCCCGCACAATAATGTAAACTTTTCGTTACATAGCAGGCCTGATGATGGTACAGGATGGACGAATATTTTTAATGAAGAGATGGACACCAACAGTTGGCAACACTACACGTGGAAACAGGAGGTCATTGATCTGCCGGCAAACTGCATTAATGCTGCCACAGTGAAAATTGCTTTTGTTTTGTACGGAACGGATGGAGGTGAATTTGGTTTTGATGATGTTGTTGTGGAAGACAACTGGATGGGAATAGAAGATATAAATAGTAATTTGAAGATTAATGTATATCCGAATCCTGTGAGCGACGTTGTTTATTTTCACGCACCACAAGTACTTGGAAATGTTTGCGTTTTTAACTCAACAGGGGCAATTGTCCTCAGCAAATATGTCGGAACCACCGATGGAAGTATTGATGTTTCCGGACTTTCAGAAGGAATATATGTCCTCGGGGCAACTACACCGGATGGTTATATGAAAAGCAAGATAAGTATTGTCAGGTGATTTTTCTGAAAAATTTCATCCTGGCGGTATTGTAACAGCTTATAATAATCAATCCGGACATCTGAATATATCCCGATGATCTTTTAATGGGAGTGGTATGAATTTCTAAAAGTCTCTGTTGATTTCGGGATTGCCTACCTTGCATTAAAATAGGCAGATACTTCACTTTGATTTTTAAAATCAACGTTATCCAGTTTCGCACTTCTGAAAATATTTGCCGGAATAACAAATACCCTTATTGAATCCCATGTAAAATCACTACCGGTATAATTCGTTCCATCAACATTTTTGATGTCAACCCGCAGGTAGGTGACAGTAGGGAAGGGTTCAATAAAATACCTGGATGCAAAATTGGCCCCATACCCGATCTCGCCCATTTGATACCAATAATCCGATACGTGATAATAGGGTAATATTAATGAAGAATCTGCCATTCCGCCGGAGATTGGGAGCGTATATTGTGTCCCCGGGTCGAGGGAAGAAAAAGTATGCTCACCAAATCCATATACCGTAACATTGGCATTGCCATTGGTGCCATTAGTACCTGCAGGGCCGGCAGGACCTGCTTCTTTTTCGCATGAAGTGGTTACCGCTGCAATGATGAGCAACACACATAATCGCTTTAATGTTTTCATAAAATTTTTTTAAGGTTTATGCAAAGTTAATAACAGAACATCCGTAAAGCAAGGTAATATTTGTTTTTATTAAGATTACCCGAAATATGATTGAAAACAATACAAAAATACTAGTGTCCGGTAAAATTTTTTTATTGAAAAAGGATGTAAAAACATTTCGTTCTCGACCTCTTATCCTAAAGGAAGTATTGTTTTTCAGCAATTTACATCCTTTAGGACCGAGGCAAAATAAATTGATGAAAAGCAATACTTCGTCTAAAAAATGAAGGTCAAATTTTTATATAATACCTGAAACTTTCTAATAGTGGTGCTTTTCATAAATTTGAAAAATTTTCACCGGACAACCATGATACAAAAATGTTATTTCTTCAGAAAGTTTTATTGATTACATTTGTCTTACCGAGTTTTTAAAACAGATCTTATGCCATACAAAAACCTTAGCGATTTTATCCATATGCTTGAACTATCAGGTGAATTGGCCAAGATAAAGGAATACGTTTCGCCCAAACTTGAAATTGCAGAAATAACCGACAGGGTTGTCAAAAACGCAGGAAAAGCCCTGTTATTTGAAAATAACGGTACGGATTTTCCTTTACTGATCAATGCTTTTGGCTCCGAAAAAAGGATCTGTATGGCGCTTGGAGTTGAGAAGTTGGATGAAATTTCAGATGAGATCGACGCGCTTTTTATAAAGATTGTCTCACCTAAACCAGGAATGGTGGACAAATTCAAACTCATACCTGTTTTAAATGAGCTTGCCTCGTGGATGCCTAAATCGGTAAAGAGGAGAGGGGCCTGCCAGGAAATAGTGATGAAAACCCCTGATATGGGCAGGCTTCCTTTACTGACGTGCTGGCCTCACGATGGAGGCCCTTTTGTTACGCTTCCTGTCGTGCATACTATTGATCCGAATACGGGTGTAAGGAATGTCGGGATGTACCGCATGCAGGTTTTTGAGCCTGATCTGACGGGTATGCACTGGCATTTGCATAAAAATTCGGCCAGACATTACAACGAATATAAAAAACTCGGAAAACGAATGCCGGTCAGTGTTACACTGGGAGGCGATCCGGTATACACCTATGCGGCAACAGCGCCGTTGCCCGATGGAATTGACGAATATATTTTAGCCGGTTTTTTGCGTAAGAAAAAAGTATCGATGGTCAAATGTCTCACCAATGATATTGAGGTGCCACAAGATGTTGATTTTGTAATTGAAGGCTATGTCGATCCTTCGGAAGAACTTATTTCTGAAGGCCCTTTCGGCGATCATACCGGTTTTTATTCGTTGCGGGATTATTTTCCGAAGTTTCATATCACTTGTATCACACATCGCAAAAATGCCGTATATCCTGCCACCATAGTTGGTATCCCGCCGCAGGAAGATGCCTGGATAGGCAAGGCCACCGAACGCATTTTTTTAAGCCCGATCCGCCTGACGATGCAACCCGAAATTGTCGATATGCACATGCCGGTGGAAGGGGTGATGCATAATCTTGTCATCATAAAAATTCAAAAACAATACGACGGGCAGGCGGAAAAAATCATAAACGGTTTGTGGGGAGCAGGACAGATGATGTTTGCGAAACTGATAATTGCCGTCGATGAACATACGGACATTTTTGACTACAAAGAAATTGCACGTAAGCTATCCGAAAGAGTGGATTTAAGTCAAAATATCATTTACTCCAAAGGGCCGGCTGATATTCTCGACCACGCATCTGAAAAATATGCCTATAGTGGGAAGATCGGCATAGACGCTACCGGCGAAGCTCATGCCGTTGAAATGCCTGTGATCATTGAGACGGAGAAAATACTAAAAGAAATTCCTGAGATAAAACAGGTGAACGACTCCTTGCCCTCTGAAGGTATTTCTTTGGTGATAATTTCTTTTGAAAAAAACAGGAAAAACCAAGTAAAAGAATCTGCCAAAACTCTTTTGGAAAAGAAATTTATTTCGGGAGTCAAATGCCTTGTTTTTGTTGATATGCAGGTTGATGTATATGACCTGAAAGACTTGGCATGGCTGGTTTTGAACAACATGGATCCGTCGAGAGATATTTTTGTTCATGAAGGTGTTCTGATTGTTGACGGCAGCCATAAAACCAAAGAATTTGACGGCTTCGACCGGCCCTGGCCCAACGTGATTGTTTCGGATGATGATACCATAAAAGCTATTGATGAAAAATGGCCCTGGCTTGGCTTAGGCGAATTTATTGAATCGCCATCGCTGAAATACAAAAAACTGCTTTGGCCGGGTAAGGCAGAGGCAGAGGGTTAAGGCCGTTCGTAGTGGAATGAGCGAGCTTACAGGGCATTTTTTTAATACAGTAGCCTGATATTGTTTGTAGATTTGCAGATATTAACTTTTGAATTTTTAATTAACTTACCCGCCACTCATAATTTGAATATCAGATTGTAATGCTTGATTTGTTCTTTTGCTACGCAATAGAAATTTCTAATGCGTAATTTGGTTAAAAGCAGGATAGCAGGGCAGTTTTTACAAGAACATTTTCAGTTAAAGCCTAGCCTTTGCCTTCATATATTTCTTTCAGCAAGATAGACTCATGAATTATCAACCTCAGAAAACCGTTATTGCCTGATCATTTTCAATACAGAAAACTCCGTTTTTCCTGCTCCTGAAAATTCAAATTTTACGGTGTACATGCCTGTCGGAAGATCTTTTCCGGAAACTGTTACAGAATGTGTGCCGCTTGGTTGTGAACCCTTACTCATGCAGTAAACCTCTGTCCCCAGGGCATTGAATATTTTTATGCTCGTAGTGCCTTCTTCAGGAACATGGTATGAAAAGACCACATCACCACTGAAAGGGTTGGGGTATCCCGCAAATTCATATCCGGCTTCAGTATTATTACCCTGAACAAAGATCTTTGGCATGGTTAGGTAAGCATCTGAATTTATTTCGCCATATTGATTAGCTATCAAACCAGTAC
>DAOQAF010000062.1:0-20663 GCA_035353775.1 Bacteroidales bacterium | reverse complement strand
CTGGAAAGGCAAAAACCTATTGATGATGAGCTCGGGGAGTTTTGACGGGCTGGATATAAAGGAATTTGCTGAAAAAATGGGGGGGCAGTCAATAACATCCAAATATAAACTTGGTTTCCGTCAATAAAGTGACGGAATTCAATAAAAATAATTGTTTTCTGGAATAAATAAAAACTATTAATACTTTGAAAGCCTTGACTGGAAAGGCAAAAATGTTGATGAGGAGTTGGGGAGTTTAAATAGATAGAATTATCACCTTTTCTGAGAAACCCTGAACAGGTTAATACATCAATTGTTTCTTTGAATTAGTTCTCCAGCCGGCGTCGTACTTGCTGTCCACAAAGTAAATGATCAGGTCCGCATCGTACTTGCTATCCACAAAATATATTTTCTTTTTGGCGTCGTATTGACTGTCGACAAAAAACCATAGTCCCTCATTACCATCAGCATCGTATTGGCTGGAGCACTTGTATACACAAAGATCAGCGTCGTATTTGCTGTCGGCCACATAAACTTTTACATCAGCATCATACTTGCTGTCGCAGGAATATACTTTTTGGGCGGAAAGCTGCTGGCACGAAAAAACTATCGTGGTAAAAACCAGCAGGAAAGACATTAATTTTTTCATTTTCATGGTTTTGATCCTTGCAAATTAACAATTATCGTTCCGAATTCAAAATTTCGGATAGAAATCTTTGGTCAGCGCAATAAAATCAGCCGAAGGGCTGTTGTCGGTGTTTTTAAGTATCAGGGTTTTGTCTGAAACAGATTCTGGTAAACTAAATGAAAAACATGAAATAAGTCTTTTGGGTTCCCGGTCGGGTTTGTCGCTGATGAAAATATTTTTAAAACAGTACAAACCGCCGGTCAAAAAGGCTTTCAGGAAGTTATTTTTTTCCGAAACCGGCATGATGGCCCAAAAAGTGCCTGTTTCTGAGAGCAGTCGGTTTACGCAGTGGCACAGTTGGCCGAAATCGAGGCTGCTGTTGTGCCGGGCATTGCTTTTAGCCGGGCAGGAGCTTTTTAACTGACCTTGAAAATAGGGTGGGTTGCAGATGATGCAATCATATTTTTTTGAGCATTTTTCCGCATAATCCATGATGGAATCATGATGAATATTTATCCGGTCATGCCAAATGCTTTGCTGAAAGTTATGAGAGGCTTGTTTTGCTGAAGATGTATCAATTTCCACAGCGTCGATCATGGCCTGGCTTTTCTGGGCAAGCATCAATGCAAGGATTCCGCATCCTGTACCAATATCCAAAATGTATTGTGACTGCCCCGGTTCTGATATGGCGCCGAGCAAAACAGCATCGCCGCTAAGTTTCATGGCGCAGTGATCATCAGAAATGCTGAATTGTTTAAATCGAAATGCCGGTTTCATTCCATGTAAAAATCTATCAGGCCTTCCGGCGCCTGAATATTTACTCTTTTGTGTACAACGTCGATACTAAGAACGATATCTTCATTAAAGGGGATCAATATCTCTTTCTTATCGTGGAAAACCTGCATGATGTGTTGTTGCGGAAGTTCAAGTATCTGATCTATTTTTCCGATGTTTCCGGATTTATTATCAACAACATCAAAGCCTGTTAGGTCCTTTAAATCATAATTATGAAATGCTTTCTGAGAACTTTTTTCTGCCTTTGCTGTTTCCATCAGGAATAATCCGCAACCCGACAGTTTTTGAGCTTTTTCCAGAATATCGATGTCTTCAAGTAGTATGAAGAAAACATTGTTGTATTGGTGTTCGATGGAGACAATGAAAAACGGAACCCGCTCGTGTTGGATTTCAACAAAAACAAATTCCGTTTTTATTATTTTCTCTTTAAAACCAGGCTCGATGTGAGCGATTAATCCGCCTTTGTAGCCTTGTGTTTTAATGATTTTGCCCGCATAGGAAAATTTTTCTTTTTCCCTCATTGGGTCAATGTATTATTCGGCTTTTTCTTCGGTTTCAGGTGCTTCTTCGGCAGGTGCTTCAGCAGGTGCTTCTTCATTAGAAACTACTTCAATACCGGCAGCTTCATGTTCTTTTTCAAGGAGTTTTGCTTTTTTCTTTGCAATTGCTTCCGAAATGGCTAAATTTACTTTTACTTCAGCCTCGAAACGTTTTTTGGCTTCTTCTTTTTTGCTGAGGAGTTGTTTGTTTTTCTTGTTCTGAACTTTAGCTTCTTTTTCCTGCAACCATGCCTGAAATTTTGCTTCGGCTTGTTCTTCTGTTATGGCGCCTTTTGCGACACCTTTCATAAGATGGTTTTTGTACAGAACACCTTTGTAAGCGAGGATAGCTTTTACGGTATCTGACGGGGTTGCTCCTTTACGGATCCAGGAAATTGCTTTTTCGAAATCGATCCTGATCTCGGCGGGTATTGTAAGAGGGTTGTAGGTGCCAATGCTTTCAATGAATTTTCCATCACGTGGTGCACGACCATCCGCAATTACAATATGGTAATAGGCCTGGCCTTTTTTACCACGACGTTGTAATCTGATTCTTGCTGGCATAATTGTTAATTATTATAGGTTATTAAATTGGGGTGCAAAGATGCGACTTTTTTTTGACATATGAAAAAAAAAATCAATTATATGTTTCAGTGAAGAAATAGGGTGGGATTTTTTTATAAAATAAAGGGTTGAAGCAGTGATAATAACCTTACAAGTCTTTTTTCTCTTTTGAAAACCCGTTACGTTTGTACCCTTTCATGATGCCGCGTTTTGAGGATTGAATAAAAGAGATGATTTCATCGCGTTCGGGTGTGGCGGGCATTTCTGCTTCGATAAAGTTCAAAGCCTGGGAAACATTATATTTATTTACAAAAATAATGCGGTAGATATCCTGTATTTCTTTGATCTTTTCGGATGAAAATCCTCTGCGGCGCAGCCCGATTGAATTGATGCCGGAATAAGCAAGAGGGTCGCGGGCGGCTTTGCAATAGGGAGGCACATCTTTTCCAACAAGTGAACCGCCGGATATTAATGAATGAGCGCCAATATTGACAAACTGATGAATGGCCACCATTCCGCCAACAATAGCCCAGTCGTCGATCTTGATATGCCCTGCCAATCCGGCAGAGTTGGCTATAATAACGTTGTTGCCGACTATGCAGTCGTGAGCAATATGCACGTAAGCCATGATAAGGGTGTTGTCGCCGATCACGGTTTCGAAGTTGGCTTTTGTCCCTTTGTTAATGGTTGCAAACTCACGAATGGTAACATTATCGCCGATTTTCACGATAGTGTCTTCGCCGGCGTATTTCATATCCTGAGGAATAGCTGAAATAACGGCGCCGGGAAATATCTTACAGTTTTTTCCGATGCGAGCCCCTTCCATTATGTTAACATTCGGGCCTATCCAACTGCCTTCGCTTATTTCAACATTTTTATCTATGGTGACAAATGGTTCAATAACAACATTCTTTGCGATTTTGGCTTGAGGATGAACGAATGCTAAGGGCTGGTTCATGATTTGGTTATTTTAACGATTTGTGCCAGGAGTTCTGCTTCCATAACCACCTGGTTATTTACAAATGCATAGCCTTGCATATGGCATATTCCTCTGCGAATGGGTTCAAGAAGTTCCAGTTTGAAAACCAGGGTATCACCGGGAACAACCATTTTTTTGAAACGGGTGTTCTCGATCTTCAAAAAGTAAGTAAGATAATTTTCAGGGTCGGGAACGGTATTGAGGACAAGGATGCCGCCGCATTGTGCCATGGCTTCGATCTGCAGAACACCCGGCATCACAGGCTTGCCCGGGAAATGGCCGGTAAAAAAGCCTTCATTGATTGTTACGTTTTTTGTTCCGATTACTACTTTATCGTCCATTTCGATGATTTTATCGATAAGGAGGAATGGAGGCCTATGAGGTAAAATCTTTTGGATCTGGATGTTGTCGTATAATGGAGCTTTCGTTATATCGGGTAAATTATGGACTGTTTTATGTGAAGTTTTGTTTTTTTTTTCAGCCAGTGACGCGATTATTTTTGCAAATTCAATGTTTGAAAAATGTCCCGGTCGTTTTGCAATGATGTGGGCATTCAATGTTCCGCCAAGCAAAGACAGATCTCCGATAAGGTCAAGCAGTTTATGCCGTGCAGGCTCGTTCTGAAAATGCAATTCAATATTGTTTAGTATCCCTTCTTTAAGGACACTAACTTTAGGCTTGTTAAAAAATGTTGCCAGTCTGTCGAGTTCATCCTGAGAAATGGTATTGTTTATAAAAACGATTGCGTTATCGAAGTCACCTCCTTTTATCAGGTTGTTTTTTATTAAAAACTCAAGTTCGTGCAAAAAAACAAAAGTCCGGCTGGGCGAAATTTCTTTTTCAAATTCAGAAATATCATTAAGCATGGCAAACTGCTTTCCCGGCAAATCAGAATCATAATCGATCAATGTGGTGATCCGGAACTTGTCGCTCGGGATGGCTGTGATCTCGACTTTATTTTTTTCGTCTTTGTATTCCACATTGGAACTGATCTCTATGGTTTTTTTCAGGGCATTTTGTTCAGTGATTCCTGCTGTTTTCAGTATTTCAACGTATTTTACTGAACTGCCGTCCAATATCGGTGTTTCAGAACTGTCGATATCGATCAGTACATTATCAACGGATAAACCAAAAAGCGCCGCTAAGACATGTTCAATGGTAGAAACACGGACTCCGTTTTCTTCAATGCTGGTACCCCGCGAGGTGTCTTTTACATTAGCTATTGTGGCATGTACCAATGGCTGATTTTCAAGATCAATGCGCTTAAATACAACACCATGATTTTCCGGTGCCGGATGAAAGGTGATCGTAACAGTATTTCCGGTGTGAAGCCCCTTGCCAGTAAGGCTTACCGGTGATGTAAGCGTGTTTTGTTTTGCCATATCAGGCGACAAAAATAATAAAATCTGCTAAATGGACAAATAAAAATATTGCAGTTTTATACGATGTTATTAACAAGATAAATAAATCATATATAACAAATTGTAATAAATCAATGCAGTGGCAGCATCAGCAGATCTATCTCCTGAAAGGGAATATGGAATAAGTCGCTGATGTACCTGCTGGTAAGTATACCATGAAAAATATATGTCCCGGTGCGCACACCCTTATCGTTTCTTAAAAAATTCTCGATACCGCCTTCTTCTGCAATTTGCAAAATTACAGGGGCGAAAAAATTGCTTAAAGCATTTGACGCCGTATGAGGAACCCTGGAGGGTATGTTAGGTACACAAAAATGAGTAACACCATGTTTTTTGAATACGGGCTGGGTATGGTTTGTCGCACGGGAGGTTTCTGAGCATCCCCCGTTATCTATGCTCACATCGATGATCACGGAGCCATAAGGCATTTCTCTGACCATATCTTCTGTTATCACGCAGGGTGTCCTTCCGTTAAAAGGGTTCAGCGCCCCGATAACCACATCTGCTGTGCGAAGGGCTTTTGCAAGTAACTTTTGCTGAATAACGGAAGTATACAAACGCTCACCCAGCTTATTCTGAATGCTTCTTAATTTGTATATTGAATTGTCGAATATTTTTACAAAAGCGCCCATGCCTAAAGCCGCCCGGGCAGCATATTCGCCGACTGTTCCGGCACCGATAATTACCACTTCTGCGGGTGCTATTCCTGGAAAACCGCCCAGGCTTTTGCCTTTGCCGTATTCAATGCTGCACAGGTATTCTGCTGCAATGAACACCGAGGAGTTTCCGACAATTTCACTCATCGAACGGATTACGGGATAAGAGTTGGCTTTGTCTTTAATGTGTTCGTATGAAATAGCTGTTAATTTCTTTGCCAACAGTTGTTTAAAAAAAATTTCATTTTGCCCGGGGAGATTCAGTGCCGAAAAAAGAGTGGCCCTGGCCTTGAATTTTTCTATTTCATCAGGAACGGGAGGTGCTACCTTAATGATGATGTCGGACTGAAAAACTTCCATAGAAGAATAAACGATAGTTGCTCCTGCCTCCATATATTCATTGTCGGGAAAATGGGCTGCTTTTCCGGCATTGGATTCTATGATTACCCTGTGGCCATTATTGATGAGCACACTAACATCTTCAGGTATTAAGCCAATGCGGTTTTCCTGGAAAACAATTTCTTTTGGGATTCCTATGGTCAGCTGTTTTTTTTGCTTTTTTATTTCAAGCATTTCGGGCTGAGGCATCATCTGTTCGGATCTTGAAAACTGAACAAAATCTTTTTTTGAGTTCATGAGGATAATTTAGATATTATAAAGATACAAAAAAAATTAATCATGGATAATTTTTTTTGAAAAAGAAATGATCCGGGAAGTTTTATTTTTTTCGGTTTCAATATTTATTTCAACATATGCTGAGGGCAGCACCGGTTCTGCAATTTCAGGCCATTCGATAAAACAATAATTTCCGCTGAAAAAATATTCTTCGTAGCCGATATCGAAAATTTCATCAATATTTTTTATTCTGTAAAAATCAAAGTGATAGACCATGTTACCATCTGAAGCCGGATATTCATTGACAAGTGCAAAGGAAGGGCTGTTGGTTAATCCTGTAACATTCAGCTCTTTGCACAGGGCCTTGATCAGGGTGGTTTTTCCCGCGCCCAGTTCCCCCTTAAAAGTAAAAATGCGGTTTTCAGGAAAAGCTCTCAGTATGGTTCGGGCAATTCCGGGTAATTCGCCGATATTGTTACAAACAAACCGCTGATCCATATTATTTGGGATTAAGAAAGATGACCGGTATTAATATTTCTTCAAGCGAGATGCCCCCGTGCTGGAACGTGTTCCCGTAATAATTGACAAAGTAATGGTAGTTGTTCGGGTAAGCAAAAAAATCAGTTTCTTTGCAAAAAACATAAGTTGTACTTATGTTGATCCTTGGCAAATAAATATCCTGTGGATTCCTGACCTCAAAAACATTTTTCTTATCATAATTCAATGCCCTGCCATATTTGTACCTTAGGTTTGTATTGGTGTTTTTGTCACCGACTATTTTTACGGGGTTCTGCACTTTAACGCTTCCGTGGTCGGTGGTGATCAGCAGGTTCACTTTTTGTTCCGAAAGGTATTTTATCACATCGAGCAGGGGCGAATGTTTGAGCCAGGATAAGGTGATGGAGCGGTAAGCCGCTTCATCATTGGCGAGTTCACGTATTATTTCCATGTCGGTCCGGGCATGTGATAACATGTCGACAAAATTGTAAACCAGCACGTTCAGTTTATTGCTCATGAGATTTTGCAGGTTCTCCACATATTTTTTTCCGGCAGAAATATTCAATATTTTGGAATAATTGTACCTGATATCCTTGCCGTAACGTCTTAGCAGTTCGCCCAGCAATTCATTCTCAAACTGGTTCTTGGTGCCCTCATCTTCTTCGTAGGTCCAGTATTTTGGATATTTCCGTTCAATTTCGGTGGGCAATAAGCCTGCAAAAAGCGCATTTCGGGCATATTGTGTTGCCGAAGGCAAAATGCTGTAATACAGTTCGTCGTTCTGTACCCTGTAGAATTCTTCAATAACAGGCTGAATAACTTTCCACTGGTCGTACCTGAGGTTGTCAATAACAATCACAAACAGATTTTCCGGCAAATTCAGCGCAGGGAAAACTTTTTCCTTAAACAAATTATGTGACATCACAGGACTATCCGTGTTTTTTCCGCTCAGCCAACTGATGTAATTATTTTCGTAATATTTTGAAAACATGGTGTTGGCTTCGGCTTTCTGAAGAAGAAGTACTTCGTTCATTGATTCGTCGTTAGACTTTTCGAGTTCCAGTTCCCAGTAGGTCATTTTTTTATATACCTCTATCCATTCGTTGTGCGACAGGCGGTTTGAAATTTCCATGCCTATACTGCGGAATTGCTGCTGATAGGCATGAGTGGTCTTTTCGCTAACGATACGCTTGTTTTCGAGGTTTTTTTTCAAGCAGAGTAATATCTGATGAGGATTGACCGGTTTGATGAGGTAATCGGAAATGTTTGAGCCGATCGCATCCTCCATCGTATGTTCCTGCTCATTTCTTGTGATCATTACCACGGGAAGATTGGGGTAGTCGTTTCGGATCTGTGTCAATGTCTCCAGGCCGGTGAGTCCGGGCATATTTTCATCCAGAAAAATAATATCAAAATCGTTTTCATGCATCAGATCGAGGGCTTCGTCGCCATTGTTCGAGGTGTACACATCGTAACCTTTTTCCTGTAGAAATAGAATATGAGGTTTCAGCAGGTCAATTTCATCGTCCACCCATAAAATTTTGATCTTATTCATAATTATGCTGTGTATTATTAATGTTTTAAAAAAAAATTGTAATATTGACAAGGATTTCCTTTTACAAAAATACAAATAAAAAGCCTTGAAATTTTGGTACCTAACAAAAGAAAAATTATAAACGATCCGGTACACGGTTTTATTACTATACCCAGTGAGCTGATCTTTGATATCATCGAACATCCTTATTTTCAAAGGCTTCGGCATATCAAACAACTGGGGCTGACCTGTTTGGTTTTCCCCGGAGCCATACATACACGCTTTCAACATGCCGTAGGGGCAATGCACCTGATGACCCTGGCCGTGGAAATGCTGAAGGTAAAAGAAAATGAAATTTCAGAAGAAGAAATTCAAGGACTTTATCTCGCTATTTTGCTGCATGACATCGGACATGGCCCGTTTTCCCATGCGCTGGAGCATACCCTTGTTGAAAATGTGAGCCACGAAACACTGTCGCTGCTGTTTTTTCAACGACTGAACGAGGCCTTTGGCGGGAAACTGCAATTAGCCACCCGGATCTTTTCAGACGATTACCCGAAAAAATTTCTGCACCAACTGGTTTCGGGCCAACTGGATGTGGACCGGCTTGATTACCTGATGCGCGACAGCTTTTTTACCGGTGTTTCTGAGGGTGTGATCAGCACCGACCGCATCATCAAAATGCTGAATGTATACGGGGACGAACTTGTGGTTGACGTGAAAGGCATTTATTCCATCGAGAATTTTATTGTCGCACGCCGCCTGATGTACTGGCAGGTTTATCTGCATAAAACAGTCCTTTCGGCCGAACACCTGATGATAAATATCCTGAAACGCGCCAAATACCTCTGTGAACAAGGAGAAAATCTTTTTACTACTCCTGCGTTGGAAGTCTTTTTAAAAAACCGATTTACCATTGAGGATTTTAAAAATAATCCCAACCTGCTTGACAAGTTTGCGGAACTCGACGACCATGATGTGTTTTTATCGGTTAAAATGTGGGCAAAATCCAAGGATAAGGTATTGGCCTTGCTCAGCCAAAAACTGGTTGAACGCAGGTTGCTTAGGATTGAGATCAGCGATACCCCATTTGATGAAGGGTATGTTCATAGCCTGAAACAAAAAGTACAGCAAGTCTTTGATATTACTGCCGAAGAGGTTGACTATTTTGTGTTTTCGGAGGAGGTAGCCAAAAATGCCTATAATCCTTACTTTGATAAGATTCATATTTTATATAAGAATGGTAAAGTGCTTGATATCACAGAGAGTTCAGACCAACTCAACATAAACCTTTTATCGAAAACCGTGAGAAAATATTTTTTGTGCTATCCCAAGAATATGTGATAAAAAATTTTTGGCCCAAATTAGAACAGAAACTAAATATTAATCAAAAAAAATGTAACATATCATAAAATAAACTGTCTGAATTTTTGTTTATTTGTTTCTCCAAATATAATTATTTAAAAATCATTACAAAAACCAATCAACATGAAAAAACTACTGATTCTTTTTCTGAGTATTCTGGTGGGAGCGGGACTTCATGTAAATGCCCAGAACCTCACGGCAAAAATTCCTGTTTCCGATAAAGTAAAAATAGGAACTCTGCCCAACGGCCTTAAATATTACATAAAGTATAATGCCAAGCCCGAGAACAAAGTAGAACTCAGGCTTGCCGTCAATGCTGGTTCAATTCTGGAGGGCGATGACCAGCTCGGCCTCGCGCATTTTATGGAGCACATGAACTTTAACGGGTTGAAACATTTTCCCGGCAACGAACTGGTTCATTACCTGCAAAGTATTGGTGTGGGTTTTGGCAACGACTTGAATGCCTACACCGGGTTCGACCAGACGGTTTATATGCTTCCATTCCCAAGCGATGATCCGGAAAAAATTGATAAATCCTTTACGGTTCTTGCTGACTGGGCACAAGGTTCGCTGCTCACTAACGAAGAAATTGATAAAGAACGGGGCGTCATCCTTTCTGAAAGCCGTCTTGGCAAAGGTGCCGATGACAGGATGATGAAAATATGGCTGCCAAAGATGCTTAACGGATCGAAATACGCCAATCGCCTGCCCATAGGAAAAGATTCGATCATTGAAAAATTTGATTATAGTGTGCTGCGTCGTTTTTATACCGACTGGTATCGGCCCAATCTGATGGCAGTTATTGTGGTGGGCGATATGCCTGTAGATGAAGCCGAAAAGCAAATTATAGAAAAATTCGGCGGACATAAAAATCCAACACCGGAGCCAAAAAGACAGGAATTGTTTGAAGTGAAACCTTTCAGTGAAAGCCAGGCAATTGTAGTCAGTGATCCCGAAGCCGATATGACCTATGTTAATATTTTAGGAAGTTCAAAAGAGAAAAAACCTTCGGTGACAGAAGCTGATTATCTGAATGATATTATTGAGCAGTTATTATCATCTATGATATCCTCAAGGTTAGATGAACTGATAAGTTCGGCAAATCCGCCCTTTATGTATGCGTATACATACATTGGCGGTTGGGCAAGAGGTTATGAGAATTTTACCGCCGGCGCTTTGTGCAGCCCTGATGGTATTAAAAGTGCAGTAAATGCGTTGGTAGTTGAATGCCTGCGTGCAAAAAAATTCGGTTTCACGGAACAGGAACTGGCAAGAGCGAAGGCTTCCACCTTATCGCAATTCGAGAAACAATATAACGAACGCGATAAAACCGAGTCGGGACGGCTGGTATGGGAGTATGTAAACAACTATCTGGAACAGGAACCCATCCCCGGAATAGAATGGGAATATAATTTTGTAAAAAGTCATTTAGATAATATCACTCTGAAAGATTTTGATGAGGCCCGCAAAAAGATCAATCTCGATGATAAATATTTTGGTTATGTAACCACTAAAACATCAGATAAACTGCCGTCAAACAAGGAGTTCAAAAAATGGATAGATGAAGCTCTTCAAAGTAACATCACCCCTTATCAGGAAAAACAAATAGCTTCCAAATTACTGCAAAAAGAGCCGGTTGCCGGAAAAATTGTCAGTACAACGAAAAATGAAAAACTTGGTACAACTACCTATACTTTGAACAATGGCGCCATCGTATGCCTGAAACCTACCGATTTCAAGAACGATGAAATACTGTTCAAGGGATCCAAATTAGGCGGTTACAGTGCATACACAGGCAAGGATTATCAGAGTGCACAATACTGCAATAACGTTACTGAAGAAATGGGTTATGGTGAATTTTCAAAAACGGACCTTGAGAAGTTTATGTCAGGAAAAGAGGTGCGGGTGATGCCTGTAGTTGATGATTATTCTGAGTACATTTCGGGAAGCAGCACTGTTAAAGATTTGGAAACCATGTTCCAGTTGATTTATTTAAAATGTACAGAGCCCCGTAAGGATATGGAAGCCTTTGGTTCATTTGTTACCCGTTCAAAGCAGGAATTGGCGCTGTTGAAACAAAACCCCGAAAACCTGTTTGCCGATACCTTATACAATACATTATATCAGGGCAATCCGAGAGCACACCAGATCGCCAGTCCCGAAGATTATGATAAGATAAATGTTGATAATGCACTGGCATATTATAAAGACAGAATAGGCAATCCTTCCGGGATGTACTATACTTTTGTAGGTACGTTTACCGAAGAACAGATCAAGCCTTTGATAGAGAAATATATTGGCAGCATACCTGCCGGTAAATCAAAAGCTGAATACAAAAGCCTTGACATGAATATTAAACCGGGCAACAACAGTTTTACACTGCATAAAGGCAGCGAACAAAAGGCCATGCTTCAGCATTATTTTTCGAAAGAAATACCTTTTAATGTGGAGGATAATTTTAAACTTGCACAACTGAACGGTATCATCAACAACAGGATTACTGATACCATACGCGAAAAGATGAGCGCTATTTATGGCGGTGGCTGTTATGGCTCTGTTTCGAAATTTCCCAAAGAAGAACTGCTCGTACAGTCGTATTTCCCATGCAGTCCTGA
The DNA here is from genome assembly GCA_035353775.1 of Bacteroidales bacterium. Lineage (GTDB taxonomy): Bacteria > Bacteroidota > Bacteroidia > Bacteroidales > CAIWKO01 > CAIWKO01. Next base: position 8,475 of record DAOQAF010000062.1, on the reverse strand, counting down.
TAATATCGGTAAAGTTGATGAGGCATTCATGAAACTGATAGAAGAAACCACGATTCCGGGGGATATCACCGATAAAGACTGGGAACGGGTGCGCGAACCGGCTATCATCACATACCGGGTGAACATTAAGAAAAATAATTATTGGCTCAGCAACTTACAAACCGCATATCTTTATGGTACTGACCCTGAAAGGATACTCACCGTTGAAAAACGCCTGAATGATCTCACGCCTGCACAGTTGGAGGAAACGGCACGTAAGTTCTATACGAAACAAAATGTTTTTAAAGGATACTGGCTGCCGGAAAAAAAATAGGTAGGAAGTCAGAAGTCTGAAGTCAGAATTTGAAAAAAGGGCCTGCATGGAAGTGCGGGCTTTTTTGTTAACAGATGGTAGGGGTGCATTGCATTTGGTATAAACAGTGATTTGAAAAAAATGTCTGCTGAAACGAATATTTGATAAATTTGTAAATTGACCTGTAGCAAATTATTTACAGACTAATCCGGTATGGTATAATCAGTGACTTATCTTCCTTCAATATTAAAAAAAATTGAAAATCAAAACAGCATTCGTTATTATTTGTTTTTTTAACCTTATGATGAACAGTCAGGCGCAAACAACAAAAGACACGTCGATCGCATATGTTCATCAGGCTGCGCCCAGTCTGGGCGCGCATATTTTTAAAATTGTCGCAAGAGTGATTGTGCCAAAGAACAGTATTAGTGGCAAACTCGCTGAAGAAAATTTTGTATCTGAGGCTGCTTCCATTCCACGTAATATATGTGATGAATTCAATGTTGATACCACAGTCGTGGATGGGCGGAATGTATTCACAATTTCTCCAAAGGGGAAAAAATCGGGTAAATACGTTTTGTATTTGCATGGCGGAGCCTATATCAATAATATATTTCGCCAGCATTGGATTTTTGCGGCAACCATTGTCCGTGAAACAAATTGCACTTTACTCATGCCTGATTATCCGCTAGCGCCTTCCTTCACTTATACCGGGGCTTTTGCTATGCTTGATGCTATATACAAAGACCTTCTGGCCAAAGCTAATGCACATGACATTATACTTATGGGCGACTCGGCAGGCGGCGGACTTGCCCTTGCCCTTGCAGAAAAACTAAGTGACGAAGGCACGCAGCAACCAGATCAGGTCATACTTTTGTCACCCTGGCTGGATGTGACCATGTCAAACCCGGAAATTAGTGAAGTTCAGAAAAAGGACGTTACTTTACGTGCCAACGAACTGGTTTTGGCCGGTGAAGCCTGGTCGGGCACAACCGACACCCGTAATTATCTCGTTAGCCCCATCAACGGAACGTTTGCAGGACTTTCCGGGATTAGTGTTTTTATAGGCACCCATGATATTCTTGTCGCAGATTGCAGAAAACTGAAAACTATGATGACAAAGCAAGGCATTCCGTTGAATTACTTCGAATATCCCAAGTTGTTTCACGATTGGATGATGTTTGTTTCTTTAAAAGAATCCCAAAAAGCAATATCACAGGTTTGCTCGTTAATCACAGATGAAAAACGCTAATCAAGGGTGTAAATTAAAAAGTGTGAGTGTGAAGTGTAAAAAACGGCTCTGCGCATGAGAATGTCTTTTTTTAGTAAAAACCATAATCGGACAATCTGAAAAAGCGATTTGCTTTCTATTATTTTATTTCCAATTAAAGACTTTTTATAACTTTGTTTTTCCAAGATAAAACAGAAATTATGAAATTTACTGCTCAACAATTGGCTGAAGTGCTCCACGGCACGGTAGAAGGCAACCCCGAGGTATGTTTTACAAAACTGGCAAAGATAGAAGAAGGCGATGCCGAATCGCTCACATTTTTGGCCAATCCTGCTTACACTCATTTTGTTTATTCAACCCGGGCTGCTGTTGTTATTGTTAACAAGGATTTTGTGCCCGAACAAAAAATAAATGCCACTCTGATAAGAGTTGAAAACGCCTATAATGCTTTTTCAACCCTGCTGGAGATGTATAACCAGATAAAACTCAATAAAACCGGTATCTCTGACAAAGCCACAATTTCTGATTCTGCTAAGACCGGCAAGAACGTGTATATTGGCGCCCAGGCCTTCATCGGCGATAATGCCGTGATAGGCGATAACGTGAAAATTTACCCATTGTGCTATGTAGGCGATAATGTTGTGATAAAAGACAACACCACGCTTTTTGCATCGGTTACGGTATATTCGGACAATTACATCGGCAGCAATTGTACTTTACATTCAGGCGTGGTGGTCGGCGCCGATGGTTTTGGTTTTGCCCCCCAGCCTGACGGCACTTACAAAAAAGTTGCGCAGACAGGTAATGTGGTCATTGAAGACGATGTGGAGATCGGCGCCAACACTACCATCGACCGTGCAACGCTTGGATCGACAATCATACACAAGGGCTGTAAAATTGACAACCTTGTGATGATTGCTCATAATGTGGAAGTGGGGGAAAACACGGTAATCGTGTCGCAGACGGGAATTGCCGGTTCAACAAAGATTGGCAAACATGTTACCATTGGCGGCCAGGTGGGCATAGTCGGCCATATCAGTATTGCTGATAAAGTGATGATACAGGCACAGTCGGGCATTGCGGCAAGCATTAAAGAACCCGGAACCGTTGTGCAGGGCGCCCCGGCATATAATATTAAAGATTATTTGCGGTCGTATGTACATTTTAAAAACCTGCCGAAACTTGTCGAACGGCTGAATACATTGGAGAAAGAGATTGAGAAGATGAAAGGGAGAGGATAGGGCGTTAGGTGTTTAGGCTGTTAGGCTGTTAGGTGTTTAGGCTGTTAGGAGGAAGGGCTGTTAGGCTTTTAGGAGGAAAGGCTGTTTAGGCTGTTAGGAGGTTAGTCCGCCGCGGCGGAGTTAGGCTGTTAAGTCTCGTGCCTCTTGGCTAATTGCTATTGACTAATGGCTAACTTATCACCAGCTTGATCCGCCGCCGCCACCGAATCCGCCGCCTGAGAATCCGCCACCGCCACTAAACCCTGAAAAACCGCCGCCACCGCCAAACGAACTGAACCCGGAACTTCGCGAACCGCCGGAATAAGAGCCGGATGAATAGGATGTATATTTGTAATTAAAGTTGTGGTCCATGTGGTACATGCTCGAAATGATGGATGAGACAAGGAGACCGGTGGTGAACGGATGACTGCCGGCAGATTGATACCAGTCGGGGCTGGAATTTATCAGGTCGTGGAATTTGTCGGCCCATTCGCTGCCCAGCCCCATGACGATGGCATACGAAACTGTTTCGTCGAAATATTTAGGATTTTCGTCCAGCAGTTCTTTAAGTTTTTCTTTTTCTGCCCGTTGAATAAACTCTTTGAACCCGAGTAGTTTTTGGTACTGCTCTGCTGCAAAATGAGCGCGTCTGGGCATTAACAACCCGAAAAGGTATAAGGACATAGAAGTAAGAATCACAAAAATCTGAAACTGCAACCAGTTTTGTCCAAAAAACAAGGAGGCAAAGATACCTATGCCCAGAAATACAAAGGCAATAACTTTCAGAAAGCGGCTGAATCCGCGTGTTCCGGGAGCATAAAATTTATTCGTTTTAGCGTAATCCTGCAAATCTTTGTCGGTATAATTCATGGTAACATAGAAGGAGTTTTTCAACGAGCTTACTTTTACGGGATCTTTGCTCCCGGCTTTGAAAAGTCCCCCGAACATTCTTTTTTCAAAACTTTTGGCCTCGGGAGGCAGGTCTTTAAGTTTTGTAAGCTCATAATCTGTTTTTTTTCCGGCCTGATTTATTTCTTTTATCGAAAGCAGGCCATGTCCTGCCCAGAAATATATCAGTGAAACCAGGTCGCGTTTATGAAGTTTGTTATCCCACAGATAACCGGCTTCGGCAGGGGTGATCTCTTTGGGAGGCTTGTACTGAACAACAATAGCATCTTTTTTATCCCTTCCGATAAAGAACCACAGAACAAGTAATATGATGAAAATGATGGCAGGGAAGAATAGTAATTTATTGTTTTTCCAAATAATTTTTCCTGTGAGCCCACCCGAAACAGATAATTTGTCTTTCGGAACAGACAGCTCAAGAAATAGAATCTCTTTGCTATATAATGGTTCCGACAGTTTACAGATGATTGTATTATTTTCAGATCTAAAATTAAATTGGTCGAATTTATTGTTATTTATTAAAAAGGAGGCATTAACATCAGCAGGTTTTATACCAAGCGGGAGAGAGATAATCACCGTTCCTGATTTTACAGGTTCTGAAAATTCGCTTGTCAATGATTTGTTCAAATAGTATTTTCCGTCTTTTTTTGTCAGCAGGCCGAAAACATCGTATTCATAGCTGTATGTAGAGTCCTGTGCTGTCCCTCCGGTGTTTTCCCAGTATATTGAATTAAAATAATTGTTTCTGATTTTGTAATCATCATTTTGCCCGCTAACTATCAGGTTGCTTATAAGGAGTTTTGTATATCCGCATAAAAATGACCAGTCGGGAAGTTTTGTGTTTGACCCTCCATTGTCGGGAAGAGATTCATAATAAGAGAAATTCTCTCTTGCCGTAAAACTGTTTTCGAGACTGTATGGATTTTTAAATTTTACATTATAAAAATGTTTGACATGCAGGCTTCCGTTCTTATTGAGCGTAATTTCCGTAAGAAAATCTTTGATGTAATATTGCTTTGCGAAGATCTCAAACGGCAACAAGTTTTTGTTAAAGCCCTCGTCGCTGAGTGTCTGTGTCAGGAATACCGGGTCCGTGGAAAAAACTTTGTCATATTTAATGAAGTAAGTTCTCTTTTGGCTGTCGTAGTGTATTTCCGGCGACAGTGTATGGTCTTCAGTTAATTTGTAAAAACGAAAAACTGTTTTTTCTATGTTGATTGCAGGATCAGCCGATACTTCAGCTTCAAAGCCCCTGAAAGGTTCGCCTGACATTTCGCCGTTGAACGGCCATTTGATCTCGGCCCTTCCGTTTTCGAAAACCACAGCGCCCCAGACTTTGTATGTGCACGTTACTTCGAGTTTGTTGGCAAATTTATCCGTGTTGCTATACAGATTTATGTATTTGGTGGCGCCTTCACATTCTGCATAGAATTTAGCATCTGCAGTTTCTGCCGACACATAATTTACTTTTACATCTTTAATGACCTGATCTTTTATCATGGACGAATCATCAGCCTTGAGGGTATAAAAATCGCGCAGAAATGACGTCTGAGGTTCGAGAAGGACGACAGCATATTTTTCTTCTATATCAAGCGATCCATCAAAATTAATCTTGATTTTCGCAAGGAGTTTATCAATATAGAATTTCTTTGCCAGGTCTTCAACAGGAATGCTGGTGCTGGGAAAATAGGAGAGGGGGAACCTTACCACGACTGTCATGCCTTCGTTGGCTTTCAAAGGGCTTAACAGGAATCCGCCTATGGCATCGGGGCTAATTGCAAACTTTGCCCCTTCATTTTTGGAGCCTTCGGCGCCGGTGAAAAGCAGAATATCATCATTTTTTAGGTTATTTGCCTTGGGCAGTCTGATCCTGAACCCTGCTTTGGCAATATCGCAATCCCACTGGTGTCCGATAAGGTTCCAGTATAATTCCGTATGGTCGCTGAACTTGTTCAATGCACCCCAGACAAGATATTTAATTACAAACTTCTGGTCGCCCTCAATATATTTATCGGCAGATCCAATTTTTATTTTCAAAAAATCACCCTCGTAAGAGGTGCTGAATTCAAAGCCGTCGACGGAGATATTTTTGATGAGCAGCTCGTAGTCGGCCGAGAAGCTTGGCCTTTCAGCGCTTACTCTTCCCGGAAAATCAACCTGCCTGTATCTGAACGGTATGGAACGTATGATGCCGTGTTTTTGTTCTTTGAAACGGGCATCGATGGTTTCGGTAACCCAGATGGAACCATCGGCATTCATCTCGATATCAACATAAAAATTTGTGATGTCAAATGCTTCTGAGAATCCTGTTAAACTCAGGATTGTGAAAAAAACAATCAGGAATATTTTTTTCATACTTTATTTTTTTATTTCAACCTTTATTACTTCGCGTTCAAGACTATCAATTTCAAAAAAATCTGCCGCTTTAAAACGGAAGATATTAGCAAAAATATTCCCGGGGAATGATTCAACGGCCGTGTTGTTGTCGCGGACTACCGCATTATAATATCTCCGGGCATCCTGAATGGTGTCTTCCACTTCGATCAGCGAATCCTGCAATTTCATAAAATTTTCATTTGCGAGCAAGGCAGGATAATTTTCAACCGTGACCAGAATATTTTTTAAAACGGAAATCATGTTGTTTTCCGCGGCTTCATGTTCTTTCAGTGTTGTTGCGTTTTCGGCCTGCGAGCGGTATTTTGCTACATTTTCGAAAAGATCTTTTTCATGTACGGCATATCCTTTCACTGATTCAACAAGGTTAGGTATCAGGGAGTAACGCCTTTTCAACTGCACATCAATGTCGCTCCAGGCATTGCGTATCCTGTTGCGGTACGAAATGAATTTGTTGAAGAAAATTGCTGTGATCAAAAGGAGCAAAACAGCTATTCCGATAATAATGTATAATGTCATGGTGTGTAATTTGTTATTGTAAAAATACAAATTTTTTAAACTGTTTCCGGGATTAATATTTTATTCTTTATTTGAAAAAATTGATGCAGTAAATTCGGGGCTGAATGGAGAAATACGGATGAAGAGGAACCTCCGTTATTTGCAATATGTCTTGATCACCCCGTCTGCCGCCTGATTGCCGAGTTTCAAGGATTGATGCCAGTCTTCGCAGGCGCCTGCGGTATCGTTCACATTGAGGCGGGTGAGTCCGCGGTTAAATAAAACCGTATTATCTTTAGGATTGAATTTGAGCGCTGAGCTGTAATCATCTATTGCGCCGGTGAAATCTTTCAGCATGGCCTTGATGTTGGCCCGGTTGCTGTATGCGTCTCCATCGTCAGGGTTTATTATTATTGCTTTATTGGCATCTGCAAGGGCGCCTTGTAAATCACCCAGCGTAGCTTTCAGGACAGCCCGGTTGTTGTATGCTTTCTGTAAATCGGGATCAAGGAGGATGGCTTTATTGTAATCGCGCAGGGCCGATGTCTTATCGCCCAGCCCGTCATAGGCCATGCCGCGGTTGTTGAAGGCTTCAGCGACCGTGGAGTCCAGTTTTATGGAACGGTTCAGGTATTGCAGGGCTGCATTATAATCTTTAAATTCATTATGAATATAGCCCATGTTGGTCAGGCACATTGCAAAGTCCGGGTAGAGATGAAGCGTTTTATCGTAATCCTGCATGGCACCCTTGTAATCCTTTATATCGTTTTTATAGTTGCCCCGCATCCAGTATGATAAGTAGTTGCCGGGGTATTTTTTTATGACATCCGTAAAAAGCACATTCCCGTTTTCCCACACTTTAATTCTGTCCCAGGTAAGATACGACATGACCGTGATGAACAAGGCCACCATGAAAAGTGCAATTTTTCGGACAGATTTTTTTGGTAAATTAGAAACCCATTGACCGGCAATATAGAACAGGCCGATATAAGAAACGTAAGAATAACGCTCGGCCGTAATGGCATTGCCGACCGAGATGATCTGAAGCATGATGGAGATCACAATGAGAAAAAAGAATGTTCCAAAAAGTTTTTCACGACGGAAGGGTGATTTTTTCACGATAAGCCAGATAAGTACCAATAGCAGTGGCAGCGAAGCGTAGAAATACCAAGGCAAAGCGCCTCCGTGAGTTTCCGGATAATAGTGCATAGCTGACAGACTGAAAGGAACAAGTAACTTTACAATATAAAATACAATAGTGTATGAAAAGAAAAATATCCTGTCGATGATTGAATACACCTGGGATACTTCTTTTATTGCGCCCGCCTGAGACAGCAGTGCTAATATGCCGAAAAATATCGATAGTAAGAGAAACGGTATTTTTTCGAGGAACATTTTTACATCGGGCTTCCTGTTTTTATAAAAGTCGATGGCGATCATCAGTACGGGCATCGTTACCGCAGCGGATTTTGACAGCAGCGACAATACGAAAAGTAGCAGGCATATATAGTAGTGCTTTCTTTTAAAACCCGATTTTGTATAATTTAAGTAGGCCAGCAGGGCTGCCAGGTAAAACAAAGTGTAAAGCACATCCTTACGTTCGGATATCCAGGCTACCGATTCAACATGCATGGGGTGAAGGGCAAACAAGGCTGCCACGATCAATGCGGTTAATTTTTGTCCGCTTAATTTTTCGGCAAGCTTATATACAAGCATGGTGTTTGCCAGATGCAGCAGCACATTCAGCAGGTGAAAAGGCAGCGGGTTTAGTCCGTAAGTGTGGTATTCAAACAAATAGGTTAGCGTAGTCAGCGGGTGATAGTTGCCAAGGTAGAAAGAAGTGAAAATGGATTTTACCGCATCGAAATTAAAATTTTTGATATATGGATTATCGAACAGGTAATCGTCGTCATCGAGGCTGGCGAAGCCGTTGA
>DAOQAF010000061.1:0-20851 GCA_035353775.1 Bacteroidales bacterium | reverse complement strand
TACATTATCTATATTATATATAACAGCATTGTATGTGGGCGGATTAGGCGACGGGTACCCTGCTGTTGCCTTTTTAAGATAACGTGTTTTACCGCGGATATAATGTCCGAGGACTCCAGCAGTAATTGTAACCACATCTGTAGCTATACAGTCATTGTTGTTGACTGTTAACGTATAGGTTGTAGTAGTTGCTGGCGATGCTAATGGCTGGCAGATATTCGGATTATTTAATCCTGCGGTAGGCAACCAACTGCATGTTCCTGGGCCATTGGCAGGATCACCGATAAGTATAGGAGTGCCTGTATATGTTGCATTTGCACCTGCTTCTGCTGTTGGTATCGAATTTACTGTTATAGTTCCTGTCGCAGTAATTGTTCCGCAACCACCTGTTAAAGTAACCGTATAGTTAAATGTTCCAGAAGCAGTCGGTGTGCCACTTATGGTAACCGTATTGGCTGCCCAACTGCCGGTAACACCTGCCGGCAACCCTGTTACTGTTGCTCCTGTAGCACCGGTGGTGGCGTAGGTGGTGGTAGTGATAGCGGTATTTATACATTTGCTTTGAGTACCGCCAGCCGTCAGTGTGATCGTATTGGCCGGTGTTACTGTTATAGTTCCTGTCGCTGTTACTGTTCCGCAACCACCTGTTAAAGTAACCGTATAGTTAAATGTTCCAGAAGCAGTCGGTGTGCCACTTATGGTAACCGTATTGGCTGCCCAACTGCCGGTAACACCTGCCGGCAACCCTGTTACTGTTGCTCCTGTAGCACCGGTGGTGGCGTAGGTGGTGGTAGTGATAGCGGTATTTATACATTTGGTTTGAGTACCACCTGCCGACAGTGTGATCGTATTGTTCGGTGTTACTGTTATTGTTCCTGCGGCTGTTGTAGTTCCGCAGCCTCCTGTTAAGGTAACCGAGTAGGTAAATGTTCCGGTCACTGTCGGTGTACCGCTAATTGTAACCACATTGGCTGCCCAACTGCCTGTTACACCTGTTGGTAACCCGGTTACTGTAGCTCCAGTGGCACCTGTAGTGGCATAAGTGGTTGTAGTTATCGCTGTATTGATACATTTGGTCTGTGCTCCGCCGGCAGTCAATACAATCGTATTATTTGGCGATACGGTTATCGTTCCTGTAGCTGTGGTGGTGCCACAACCGCCAGTTAAGGTAACCGTGTAAGTATATGTTCCTGTAACAGTCGGTGTGCCGCTTATGCTAACTACATTGGCTGCCCAGCTTCCTGTTACACCTGCTGGCAAACCTGTTACTGTAGCCCCGGTGGCTCCGGTGGTGGCATAGGTAGTGGTTGTAATAGCTGTATTGATACATTTGGTCTGTGTACCGCCCGCAGTGAGTGCAACGGTGTTGTTCGGTACTACGGTGATTGTTCCGTTAGCGCTTATTGTTCCGCAACCTCCTGTCAATGAAACCGTGTAGTTATATGTTCCTGAAGCAGTAGGTGTGCCGCTGATGGTAACCACATTGGAAGCCCAGCTCCCTGTTACGCCTGCTGGCAAGCCTGTTACTGTGGCGCCGGTAGCACCTGTGGTAGCATAAGTCGTGGTAGTTATCGCTGTATTGATACATTTGGTTTGCGTACCACCTGCTGACAAAGTAATCGTATTGTTAGGAGTGATGGTTACTGTTACCGGAGTACGTGTGCTGGAACAAGGCTGTTCGATATTCCAGTTGTAACAGAAATAATAATAATTGGGGTCGAAGCTGTTACCTGTGATTGAAATATTTCCGTTCGTGTACGGGTAAACAGCACCTGTGGAATTACGGTTCAGGCCTGGGTTGAGTCCCATCTGCATCCGGTATCCGGTTCCAACAGGTACCGTGAAATTGATGGGTACCGTCTGTTTTGCCCCGCCGGTTACAGTGGTTGAATAAGACCCGGTAGTAAATATCTGAGTGCCTCCGGCATTTGAAATGGTGATCGCGAATGCCGAACCTACCGGTGCCGTGGGGAAAATATCTACAGAGGTTATTTTGGTTGGGTGATCAGCTACATTAAAGATGAGATAATAATTTGTAAAGGTAGCAGAACTGAAAGCACCTGTATTGGCTGGATTTAATGGGCCAACAGTGGAAGTATGAGCGGCTTCTGCTTCTGCATAATACGTGGTTGTAGTGGTTGGGCTTACCGCGAAATTAACGCCGCTGTTACTGGTGCCGACGTTGGTGCCTCCTGTTGCTACTGTAAACCATTCGATAGTGTTGCCGGCAGAAGTGGCGTTTAATTGAGAAGTGCCTCCGTTGCAAATAGCTGCAGGAGTTGCTGTAACCGGCGTGGGGGCAGAAGGTACCGAAGTTACCGTCACCGTGACCGGCGTGCGTGCTGATATGCAGGAGCCGCTCACATACCGGATAATTCCGTTCCAGATTCGTGGAGAGTATACACTGCTGAAAGGATAAAGAACTGCCGAACCTTCTTCAACCTGTAACTGTGCATTGGAAACATAAACATTGCCAACAGCAGTACCTGTATTATAACGCATATTGGCTCCATTGGTCACCGTTACATAGAAGGCGTAAGTTTGTCCCGCAGCCAGGTGCAGGTTTAGATTTAGATTGAGCGGTGTTCGAACATCAGCACCCAGTGATACAATACCTGTGGCAGTGCCGGCTAAAGTCCAGGCGCCCGGAGTGTTCTCGGATCCAACATGTGTCCCTGTCTTAAAGTAAATGGCAAGATCGGCAGTTACTCCGGTAGGCAGGTTTACGTCGAAGCTGGAAACGGTTATGTCTTGTAAAATATTTACATCGAACATATTGCCATCATCAGCAATAGAACCTGCGAATACCGTTGTAATGGTATCATTATTGCCACCTGCCGAAGCTTCCGCATAATAGGTGGTAGTGGCTGAAGGACTAACATAAATATTAGCGCCGCTGGCCGTGGTACCAAAAGGTGTCCCACCCGTTGCTACAGTGTACCAGTTTATATTGTTGCCGGCAGAAGTAGCATTTAATTCAGACGAGCCGTTGCCGCATAAAATAAGAGAAGGCGTTGCTGTTACCAGTGTGGGCACAGCGGTAGGTAAGCTGGATATAATATGCAGGGTATAATATCCCACACTGGGTGATTGTGAATATACTGGATAATAATATGTTCCTGCAGGTAGATTATCAAAGTGCATAGAAAAATTTCCATCGCCGCATTCTGAATTGTTATATGCTCCGTAGATTGTGGATGAACAGGGACATTGTGTCAGTACAACGCCCGCGGTAGCAAAAGCAGGGGAGGTACCGCACAAGTTAACTGTGACATCAGAACACTGGGTGGTGGTAAAGGCATACCATACTGTAGCCCAGATGATTGAGGAACAGTCAGTGGTTGCATTGGTATTGTTACCGGTGTATGTTAATGTGGTGCCAACAGGTAATGCATCAGGAGTAACTGCGGTACATTCGTCGTTCCATGGCTTGTAGCTCGCATAAAGGTTATAGGCAGTACCCGTGTAATAATCAGAGTTATAATAGTTTCCACATTCGATCCAATAGGATGTGCCGGCATACAGCGTTACGGTTATCTGTGGATCCTGTCCTCCATAGCTGTCATTGTCGTAAGCAACATAAGTTCCGCAACAGGAACCAGAGGTGATCCTCATTTCAGTGTTGCCGTCGCTGTTCCGCATGTCAAAGGTATAAATACCCGTCATGGTGCAGTTGAACCTGAAGAAAACATCATGGTAGGGATAACTTGCACAATCGTTGGTACAGCCCAGGGTTCCTGATGTGTTGTATCCTGCCACTATCTGGGCGAAAGTAATAGAAGTAGCGCCTGCACAGGTTTCGTTTGCCGGTGCAGCACAGTTTCGTACGAGGTTGAAATTGAAGGGCGCATTGGCATAACCGGTGCTGGATAAACTACCACATTCAAAATAATACGTAGTTCCGCCTGTCAGGGTGTATGTTATTTCAGGGTCCAGATCACCTGCGCCGTCGTCGTCAGAAGCGAGAAGAGTACCGCAGCAGGAACCGGTCCAAAGTTTCATATAGGTGTCGCCGTCGCTGTTAAGCATGTCGGCAGTGTATGAACCGGTATAATACGGGGTGAAAGCATAAAAAACATCATTATATGGATAACCGGCACAATCATCGGTGCATCCTAAAATTCCGGTGGTACTGTATGGCACATTGGTATTACTGATAGTAACTGCACCCGCACAGGTTTCATTGGTGGGCACGCTATCACAGTTTCGCACAAGGTTAAAATTAAAAACAGTATTTGACATATATTGAGAACTTGATAAACTTCCTAATTCAAAATAGTAAGTTGTTCCCCCGATAAATGTATATGTAATCTGAGGATCCATATCACCTGCGCCATCATCATTGTATGCGACAAGAGTTCCGCAGCACGATCCCGAATATACTTTCATATAGGTATCTCCTTCGCTGAGATACATATCGGCCGTGTAGGAACCGGTTGCCTGTGGTGTGAACGAATAGAAAACATCATGATAGGGATAACCGGCACAATCATCGGTGCATCCTAAGGTGTCTGTTGTGCCATAGGAAGAAATATATGAGGGGATTACTTTTGCTGTCGCGCAGGTTTCATTGGTCTGTGGTGAACAGTTGCGCACTAAGTGAAAGTTGAAAGGCGCGTTTGAATACCCCGTGGAATACCAACTACCACATTCAAAATAGTAGGTGGTTCCGCCGGTTAATGTATAGGTTATTGAGGGGTCATAGCCGCCGGCGCTGTTATCATCATAAGCCAGTTGGGTGCCGCAACATCCGCTGCCCCATAATTTCATTTCCGTATTCCCGTCACTGCCGGCCATATCTGCCGTATAGGACCCTGTATACAGAGGTGTGAAGGCAAAGAATACATCATTATAAGGATAACTTGCGCAATCATTGGTGCATCCGAGTATGCCGCTGAAGCTGTACGGGAGACTATAATTGCTGATAGATACTGCGCCGGTACAGGTTTCATTTGTAGGCACACTGTCGCAGTTGCGGACAAGGTTTAAATTAAACGCAGCATTGGCATAACCGCTTGAATAATAACTGCCACATTCAATGTAATATGTTGTACCGGCATTCAGGTAAACGGTTACCATCGGGTCACTTCCTCCGTATTCCTGGTCACCCGTTGCAATGACAGTGCCGGTGCAGCATGTTCCGGAATACATTTTCAGGTAAGTGTCTCCGTCGCTGAGCCCCATGTCTATGGTGTATGAACCGCTAGCAGCGGGAGCAAAGGAATAGAATACATCATAATAGGCTAATCCTGAGCAGTCGTTGGTACATCCGAGTATTCCGCTGGTATGATATGAACTGGTGACTGAGCTAATAGCTACAGCCCCGGCACAGGTTTCATTAGCAGGCACGCTGTCGCAGTTGCGCACCAGGTTGAAGTTGTAGGCAGAATTTGCATAAGTCTCGCTGGAAGAATAGCTTCCGCATTCAAAATAATAGGTTGTACCCCCTGTCAGGTTTAGCGTTACCTGCGGGTCAGCGCCGCCATATTCATCATCTCCTGTTGCCACGAGGGTGCCAGTGCAGCAGGTGCCGGAATAAATTTTCATATAGGTATCACCATAACTGTCTCCCATATTTACAGTGTAAGAACCAGTTACCTGTGGGGTAAAACGGTAAAATACGTCATGGTACGCCAGTCCTGAGCAATCGTCGATGCAGCCCAGAACACCTGATGCGCTGTATGATGAGGTAATGGACGAAATATACGTTGCCCCTGCACAGGTTTCATTTGCCGGACAGGTGCATACCACGAACATATAATCCTCATATTCGCCGTAATAGGCTGGCCCGCAGGGTGTTATAGTGCCGGCATAACTGTTGGCAACCCGCATCCTGTATGGTCCCGGCGCTGTTCCGGCAGGTACTGTATAATTCAGTGTATACCCGTTGGTATATCCTGTGGTGGCGAGAAGGGTTTCACCGGAATCAAGGTAGTCTCCGTCAGCATTCCAGTCTATCCATATATAATAATGATGGGTGCTGGTACTAGTGGTCAGTGTGATCGAAATGGCCGAACCGGCAGCAGCAATGCAGGAATAGGTGGGAGAATAATAATTACTGTATCCACCTGAAGCAAATGTCGTGGTGTTGTTAATGTTTTGGGTGCCGCCTGTTGTAGTTACATTGGTAAGATAATATGATGTTGATGAAATCAAACCCATAGGTGATGAGCAGCTAAAATATAACCCGATGTTGGGACGGTTTGCATTCACACCATTATAAGTCGGCGCAGTCATGGTGCACCCCGTTTCACTATCGGCATAACCATAATGATGCATATTGCCGGTAACGGTAGAATAATAAACGGAAGAACTTGAAGACCAGGAAGTATTATCAAAACATACCTGTACCACGATGTTTGATGTTCCGTTCCATGCAAACGGAAGATCCAGCGCTAACCATTGCCATCCTGTTCCAGCCGGAGTATAAGATGCGTTCGAATATACTGTGGTAAGACCGGTTTCATAGGTTGTGGTCAATTCAGTAATAGTCGTCTGTTTTAATGAAACAGTAAAACCGCTCATGGCAGGGCTGCCAACGGAATATAACTGGAAGCCAAGATGGGTTATGGTACCGGTTTGTCCTCCTGCCGCTATGATTTCGCTGGCCAGTATCAGGTATTGATGCCTGCCGTCCATGTATGATGTGGAATAGGGAGTAATAGTATTCGAAGAAGAATATCCGGTGCCGGTCCCGATCGTGATCGTCTGTCCCCAGACACTGATATTCGCCGTCAGGGTCAGCAGGGCCATGAAAGTGAAGAGCCTTTTCATTAATGCCCATGTTTTTTTGTGAAAAATGGTGTTTGTTTTCATATGCGTATTTTTTAATTTTTAAAAATATTAAGAATATCGTTATTATTTGGCCGGCTGCACATTCGTGGAATTTACAACCCGCTCATATTCTTCAGGATAATTTTTTATCCATTCCTCTTTTTTAGCCGCATAATCGGGATCATCAAGATAAGGAGCATGTTCTGCAACTTTGTAAGAAGGTTTTTTTACCACGCCGGGAACTCCGGTATTTGATCCAGTATTGGATTTCGGTACGTTTACTTCAGGTAGCGCTTCCATTCTTTCATTTTCACGGGCATCATTAATAATTATCGTGTTATTCAGTGATGGTAATTGTACCTCCTGTGTTGAGGAAGGTTTTTCAAGCAGTGCATTATATTCTTCAGGATAGTTTTTCATCCATTCGAGTTTTTTAGCTTCATAGTCAGGGTCGCTCATCAAAGGCGCATGTTCTGCAACTTTTTGCTGAAAAGAAGCCGCAGGGTGTTTCACGATTGGGGTTTTTCCTGTATTTTGCCCTGTTTGAGATGAAAGAGACTTTTTCATGAGGGCATCGTATTCTTCAGGATAATTTTTCATCCATTCAAGTTTTTTCGCCTGATAGTCAGGATCATTCATTGCCGGAGCGTGTTCTGCCACTTTTTGAATTGCTGGCTTGGGTTGCGCAAATTCAGGATAATTTTCCGAACTCGTTCCCGGATAAGCTTTCACTGTCCTTAACATCCAGGCATCAAATTCTTCAGGATAGTTTTTCATCCATTCTTCTGATTTGGTTCTGAAATCAGGATCGTTGATGTCAGGCGCATGTGCTCCTATGTTTTTGTAGATAACATCATCGTTGGGATTTTGAACCGGGGGATGCACAACCGTTTGGTTGTTTTCCACCGGTTTTACCAGTGACGGGTCTTTTGTTGCAATGGTTCTATCGGTTTGTGATTTACCGATGAAAGTGGTAAAAACAAGAAATCCGATTACTAAAGCAAAACGAAAGGCGAACAAGGATAGCGCCGATTTTCTTAATGAAAGGGTAGGTGTTTTCATTTTGTGTGATTTAATGGTTTTTGAATATAATTTATTGATTTGTTTTAAAAATGATTGGGTAAAATTTTTCACTAAAGTAGTACAATACTACGAAAAAAAATGTTAAAATGCAAATTAAATTAAAAAAATTAATTATTCAATAAATACAAAATTTATACATGTGTAGAATAAGAATTTATGTGTTTGAATAACTGGCCTACTAACAGATATTATTAAGAGAAAGGCATTGAATTGACCTTTAAAAGAAAAAAATGGAGTTTCAAGATGTCAATAAAATAATTGAGCAAAAATGTTTTCTTTAAAATATTTTTAATAAAAAGAGGCTGTCTC
Organism: Bacteroidales bacterium; assembly: GCA_035353775.1. GTDB lineage: Bacteria > Bacteroidota > Bacteroidia > Bacteroidales > CAIWKO01 > CAIWKO01. The sequence continues at coordinate 12,685 of DAOQAF010000061.1, read as the reverse complement.
AACCTATAGACAGCCTCTTCGTACAAATAAAACAGACTTTATCGGGATCAGTGGATCATTTTCAATAACAGGGTTCTTGATTCAGTCAAACCAGAAAATTCGAGTTTGAACGTATACATGCCGGCAGATAAATCTTTTTGTGAAAATACCACTTCGTGTTTTCCGCTGATCTGGGTTTCATTTACAAGTTCGGATACCAACTCACCGATAGCATTATAAACATTGAGTTTTACTGTTCCGTTTTCCGGTAAATTGTAGGTCAACGTTGCGTCAGTGCTGAACGGGTTGGGATATCCTGCAAACTCAAATCCGGCTTCAGTATCATTACCCTGGACAAAAATCTTTGGCATAGTTAGGTAAGCATCTGAATTTATTTCGCCGTATTGGTTAGCTATCAAACCTGTCCCGTTCAGGTCAAAATCCAGCTCTCCGCGGCTCGGAGCATTGAGCGAAACGAAGCCCAGCCTGACCAGTTCATCATTAGCTGCAATATCGAAGAAATCTGTTGTGGCATATACAACTCTGATTATTCCCTGGTCATCTGTCACCAGCAGGTCATTATTAGCTGCAATGATCTCTTCCAATGTAGGATTGATCTTTATTGCACCACCATTTTTACCGGTATTTGACATGGATGCACTTACAAGTTTGAATTTATCACTTGGATAACTCAACTCCAGGCCCACTGCGGAAAGCTCATTCATTTTTGTGCTTATCCGTAAGGGAACTTCAAAATAATTTGGATCATTCATCATAATGGATTCATCTGACCAGATGATGATATTTTCATCAGGTAATACTTTTGCCGTTCCCCAGTTTGATGTTGAATCTTTATATCTGTAACTGGAGGCATCATAATCACCGTAGCAGATAGTTTGCAGGGTGACATTTAAGTCGGCACCGGCCACGGTCACGGACGTATCAAGGGCTACCCAGTTTCCTTTCGGAAAGTTCCTGGCGGGTGTGTATGGCAAGCCAACCTTTGCACTGATTCTCGCGATGTCAACAGTATTTATTGATGCATTGTTATCAACGTTTGCAGCTTTTTTATGTTTAGAAGTAAAGCTTCTGGACGGATCAACTATCGTATCGTGACCAATAAGATATTTCAATAAAGCGATGTCGACAGCATTTACATGATTACAGTATTGCATAGTGTCTTCAGTGTATTTATCATAAGACAGTATATAGTTTCCATCTGTAACATTGTTGAATTGAAAAAAACCGTTGGCATCACTTGTCGTGTTTGCAAGTACAACTGCCCCTGAATTACTTTTTAGTGTCACTTTCACCTGGCCAATATTGTACAGTGCGAAATTATAATTCGGGATATTAGGCGCAGGATTTCCTGCATTGGCCTTACCTGCATATATTGTTTTTCCATACAATGAATGCCCTCCTCCGATAACGACTATTTTACCATACCGGGTAACATATCCAACTTCTCCCCAAGAAGTATCCGTAATTTCAATAGGAGTCGGAGCATTTGTAAAATCCAGAAATGGCGAACTTCCCGGGGATGCCATGACAAGAAATTTTATTGTAAACAATACTGATGAATCGCCCAAAGACTGCCCGCTAAATGTAGCATCAGTCCATGAGAACATCAGTTTGCCAGAGCTGATAAGTGATGTGCCGAATGACGAATTATCCATTCCCGTCAAACTGAATTGTTCAACGGAATTGAAAGAGGCAAAAGACGGATCAAAAGTTATTGTTCCCTGGACAGAAATGATCTTATTAAAATTCCAGACACGTACCGGCACACTTACAATAGATCCTGTTGTTGCATGGACCGAATCGATTTTAATTGCTAAGGCCTGATTGATTCCAGTTATGTTTATGTTTCCGTTTGTAATATTAGCCGTTAAAAGATTTAATGCAGAATCCGTAATTTCAACCGCTGTGGGAAGATTTATTAAATTAATGCTTGAGTGCAGGCCGGCATTGCCTGTGAGTATGAAATTCAATGAAAACAAAGCATCTCCATCGTCAATATTTTGTCCCATGAAATTAGGGTCATTCCACATGAAAGTTATTTTCCCCTGAGATAATTGAGACAACCCGAAATTTGCATAGCCCATATCCGGTAAACCATAGTAACCGATCCCATTGAAGGAAACCACACTGTTATCAAATTGGATCGTGCCCTGCACGGAATTGATATTAGTAAAGTTATGAACCCTGCAGGAAACAGTGACCTGTGATCCATGTACACCGCTTACGGAATCAATTATCAATGAAACATCAGACGGAGAATTTATATTTTGAATAAATACATTTCCATTTACAAGAACAGGCGTTTCCTGATTATTCGAATTATTATATACTTCAAATGGTGTAGGACTATTTACGAATGATAAAGCGCTTGATTGCCCGTTAATGCCGGTCACAGTGAATTTTATGGAAAATATCACAGCGCTGTCGGTCAATGTTTCTCCGCTAAGATCCGGATCAGTCCAGGTTAACATCAATTTTCCGCTGGCTGTCTGGGATAATCCAAAGTCTGAAGCATCCAGTGATGGCAGCCCAAAATCCTGTACATTCACAAAAGTGAGAATTGACGGATCAAATTGTATCGTTCCCTGCAGGGAAATGATGTTAATGAAATCTTTAACTTTTATGGGAACCGTGATCTGTGTCCCTTGAGCCGCATGATGGCTCTTCATGATCAATGATACATTCCCGAAAAGAGCAGGAGGTATCATCAAAAGGAACAGGAGATTGAAAATTATCTTTTTTTTCATATCATATCAGTTTCAGATGTTTGATTAAAATAATATCATTTAAACAAGATCATCTTTCTGACTTCGGTGAATTTTCCTGATTGCATGCGGTAGTAATAGGTCCCGACACCTAACCTGTTTCCTTTTATATCAGTACCATTCCATATGATGGAATGAACTCCCGGTTCGTATGTTTCTTTGTAAATTGCTACTTCTTTTCCGAAAATATCATGGATAGTAATTATAACTTCATCCCGGGCAGGAATGCTGAAGGATATCTTAGTGTTACCTGTAAACGGATTGGGCTCGTTCTGGAAAAGCTGATAATCACCGAAGTTATTTTCATAAATACCGGTTGCGTCCATAACTTTAATAATCCCCGCTTCTGTATTTATCGTTACCATCTCAAGGTCGCTGTTGACAGCTTCCAAAGAAGTAATATCGGAATTAATTGATACGGCTGAAGATTCACCGGCATGGCCAATCACCCTGAATTTTAAGACAAAAATAATACTGCTATTTTCCAGATCAACCCCTTCCTGGTCTTCAGTGGTCCAGAGTGCAGTTAATTTACCGCCGGATGTTTGTGAGTTCCCGAAATCCATAGGTAAAGACACGTTATTGGCTTCAATAAATTCCAGCACAGAATTATTCCAGCTCAGTGTATATTGAAAGCCGCTGATATTTTTGAAGTCCTGAACAGTAATAGGAACGGTAATAATATCGCCCGGAAATACTTCGTGGTTTTCAGTTTTTATAGTAAGGGTTTCCTGGCTTACGACTTTTGCAACATTGGGATCCCAGCTATTATTGAGGTCGCCCAGTTTTACACCTATAAAGTCCTGATCGGTTGCTGCATTGATATTGCTGTAAAAACGGCTGTTCTCATATGGGAAAGGATTCATAGGATTCGTAAAAATAAAGGAAGAATTTACAAATGCCCAGAGTTTATTGCCCGGAAATGATGTTATGTTTTGCAGGATCAATGATTTTGTAATGGCAACATCAACACTGTTGACTATTCCTGAACTATTGACATCTGCTGCAATAATTTTGTAAGGGGAGCTTAGTAATTGGGCAAAACCGATATGTCGTTGCATAAGCACAATGTCAAAAGAAGAAATACCATTATAATTGATTACATCATTATTTTTTGATGGGGTCACCATGTTGGTCGTTCCCTGTGTGACATCAAAATGATACTGGCCGTCTGTGGAAGTGACCATAGAGTCGGCAGTAGCGCCGGTGCGCTTGAGTTTTGCTCCGGAAATGAAATTGCCCTGTTCGCTGATGACGGCACCCTCAATGGTGATAGTGGATGCTGCAGGATTAACTGTAACGGCTGTGCTACCCGAAGGTCCCGAACATCCATTAATGGTGGCGTAAACCGAATACGTTCCATTCAATGCAGGAGTGGCATTACTGATGGTGGGGTTTTGAACAGAAGAACTATAACTGTTTGGACCCGACCAGGTATAATTGGCGCCGGGAACCGTCCCTGCAGTAAGCTGAAGTGTCCCGTTGAGCGGAACAGGAGTGTTGCTCGAAGCAACCGGGGCTGTTGGGGTAGCAGTTACGGTAACAGTAATTGTATTTGAAGTGGCAGAACATCCGGTATTGGTCACCACCACATAATAAGGCCCTGAGTTTGATACCGTTATGGCTTGGGAAGTTTGCCCGCCCGGATACCAAAGGTTGCCGGTGGCGCTGGATGAAGTAAGTACCACAGAATTCCCCTCGCATAAGGATACCGGACCTCCGGCAGTTATCGCAGCAGTAACAGACTGATTTATGGTGAATGTTGCATTGCTGACATCCATAATGGATGGGTTGCTATAATCCTTAATCCTCACCAGGCAGTTTGTGGAAGCAATATTAGGTACGGCCCACGAATAGGTTCCGCTCATGGTATTCAAATTTGAAATAATGGTATTCCAGGTCGACCCGTTGTTGGAGGAATACTCAATTGTATAATTGTTTGATGTATTGGTCGCATTCCATGAAATATTGCTGGTGCTGCAACCGCTAAGCACATTGCCGCCGTTCGGGCTGGTTACTGTAATGGTAGGAACCGGCATTCCGATAGAGAACGTATTGTCGCTCATATCGGTTTTACAGGTATTGATATAATCGGTAACCCTGATCTTACAATTAGAGGAAGTTACAGAAGGTACTGTCCAGGTGTAACTTCCTCCGGTAATGTATTGATTGTAGATAATATTGGTCCATGTAGAACCACCGTCTGTGGAATAGTCTATATTGTAATAATTAGAAGCGCCATCAGAGGTCCATGTGATGTTGAATGAACTTGCCTGTGGCAGGCTCTGGCCGCCATTCGGAGCCGTAACAATAATGCTGGGTTTGATGGTGAAAGCAGCATCGCTGATATCTGTTTTTACTGAAGCAGATACATCGCTTACCCTTACCAGGCAATTTGTCGAAGGTGTGTTGGGAATAGTCCAGTTATAGGAGTTGTTTGTTCCGGCTGAATAGTAACTGCTGACAAGGGTTGTCCATGACGCCCCGTTATCTGTGGAGTATTCGATCTTATAATTCCCTGAACATCCTCCTGATGTCCACTGTATCGTGGTTTGGGTGCATACGCGCCATTCTTCCATGCCGTTGTTCCCGTTGGGCGTACCGATTACCAGGGCAGGGGCAATGGTAAAGGTTGCATTGCTGACGTCAAAAACAGCAGGATTGTTATATTCATTTACTTTTACGAGGCATTGGGATGACGCGGTATTTGGTATTGTCCAGGCATAACTGCCATTGTTATTGGTAGCAGTGGTAATGGGAAGCCATGATGCGCCGCTGTCAACGGAATAGGAGAGGGTAACATAGGTTCCGTAGAAATACTGGTTTGTCCAGGTGATGTTGTATGTGGAAGCATAATACCAGGTTTGCCCGCCATTAGGACTGGTGAGGGCCGGAGTTCCCGGGGTAATGGTAAAAGCCGCATCGCTGATATCTTTGCGGCAGGTGCTGTTATAGTCTTCCACTTTTATTCTGACTCCTGTTCCGGGATTGTTGGGCACTATCCAACTGTAGGAATGGGCAGAGGTATATGATGTTATCGTTGTCCAGGTACTTCCGTTGTTGAGCGAATAGTAAACTGCGAAAGTCGTAATGGATGGATCTGAAACCCACGAAATCAATTGAGTGGACCCTGCTTGCCATTGTTCTCCGCCGTTTGGAGAAGTCAGGAAGATATCATCATTGGATGCAATGGTAAACGGAGCATCGCTGGAATCAGCAATGGCGGGATTGGAATTACTGTATATTTTTACGAGGCATTGGGTTGATGGCGTGTTAACAACAGGATTCCATGTAAAAGGACTGCCGCTGGTTGACCCTGCTGAATTCCAGGTAAAGCCGTTGTCGGTTGAATACTTCATGATATAGGCCCCGGAAATGCCTCCGCTGTTAAAATATATATACTGTTGTGTACATCCTTCCCATGTTTCGCCGCCGTTAGGGGATGTAATAGTTATAAATGGCTTGGCTATGGAAAAGTTCACATTGCTTTCATCGTTGACAACGGCATTGTTATATTCGCTGATGCGGATGCGGCAATTAGCAGATTGAACATTAGGCACTGTCCAGGAATAAGAACCGTCGTTTTCGGTGACAGATGCTACATCAGCCCAGGAGGTTCCATTGTCGGTGGTAAGCTCAATTCTGACGAAGGAAGAAGTCAGGTACTGGCTGGTCCATGCGATGGTGGCGCTGTTTCCGCTGTAAAGCGTGGTGGCCGTATTGGGCTGGGTAACAGTAATCACCGGAGTGGGCGGAGAAATGGTAAATACAGCATCGCTGATATCGTTGATGCAGTATTTGTCGTAATCTTCCACCTTTATCAGGCAGGTAGCAGACGGAGCGTTGGGCACGGTCCAGGTGGCAGAGGTGGAATATGTGGAAGATACGATAGTATTCCATGAGGTTCCCCCGTTGACAGAATAATATACCGTGTACCGCGTGGAAGTCGGTTCGCTCACCCAGGTAATGGTTTTGGTAGTGCCGACTTCCCAGCTTTCACCGCCATTGGGGGAAGTGATTACGATGTCTGCGTTCTGATAAATAGTAAATACAGCGTCGCTGGAATCTTTAATCGTCTGATTGGCATTATCGGTAACTTTGATTCTGTATGAAGCAGAAGTTATGTTGTTGATGGGATTCCATGTGTATGAAGTGGAGGAAGAGGTACCTATGGATGTCCATGAGCCTCCGCCTGACTGTGAATAATACAGACGGTAAGTTCCCGAGCAACCACCGGCTGTCCAGCTGATAGTTTGCGAAGAACAGCCTTCCCAGTTCTGACCACCGTTGGGTGTTGTAATTGTAATAAATGGCGGAGCAATAGTGAAATTGGTATTGCTTTCATCGAATACCACGGCGTTGTTGTATTCGCTGATGCGGATGCGGCAATTAGCTGACGGCGTGTTGGGAACTGTCCAGGAATAAGAGCCGTCGTTTTCGGTAACGGCAGCTACATCTGTCCAACCCGATCCATTATTCGTGGTGTATTCAATTTTTACAAAGGCAGAAGTCAGGTATTGGCTGGTCCATGTGATGGTGGCGTTGTTTCCGCTGTACAGCGTGGTGGCAGTATTTGGCTGGGTAACGGTAATCACAGGAGTGGGCGGAGCAATGGTAAATACGGCATCGCTGATATCGTTAATGCAATACTTGTCGTAATCTTCCACCTTTATCAGGCAGTTGGCGGAAGGAGCGTTGGGCACAGTCCAGGTTGCCGAGGTGGAATAGGTGGAAGATACGATAGTATTCCATGAGGTTCCCCCGTTGACAGAATAATATACCGTGTACCGCGTGGAAGTCGGTTCGCTCACCCAGGTAATGGTTTTGGTAGTGCCGACTTCCCAGCTTTCACCGCCATTGGGGGAAGTGATTACGATGTCTGCGTTCTGATAAATAGTAAATACAGCGTCGCTGGAATCTTTAATCGCCTGATTGGCATTATCGGTAACTTTGATTCTGTACGAAGCAGAAGATATGTTGTTGATGGGATTCCATGTGTAAGAAGTGGAAGAGGTGGTTCCTATGGAGGTCCATGATCCTCCTCCTGACAATGAATAATACATACGGTAACTTCCGGAACAACCACCGGCTGTCCAGCTGATGGTCTGCGAAGAACAGCCTTCCCAGTTCTGACCACCGTTGGGTGCCGTAATTGTTATAAATGGCGGAGCAATAGTAAAGTTGGTATTACTTTCGTCGAATACCACGGCGTTGTTGTATTCGCTGATACGGACGCGGCAATTTGCTGACGGTGTGTTGGGAACTGTCCATGAATAAGTGCCATCGTTTTCGGTAATCGTTGTAATATTGAGCCAGTTTGCACCATTATTGACAGTATAATCGATAATAACGTAAGCAGAAGTCAGGTACTGGCTGGTCCATGTAATGTTTGCCGAATTTCCGACATACCAGGTGACGGCTGTATTCGGGCTGGTAACAGTGATCACAGGAGTAGGAGGTGTAATAGTGAATACAGCATTGCTGACATCATATTTACACGGGTTGTCGTAATCTGCTACTTTGATCAGGCAGGTGGCTGAAGGTAAATTGGGAACTGTCCATGTAAGGGAAGTGCTGTAAATGGAAGAATTTATGACCGTCCAACTGGAACCGTTATTGGTGGAATAATATACCGACCAGTGTGTAGATGATGGGGCGGCCACCCATGAAATCGTTTTTGAGGTTCCTGCTTCCCAGCTTTCGCCGCCATTGGGGGATGTGACCACAATGTCGGTATTGGGCGTGATCGTAAAAACAGCATTACTGGAATCTTTAATGTTTGCATTAGAATTGTCGGTAACCTTTATCAGGCAGGATGATGAAGCCAGGCTTACCAAAGGATTCCATGAATACGTGGTGGAGGAAGAATTGCCGATCAAAGTCCAACTGGCTCCGTTGTTCGAAGAGTAATACATCTTGTATGAACCGGAAGTTCCTCCGGCAGTCCAGCTTATGGTTTGCGTACTGCAACCAAGCCAGTTTTCACCACCGTTGGGAGCGGTAACTGTTATAAAGGGCTGAGCAATGGTGAAGTTGGTATTACTTTCGTCGAATACTACGGCATTGTTGTATTCACTGATACGAATCCGGCATTGACTTGAAATCGCTGTTGGAACGGTCCATGAATAGGTACCATCGTTTTCGGTAACAGCAGCCACATCGCTCCAGTTGGCTCCATTATTGGTTGTGTATTCAATTCTTACAAAGGTGGAAGTGAGGTATTGGCTGGTCCATGCAATACTGGCCGTGTTTCCGCAATACAGCGTAGTGGCTGTGTTCGGATTAGTAACTGTAATGACCGGTGTGGGCGGGGCAATAGTGAACAAAGCATCGCTTATATCAATTTTGCAAGTGTTATCATAGTCCACTACTTTGATCAGGCAGGTGGCAGAAGGTAAATTTGGAACTGTCCATGTCAGTGAGGTGCTGTAGACGGAAGAATTGATAACTGTCCAGTTGGAACCGTTATTGGTGGAATAATATACCGACCAGCGGGTGGATGAAGGAGCAGCTACCCATGAAATGGTTTTAGAGGTCCCGGCCTCCCAACTTTCGCCCCCGTTTGGCGAGGTGATGATGATGTCGGTATTTTTGAGTATATTAAAGTTTGCATTGCTCGAATCCCGCGTTCCTGGCGAATTATAATCGCTGACCTTAACAAGGCATGTGGATGAATTTAGATTTGGCACCTGAGACCAGGTATAAGTCGATCCGGAAGCTGAATTTGACAGCGTGGTCCAACTGAGTCCGTTATCGGTGGAATATTTTACCGCATAAGTTCCTGAAGTCCCGGCGGTCGTCCATGTTATGCTTTGTGAGCTGCATCCCACATAGTTTTCTCCTCCGTTGGGCGCTGTTACGGTTATGTACGGAGGGGCAATTGTAAAAGTGGTATTGCTGATATCGTAGGTGGCAGGGTTGCCCAGGTCAGTAATTTTTACAAGACATTGAGTTGATGGCGTATTTGGAACAATCCATGAATAGCTTCCGGTATTTTGTGTGTTGGTAATGATTGGTATCCATGAGGTTCCGTTATCGGTAGAATAATCAATTTTAAGGGCATTGGAAGTAACCCAGCTGCTGGTCCATGTGATGGAAGTAATGTTACCAATATATCTTGTTTGAGTATTGTTAGGATTGGTTACTGTAATTACAGGGGTGGCGGGGGTAATGGTAAAAAGATTGTTGCTTTGGTCCACCATGCAGGTAGTATTGGTATGGTCGCGAACCTTTATCAGACAAGTAGTTGACGGCGAATTGGGGAGTGTCCAGGCATATTGCCCGGAGGCGGTATAATAATTACTCACGATGGAAGTCCAGGTTGCGCCTGCATCGGTGGAGTAAAACAGGTCGAAATAACTGGTTGTTCCGGTAGCTGCCCATGATATGGTTTTGATGGTGCCGCCTTCCCAGCTTTCACCACCATTGGGTGAAGTAACAATAAGAGGTGCAGTAATGGAGAACGTAGCATTACTGATATCAAAAGTTGTTGGTGTGTTGGCATCGGTTACCTTTACACGGCAAGAAGTAGAAGACACATTTGGTACAACCCACGAATATGTGCCGTTATTAACATATAAACTGCTTGTCAACGAAACCCAGGTGGCTCCGTTATCTGTTGAATAATCTATATTGTAATAATTTGATACACCCGATGATGTCCATGTAATGTTGTGCGAAGTACATCCTGCCCAAACTTCACCGCCATTTGGGGAAGTAACCGTAATTGATTGGGCATATATACCAATGTTCAATAACAATGCTATAATAGCGGTAAAAATCGTTTTCATACAATAAAATTTAAATTTTTATTAAAAAAGGATTGCAAATTTATTGATTTGTAAGCTAATAATACGAACATATTTTAAGAATATGATACGAAGATTCATATGTAAACATGCTTATACAAAATATCATATGAATAAATCTTTTGACAAGTTAAGCAGTGTGAAAGGTTATCATGAACAATATTTATGAGAAAGGTTCAGGATTTATGTAATTGGTTTTGCAACATTAATAAAACCAGGAGTAATGGGTTGTTTTTTAAATTTTACGATTAAAATTTTTTATTAAGTGAAAAGTTTTATATTTGCACAAAATTTCGGGGCGTGGCGCAGTTGGCTAGCGTACTTGCATGGGGTGCAAGGGGTCGGAAGTTCGAGTCTTCTCGCCCCGACAAACAAAATCAAGGGTTTCAGGGTTTCTGAAATCCTTTTTTGTTTCCAGGGTAACACAATGTTGCACAATAATTTAAAAAAATGGCTCTGTTGACTATTTTATCCCGAGATGAAGTTTCGGGAGAGTCGGAAGTTCTCCCCGATCAACAAAATCATGGGTCTCAGAGGGTCTGAAATCCTTTTTGTTCCGGGTAACAAAAAAGGTATCTACTAAATTCAAAATTTAAAGCACTGTTGACAATTTTTCCGTAAATCACTTCTTTATCGGTATTAAATTCTGTTTATTATTTTGAAAAATTTTAAAAAATACGATAAATAGTTAAGCCTTATTATTTTTGCAATCAAAGTTTCATTAATTTTGACCAAAAATTATAAATTAATTTAAAATGAAAAAAATCAGCATTATGTTAATGGCCCTCGCCACTGTGGTTTTTGTTGCCTGTAACAGGGGCGAAAAAACCAGCGATAATCCGTTCTTTTCGGATTACACCGCACCGTTTAAGGTGCCGCCTTTTGATAAAATAGACACAACTCACTACATGCCGGCTTTTCTTGAAGGTATGAAACAGCACGATGCGGAAATTCAGTCCATCATCAACTCAAAAGAGGAACCTACATTCGAAAACACCGTCCTGGCTTATGATAAATCAGGATTGCTGCTCACTAAGGTCGCTAATGTGTTTTTCAACATTGCACAGGCAAATACCAATGAACAAATTCAGGCAATCGAAAGAAAAATTAGTCCTATGTTATCGAAACATAACGACGATATTTCGATGAACGAAAAACTGTTTTCGCGTGTTAAAACAGTGTATGACAAGCGGAATGAAATGAAACTCGATAGTCAGCAGGTACGTGTTGTTGAAAAATATTACCGCGATTTTGTCCGTCTTGGAGCAAATCTTCCTAAAGATAAACAGGATTCTTTAAAAAAGATCAATGCTGATCTGGCCACTTTGTCACTAAAATTCGGTGAAAACCTGTTAAATGAAAATAAAGATTTTCAAATGGTTATTGATAACAAGGCCGACCTTGACGGTTTGCCCCAAAGCGCTATTGATGGAGCCGCCGAACTTGCCAAGGAAAAGAAAATGGATGGCAAATGGATTTTTTCTATTTCCAAACCCAGCATGATACCATTTTTGCAATATGCTAAAAACCGTGCGTTGCGTGAAAAAATTTACCGTGCTTATTTCATGAAATGCGACAACGGAGATAAAAATGATAACAAAGAGATCGTTATAAAAATAGCAAACCTGCGTGTGAAGAAAGCCCATTTGCTCGGATACAATAGTTATGCAGCCTATGTGATTGATGACAACATGGCAAAAACCCCGGAAGCCGTGAACGATTTTTTAGCTAAACTATGGGAACCCGCACTGAAAATGGCCAAGAATGAAGTAGTGGAAATGCAGAAGATTATTGACAAAGAGGGTGGAAAGTTTAAATTGCAACCCTGGGATTGGTGGTATTATGCTGAAAAAGTGCGTAAGGAAAAATACGACCTTGACGAAAACCAGTTAAAACCTTATTTCAAATTAGAGAATGTCCGTGATGGAATGTTTTATGTTGCCACAAAATTATATGGCATCACATTTAATAAACTCACAAACCTCCCCATTTATCAAAGTGATGTCGAAGTTTATGAAGTGAAAGAAGCCGATGGCAAACATTTAGCAATTCTGTACATGGATTATTATCCGCGCGAAACAAAAAGAACCGGAGCCTGGGCTACTACCTTCC
>DAOQAF010000060.1:0-21011 GCA_035353775.1 Bacteroidales bacterium | reverse complement strand
CTTCGGGAAGTACCCCTTATTTATTAATTTTTTAGTCGGTTAGTAGTGATATTTTTACAAACAATCCAATTATTATTTTAACATACATGGAAAGCCCTACAATTTTTCGTATTACAATTTTTTTATGTGCTGATTTACAATGCCATATGCCAAGATTTGGCAATCTCTACAATCATGAGGGTTTCTGCAAACAAACAACAACTTAAAACGCAAATACATTTTACAAGTAAAATTTTACATGATCCTCCTTTGATTGGCCTTTATTAAAAATCATTTAAAATAATTCCAATCCTTACCAAACAATATTTCCTGCATATAATGATTAAACTATGTGTCAAACAAAATTCCTAAAATTCTGAAATCTAACTTTATAATTCTAAATAGATATTTTTTGTACTTTTGAAACGCTAAACAGTTCTGGGCAAAATGCATATTGTTAATAAAATTCTCATCATCCGCTTCAGTTCAATTGGAGATATTGTACTTACCTCGCCGGTTATTCGCTGTATAAAAAACCAACTACCAGAAGCCGAGTTGCATTTTTTAATAAAAAAACAATATGTCCCACTTCTGATAAATAATCCCTACCTCAATAAAATTCATCACTTCGATAAAAAATTAAAGGAGATCATACCTGAATTAATAGAAGAAAATTTCGATTTCATAGTTGATCTGCAAAAAAACCGTCGGTCAATGTACGTCAGAAGTTGTATTAATCGGCCATATGGAACTTTCAACAAACTGAACAAAAAGAAATGGCTGCTTACAAATTTCAAGATTAACCTTTTACCCAAAGTACATATCGTTGACCGTTATTTTCAGGCTGTCAAAAAACTTAATGTGGCTAACGATTTGCAAGGACTGGATTATTTTATTCCGGAGAACGACAAAGTTGATATTACCAAAATTCTGCCTGAAACTTTTCATAAAGGATACGCAGTTCTGATCGCCGGTAGCAAGCAAAACACCAAGCAAATTCCTTATGAAAAAATGCTTGAAATATGCAATGCCATAAATACGTCCGTAGTCTTGCTCGGAAGTAAAGAAGACGTTAACAAAGCCGAACGGGTATCCGAAATTCTGGGAAAAAAAGTATTCAATGCCTGCGGAATTTTCAATATTAACCAGTCGGCATCATTTGTTGAACAGGCAACTGCTGTTATTACTGCCGACACTGGCCTTATGCATATTGCAGCTGCCCTCCGCAAAAAAGTCATCTCTGTTTGGGGAAATACTGTCCCCGATTTTGGCATGTATCCATACTATCCAAAAGATAAGGAAAATTATCATATCATTGAAGTAAAAAACCTGAAATGCCGCCCTTGCAGCAAACTTGGCTATAAAAAATGTCCAAAAAAACATTTTCGCTGTATGATAGATATTGATGTACAGAACATCATCAAATTAGATAATGGGTAACCACCTTCAAACACTTCATTACCGGCAAATTGCACACATATAACTTGCAGATCTTTACTTTCAATTAAAAAATCTTACTTTTGCACCTTAATTTTATCACTATGGAATTACCAACAAAATATGACCCTAGACTCACCGAAGACAAATGGTATGAATACTGGCTTAAAAATAAGTTTTTTCACTCCGAGCCTGATGACCGTCCACCATATACAATTGTAATTCCACCGCCAAACGTTACCGGGGTATTACACATGGGACACATTCTGAATAACACCATTCAGGATATCATAATTCGTCATGCCCGTATGACAGGGTTCAATGCATGTTGGGTGCCCGGAACCGACCACGCCTCTATCGCTACCGAAGCCAAAGTGGTTGCCAAACTTAGCCAGGAAGGCATCCCTAAAAAAGACCTGAGCCGTGAAGAATTTATGAATCATGCATGGAGCTGGAAAGAAAAACATGGCGGAATCATACTTGAACAGCTTAAAAAACTTGGGGCCTCCTGCGACTGGGACCGCACCAGATTCACCATGGATCCCGTCATGTACGAATCTGTAATTGATGTTTTTATTGATTTGTATAATAAAGGACTTATTTACCGCGGTGTCCGTATGGTTAACTGGGACCCGCAAGCATTAACAGCTGTTTCGGATGAGGAGGTTATTTATAAAGAAGTTAATTCAAAATTATATTACGTTCGCTACAAAATAGAAGGCTCGGATGACGATTGGATCACTATTGCCACCACGAGACCTGAAACAATATTAGGTGATACCGCTGTTTGTGTCCACCCTGAAGATGAACGCTATACACGTTATAAAGGCAAAAGAATTATCATACCTCTTGTCAACCGTTCAGTGCCGCTGATCTACGATGAATATGTTGAAAGAGAATTCGGTACCGGAGCCCTGAAAGTTACTCCGGCACACGATATCAACGACTACAACCTGGGAATAAAGCACGAACTTGACTCTATAGATATTTTTAATGACAACGGAACCCTGAATAAAAATGCAATCCTTTATGTCGGTGAAGACCGGTTTGTGGTACGGGAAAAGATCACGAAAGAGCTGAACGAAAAAGGATACCTGGTAAAAACCGAAGCCCTCGTCAACAAAGTCGGCTATTCTGAACGTACCGATGTAGCTATTGAGCCAAAACTATCGTTGCAGTGGTTCATGAAGATGTCGGAACTTGCAAAACCAGCGCTGGATGTAGTGCTTGAGGAAAAAGTTAAATTCTATCCATCAAAATTTATCAACACCTATAAACACTGGATGGAAAATGTTCATGACTGGTGTATCTCACGTCAGTTGTGGTGGGGGCAGCGCATACCGGCATATTATCTGCCCGGAGGTAAAGTGGTCGTTGCCAAAACTATTGAGGAAGCTTTAGAAAAAGCCAGAGCATTATTAAACCGTGAAGTGTCAATTTCTGAGATCAGGCAGGATGAAGACGTGCTTGACACCTGGTTCTCTTCATGGCTTTGGCCGATCTCGGTTTTTGACGGCATACGCCACCCCGATAATGCCGATATTAAATATTATTATCCAACCAAAGATCTCATCACAGCTCCGGATATTTTATTCTTCTGGGTAGCCCGGATGATCATGGCCGGATTAGAATATAAAAAAATCATTCCATTCAAAAATGTCTATCTTACCGGCATGGTCCGGGATAAACTCGGGCGTAAAATGTCAAAATCGCTTGGCAACTCACCTGAACCGATGGACCTGATCAAAAATTTCGGCGCTGACGGTGTCCGCATGGGAATGTTATTGGCTTCACCTGCCGGTAATGATATATTGTTTGACGAGTCGCTATGCGAACAGGGACGAAACTTCAGCAATAAAATATGGAACGCTTTCCGGTTGGTTAAAGGCTGGCAAACCGATGATGCGCTGACTCAGACAGAAGAAAATAATGTTTCTGTAAAATGGTTCAATAACCGCTTCAACCAGGCACTTGAAGAGCTAAATGACCATTACGAAAAATACCGCATGTCGGATGCGCTGATGACATGTTACAAACTTATCTGGGACGATTTTTGCTCATGGTACCTCGAAATGATAAAGCCTGCCTATCAAAAGCCGATAGATAAAATTACTCTGGACGCTACGATTGATTTTTTTGAAAAACTTATCCTGATTTTGCATCCTTTTATGCCATTCATCACGGAAGAGCTTTGGCAGCATCTTCGCGTAAGAAAAGACGGAGAATCAATAATGGTCTCAAAAATGCCGGATGTTAAACCTTACGAAGAGATTTTTATTCAAAATTTTTATCATGCCCAGGAAGTAATTTCTCAGATACGTATGATACGAAAAGAAAAAAACATCCCCTTCAAAGAGCCTGTTATTCTAAAAATACGTAAAAACAACCAGGAGCAACCCGACATTACTTTTGACGGCATTGTCTCAAAAATCTGCCATATAACCGAAATTAGCTATGTTACTGCTAAACCGGAAAATGCCATCACTTTCCTGATAGGCTCAACGGAGTTTTATATTCCGGTGGGAAGCAGCATCAATGTTGAACATGAACTTAAAAAGCTACATGAGGAATTGAAATATCAACAAGGATTCCTCGACGCTGTAAATAAAAAACTTAGCAACGAACGTTTTGTTAATAATGCCGCTGAACATGTGGTGGCAGCCGAAAAGAAAAAGAAAGAGGATGCTGAATCAAAGATCCGTATCATCGAAGAGCAAATAAACTCGTTGAAGCAATAAGGCAAATCAGAAAGCGTTTGCTATTTACAACGAATCGTAATGTTTAAAAATATCCATACGCGTACCTCTTTAATTTGTATGATTTTACTTGCTGGTATAGCTATTTCCTGTAAGACAGAGAAAAGTTGTTCAACGGGCTGCCGTTACGGTAACACTGAAGATATCGGCATACACAAAAAATTGAATACAAAAAAAACAGTAAAAGAATTACACCGGTCAACTTTAACAGGAACCCTCACAAAAGATCTTGACAAACAAGAAAACATGAACTCTGGGAAAGCGGTAAAAAAAAGGCCAAAAAAGAGTCGAACAATCAACCAACCCATTTTATAATCATTATGGCATTAAGTATCTTCGAAGACAAATCCACAAAGCCTGATGAAAAAATGCTTGCCGAAGTATTGAGGATATCGTACGTGTGGTGGAAAGAAATCAGGGAGTTTGTCATTCAACAGTACCCACAGGCGCTTGAAGAATGGAATCATTCAGGAAAAAATTACGGTTGGGGCTTTCGGTTAAAAGACAAAAAACGTGCAATAATCTACCTTACTCCATCTGACAAATTTTTCCTTTTTTCTGTTGTTTTTGGTGAAAAAGCCACACAGGAAGCCTTGTACAGTAATATTTCAGAAGACATTAAAAAAATCATCCGGGAGGCAAAAGTATATGCCGAAGGAAGAGGCATCCGCCTTGAAGTTAAGGCTCCCCAAATGATCAGCGATATCAAAGAACTTATCCTTATTAAACTTCACAAATAGAAACAAGTAAGTACTATCCTGCCAAATCCTTTTATGGTGGCATTTCAATGATTATGGTATCAAAATTTATTTCTTTGGTTTCATTACCAATGTTTATTTTTGTAGAAAATTAGCTTAAAATGAAAATCTCATATAACTGGCTGAAACAATATACTGGTCTAAGTATTGATCCCGAAGAACTTTCACTTATCCTTACCAACTGTGGACTGGAAGTAGAAGCCATGGAGCACATAGGCATTGACAAGAGCCGTTTGGAAGGCGTTGTTGTTGGTTATGTTGCTGAAAAAATCAAACACCCAAACGCAGATAAACTCAGCCTGACAAAAGTGGATATCGGCACAGGAGAGATGCTTTCCATTGTATGCGGCGCTCCCAATGTTGCCCAGGGGCAAAAAGTGTTGGTAGCAACCATTGGCACTAAAATGAAAACCTCGAAAGGCGAATTCACTATTCAGAAAACAAAATTGCGTGGCGAATTATCGGAAGGTATGATCTGTGCTGAAGATGAGTTGGGTCTTGGCGAATCTCATGCCGGGATCATGGTACTTGACGAAAATGCTCCTGTGGGTGTTGCAGCAAAGGATTTTCTGAATGCAGAAGACGATTATACATATGAAATCGGACTGACACCCAACCGCTCGGACGCCACATCGCATATCGGAGTTGCGCGCGACGTTTTTGCCGTGTTGAACTGTATCAACAAAACCGGGGAAAAGCTCAAAATTCCTGATGTGAGTAATTTCAAACCAGATAATAACCAATTACCCATAAACATCATTATTGAAGATAATGATGCATGCCCCCGATATACCGGGCTTACCATAAGCGGCGTCCAGGTAAAAGAATCACCCGCCTGGCTGCAGGAAAAACTTAAGGTCATCGGCTTACGCCCGATAAACAATATTGTTGATATCACCAATTATGTCCTTTTTGAGACAGGGCAGCCGCTTCATGCATTTGATGCCGCTCATATCACAGGGAATACTGTGATTGTGAAAAAACTTGCCGGAGGTGCTAAATTCAAAACATTAGATGGTGTGGACAGAGAGCTGACCGCGGACGATTTGATGATCTGCAATAGTGAAGAAGGCATGTGCATAGCCGGAGTTTTTGGCGGCGAAAAATCCGGGGTAACAGCCGACACAAAAAATATCTTTCTGGAAAGCGCATATTTCAACCCTGTTTCTGTTCGTAAAACATCCAAACATCATGGCCTGAAAACCGATGCTTCGTTCCGTTTTGAGCGCGGTGCTGACCCCAACATCACCGTATATGCTATCAAACGTGCGGCCTTGCTCATCAAAGAGATCGCAGGCGGGGAGATATCATCGGATATTATTGATATATATCCCGAAAAAATCGAAAACCGTATTTTTAATTTTTCTTTAGAAAAACTAAATATTCTTGCCGGAAAAACTATTGAAAAAGATATCGTTATCAATATCCTCAACTCCCTGAATATTGAGATATTAAGTAAAAAAGACAATAACCTTACTTTATCCGTTCCGCCTTTTAAAACGGATGTTACACGCGAGATTGATGTCATGGAAGAAATACTCCGCATTTACGGGTATAACAATATCGAATGCAGCGAAAGCGTGCATGCCTCGCTGAGCTATGCGCAGAAACCCGATGCGGAAAAAATGCAGAATGTCATTTCAGATTATCTTACAGCAAACGGATTTTATGAAATTATGACCAATTCTCTGAGCAAAAAAGATTACTATGTCAACAACAGCAGTATATTTTTTCCGGAACATTTGGTGCATTTATTAAACCCCCTAAGTAAGGATTTGAATGTAATGCGGCAAACCCTTCTTTTCAGTGGACTGGAAGTGCTTGCTTTTAATAAAAATCATAAAAATTCCGATACGTTTTTTTATGAGTTTGGCAGAGTATATCATTTCAAACAAATGAACTCTGAAAACCCGCTAGACAAATACACAGAACAAAAACAATTGGCGATATTTGCAAGTGGCAACGTTGTAAATCCCAACTGGCACAGCAAAGAACAGCCGACAGACTTGTATTTTATGAAAGCTTTTGCTGTCAATGTAATGAAAAGGCTGGGTGTTGATACAAACAGCCTGCAAATGAAAGAAAACTCAAGCCCGGCCATGTTCAAATCGCAGATAACCTATGCTCAAGGCGGTATTCAACTTTGTGATCTTGGTCAAATAAATCCGTCTATTTTAAAACAATTTGATATTAAAGATGATGTATATTTTTGCGTGATGAACTGGGATAATCTGGTTTATGGCACAGAAAAACAGATCATCAAATACCGCGAAGTCAGCCGTTTCCCGGAGGTTCGCCGCGATCTGGCATTACTGCTTGACAGTTCTGTAAAATATTCCGAAATTGAACGCATCGCTTATGAAACGGAACCAGCACTGATGCAAAATGTAGCGTTGTTTGATATTTATGAAGGCGAAAACATCGGAAACAGTAAAAAATCCTATGCGGTAAGTTTCACACTTCAGGATGAAGAAAAAACCCTTACCGACCAGCGCATTGATGAAACGATGAACAAACTTATCGAAGCCTACAAAAACAAACTTAATGCAATCTTAAGATAAAATCATGGGCGCTTTATTCAATTCTATAGTTTTCGGACCGGTAAAAAGCCGCCGCCTGGGAGTTTCACTCGGATTGAATATTGTTCCCCCTCACATAAAATTCTGTTCTTTCAATTGTATTTATTGCGAATGCGGCTGGACCGAAGCCAGCGATGTAGAAAATGCCTTATTTTATTCTCCCGGCGAAATCCGTGAAGCGCTGGAGAACAGACTCATTTCGCTTAATGAAGAGGGCGTTATCCCGGATGCGATAACCTTTGCAGGCAATGGTGAACCAACAATACATCCGCAGTTTGATAAAATTGTTGATGACACCTTAGCACTGCGGAATAAATATTTTTCTCAGGCAAAAGTAGTGGTGCTATCTAATTCTACCATGTTGTCGGATGAAAAAGTACTGAATGCTTTGATGAAAACCCACAACATCATGAAACTTGATGCGGGCACTGAAGCTACATTCCGGCTGATGAACAAACCAAGGATCAAGATCAGTCTTAATGAAATTATTGAAGGTTTAAAAAAATTCAACGGAAAACTCACACTTCAGACCATGTTCCTCCGCGGCACTATTGGGGATAAAATGATTGATAACACGGCGGGTGATGAACTTCAAACTTTACTCAAACATATCGTTTCTATTCATCCCAAAGAGGTGATGATCTATTCACTCGACCGCCGCCCGCCCATGGCTCAACTCGAAAAGATCAGCAAAGAAGAACTGGAAAAAATCGCAGAAAAAATCACACAATTGAATTTTAAATGCAGCGTTTACTAACTATGTGGAAGCACAATAACAATTATCTCGTCAGGGTTTTTGAGTTTAATAGTTTTGCTAAAGCTGTTGAATTTATCAATGCAATAGCTTTGCTCGGCATTGTCACCGAGCATATCCCTTTCTGGGAAGACAAACTGCATATCGTTATTGTCAAACTAAAGACCAAGCACGACACCGATACTATTTCCAAAAAAGAGAAAAAAATAGTTGATGAAGTAGAGGAAATTTATTTTCATATCTGATGCATTGATGCTGAATTATGACCCTAAAATATTAGTCGCTTTTGGAGAAGCTGTCGGAGGGAACAATCAAATATTCCGCTGGCTCGCCGATAACGGATATGTTGAACTGGCATCGCTTTCAAACTGCATCAATTCCGACAATGATGCTTTTTTCTGGTTGCTGAAAAACGGGTACCCGCATCTTGCCATCCTGAGCAATGCCATGGATGGCTACGACGATGCCTACAAATGGCTTAAAGAACACAATTATTCTTTTTTAATAGTATTTGCCGATGCCTGCCGCAATAAGCCCAAGGCAATAGAATGGCTGAAAGCCAACAATCTGGAGGTTTTTGAACACCTTTCCAAAAAAATCTATGATGTTCTCGAACAGCAGCGTCGGGATAATTATGACTACCATAAGAAAAAGTTCAGGTAAAAAACTATCAGGATTTTTTAATATATGTATTAAAAAAGATTTTAAAAAAAATTAATCTTTAAAAAAATTAATCTTTATATTTGCCCTTCAATTTTATCACACAAAATCTATTTTGTTCCGGTTAAATAAAACTTTTAAGCGATTTATTACTGTTCTGATTTTTTTAATTCTTGTTTCGGGCTCTTCATATTTTTCAATAAAATACCACGATACCAAAGGAATAAGAAACTGGAGATCTGAAATATTTGCTGATGCCGCCGGCTATAACATATATTTACCGGCGATGTTTATCTATAATTGGGATGGCAAGTCTTTTCCGGTGGATATTGAAAAACAAACCGGCACAGGTTTTAATATCGATCCGAGCACAGGAAAAATTTTCACAAAATATACTTGTGGTGTGGCTTTCATGCAATTACCATTTTTTCTTGCGGCCAACCTTATTTCAAATGTAACTCTGGGAGGAACGGATGGATACAATTATTTAAATTACAGGAGCCTTGACATTGCAGGCTGCTTTTATATGTGGCTGGGATTTTTCTTTATTTTCTTCATGCTACGTAAAAGATTTTCCTTTTTATTATCTGCTGCAACGGCATGTTTCATCGTATTTGGCTCTAATGTGTTTTTTTATGGGTTCATTCATCCCGGGATGTCTCATATTTACAGTTTTGCGGTGTTTGCAGCTTTTCTATGGTCTTTTGATAAAATATCGGAATACGAAAAATTCACTTTCCGCCAAATGTTCATTGCAGGGTCCTTGTTAGGAATTGCCACACTAATAAGGCCAACGAATATTTTTATCGGGCTGGTATTTATCTTTTGGAATACTTTCAGTTGGAAAGATATCAAATTGCGCCTGAAAAAAATACTTACATGGAAGCCGGTGCTGGCAACGTTTTTTCCCTGTGTGCTGCTCCTGATTCCCCAGATGATCTATTGGAATTATGCCTTTGACGCTCCCCTGTTATACTCTTATAAGGGAGAAGGATTTACAAACTGGAAATCTCCTGAAATCATGGCACTGTGGTTTGAGCCAAATAACGGTTTATTTCCATACGCTCCTATCATGGTGCTTATATTTACAGGTATAATTATTACTATTATTAAAAAAAACAAAAGCGCATTTTTACCTCTTGTCATTTTCGTTATAATGAGTTATATTTTCGCATCATGGTATATGGTTTCTTATGGAAGTAGTTTCGGCTGCCGCCCATTCGCTGAGTTTTTTGTATTTTTCTCTTTACCGCTGGCTTCTTTGATCAAGTATCCCCGCAAAAAACTAATAAAAGGTTTTATAGTCCTGATCGCTGTTTTATGTATGTTATTTACAGTTAAAATGACATTGATATACAACGATAATTATTTTATGACTAAGGAAAAATGGAATTGGAAAGAATACAAATCATTGATCGGTCGCGGGATTAAAATTATTGAAGAAGATTTTGAAGATTGTAAAATAATTCCCGGGGAAATAATTGAAACGAATGACCCAGACCATGGAAAATATATTTTATCTGTCAGTAAAGATAAAGAATTTCCGACCGTTAATTTGGAAGAATCCTATACAAAAGGGACATATAGCTTTTGGAGGTACGCAAATGTGAGTGTTGATGTAAAAGCTGACACGAATGTATTTTTTCTGATAGTTTACACAACCGATTCATGTGGCAAACAGGTAAGATGGAGCGCTTTAGATGTTAAATATGATGAAAACAAATTAAATCAATGGCAAACCATCCATCTTTATGATGCCTTTGTTGGCGGAGAATATGGCGAGGGTGTAAAACTTAAATTTTATTTGTGGAATTCAAATCATCAAGCATTTTATTTTGATAATCTGAAAGTATTTTTACATTAACCCATACTTGGAAAGTCTGACAATTAAGAGGATCAGCTACATTTGTTGTGAAGAAAATCCACAAAATCATCCCTGTGTCACTATCCCTGTGGCCGGATTCAGCTCCGAGCCAAACATACTGTGAGGGATCGAAAAAATGATCAGTGTAACCAAAGCTGCTGCTATAATGTAGCCCGGCCTGAATTTTTTACGATTGGCAATCATAGTAATAATCCATGCAAGAAAGGCTATCAAGGTTTTGTTATCCGTCAGGTCCCAGCCAAATGGAACTCCTGTCCAGAATTCGCCAAAAGCATATTTCTGAACGACAGGCCCCAATATCATTCCACCAAGTAAGATCAAAACAAAAGTTATGAGTGAATAAAGGCGCGCCCTGTCATGTTTGAAAGCAGCTAGCAAGCCGGCCAGATTAGAAAGCATCATCCCGAAAAACATAAACAGAATATGCGGAATAAGCACATAAGCCGGGACATCACCTTTGTATCGGATAACATTAGGTTCCTGCTGCAAAACGGCCTTTGTTTCTTTCCCGTCAGAGAACAACAGAAAATATTCCAGTTTCCCCGCTGCGGGCTGTTTGGGCAAAAAGGCCGACATGCCTTTTTCTGTTTTTTTGAATGCCAGCGTATCCCAATTATCATTAGTAGGATATTTTCGGTAGATCATATAAGCCTGCACATCTTTTTCCATCACAGGAACGGATATCTCACAATCCGATGAATTATTACTGCTTCTTTTCAGCGAAAACTCCAAGGATTTTCCATTGATCTCAGTTTTCACCTTTAAAGGGTATGTCGGGCCTGTTACACGCTGGTAATAGGCCGCCGATAGCGTAATGATCACGGCTAAAATCCATGCAATGATCAGTTTTTTTCTGCTACTATTATTTTGTCCCATGATGTTCACTTTAAAATTAAAGTTGAATATAAAGTACTTCTTTTCCCCCTCCCCTCATCACATCAACACTGATGATCTGTCCTGCTGTCAATGATTTCAGCCTCTCCATATATTCATAAATGTCGTTCACTGTTTTCCCGTCAATAGCGATGATCACATCTCCTTTTTTCATCCCTCCTTTTTGCGCCGGGCCTTCGCCGTTAACGGCACCCACCGCAACACCCTTAACATCCTGCCTGGCAAAATCAGGCATGATGCCAAGCGTAACTTTCAGCCCCATGCGCTGGCTGCCTTTGTTTTTTGGGCCGGCTTCACGGAACGACAGATCATAATTATTACTGCAAATATCATCGATCACTTTGGTAATATAATCAGTGATGGTAAGCATTCCGTTACAATTTATTTTATCATAATCATCTGCAGGTAAGTGATAATCCGTATGAACACCTGTATTAAAGTAAATCACCGGGATGCTGTCCGAATAAAAAGAAGCATGGTCGGAAGGACCGTAGCCTTCTTTGCTGAATGAAAGCTTCAGCAGGTTGGTATCTGCATTATGAATTAATAACTTCTCGGCATCAGAAAAAGTGCCCGTTCCGCCAACTGACAAGGTTTTGAATGCATTCAACCGCCCAAGCATATCAAAATTGAGCATCAGTTTTATTTTTTTCTTATCAACCGGAAGATGCTGAACAAACCATGCAGAGCCTAATAAGCCTGATTCTTCGGCGCTGAAAGCAACAAAAATAATATTGAATTTTCCTTTCAGCCCTGTTTGCGAATAGCGCCGTGCAAGTTCCATCATAATGGCCGTACCCGAAGCGTTATCGTCAGCGCCGTTGTGAACAGCAACAGTATCGGTATTTCGTGAACCGGAATTTTTACCACCCATGCCCAGGTGGTCATAATGAGCACCAACCACTATGTATTCATCAGTATTTTGTCCGCTCATGCAAACCGCAACCACGTTGGATGTTTTAACTTTCTTCTGATTGATCTTTATCTGAGAGTTAATATTTCCGGGCATTCCAATCGTAATGGATTTTCGGGTACTATCAATAGCTTGTTCGAGTTGTTTAATAGTTTTTCCTGTTACTGACAGTATCTTATCGGCTGTTTTTCTGGAAATATTTAATACTGCAATCCCCGACCTGGCATTGCTTTTCTCTTGGTCAAGAGGTATGAGTTCATCAGCTTTATTCATTTCAATGCCTGTAACCAAAATTATTCCTGCTGCCCCATGGTCTTTGGCAACAAGCATTTTATTCCGGTCGCTGCTATGATCAGTAAAACGGCTCTTCGGTTTGTTGATCTCCGGGTGGCCCCTTAAAACCATCACCCATTTATCTTTTACATCCATATGTTGGTAATCGTCCCATTTAAGGCTATCGTTATTGATGCAGAATCCATAACCGGCAAAAACACAGGATGCCGACACAAAAGTGTCACGGCTGAAAGAATAAGGAGTATAATCTTTCCCTGGCTCAAAAGAGTTTTTTTCAAAAACCAGTGAATTATTGCTGCCGAGTTCAACCTCTGTAACCACATCAAAATACTGAAAGCCCTCATCAAACAACAACTTCAGGTGTTTTGATTTTAGCTGATCCTTGATAAACGCTGCCGCCGCCACTCCTCCATCGGTTCCAGGTTTGCGCCCTTCCAGTGAATCCGAAGCGAGAACTTTTACATAAGAACAGATGATATTATTTTGTGCTGTTGAGCTGAAGGCCAGCAAAAGCAGGACGGTGTATAGTTTTATTTTTCTTGACATGAAATTGGGAATATTAGAGATGTGCAAATTTAACTAATTCTGCCGAATTAAATAACCGTGGCGTGATAGCTACTGAAAGATAAGGCATACGCACAGATACTACGTTAAGATCTTTAGATTTTGTATATCCGGGAGTGCGGTGTCGTGCCGGATATTAGATTTTTTATAAGCTTTTCACGCAAAAAAGAGATTTTTCAACTACTTTCGTACTCAAAATCCAACAATCCAATGAAGCAATACAAGTTTCTGAACACTATTTCCGGCTGGATCGTTTTTTTGATTGCTTCTACCGTCTATATTCTCACGTCCGAACCAACAGCCAGCTACTGGGATTGTGGTGAATATATTTCTACCGCTTACAAACTTCAGGTAGGCCACCCTCCGGGAGCGCCTTTATTTCAGCTCCTCGGGCGTTTCTTTTCGTTGTTCGCATTCGGCGATGTTACGCTGGTCGCCCGCATGATTAACACCATGTCGGCGCTGGCAAGTGGCTTCACCATACTTTTTTTATTCTGGACGATAACAGCCCTGGCAAAAAAGATTGTCTTCAACTCCGGTGAAATCAAGACACACCAACTAATTACCGTGCTGGGTGCAGGTTTTGTCGGTGCCATGGCTTATACATTTTCCGATTCTTTCTGGTTCTCGGCTGTAGAGGGCGAGGTTTACGCCATGTCTTCCTTTTTTACAGCCATCACATTCTGGGCCATATTAAAATGGGAAGAAGTTGCCGACGAGCCTTACGCAGACCGATGGATCGTGTTTATTGCGTTCATGACAGGGCTATCAATAGGCGTTCATCTGCTCAACCTGCTGTGTATCCCTGCCATGACCATGGTCTATTATTATAGAAAAATTGCGCCATCCAAAAGAAACTTCACCCTCGCCCTGATCCTGTCAATTATTATCCTGGGATTTGTTCAGGCAGGCATTATTCCCTGGACTGTCAAGCTGGCCGGATTATTCGAACTGTTCTTTGTAAACACTGCCGGGCTGCCTTTTAATTCAGGAACCATCATCTATGCTGTCTTCCTCATCGGCCTGGTTGTTTTGGGACTTATTTTTTCAAAAAAACGCGGAAAGACGGTCTTGAATACCGTGGTTTTATCTTTTGCTTTTATCCTGATCGGATATTCTTCTTTTTTAGTTCTTGTGGTCCGCTCAAACGCCAATACACCCATCAACGAAAACGCGCCCAAAGACGCCATCAGCCTTCTGGGATACCTGAACCGTGAACAATACGGCGACTGGCCTTTATTGTACGGCCCATATTTCAATGCTCCGCTCGACAGTGAAGAGCCGTTTATTGATGGAAAGCCCTTATATGCCCGTGATGATGCCGCAAAAAAATATGTTGTCGTTGACGAGCGCAAATTATCCGTGTATAATTACGATAAACGATTCTATACGATCTTCCCGCGTATGTGGAGCAGCAGTTCTGATCTGCACGGAAGAGGATATCAGACCTGGAGTAAAATGGACGGCACGCCGATAACTATTACCAACCGGAACGGGACAAAAGAAGAGATTAACAAGCCCACGTTTATCGAAAACCTCCGTTTTTTCTTTACTTACCAGGTAGGTCATATGTATCTGCGTTATTTTATGTGGAACTTTTCCGGACGCCAGAACGATCAGCAGGGACACGGCGGATTACTGAACGGCAACTGGATGACAGGGATAAAATTCATTGATCAGAACCGGCTGGGGCCACAGGAAAATTTACCCGAAACCTTTACCGGTAACGCAGGGCGGAACTACTTTTTCATGCTGCCCTTATTGTTAGGGTTACTGGGTTTTTTCATCCAGCTCAACAAAGAGTTCAAGGGTTTTTTAGTGATTACCCTGTTGTTTGTTTTTACCGGTTTTGCCATCAATGTTTATCTCAACCCGGTTCCCTATCAGCCACGGGAGAGGGACTATGCGTATGCGGCCTCATTTTATGCTTTTGCCATCTGGATAGGGTTCGGAGTCATCGGCGTGAACCTTCTTTTTCAAAAAATTAAAAAATTTATTAACCCTGCCATTTTATCTGTCGCTGCAGTGCTTTTGTGTTTATTGCTTGTGCCGGCCCTCATGGCTAAAGAAGGCTGGAATGACCACGACCGCTCGAAGCGTTATACCACCATCGATATTGCTTCCGATTACCTGAATTCATGCGCTCCGAATGCCATATTATTTACGCTGGGCGATAACGACACATTCCCTTTATGGTATGCACAGGAAGTGGAAGGAATTCGCAGGGATGTCAGGATCGTGAACCTGAGCCTGCTTAACATGGACTGGTATATAGATCAGATGAAGCATAAGGTTTATGATTCGGAGCCGCTGCCCATCACGATGGACAAGAAAAAATACATTGCTTCAAAACGTGATTTCGTTTTTATTTATGAAGATACCAACCTGGTGAAACCCGACACTTACTTTAATATCAAGGCGCTCGTTGATTTTGCTACCAACGATGATGAATCATTGAAACTGAGCACCAGCAGGGGAAAGCTGAATTACTTTCCCACCCGAAAATTTTTGTTACCTGTGGATACGGCGCTGGTATTGAAAAACGGCACGGTTTCCCCTGAATATGCAGACTCTGTACAACCCCAGGTTTACTGGGATTATAACGATCATGTTGTGATGAAAAACAATCTGGTAGTATTAAATATGCTATCCGAATTAAACTGGAAACGGCCTGTATATTTTGCAACAACGACCGGCGACGACGCTTACCTGAACCTTTTGGATTACCTCCAGCTCGAAGGCCTTGCCTACCGTTTCGTGCCATACCGTTGCCATCCGATCGACAGCCAAACCGGCAGGGTTCATACCGGTATTATGTACGAGAACATGATGAACAAATTCAAATACGGGAACATGAACCATCCGGGGATCAATCTGGATGAAACCAGTATGCGCATGACAAATACCCTGAGAAATCTGTTTTCACGACTGGCCACGGCATTGCTATACGAAGGCAAATCCGAAAAAGCGCTGAAAGTATGCGATAAGTGTATTGAAGTAATGCCCGATAATACCGTTCCTTATAATCACATGCTTCTGCCAATCATTACTGCTTATTATAAGTGCGGACAATATGATAAAGCTAATGGTATTGCACAACGTCTTGGTGAATACTGCGAACAGGAACTTAACTATTTTGCCCAGTTTTCAGGCACCAACGCCGTTTACATCAGAATGGAAAAGGACGAATCGCTTGACCTGCTGGATAAACTGATACAAATCGCAAAAACCTACGGACAGAAAACAATGGAAAAACAGTTGACCGGAAGTTACCAGCACTTTAAGAGTTAAAGCTAAAATCATTTTTGGACGTTTTTTGAAAAATTATCATTTTCTTTGTAATTAATATTGCATGAGCATGTACCTGACCAAGACACCTTTTCTGTTGCATAAACTATATTTCCCGAAGGATCTCTGGTGTGTCGAAACAGAACACAACGAAATCTATCTTACTTTTGACGACGGCCCCGAGCCAGAGGTTACCCCATGGGTACTGGATTTGCTGGACACGTATAATGCCAAAGCCACTTTTTTTTGTGTCGGTAATAATGTCGGCAAAAATCCCGAGCTTTTTTCCGAGATCATAAAACGCGGGCACAGCATAGGAAATCACACCTACAGCCATGTCAACGGTTGGAAGTCTAATCTGTACAATTACCTGCTGAATGTAAAAAAATGCAACAGGCACTTTAAAACAAATTTATTCCGCCCGCCTTATGGCAAGATATCGTTCATGCAACGCTACCTGCTGAAAAAACATTTCAATCTGATCTACTGGACCGTTATCAGCGGTGATTTCGATAAAACCATCACTCCGGAAACATGCCTTAAAAAAACGATCTCTTCCACAGAAAAAGGCGCTATTGTTGTTTTTCACGACAGTAAAAAAGCAAAAAGAAACCTTACGGTTGCCCTGCCGGCTTTTTTAAAACATTTTCACAACAAAGGATTTCATTTCAAAGCCATCCCGTATGACTTCAAAGAATCAAAAAAACTAATACCCGTTCTCAACACAATAAATCAATGAGCATAAAAACGGCAGAACGCAACTCAGGAATACTTCCCGAGGACAATGTGATACACCACAGGCATTTGATTGCTTACAACGAAGCAGCTAAACTCTGTCCCGGAAAAGTGCTCGAGATTGGCAGCGGCGAAGGTTACGGCATCAAGATCCTGGCTCCCTGCGCTTCGGAATACTTCGCAGTGGACAAACATGCCACCCCTGTTCCGGAAGCTATGAAAAATGTCGTTTTCAGGCAAATGAATGTGCCTCCGCTGGATGGTTTTGAAGATAATTATTTTGACGTTGTGGTTACTTTCCAGGTTGTGGAGCATATCAAAAACGACCTCTTGTTCTTTTCAGAAATAAAACGCATACTCAAACCGGGAGGAAAGCTCATACTCACCACGCCCAATATCGCCATGTCTTTGACCCGAAACCCCTGGCATGTCCGTGAATACACGCTGGAACAGATGAAGGACATCGTGAACAAAGTATTTGCTTCTGCTGAAATAAAAGGCGTTTACGGTAACGAAAAGGTGATGGCCTATTACGAAGAAAACCGCCGCTCTGTCAGAAAATTCACACGTTTCGATATTCTCAGGCTTCAGTACATTCTTCCCCGCTGGCTGCTTCAGATACCTTATGATATTGCAAACCGGATGAACCGAAACAAACTGATGAAAGACAATACCTCTATGGTTGCCAAAGTGGTTACCGAGGATTTTTTCATAGAAACTGCCAACGAAAAATGCTTCGACTTTTTTGTGATAGCTCAAAAATAGCCCGTCTTTTTCGGTGATCTGAAACCCGCCTAAAACAGCGTTATTACTGTTTTTCCTTGACTTTTACCTCAAAATTTAGTATCTTTGTATTAGAAGGAGGTATAAAAAAAAGTATAAACCCTTTTCGTCATGAAAACCTCAGTAAACTATCTCGAGGATTTCATCTTTGAACAAAGGAACAAGGAATATGGTGCTTATTATCTCCGCAAAACCTATCTGAAAACTCTGATCACCGCAGTCGTAATGGGAACAGGCATTTTCCTTTCCGGGGTTTCAGCCGTATGGGTAAGCAATTATGTAAAAAAAGGAATATCATCCAACGAACAGGAAAATATCACGTCGGTAATGTTAAGTAATGTCCCTAAAAAAGAAGCAGCCGAAATAATTCCTGAATTACCTGTTGCAGAACAAAAGAAAACAGTGGCCTTCAGAGCTCCTATTGTTATTAACACCGATGAAGAAATAACCGGAGAACTGTCGGACATGATGGAAAACACCCAAAATATAAACCCAGCAGATACCATTTCAGAAGTTATTATTGAAATTTCTGAAGAGCCGAAAAAAACCTCCGTTATTGAAGAGCAAGAAGAAGAAATAAAAATTTACACTTTTGTCGAAGAATACCCGCAATTCCCCGGTGGGGATGCCGAAAGAATCAATTACCTAAGGGATAATCTCAAGTACCCGTCACTGGCAAAAGAAACCGGCATACAAGGTGCGGTGTACGTTACGTTTGTAGTTGAAAAAGATGGCAGCATCAGCAATATAAGTATTATCCGCGGTATTGGCGGTGGTTGCGACGAAGAAGCCTTAAGGGTGGTAAGCGCCATGCCCAAATGGAATCCGGGCCGTCAAAACGGAAAAGAAGTCCGTGTGCAGTTTAATATGCCGATCACATTTAAATTGATGTAGTCTTATACATCTTTAAAATAATACTGTCACAATTTGAGGTATTTCTTATAACCATAATAAAAGAAAATCCCTTTTACTTATTATTACCCCCCTTTAACTGCTTAAAAGTGTAATATCACTGTTTAATGGCTTTTACAGACCAGTACAGGTCGTAACATTGTATAAGAAAAATACAGTGTATAACCCATAAAAACTCAAAGCCATGAAAACTTCAGAAAAAAACCTCGATGACATTATCTTCGAAAACAGAAACAAAGAATACGGTGCCTACTCACTCCGTAAAAGTTACAACAAAAATATGATGTCGGCTGTTATCATCGCCATTGTGATTTTCCTTGTCGGTGTTACCGTGCCATTGTTAGCCAATTATTTTAATAAAGGAACTATTATCGCAGGGGGGGATGACATTATCGTGATCATGGATAACATTCCCAAAAACAAGGAAGTTGTAAAACTCCCTGAAACAGCAGCAGAAACCAAGAAAGTTCCTGCATACAAAGCCCCCGTCGTGGTTAATACCGATGAGGATACCCCCGATGACCTGTCGGAACTGGCAGAGAAAGTAAATAACACTATTCCTTCCGACACCAGCGGTGGCGCTGTAAACATCCCTGACGATAAGCCCAAACCCACGGTAATTGATGACGACATAAACACGCCTGCCCCGATGATCGTGGAAGAAATGCCAGAATTCCCCGGCGGCGAAGCAGCAAGAAAAAAGTTTCTTTCTGAAAATATTAAATACCCGCAAATAGCACGTGAAATCGGGACACAAGGCCCTGTGTACGTAAACTTTGTGGTTGAAAAAAACGGCAGCATCACCGGTGTTAAAATACTTCGCGGCATTGGCAGCGGCTGCGACGAGGAAGCCTTAAGGGTGATAAATGCTATGCCCAACTGGATCCCGGGCCGTCAGAACGGAAAAGAAGTAAGGGTGCAAATTAATATGCCTATACACTTCAAACTGATGTAACGACAGTGAGAAATAAAAAAAGACGGTTGAAATCACCGTCTTTTTTTTAATATACCGGCATGACTTTATTAAGCCAGACCATTTGTCCCGCCTGGGGTTCTGTGCCTTGTTTCATCCGGTTTTTTTTGTATAGCTCCTTCAACTGAATGCCATATAACTGCGAGATACCGCGCATGGTCTCTCCCTTAACCGCTGTATGAAACCCAACCGAACAGGTTTTCTTCTTTGGCTCTATATAAATTTTTTCACCGGGAGACAGTGCATGACCATTTTTCAAATCGTTGTACCGCAAAATATCAAATTCGGCAAGACCGAAATATTCGGCTATGGATTGATAAGTATCTTTTTTGCCTGCCAGAATATACTTCACCCCGTTGTTTACTTTAACCTCCCAGTTGTTCGGAGATATCTGAATATCGGGAAAATCAGACGGGCCATTAGAATTTATTTCTTTTATTTTTTGAACTTTCCCCAAACTGTCCGGAATTCTTTTCACTTCTTGATGGGTAACCTCTGTTTTGTTTAATGCAATCAAATCTGTTTTTGGTATGGAAACCCCGGAATCAAGCTTGTATAACTTATTTTCGTCAATGATCTTAATAAGCATTTCAGCATACTTCGGCTCCGTGGCGTATCCTGCCTTTTTGAGTCCGTATGCCCAGCCTTTGTAATCCAGCATATCAAGCTTAAACAGGTCCCTGTAATATTCGCGTGTGGCCAGAAAAACCGAATGGTCGCGGTATGAGTCCATATCCGTAGGATACTTTCGGAAACATTCGTTCTCGGCATCATCATCATAGTAATACTTTCCGCCTGTCCATTCCGGTTTGCACTTTATACCAAAATGGTTGTTGGCATTGCGGGC
>DAOQAF010000059.1:0-21658 GCA_035353775.1 Bacteroidales bacterium | reverse complement strand
CTAATGTTATTGACGTATATATTAATTCAAAGCCTTTATGCTCAAGCTGGAATGGCGGCAATGCGGTTATTGGCATACAGAATCCGGCACAGACCGTGGGTTATGCGGCACCGGGAAGAAATTCGGGGCAATGGACAGGAACAAATGAAGCATGGCGATTTACGCCGGTTGGCACTTCTTATGTTGAAGTATACTGGTTCGAAAACGGTACAGCTATAGGACAGGGAACATCGATCAATGTTTGTCCTACAGCAAACACAACATATACAGCCCAGGCAAGCTATACCACTTGCTGGGGATCTGTCATTTCTGTTGAAGATGAGATCAACGTAATCCTTTCAGGAGGCAGTACTAGTTTATCCGGAGATACTGTCATCTGTACCGGGGATGCAACCAATCTTACAGCATCCGGGTCAAGTACTTATGTCTGGGCTCCCGGTACGGGATTGAATCAGACAACCGGAGCCACGGTCACGGCAACTCCAACTACCACTACGACTTATACCGTTACCGGGACATCAGCATCAAATAACTGTACTTCTTCGGCAACAATTACCGTACATGTAAACCCCCTGCCTGTTCTATCGGTCACCCCTCCGGGTGGCAATATCTGCATCGGGGATACCATTGACCTGACTGCTTCGGGTGCAAGTACTTATGTCTGGACCCCCGACAGCACCTTATCTTCCTCAACAGGTTCAACGGTAAGTGCATTTCCTCATGTGACCGTAACCTACACTGTAACAGGAACAGACTCCAATCAGTGTGTGAACTCCACCACAGCAACAGTTGCTGCAGCTTTTGGCCCTGCCATTCTCGTTACTGCGGATCCGGATAAAATATGCCCGGGGGATACCAGCAAAATTACGGTATTTGGTTCAGCACAGACGTATTCGTGGTCTCCGGGTATTTCACTGTCAAGTACCACGGGATCAGTGATACAGGCATTTCCTCTTGCTACTACCACTTACACCGTTACTGCCAATAACAGCGGCTGTATTAGCACATCAGATATTACGGTGGAAGTCGTGCCTTTACCCTCGGTTGATTTTAATGCAAATGTCCGCGAGGGCTGCGAGGGATTGATTGTTAATTTCACAGACCTTACCACACCAGCTGTATTGCAATGGATGTGGCATTTTGGAGATGATATTCCTTACGGGAACACATCAACGCAACAAAACCCCTCACACTATTATGAAGATGCAGGGTCTTTTGATGTTTCACTTTCTGTGGTTTCATCTGCCGGATGCAAAATGAAAATGACATATCCTGATTACATTACAATACACCCAAATCCTTCCGCATATTTTGAATTCACCCCTGAAATTGTGAATGAGCTTGACGGCCTGGTATTCTTTCACGATCTCTCGTTGTTTGCCGACAGATGGAACTGGTATTTTGGAGACAATGTAATTAACAACAATTCTGACTTACAAAATCCTACACATATTTATACCGACACCGGGACTTTTTATCCTATGCTGGTTATATTTACAAATTTTGGCTGTACCGACACCATTACCGAAAAAGTTATTGTTGAGCCAAATACTACGTTTTATGTCCCTAATGCTTTTACTCCGAATCTGGATGGCAAGAATCCTTTGTTCCGGGCCTATGGTGAAGGTATTGATCTGACAACTTTTAATATGAAGATATACGACCGATGGGGACGGCTTGCTTTTGAGTCCACGGACATAGAAAAGGGCTGGGATGGTACATTAAAAGGAAATATCGCAGTCGAGGATCTTTACGTGTGGTATGTTTCATATCATGATATTTTCAACCACCATCATGCGTATAAAGGGACGGTTATGCTGGTAAAATAAGTTATCTGATTTATTCCCGGATATCATGTGCGGGCGGTTTTCGTTTGCAATAAATAAAAAAATAATTGAAGAACATTATGGCTTTGCCGTACAGGAAAATAATTTCCGTTACAATTGTGCACCGTCGCAGTTATTGGCAGTTATCACCAATCTAAACCCGGATAATTTCTGTTTTTTAAAATGGGGTTTTATCCCTTACTGGGCCAAAGCCCCCTCCATCGGGTACAAAATGATCAATGCAAGGGCGGAAACGATAGCAACAAAACCTGCATTCCGTAAATCATTAAAGACAAGGCGATGCCTTATCCCTGCCGATTCTTTTTACGAATGGTCGCAAGGGGCAGATAAAACACCCTACAGGATCATGCTGAAAGAACAGCCTGTTTTTTCAATGGCAGGGATATGGAGCGAATGGAAATCACCGGAAGATAAAATTATTTCATCTTTTGCCATTATTACCACCGGGGCCAACGAACTCGTGAAACCTCTTCATGACCGTATGCCGGTCATTCTGGACACATCCGATGCGGAAAGATCATGGTTGAATAACGATAATTTTTCAGATATTTCCACGTTGCTAAAGCCCATAGATCCTGAAAAAATGCAGGCATATCCTGTATCAAAAATGATAAACTCGCCAAAAAACGATGCACCTGAATTACATATACAGGACTCGGGGCCGGAATTGTTTTAAAAAAACCAACGTGCAGGTGCCTGTTATAAACAAAACAGCAATAATTGCCGAAACAATTATTGCTGAATATCAATAGAAAAAAATACAGCCGCAACGGCTATATTTTCACCGTGTTAATCGTTTGTACATGTTGATTCAACGCCATGGCGCTGGGCATCGGCTTCAACAGTGGCTTTATAATCTTTTATTTTTTTACTGGAACCGCATTCCTGAGAGTAAGTAACAACTTCTTTTTGTCCGAGATAATCGTATTCATAACTACAGGTAACACATTTTTTACATGAAGCAAAAGCAAGCACAGTAACAAAAGCAACCGAAATTAAAAATAATTTTTTCATTGATCTTTAGTATTTAATTTTCAGTTACAAATATATAAACTTATTTGGAAATAGCTGATTTTTATTAAAAATAAACATTATGCGAGCAAACTGCACCCTCTGATATCGCTGTTATCGAATCTTCCAAAAACTTCAAACGAACCGTTTTCATGTAAAACGCCAACATCTTTTGTTGACAGGAAAGAGCAGGTATACAGATTTGCAAGGTCAATGATATTAATTCCTCCTTTTTTTTCATTATCTGCCTGTGAGAACGGGTCGTTGAATTCGCGGGTGTAAATTTTCATCCAGGGGGGTGTTATAAAATGTCCCCCGCTTTCGGAATAGGCCTGCGACATAAGTTCACACATACTGTATTCCGAATAAATATCAACAACGCCTAATTTTTGCCTCAAAACACAATGAAGTTCTTCCCGGGTAATCTCCTTTCTCCGCCCTTTCATTCCTCCGGTTTCAATAATCACGGTGTCTTTTAGATCAAGTTTGTTTTGCTCCGCCAGATCCATCAGGGCGTATGTGATACCAAAAAGAATTTTTTTCTTACCGGATGTTTTTTTTAAGATTTCTTTCAACTCATCATGTCTGTTCAAATAAAAACCACTTTCTTTCCGCCCTGAAGTTTTTATCAGAAGATCCAGCATAAACGCTAAAGACGAATCCCGGGCTATTTGGTAATCGGGCACCAGGGCTAATAAAATATAATCTTCCGGGCTCCCGAAAAACAATGAAAAACTTTTCAAAATACTTTTTTCATAAAGGTCTTTTGAAAAAACCAAATTGTTGCTTCTTTCTCCCGTACCGGTGCCACTGCTTTTAAATATCAATTCAGGCGGAGTATTCACACTGCGTATTTCATGCGATTTAAAAAATTCCACAGGCAGACATGGTATGTTATAACATGAAGAGATTTCGCTGATATTTACCGGTAACAAATCAATAAATCTCCCGTATATGGCGTTATGTTGGTATTGGTAATGAAATATTTGCAGGGCGATATCATTAAAATCGCGGAAAGAGTTAACCGT
Organism: Bacteroidales bacterium; assembly: GCA_035353775.1. Classification (GTDB taxonomy): domain Bacteria; phylum Bacteroidota; class Bacteroidia; order Bacteroidales; family CAIWKO01; genus CAIWKO01. The sequence continues at coordinate 17,772 of DAOQAF010000059.1, read as the reverse complement.
AAATATTTTTGATTTCAGTGCTGCAATATCCATTAGATTGTTTTTTTTGTGTAATTTTATATTCAAATTTAATAATAAAATCAAGATGAAGATCCGCAATACAATAATTATCCTGATGATAATCGTTTTGATGATCTTTTTATCATGTAACAAAGAAGAAGATTTTCCAGACATACCTCATGTGGAATTTATGGATTTTACCAAGATCCAGAATTCAAATAATATTGATGAAAAAGGAATCTTAAAGATATATTTCACCGACGGCGACGGAGATATGGGCCTTGCCGACAGCGATACGATGCCTCCCTATGATAAAAACAGCATTTACTATTATAATTTTTTCATTACTTATTTTGAAAAACAACACGGGCAGTTTGTGGAAGTAGTGCCGGCAGTAACATTTAATTCGAGGATACCCGTTTTAACATCTTCGAGCAGCAACGGCGCCATCAAGGGAGAAATTGAAATTGAACTTTTCATCAACAATCCTTTTTCGGTATATGACACCATCCGATTTGATGCGTATATTGTAGACAAAGCCCTGCAGGCAAGCAATGTAATTTCCACCCCGGAAATCATCCTGAAAAAACACTGATTTTAGATTAATTTTCGTATGGTGCAGGTAACCACGCCCCAAATGGAGGCCTCCATGGTTTCATTTATTTCAATGGGCTTGTAATCTTCGTTTTCAGGCATCAGGAAAAGTTTATTATTCTTTTTTAATAACCTTTTAACTGTGAACTCGCCATTGACAACGCCGATCACGATCCTGTTGTTTGCGGGATCAAGAGAGCGGTCCACCACCAGTATATCGCCATCATGAATTCCGGCATTGATCATCGAATGTCCCGACACTTTCACAAAAAATGTAGCCGTAGGATTTTTGATCAGGTATTCGTTCAGGTCAAGTTTTCGTTCAATAAAATCTTCTGCCGGGGAAGGAAATCCTGCGGAAATTTTGGCCACGTAAAAAGGTAATTGAACTTTTTTGGCTGTTTCCGGAACAAATATCTCAATACTGTTTTTCTGTTTTTTTCTCATATCAGTCTTCAGAAAATTGCTTGATCATTTGCCTGTACTCCGAAAAGAAATTAGCCCGTGAAACAAAGCCCAGGTATTTTCCGTTTTTCAACACAGGAAGATTGTAATTATCTGTTTTTTCAAATTTCATGGCCACATCTTCCATAGACTCGTCCGGATCAACAATAGGCGATGGCATGAACATCAGGTCGTGCACAAACAATTTGCCGTACAACGATTGATTAAAGATTTTATCGCGGATGTCGTTAAGAAAAATAATACCCAGCAGATTATTTTCATTATCAACCACAGGAAAAATATTCCTTTCTGAGCGGGCGATAACCTTTACCAACTGCCCCAGATAATCATCAGGCGACACGGTGATAAAATTTGTTTCTATCAGCTTGTCAATGCGCATAAGGTTCAGTACCGATTTGTCTTTATCGTGAGTGATCAGCTCCCCTTTTTCGGCAAGCTCAATGGCATCCACCGAATAAGGAATAAACGATTTGATGGTAAGGTAGGAGATGGATGCGGTAATCATCAGCGGAACAATCATTTGATAACCGCCGGTTATTTCTGCGATCAGGAAAATCCCGGTCAGCGGGGCGTGCATAACGCCTGCCAGAAGCCCGGTCATTCCGGCAAGCGCGAATTTCGTAGCGGGAAGCTCTCCAATATTCAGAAAACTTGCAAGCAATGTAAACACCAAACCTGTCATGGCTCCCAGAAATAGCGTGGGGCCAAAAATCCCTCCGACTCCCCCTGCACTAAACGTTAAAGACGTGGCAATAACTTTAAAGATGATGATCGCGGCCAACAAAATAATAGCCGCGCCCTTGCCGTTGCCAAAAAAACCAAAAGGACTGTTCTCAAACACAAAATCATGTTGCCCCTTCAGGCATAAGTTGATCTGATGATAGCCCTCGCCATACAGCGAAGGAAGAACAAGTATCAGGCCTCCAAGCAATACGCCGCAGACGGTCATTTTTACATAAATATTTTTAAATCTGTTAAAATATTTATCAAAAAACATCAGTACGCGGGTAAAATATACAGAGATGAATCCGCAAAAAATTCCCAAAACCGCAAAATATGGCAGGTTCGAAAAATCCACCGGATCAAGCCGGGGAATATCATAAATATTATTTTGGCCGAGAAAGAAATAGGAGGTCAGTGTTCCTGTAACAGAGGCTATCAGCAGCGGCACAAGGGATGCCATCGAAAGATCAATCATCAGCACTTCCAGCGCCAGCACCACGCCTGCAATAGGCGCCTTGAAAAGCCCGGCAATGGCAGCAGCAGAACCGCACGCAATGAGCAAGACAAGATGTTTATATTTCAATCCCAGCCAACGTCCCATATTGGAACCCAGAGCGCCTCCCATATTTACGGCAGGGCCTTCCATCCCTACAGAACCGCCAAATCCAAGTGTTATTGAGGTGGCAATGCCCGGCGCATAAATGTTTTGCGGCGGCATGTTGCCGTTATCCTTCGAAATAGCTCTGAGCACACCCGGTATGCCGAAACTCAACTCTTTTTTAAGAACGTATTTTTTAAAAAGTATCGCAAGAAAAATCCCGGCAATAGGGTAAAAAAAGAATTCATAATGAATACTGCCGGAAGTTTTTTCGAAATGGGTAAGCTTTTCGATAAAATAAACCAGGTTCTTGGTAAACACTGCGATCACGCCTGAAATAAAACCGCAGAAAACGCTCAGGATCATTAACAGGTTCCGGTCGCTGATGTGCCGTATCCTCCAGACAAGAATGCGGTCCGATATTTTTTGGCCTTTATTCATTTATATGCGCCATAAAGAAAGGCAAAAATACGATTTTTACAATAAGTAGGATTTTATGTATTATTATTTCCCTGTGGGTTCAGAAAAAGGTAAGCATTTTCGGCACCGTTCTGTTCGGCTTCTTTGATAGAAAAACCATACCCTTTGGCGATAATTTTATGATCAACCACGATCTCGACAACGTATTGTTTGTTAAAACCCTTACCGCTTTGTTCAACAACCTTAAAGTCGAGGGATTTCTTCTCCTTCTGTGTATATTCTATCAGGACACTTTTAAAATTCAGCTCGGTTTTTTCAATAGTATCAATATCAACATGGCATTTTATGATGCGGTCAATAATGATTTTTGTAACATAAGTGTATCCTTTGTCGAGATATATGGCGCCTACCAGCGCTTCGAAAGCATCACCGTTTATGGATTTGTATATGCTTCCGCTATCCTTATCCGTCTGTATCAGATTGTCCAGTCCGAGTTTTTGTGATAGTTTGTTCAAATGAGGCCTGCTCACCAGTTTTGAACGCATTTCGGTCAGAAAGCCTTCGTCTCTCAACGGATATTTTCTGAAAAGATAGTCGGCTATAACGGAACTCAAAACAGCATCACCGAGATATTCAAGCCGCTCGTTGGAATTTTTATGGCCGCCAATGACTTCTTTTGCCGCAGAGCGGTGCAAAAAAGCAAGCTGATACAAATTAATATTTCCCGGAGTAAATCCGAGTATATTTTTAATGGTCCGTGATAATTCTTTATCGGTAAACGTGATCGGAAAAATTAGCCGTTATGTTTCTTAAAAATCAGGGTTGCATTGTGCCCGCCAAATCCAAAAGTGTTGCATAAGGCAGCTCTTACTTCGCGGTGCTGCGCTTTGTTAAATGTAAAATTGATCCTGCTGTCCAGTTCCAGGTCATCGGTAAAATGATTGATGGTGGGCGGTATAATCCCATCTTTCATTGCCATAATCGAAGCAATTGATTCTACAGCACCTGCTGCTCCTAGTAAATGCCCGGTAACAGATTTTGTGGAACTAAGATTCATTTTATAGGTATGTTCACCAAAAGCGGCCAATATTGCTTTTGTTTCTGCAATATCGCCAAGAGGCGTCGATGTACCATGAGTATTGATATAATCAATGTCTTCAGGTTTCATCTGTGCGTCTTCCAAAGCACTTATCATAACCCTGTAAGCGCCGTCCCCGTCGGGATGTGGTTGAGTAATATGGTAAGCATCGGCCGACATACCTCCGCCGGCAACTTCGCAATAAATTTTTGCGCCTCTTTTCAGGGCATGTTCCAGGTCTTCAAGTACTAATGCCCCGCTGCCTTCACCGAGCACAAAACCATCACGATCCTTATCGTAAGGCCGTGAAGCTGTTGCAGGATCATCGTTGCGTGTTGAGATAGCGTGCATCGAATTAAACCCGCCAATACCCCCGATGGTAACAGCCGCTTCTGACCCTCCGGTAATAAAGATGTTTGCCTTTCCCAGGCGGATGTAATTGAAAGCATCAATAATAGCATTGGAGGAGGATGCGCAGGCAGATGTCGTTGCGAAATTAGGGCCTTTGAATCCGTACTTGATGGAAATATGTCCCCCGGCAATAGACGAAATCATCTTTGGAATAAAAAACGGATTGAACCTTGGGGTGCCATCTCCTTTATTATACTCCGAAATTTCTTCTATGAACGTTTCCAGGCCGCCTATTCCGGAGCCCCAGATTACACCGGCTTTATTCAGATCAATGGCTGAAAGGTCGAGGGATGAATCTTCGAAAGCCTCACGGGCGGCGACCAGTGCAAATTGGGCATACAAATCCAGTTTCCGGGCATCTTTACGGTCGAAATAATTAGTTGCATCGAAGTTCTTTACTTCACAGGCAAATTTTGTTTTAAATTTCGAGGTATCAAAGCGAGTGATTAACGCAGATCCGCTCACCCCATTAACCAATGAATCCCAATATTCACCGAGATTATTACCAACAGGTGTTATTGCACCCAACCCGGTAACAACAACCCGACGTAATTCCATCAAAAAAACTTACTTTGTATTGTTTTCGATATACTTTATGGCATCGCCCACGGTTCCGATCTTTTCGGCTTCTTCGTCGGGAATGGCTATGTTGAATTCTTTTTCAAATTCCATGATCAATTCAACAGTATCAAGAGAATCTGCGCCCAGATCGTTGGTGAAACTTGCTTCGGGTGTAACTTCGTTTTCGTCTACGCCCAGCTTATCAACTATGATAGCTTTTACTCTTGCTGTAATGTCTGACATAATTATAATTTTTTATTTAATAAGGGTGCAAAGGAAAATATTAATTCAGACATGACAAAGGCTTTTTTTAGCCCATTTAACGGCAAGCCCGCACTACCGCCTGATTTTCAACGGATTGCAAAAACTCCGGTATTTTTATTTTAACAAATTTTAAGAGATTTTTTTACTTGCTGCCTGTATGCCCAAAGCCTCCGGCACCTCTGTCTGATTCTTCAAGCATACTTACTTCTACCCATTCAGCTTTTTCGTGTTTTGCAATGATCATCTGGGCCACCCTTTCACCATCATTAACGATAAAATCATCTGACGAAAGGTTAACCATTATCACCATTACCTCACCGCGATAATCGGCATCTATCGTACCGGGCGTGTTGAGCACGGTTACCCCTTTTTTAATGGCAAGCCCGCTTCGTGGCCTGACCTGTGCTTCGTACCCGACAGGAATCTCGATGAATATTCCGGTTGGGATTAGTGCGCGCTGCAATGGCTTCAATACTACAGGGGTATCAAGGTTAGCCCTCAGATCCATTCCTGCAGAGGCATTGGTTTCGTATTTCGGTAAGGGATGCTTCGATTTGTTTACAATCTTTACGTTCATTATTTTCTTATTTTAATTTTTTTCAGCAACGATGGCCGTTCAAAGTAAATAATTACAAAAATATACAAGATTAACATCATGGTGTTAATGGATAATTTAATAGACAACGGAATATCCTTTATCAGCCAGCTCACCATATAAAGCAACAGGGCAAGGCCCAAATAACCAAAGATCTTTTTCAGGTTATATTTTACATAATAATGTTTTTGCCCGATAATATAAGACAAGACCATCATAGAGCAGTAACAGGTAAATGTTGCCCAGGCGGAACCCATATATCCTATCACCGGAATGAGCAAGAAGTTCATTACCAAAGTAACGGCCGCGCCAAAAATAGACAAATACGCGCCAAACCTGGTTTTGTCGGTAAGTTTATACCAAACAGAAAGGTTGTAAAAAATGCCTAAAAACATGTTCGCCAGCAACAAAACAGGCACAACGCCAAGTCCTTCGTGATATTTTGTTCCGATAAAATATTTCAGGATATCCATATAAAACATCACACCAAGAAAGATCATCAGGCAAATGATCACAAAATATTTCATCACATCGGCATAAATATCTTTTGCGTCAGCTTCTTTAGAATAAGAAAAGAAAAACGGCTCGGCGGCGTATTTAAATCCCTGGATGGCTATGGTCATCAGAATCGAAAGCTTGTAACATGCAGAATAAATTCCCACCTGGGATAAAGCAATATCGGCAGGAGATAAATATTTAAGCAGAATACGGTCGAAGGTTTCGTTGATGTTTCCGGCCAGTCCGAAGATTAACAATGGCAAGGCATATTTTAGCATACGTTTCCAGACAGTAGCGTCAAAACGCAGTTTTTTATGCGGAAGTACGATAAATAAAAGCAAAACCGTCGTCCCGGTGGAGATCAGGTTCGCAATAAAAATATATCCAACCCCGACAGCAGGATCATAGATAAAAGAAATTACGTCGTAAAGAATATGCTTTTCATAGAAATATGGAAAAACATAAAGAAAGAGAATGTTAAGCAAAAGACATACTGCTATGCTGAAAATCTTAAAAAAGGCAAACATTTTTGGCCGGTTCAGCGCTCTCAGCCTGGCAAAAGGAACCGTTGAAACAGCGTCAAATACGATAATCAGAGAAAACCAGATGATATATTCACTATGATCGGGATATTTGATCAGTGATGCAATGGGATGGGCCATGATCAGCATGAAGATGAGAAACAACGAAGAAGTTACCAGTAACGAGATAATAGTTGTTCCGTAAACCTTTTCTTTGTCAGCGGCTTTATTGTCATAGAACCGGAAAAAGGCTGTTTCCATGCCATAGGTAAGCATCACGATCAACAATGCCGCGTAGGCATACATTTCGCCAACAACACCGTATTGTTCCGTATTAAAAAGATAGGTGTGTATCGGCACTAAAGCGTAATTGATCAGCCGTGCAACAATGGTACTTGTTCCATAAATGGCTGTCTGCCCGGCTAATTTTTTAAGAGGATTCGCCAAAATAAAATTTTTGCAAAATTAAAAATATATAACGGTCATTGGTATCAAACAGGAAATGAATAATTTTATTTTATCAACAGGAATTTGTTTAGTGTGTTTATATTATTTTTTCCTATTATATCGTTAGTGTATAACAGCATCAGGAAAAATGAAAACAATCTTTGCAGTCATATTTTTTTGTCCTCTGTTTTTCTTTCAGGCTCATGCACAACAAGCGCCGGAACTGAATCAAAAAATTACAGATTATGTCAAAACACAGATCGGGAAAAAAGTTAACACCGGCGAATGCTGGGATTTGGCGTACGAAGCCTTAACACAAAACAACTGCGAATGGGATTACCAATACCGGTTCGGCAAAAAACTCGACCCGAAAACCGACAGCATTTATCCCGGCGACTTTTTACAGTTTTATAATGTTTCTTTGAAATATGATAAAAACGGGGCGACCTACAAAGAGTCATTCAAACTGCATACAGCAATTATATACAGCATAAAAGGAAAGGGTGTCTATGAAATTGCTCATCAAAATAATGCTTACTCCGGTCGCAAAGTGGGTTTAAGTGAGCTGAATATGAGCAGTAAAATTTCCGGAACCATTGAATTTTACAGGCCTGTGGCAAATACTAACCAATAAATATTTTCTGAAGAATAATTGAACCCACCAACAGGGCCAGCACAATTTCGCCAAAGAGGATTTTTTTAATATTCAGATAATAATAAGAAACAAGTATTGACAACGGGAGAAGCGTGTAAGAAAATTCGTAAATAAAATCATTTATCGAAAACAACATGCTGAAGGCATTCAGCACAAACAGCCAGAAAATAACATAAAAAGCCTTCCTGACATAAATGATCTTTTCGCGCGATATTAAAAACATTTTCATGGCAGAAACCAAAAACAAAACAGCGATAACCGCAGAGGTTATATACTGATAAACAGAAACCGACCATGGGCCCCAGTCAAAATTCAAACCCGAAAAGACTTTATGATACTCATGAAAAACTGCTGTTAACTGATTTGTCATTAGAAAATATGCAAACAAATAAATAAAGACTGTTGCAATTCCGATCACGCTGATAAACCATTCGCGCCAGGAGAATGAATGGAAAATAAGTAAAAAGATCCAGACAATGATGATTAAGCCCGCAGATTTAAAATAGAATAGTGAGCTTATCCCCGTCAGCAAACCACATAAAAAAATTTCCCGATACCCTTCTTCTTTAGTTTTTATTTTAAAAAGCATCAGCAATAATAATATAATCAATGCATTGACAATTAAAAAAGGGTGCAGGGTAAGCATGGCCGGAGTATTGCTCATCAGCAGAATATATAAAAAAGCCGTGATGTAAGAGTTGCTGGGGGTTATCTTATACTCTGCCAATATATTATTCAGCAATATTGCTTCTGCCAGAAGTAAAATGAATGCGACTCCGGTATACAGCCAGGGAAGATTGCTTATCCGCCAATAAAGAATATTATATCCGAAAGACAGATTGAAAGGCTCATACATCGGATACCCCTTGACAAATGCCGGAAACCAGAGCGCTACGGCAGTAAGCAGCAGCACGATGATCTGAACATTGGGATGATATTTAAAAATGCGCGTAAACAAACTTGTATCGTATTTACATTAAATCCCGGCCTATATCGCGGCGGACATATTTGCCTTCAAACTCAATCATCCCGGCATTTCTGTACGATATGTCCAGCGCCTGCTGTATGGTGTCGCCAAAAGAGGTGATCCCCAGCACCCGCCCCCCGCTGGTAACATAATCGCCTTCGGAATTCAGCGATGTTCCTGCATGAAAAACTATACTGTCCTGCACGGCGCTGATCCCCGTAATTTTCTTTCCTTTTTCAACGCTTCCGGGATACCCTTTGGAAACCATCATGACCGTAGCGGCATAGCGATTATCTATTTCCAGACAGAACTCATGCAGCCTGCCGTTTGCTATAGCCAGCATCATGTCAATAAGATCGTTTTTAATTCGCGGGAACACGCTTTCTGTTTCAGGATCGCCCATACGGACATTGTATTCTATAACGTAAGGATCACCGGCAACATTCATCAGTCCGATAAAAATGAAACCCTTATAAATGATATTTTCCTTTTTTATCCCTTCAATGGTAGGTTTTATAATCCGTTCTTCCACTTTTTTCATAAAAGCCTCATCGGCAAACGGCACGCCCGAAACGGATCCCATCCCGCCGGTATTGGGACCGGTATCGCCTTCGCCGATTTTTTTATAATCCTTGGCCGATGGAAGTATTTTATAATTTTCACCATCGGTGATCACAAAAACAGACAGTTCAATTCCTTTCAGGAACTGTTCAATAACCACCTTTTCGCTTGCTTTGCCAAATTTTGAGGCGGCAAGCATCTGCCGGAGTTCGGCTTTTGCCTCTGCGGCATCATTCAGGATCACTACGCCTTTTCCTGCTGCCAGCCCGTCGGCTTTGAGCACATACGGCGCTTGTAAGGTATCTATAAAACTATTGCCGGCATCCAGTGTTTCTTTTGCGAACGTCTGATAAGCAGCCGTAGGTATATGATATTTCTGCATGAAGGCTTTTGCAAAATCCTTGCTACCCTCAAGCATGGCGCCTTGCTGCGAAGGCCCGATCACCGGAACGTTTTTAATGTCATCGTGGGCAAGAAAATAGTCATAAATACCATGGACCAGAGGGTCCTCAGACCCGGCAATCACCAGTTGAATATTTTTTTCTTTAACGATCTGTCTTATTATCTCAAAATCCACAGGGCTGTAGGTGATGTTTTCGCCATGCTGTGCGGTGCCTGCATTTCCGGGGGCAATATAAAGTTTGTCCAACAATGGGCTTTGCGAGAGTTTCCAGGCAAAAGTATGTTCGCGGCCACCAGAACCCAGGAGCAAAATATTCATGATAAATTGGTTATTAGATCCTCAAAAGTAAAACAAATTTTTGGCTTTTAAATCGGAACGAATTTTCTATTTGATCTTCTATGCCATTTTCGATTGCATTTAAGATGCAATTTGTTCCATATTATCTTATTTCTGGTTTTTAAAATTAATTTCTTCAATAAAATCTTTTATTGTTATTAAAGTTACATTTAAATTTTCGAGAATATCCTCATTTCTAAATTTAAGAATATTCAAACCATATTCTTTTAATTCTTCTTCACGTTTTTTGTCATTTAACCCTACCTCTGTTTTTAAATGAATTTTGCCGTCTAACTCTATCACTAATTTATATTTATGACAGTAAAAATCAACAATAAATCTGCTGATTGGATGTTGACGCCGGAATTTTAATCCCAGAAACTTGTTATTCCGGAGTTTTTCCCAAAGAATGTTCTCTGCTTCTGTCATATTCTCTCGTAGTTGATTGGCTTTTTGAAAAGTGAATGAATCGGAGCCGTAATGCATATCATTTATATTGTTTTTATTTTTCATTTTTTGGTATATGGGGTTGACTTTCTTTTCTTTCCTCTTTTCTAAAGGATGGAAAAGAAAGTCAATGGATTTTACCAAAATTAAATAAATTTCCGTACAAGGAATCTGTTTTGAATTTATTGTTAATTAATACAGGGTGTTGATTTTTCAACATTTGCCCCACCCCTAAAGGGAGGGTTGAAAATCAATTTGCACCCGCCAGCTGGCGGGACGGTGTAAACAAATTGATTTTCTATCATCTGGTATAAAATACAATATATTAATTTATAAATTTAAAAAAATTTAAAAAAGGATGTAAACAGCAGTAATCTTTATCTTCCTTCAGGATTGAGGAAAAGACGAAAAACTTTATTTACATCCTTTTTTAATGCACAAAATTTTTTCAATTAAGAAATAGTTTTGATCCGCCGGGGCGGATATCTTCAAATATCTTCAGGCCCAAATTACGGGAGCAGTAAAACTACTGAAATAAACACTCATGAAAGCACTAAAATATACAAAAAATTATTTTGCTATTTGATAGTCTATAATATAATAAAATGTATTTTTGATAAATAAAAACAGGAAAAGCCATAGCAAGCCAGGCAAATAAGACGGCATGGTATGGGAAATAAGGCGGGATAAACAAGTTAATTGCAATAGGAAAACATGACGGAAAACCGATATAGAAAAATTAAAAGTATAATACTGTTTTCAGTAATTTGCTCACTTATAGTTTACGTTGTTTTAAGAGCTTACTATTTATCTTTTACGCATGACGAATGTCTTTCTTATAAAATAATTACAGGGAATAAAGCAATAGCAAAAACCGCAAATAACCATTTTATAAACACATGGTTAATGTATGTATTTTATTATCTTTTTGGTGCACAGGAAATTTTTCTCAGATTACCCAATATCTTAGCGTTTATTTTATATTCATTTTTTACTTATAAGATACTAATAAAAGTCAGTAATGTATTTTTGATGTTGTTAGGAACATCACTCCTATTATTAAATCCTTATCTACTTGATTTTTTCTGTTTGGCAAGAGGCTATGGGCTTTCTCTTGGGTTTGGTTTAGCCGCATTATTCTTTTTATTTAAACAAGATGGTTTTATTACTTATAAACATTACATCAAAGGACTTTCACTGTCGTTACTCTTTAGTCTGTTGTCAGCATATTCAAATCTCATCTGTATTAATTTGAACGTGTCATTAATGATTGTTTTTTTAATAGAGTTATTTTTTTTAGTGAAAAATAAAACAATTCAACTAAATAAAAAAAGAATCGGAGCAATTGTAGTGATTTTCATTCTTAATTTATTTTTTCTTTTTATTCTTGTCAACCAATTATTAGTACTAAAAAATAATAATGAATTATACTTTGGGAAGCCGAATGGTTTTATAGATAGCACTTTAACTATTCTGATTCATCGTTCTATTTATTTAAGTTATTATGGAGAGCAATTCTGGATAAGAATCCGGCAAATAATTATTATGGTCTATCTAATCACAATTGTATATCAAATTTGTAGTAAAGAATATTCACATCTGGCCAGAATAACAATACTGTTATTACTAATGGTTTTTGCTTCAATTTTACAACATTATATGTTTGATGCTTTATATCCCTCAGAAAGGACAGCTCTGATATTTATCCCATTATTTGGTCTTTTTATTTATTATTTGTTCTTAGATATTTATTCAAAACTGTTTACAAAAAGAATTACAAAAATTGCATTTAACCTATTTATTTTATTGATATTTTGTCTGCCATTAGGATGGCATTTAGTAAATAATTTGAATTTAAAATATACTATAGATTGGAAACAAGATTCATACACTAAGGACATTATGAAAATAATTATTGAAAATCATAAGAAAGACATTTACAAATCCGGGAAAATATCCATATCAAACACTTGGTTTTTTGAATCGTCAATCAACTATTATCGTGATTTATATTCAATGGATTACATCAACTCGGCTAATCGCCTCGGTATTGATAAAAGTACAGATTTTATTTATTGCACAATGGAGGAAAAAGGAATGTTAATAGCTGAAGAGCACTATAGTATTTTAAGTGAATATAAAGATACAGAAACGATATTGATGAAGAAATCAAACTGCAATTAACAGCAATGCTTGGCACAATGGCAGTGTTGGGACAAACTTGACAGAAACGCGGCATAGATACCGGCACTTGTGTCAAGCAGCAAAACGTTAATAAATGATCATATCGAAAGGCAGGCGCGCCTGTACACCTTTTTGTTTCTGCATATTTTGCAGGTAATCGTAATAGATGTAGTTTTCACCTAAGGCGGCTTTTATCTTTGACTCAGAAGATTCGTTCAACATTTCTTCAATAAGCTGTGTAAACGGATCCTTGTATTTGGGATATCTTTCGATCTTATAATCGGTAAGTTTGGCAAGTTCAGCAGCTTCATCAATGGCGTTTTGCAGGCCGCCGATTTCATCCACCAGGCCGATACGTTTTGCGTCAAGCCCCGACCATACTCTCCCCTGCCCTATGGAGTCCACATCTTCGGGTTTCATTTTGCGGCCATCGGCAACATGTCCGACAAAAACTTTATAAATAGTTTCGATCTGTTTGGTCAACACCTGTGTCTCATAGGTTTGCAGACTCCGGGTTGTGGTAATGTAATCCGAGTGTGCGTTTGTTTTTACCACATCGAAAGTAATCCCGAGTTTGTTTTTAAAGAATTTTTCCAAATTGGGCACGACGCCGAAAACGCCGATAGATCCCGTAAGCGTATTGGGTTGTGCAAAGATTTTTCCTGCACCGCAGGCAATATAATACCCTCCTGATGCAGCGTAATCGCCCATAGAGACCACCACGGGTTTTACTTTCTGAGCCAGTACCACTTCGCGCCAGATGACTTCTGATGCGAGAGCGCTGCCGCCGGGTGAATTTACCCTTAGTACGATGGCCCTGATTGAACTGTCGCTACGTGCATCGCGGATGGATTCAGATATTTTATCAGAACCGATGGTCTTTTCATCGCCCTCTCCGGTACCTATCTGTCCAATGGCATAAACGACGGCGATCTTCTTTTTTCCCAGGGAGATCTTGTCCTTCCCTTTGGCTTTATAATACTTTGCCCCTGTTATAAAATTAATGTCATCCTTTTCTTTTATTCCAAGCCTTGTTTGCAGATCGGCCAACACCTCGTCGCGATATACCAGTTTGTCGACAAGTTTGTATTTTATTGCATCCTCCGCCACCTGTACCTTCATGCTGTCGGCGATCAGGTTCAGTTCATCAATGCTGATCTTCCGCTGGGTAGAAATGCCATCAAGCATCTGTTTCCATAACACATCAAGTATTTTTTGATATTGTTCGCGGTTGGCTTCGCTCATTTTGTCAAGAATATAGGGCTCCACAGCGCTTTTGAATTTTCCGTGCCGGATGATCTGTGCCTGCACATCGAGCTTTTCGAGAGTACCTTTAAAAAACATCAGCTCGGCAGCGAGACCTTTAAACATGACGCTTCCCTGGGGGTTAAGAAAAATCTTGTCGGCGACTGTTGCCAGGTAATAGGCCCGTTGGGAATAATCATCACTGTAGCTGATGATGAATTTGCCTGATTTTTTGAATTGAAGCAGCGCATTTCTTACCTCCTCGATGGTCGCCATTCCTGAAGGAATATCCGTAAGATCGAGAAAAATACCTTTTATTTTTTCGTCTTTGGCTGCGTTTTCCAGTATTTTCTGAAGGTTATCCAGCCCCATGGTTTTGGAACTTTTCATTGAGAAAAAATCCATATCCCCGAAAGGATTGCTGGAGGTACGGTCGGGAATAGCCTGGTCGAGTTTTAAGGTCAGAACGGAATTTTGTTTTACTTCTACTGTGGTTTTCTTGGCAAAAGAAGCCAACGAAGCCATCATAGAAATAAAAATGATAAACATAATCAGCATCAGCAGAAGATATCCGGCCATTGATGCAAACATAAATTTAAAAAACTGTTTCATAGTTTGTTTTTTTAGCGGGTTAATTTTGAATTCTCAGGTAAAATTAATATTAAAAAACAAGTATTTGACAATGGCAGGAAATAAATGTTACAGTTTGCGGTCGGTTATTTAGTGAATTTTATACTTTTGATTTAATAAAAAAACAGGGATATGGTTTGTTTTTCTCTCGGAAGTAATATGGGCAACAGGGCATCATATCTTAAAAAAGCCCTGCTGCTGATGTCTGAAAATGTCGGAGAGATGACCGCCGCTTCGTCGGTATACGAAACGGAACCCTGGGGTGTCAGCAAGCATGAGAACTACCTCAATATGGTGGCCGTTTTTGATACGGCATTAAGCCCGGGCGAGCTTCTAAAAACCACTTCTTTGATCGAAAAACAACTCGGGCGTGTCAGGAGATCAAAAGAAATAGAACCCCGCACCCTTGATATAGATATTCTTTTTTATGACAGCCTGATCATAAACGAACCCAACATGGTCATCCCGCATCCGCGGATAACACAGCGCAAATTTGTGTTGCAACCGCTTGCTGAGATTATGAAAGATTTTGTCCATCCCGTAAGCGGATCAACAATCGGGGAATTATTTTTACATTGCACCGATAATTCTGAGGTGGTCAAAACAAAAATAAATTTATTTTTGCACTGATGTATGATTTTATAGCCATAGAAGGAAATATTGGCGCCGGAAAAACATCGCTGTCTACAAAAATTGCACAGCAATTCGATGCAAGGCTTATCCTGGAGCAATTTGAGGATAATGCTTTTCTTCCAAAGTTTTACCGTGATCCGGAAAAATATGCTTTTCCGCTCGAGCTGAGTTTTTTGGCTTCGCGCTATCAGCAACTAAAAGAGCAGTTGTCGAATAAGGACTTGTTCAAAACATTTACAATCTCCGATTATTATATTTTCAAGTCACTGATCTTTGCAAAAAAAACACTGCAGGAAGATGAACTGAAGCTTTACACACGCCTTTTCAATATCATTAATTCCACGCTGCCCAAACCCGATCTTCTGGTTTATCTGTT
The DNA here is from genome assembly GCA_035353775.1 of Bacteroidales bacterium. Lineage (GTDB taxonomy): Bacteria > Bacteroidota > Bacteroidia > Bacteroidales > CAIWKO01 > CAIWKO01. Next base: position 2,160 of record DAOQAF010000059.1, on the reverse strand, counting down.
TGTCGAAGTTCCCCGCTTAAAACGCAATATTATCTCGCGCGGAAGGGAATATGAACAGGATATTGCACACGAATACCTTGAACGCATACAAAGCGGGTATTTTGATTTTATAAAGCAGCAGACCGACCAGCGAATCCTGATACTGGATGTCAATAATATTGATTTTGTACATTCTGAATCCGACTACGATAAAATACTTGAAATTATCATGCAGGAGTACCCTGTCGGTATTCAAAGGATGGAAGTTAAATAGCGGTGATCCGGAAAAAATCTTCAGGTGTCAGGTATTCTAATTTTGATTATCCTTGTCACCAAAAGCAAACCACTAAACAAAATGTCATGACAAAGAATTTCCTTATATCCGTTTTCTTTCTGATCTTTTCTTTTTCCCTTTTTGCGCAAACATACATTACCAATGTGACCGTTGCAGATGTAGCAAAACAAAAATTGATTCCCGGCCAGACGGTTGTCATAAACAATGGCCTGATTTCAGGTATTCAGCCCTCCGGCAAAATAACAGTTCCTGCCAATGCCACGATAGTTGAGGGGAAGGGCAAATACCTCTTGCCTGGATTGACCGATGCGCATATACATTTTTTTCAGAATGGCGGATTGTATACCCGCCCGGATGCTATTGATCTGCAAAACATTGTTCCGTATCGGAAAGAAATTGAATATTCACACGAGAACATGGATGAAGTGTTGCGCAGGTATTTACAAAACGGAATTACAAGCGTGTTTGATGTTGGCGCCACTTACAATTTTTTAAAACAAAGGGAAACTTTTAAAAATGCGGATCATGCGCCGGATATTTATATGAGTGGCCCCTTGCTGACTACGTATGAGCCGGCCATATATGAAAATTTAAAAGATGATGAACCTTTTACGCTGATCAAAACGCCCGAAGAAGGAAGAAAAATGGTACATCAGCAGATGGCTTATCATACTGATTTTATTAAAATATGGTATATCGTAAAGCGCGATACCACAAGTGTTGAGGCAGGGGCAATGAAGTATCTGCCCATTGTCAAAGCCATCATTGATGAAGCGCACAAAAACAATTTAAAAGTAGCGGTTCATGCCACGCAAAGGGTTACCGCCCAATTAGCCGTGGAAAACGGCTGCGATTTTTTAGTGCATTGTGTTGATGATGAAATTTTATCAAATGATTTTATTCAGTTATTAAAAAAAAATAAGACCATCCTTTGCCCGACCTTGATTGTTCACGATGGTTATACGAATACTTACGGTCAAAAGATTGACATGACCTATCATGAATTAGTAAGAGCCGATCCTTTTCAGTTGGGTTCTTTGCTGGATCTGAAACACCTGGCCGATACCGCGCTGGCCGGTAAATATAAAAACCGTTCAAATTCCAAAGATGCCGTTGAAAGAGCTGCCAAAGCCAATTCTATCACAAAGCAAAATTTAAAAGCATTATCAGATGCCGGTGTTATCATTGCAAGCGGGACAGATGCCGGGAACATCGGCACCTTACACGCATCTTCTTACCTGACGGAATTAATCGCCATGAAAGAGTGCGGGATGAGCAACTGGCAGATCATACAGGCATCCACTGTGAATTGCGCAAAGATACTGGATAAAGAAAACGAGGTGGGAACGGTTGCTGTGGGTAAAAAGGCCAACCTGATCCTGCTGGATGCCGATCCTATAGAAAATATTGAAAACATTGCCCGGATTTACCGTGTGATCAACAAGGGTGTTGTTTTTGACCCCGATACATTAATCAAAGACACACCGGCTGTTTTGGCACAACGACAAGTAAACGCTTATAATTTCAGAAACATTGAAGCGTTTCTGGAACCGTATGCTGACGACGTTGAAATTTACGATTATCCGGATAAATTTGTGTACAAAGGGAAGGAAAATATGAGAACAGGATATTCGGAAATGTTTGAAAAGACCCCGAATTTACATTGTGAAATAAAAGCAAGAATTTTACAGGGAAACATTGTCATAGATAAAGAGCGCGTTCAGTTCCGGGATAAGGTAATTGAAGCGGTTGCTATTTATCATATAGAAAAGGGGAAAATTCAAAGGGTTTATTTTATTAAATAAATTGCCGGTTATCACGTAAAATGGGATAATACCAAGTTGAATTATATAATGGTCCAAAATGGATTTAAAAATATATAATCA
>DAOQAF010000058.1:0-21737 GCA_035353775.1 Bacteroidales bacterium | reverse complement strand
TGCGGTCGAGGTGCGAAGTATTACGCCTGCTGTGGCAGATGAAAAACTGAGAGCCTCCGGTATCTTTTCCGGCATGAGCCATCGAAAGCACGCCGCGGTCATGGAACTGGTTGCCGCCGCTTGTTTCACACTTGATGCTATATCCGGGGCCACCGGCGCCGGTGCCGTCAGGGCAGCCACCCTGTATCACAAAATCGGGTATTACCCGGTGAAAGGTCAGCCCGTTATAAAATCCTTTTTTGGCCAGGTCTGTAAAATTTTTCACGGTACCCGGGGCATCTTTTTCGTAAAAGGTAACGGTCATGTCTCCCTTTACAGTTTTAATAATTGCTTTTAACATGGTTGATAGTTTTATTTTCTGCGTTCCGTCTATGCGGATCATTAATGATTATTAATTTTTTTTATACTTCAAATTCCAGCATTTTTCCTTTTTTCATGATCAGTTCATCGTCAAAATACACATCCGGCTCATTCACCAACCCGTCGAGATGGCTGCTCACAGAGACATTGCCGCCCATGCTGATGTTATTTCCAAAGGCAATATGTATCGTTCCGAAAACTTTTTCATCTTCCAATATCATGCCCGTCAGTTGTGCTTTATAATTGGTGCCGATACCAAATTCGGCCACTGCTCGGGCATCCCTGCCGACTTTATCGAGCATCGCCTTTAATCTCTCAGCTTCTTCCCCTCCTGTGATCTTTTCGGCATATCCATCAACAACCTCAATAGTGATAGGTGTTTTCAGCATCCCGATACCGGCCATGGAGCCGTCAATAACCACCCTGCCGTTCGAAGTTCCTTCCCAGGGGGCAAGGTATACTTCTCCGGAAGGGAGGTTGCCGCTTTCGCCCTTGTTGCGCATCACACCCTTGCTCGGCAGCACGTTCCTTCCTTCAATAGGCATGATAATATCGGTACCTTTTTCGGTGACAACACGGATTTGTTTTACGCCAGTCATTTTTTGAACCACATAATCGGTAAGATCCAGAATTTTCTGGATATCGGCATTCAGGCAGCGAACCATGCAATCTACGGTAATTCCGGGCATCGTCCCTACCCTCACGCCAAGTTTAGATGCTTCGCGGCGGGCGTCGGTATGTGTGAGTGATTTACTCGTTGGACAAATGACCACATCAACGGTTTTCATCAGGTCGGCAATTTGCTTTGGCGGCTCCTGGCCATTTATTTCGCGCGATTTTATTTCTACCAGCAGGGATTCTTTACAAAGCTCCTTGCCTGCCTCGTGCAGGGCCGCACCAATGTCTTTTATTAATTCATCTGTAATGACGAGCAGCGTTTCTTCCGCTTTCAGCCCCATGCAATCTTTTAATGCAATAATGGCCGCTTTTTTTAATTCTGTATCCATATTTTTAACTTGTTTAAACGCAATATACATAAGGTTTTTCGCAACGTATTTGTTTTTTTCTCTGCGAACTTTACGCTTTGTACTTTGCGATAAAAAATTTTTATTTAGAAACGTTTTTCAACTTCTTCCCAGTTGACATATTTCCAGAACTCTGCCACATAGTCCGGCCGGCGGTTCTGAAAATCCAGATAATAGGCGTGTTCCCAGACATCGCAGGTCAACAGTGGTGTGAGTCCGTTGCGTAAAGGGTTTCCGGCATTGCTTTCCTGGACAATATCGAGGCTGCCGTCGGGAGTTTTTACCAGCCATGCCCAGCCAGAGCCAAACAGCGTGATACAGGCAGTGGCGAATTTTTCTTTAAATGCCTCGAACGACCCGAATTTATTATTTATGGCTTCAGCCAGAGCCCCCTCAGGATTTGCTTTAGGCTTAGGAGCCAGGCTGTTCCAGTAAAAGGTATGATTCCAGACCTGTGCGCCATTATTAAAAATGCCTCCTGTAGCTTTTTTGATGATTTCTTCGAGTGTGGCATTTTCAAATTCGGTGCCGGCAACCAGTTTATTCAGGTTGGTCACGTATGCCTGGTGGTGCTTGCCATAATGAAACCCTATCGTTTTTTCAGATATAAAAGGTTCCAGGGCATTGGCTTCATAAGGTAATTTCGGTAATTCAAACATAATAGTATGGTTTTAGTTAATTGTTTATAATTCGCAATTTTTAACTTTAACAAAGATACGTAATTTTTATATAGTTTTATTCCGTTTTGTATCTTTGAAAAAAAACGCTGATGATCCGAATAATTTCATTTTCTTTTTCCGACCAGGATTTGTTTAAACAAGCCTTTGCCATACGTCAGGCAGTGTTTGTCGCTGAGCAGGGCGTGCCGGCAGCACTCGAATACGACGAACACGAAGCCGAAGCCACACATTACCTGCTTTATGATGATGAAACACCTATAGGTGCTGCCCGCTGGCGCAAAACAGCGGCCGGTATTAAGCTGGAACGTTTTGCCATTTTGCCCGGATACCGCAACAAAGGTCTGGGGGAAACATTGGTAAAAAAAGTTCTTGAAGACGTTGTTCCTCTAAACAAACCTGTTTATTTACACGCACAACTTCCGGCATGTAATTTATACAAGCGGTCCGGTTTTGAAATCGTTGGAGCTATTTTTTATGAAGCAGGTATGGCGCATTACAAGATGGTGCTAAAAAAACAATAAACTTTAAAAATCAGGAAAAATTCAAGCGTATTAATTGTTTTAAAACGCCCTTATGGCGCGAACATACGCTGCAGCGACTTTATTGTCAATATTCTGATTTCCTGTGGAAAAGTTTTGATACCAGGCTGCCTGATAATTTGTAGTGGATTCGTTGGAAGTCCAATAGCCGCCACCCGAAAATCCCCCGACTATAGCACGTTGCTGATACAATAAATTCAGTTCATGTTTTGAAGGAAGATACCAATCGCCGTAAGTAACCCCTCCCATTGTTGCCGTATATTCATTGCAAACCCTTGCTGCATAAGAATACCCGTCGTCGATACTCTGACCTGCAATGACTAAGTTAGTGTTCGATTTGCCGGCATATAACCCATCAGCAAAGGCCATCGTAAACACAGCGTTATAACCAAATTTTATCCCTGTGCTTTGGTCTGATGTAGCAGCAATAAGGCCATGTTGTCCGTTATCATACACATAAAAGACAATGCCTCCGCCATAGCTTTCGCCGATATAATGGCTGCTGCTGCCACTGCTTATCACGTATGGGTCTACGGTTGTTCCTGTTCCGGTAACAGTAACATTGGTTCCTGCCGTTACTTTGGTTTCAGCCCCGGTAATATTGCTCCAGCTTGCCAGGCCATTGGCATCGGATGTAAGCACTTTTCCCGCTCCCTGTGTGCCGTCGGTAATTTTTACATTGCCATTGACTTCCAGTTTGGCTGTTGGGGCTGTTAATCCTATACCAACATTTCCCGAAGGGGTAATCCTCATTTTTTCAGTATATTGGCTCGAAAAACCGCCTGTGCCCAATCTGGTCCAAAAACTAATATTGGTGGAAAGAGCGCCCTCCTGTAAGTATTCTATCTTGGCCTTTTCCTGGCCTGCAGAAATCAATTTTGTTGCGAAACTATTTCCTATCCCGCTACTTCCATTTAAGTTTCCGTAAACTGCTGTACTGCCTCCTTCTAATTTCATATTACCTGCGATATCTAATGTTTCTGTCGGGCCGGTGGTTCCAATACCAAGCCTTCCGGCACTCGTAATCCTGGCCTTTTCAGAACCATCAATATAAAAAGCCAGATGCACCGGTGGGTTAACTGCCGGGCCAACAACATCTATCACCCCGCCATCGGTTCCCCTCCAGATGGACACATAGCGGTCATCATAACTATGGTTTAACAGCCGCAAGGTATATCCAGCTTCAGCCGTGGGCTTTATCTCAAGTTTTGCATCGGTAATGGTTGTTCCGATGCCAACATTTCCATTATCAAAAACCGATGAAGTAACCAATGCTGTTCCATCCCATTTAGAAAGGTAATTGGTTGTATTTGTTCCGACCTCGGGATCTGTTTCCGTATATGATGTCAAATAGCCCGCAGCAGCGTGATTTCCCCAACCATAAGCGGTGTTCCAATTGGTAATATCCGTTGAGGAAACACCACCGGCGGGAGATGCGCCAAAAACAGGATCGGTTTCGCTACCCAAAGCATTTTGCCAGCTTGCCAGGCCATTGGCGTCGGAAGTGAGCACTTTGCCTGCACCCTGAGTCCCGTCGGTAATTTTTACATTTCCGTTTACCTCCAGCTTTGCTCCGGGCTTGGCGGTTCCTATGCCCATCCTGCCTAGGCTATCAATCTTTGCCACACCGGCATCCCCTATCTTGAAAATAATATTGCCCGCCGGGGAAGGTGAAACCCCTGCTCCGCTTTTAATAAAGATATCGCCGCCGCGGTAAGAAACGTCTCCCGTTCCTATACCTGCTGCCAGGGTAACCGATCCTCCGTTTCCATTCGAGCCACCTTCTCCCCCCGTGATTACCACTCCCCCGGCAGGTGATCCGTTATAAAGGCGGCGCCCGACCGAAATAGATCCGGCAGTGTTGAACCCACCGGATATTAAGATGCCTCCGCCGGTGCCCCCTATTCCTATACCGTTAATAAGGATACGCGCCCGGTCAGTTCCTCCCCATGCCCCGGCGGTCAAGGTAAGCGATCCGGCTCCTTTCCCTATTCCTGCCACATCAGTACCCCCAGTTATAGTAACTGAACCAGCCGTATCGGAGGTCACATTATTAGCTAATCCGGACAATAACGCATGTTTGCCGATTTTCAGCAATGTATTGGTGCTGCCGAACACATGAAGAAGGCCCTGAGGAGAAGAGGTTCCTATGCCAATATTTCCATTATCATAAACGGATGAAGTAACTAATGCTGTTCCATCCCATTTAGAGAGGTAATTGGTTGTATTTGTCCCGACCTGAGGATCGGTTTCTGTTTCCAGAACGTTTTTCCAGCCAACTATTCCGGCCCCATTGGTATATAATACCTGTCCGTTGATTCCGTCGGTGGAGGGAAAAGTATATGCGTTATTGACATTCAGGTTGCTGTAAATTTTTACAGTATTTGTGCTGAAATCGCCATAAATCAGAGGTGTTGATGTATTGCTGTTTGAAACATATAACTTATTGGAACTGGTATCATTGTATCCGGCCTGATAACCTATGTGTATGTTTCCGCTTCCCAAAATGTTTTTTCCGGCATCTTTCCCCAGAACGGTATTGTTATTTCCCGATTTATTGTAATAAAGCGCCCAATGACCTATTGCGGTATTATTACTACCTATGGAATCATTAATGAGCGCTGCACCTCCGATAGCTGTATTATTGTTCCCTGTCAAATGTTCCCCGAGGGATTCTTCTCCATAAGCTGTATTGTAACTTCCCGTTGTATTATTTTTCATGGTCTGATAACCGGCTGCTGTGTTTGCCCTTCCAGTAGTATTTTCAAGCATCGTTCTGGTACCTATTGCCAGATTCAGATCTCCTGTTGTATTCCAGTTCAGGGCGCTCATCCCGATTGCGATATTTGAACTTGCAGAAGTGTTGTGATACAGCGAAAAGAGTCCAATGGCTATATTATCGGAACCCGTAGTATTAGACCGCAGGGCATCATAACCCGCAGCGGTATTATTGTTTCCCGAAGTATTACCCAAAAGTGCCTGATAACCTATGGCGGTATTATTACTTCCTAAAGATATAATATTGCCCACTTGATAGCCAAAGAATGTATTTCCTAAATTAATATCTATCCTTCCGGCTTTTTGGTTATTTACTTTGAAATTCAAGGGCACATTATCTGAGGTTCCTATAAAATTTGTTCCATCTACTGTTCCTGCATTTCCAAGCAATGACCATGCGTTCAATGCCCCGTCAGCACCTGTTGCGCCGGTTACACCCTGAATACCCTGTGCGCCGGTAGCTCCGTTTAGGCCGGCAGGCCCTGTAGGCCCCTGGAAACCTTGTATCCCCTGCAAACCCTGAGAACCGGTTGGACCAGCCACTCCCTGAACACCTTGCAAACCCTGAGGGCCGGTAGCTCCGGCGGCACCTGTCGCACCGGTTGCTCCCTGAATACCTTGTGCGCCGGTAGCTCCGTTTAGGCCAGCAGGCCCTGTAGGACCCTGGACACCTTGTACACCCTGTAAACCTTGAGCACCGGTTGGACCGGCCACTCCCTGGACACCTTGCAAACCCTGAGGGCCAGTAATTCCTGCGGCACCTGTTGCGCCCGTGGGTCCCTGAACACCCTGAGGGCCTAATGCCTGCACCCAGATCGTTCCGTTAAAATACCAAAAACCGACTGCCCCACCTATCATGGCGATATTGGTATTATATACCAGCAATGAAACAGCTGGGCTTAGTATGGTGGTAACATCATTTATTGAAGTTAATGAAACCCTGGGAATCAGCAGCCCTTTTGATGTGCTGCTCACATCGAGCATGGCCGAGGTATCAGCAGGTGTGCCGGTAGCATTGATCGAGACTCCTTGCTGCGAATAGCTGTATAATGATGACAAAATGAATAATGCAGCTAAAACCGGTTGAATCAGCTTAGGTATAAAACTACTTCTGACTTTTGATTTTGTTTTCATGGGTATTTTTGTTTGTTCTAACAAATATATCACATTTTTTATCGTGAAAAAATTTTTTATTCTAAAAATTCTTTTTACAAACAAGCTTTAATAAGGTTTTCATTTTTTACAAAAAGTGAATGGAAATATGATAACAGAAAACAATTTAATTACATGCTGCATACCGAGGTTATAATTGACATACAGAAACTCTGCGGTTCGTTGTCCGCTAATTTTTTTTATGGCCTGCTATAGGCGTACAAAACCAACAAAAAAGTCAATAAGATGATGTGAAAAAATTGTATCCGGTTGAAAGTTATTTTATACCCTTCATCATCAATTTCTCATCTTTCAATATTGTTAAAAAGACCTGACACCGCGCACTCTATAAGTTAATGATTTAATGTCGCTTCTCGTGTCGCCGTGCTGAAAATACTGGCTCCATGCGAGGGTATCAAGGTCTTCGGTAGACGACCAATAAACAGGGACAGATGGCCACGTTGAATTTGCAATCAAAGGTACAGATGCCGCGTTACCGTCATTTATCAGGACATAATTCAGGGTATATGCGTTATGATAAATCTGTGAAATTTGCCATGATGCCGGTAAATACCAATCGTCGAAACCGCCCGAAATATAATCCAGGCAAAGTTGTGCTGCACTGGAGGTGTGTCCTGATTGTGCTACGATAGCATTGGTGTTTGCCAACCCGTCGTACATATCATTTGCATTACCAACGGCTGTGGCTGTAATATTGCTCCATGCAGCCGAGTTGCTTACATCATCTAAACTCATTATTAATCCATGCTGATTGTCGGGACTTACCCAAAACACGATTCCGCCACCATAAAGTTCGCCCACATAATGTGCAGGAGAAATATAAGTTGGTGTTACCCAGCTTGCAAGGCCGTTTGCGTCAGAGGTTAGTACTTTGTTTGCACCCTGGGTGCCATCAGTTATTTTGATATTGCCGATGATATCCAGTTTCGCTGCGGGAACTGATGTTCCTATACCCACATATCCCTGGTATCCGTCACGATAGCCATCAACTCGCATGTATTCTGTGCCGTTGATCGCCATAATTACAGAGCCATTACGACCCGGATCCCACCAGTTCCCCGGACCCTGAAGGCCTCCGCTCAGAACAAGGTTTCCTCCCGGCCCGTAATTCGGGCCTCCGCCGTTAACTGTTATGTAAGCGCCGCTGCCACCGCTCTGTCCGCCGGTTCCTCCGTTCATCGTTACCGAACCGCCGGTTCCGTTATATCCGCCCGGCCCGCCATAAAGCGACACATTGGCCCCCGCCGTATTCGTTGTGCTGGTGCCGGCAGTCAATGTTATGGCACCCCCCATTCCTGTGGTGCTGTTGCCCCCTTGCAACGCAAGCAGTGAGCCGGCGCCTGTTGTATATGTTGAAGCCCCGGCGGCAGTGATGTTGCCAATATTGATCAGGTTGCCTGCCGCATCCAGACGCGCTGTCCCGCCTGTCATAAGGCTTCCTGAAGTATTGACATTTCCGCCCTGAACGTCGAGTTTCTGGCCGGGACTTGTGGTGCCAATACCTACATTGCCGGGCGTACCGGTTCCAGACGCTGTTCCGGGAATAAGTATTATTTTCCCCCCGTTTCGATTTCCGAGATTGGCATTTCCTCCTGACAAGGTAAGATCTCCTCCTGCTGTTTCCTGTGTCCCGCCAACGGCAGCTTTGCCGCCTCCGACCTGAATGGAAGCATAACTGGACGTGCTTTCCATGATTCCTCCTTTAATAAAAACGTCTGTTGATGTTCCGGCTCCCGACCAGCTTGAGGTATATCCCGCGGTAATATTGATGTTTCCGCCCCTCATATTATATCCCGGGCCTCCTGTTATGTTGACATCTCCTCCTAATCCTGTGCCTGAGTTGTTACCACCTGTAAGAGAAATAATCTTATCGGTATTCATACCGCCGGTAACTTTTAGCCCGCCGGATAATTCAAGTTTTGCAGTGGGAGAAGATGTCCCGATGCCGACGTTGCCGCCGGAGGCTACCCGTATTTTTTCAGAGTTATTTGTCTTAATAACAAAATCAATGGCATCCGTCGTGCCTATAAAATTTGTGCCGGCTGTGGTTCCTGAATTTCCAAGCAACGACCATCCTGCCACACTTGCCGTTTGCCACGTCGCCAGGCCATTCGCATCAGAGGTAAGCACTTTGTTGGCTCCCTGAGTGCCATCAGTTATCTTGATATTGCCGATGATATCCAGTTTCGCTGCGGGAACGGATGTTCCTATACCCACATATCCCTGGTATCCGTCACGATAGCCATCAACACGCATGTATTCTGTGCCGTTGATTGCCATAATTACAGAGCCATTACGACCCGGATCCCACCAGTTACCCGGACCCTGAAGGCCTCCGCTCAGAACAAGGTTACCACCCGGCCCGTAATTCGGGCCGCCGCCGTTAACTGTTATGTATGCGCCGCTGCCACCGCTCTGTCCGCCGGTTCCCCCGTTCATCGTTACCGAACCGCCGGTTCCGTTATATCCGCCCGGCCCGCCATAAAGCGACACATTAGCGCCCGCCGTATTCGTCGTACTGGTGCCTGCAGTCAATGTTACGGCGCCGCCCATTCCTGTGGTGCTGTTGCCCCCTTGCAACGCAAGCAGGGAGCCGGCGCCTGTCGTATATGTCGAAGCCCCGTTGGCAGTGATGTTGCCAATATTGATCAGGTTGCCTGCCGCATCCAGACGCGCTGTTCCACCTGTCATAAGGCTTCCCGAAGTATTGATATTTCCGCCCTGAACGTCGAGCTTTTGAGCAGGGCTGGTTGTCCCGATGCCGACATTGCCTCCGGCATTAATTCTTACTTTTTCAATATCATTTGTTTTCATAGCAAGATCCTGAGCATCCGTCGTGCCTATAAAATTTGTACCGGCAGAAGTTCCTGAATTTCCCAGCAACGACCACCCATTCATGGCTCCATCGGCACCGGTTGCGCCAGTAACACCCTGAAGACCTTGCAAACCCTGAGGACCGGTAGATCCGGCGGCACCTGTTGCCCCGGGGACTCCCTGAATACCCTGGGCACCCGTAGCTCCATCAGCGCCCGTCGCACCGGTTGCTCCGATTGCTCCTGTGGGTCCCTGAATACCCTGTGGGCCTAATGCCTGCACCCAAATAGTTCCGTTGAAATACCAGAAGCCTGTTCCTCCGCCTGTCATTGACGCATTTGTATTATATACCAGTAATGAAACAACAGGGTTAGGAATCGTAGTAAGGTCACTAATTGAAGTTAATGCCACCCTGGGAATCAGAAGCCCTTTTGAAGCACTACTGACATCGAGCATGGCTGATGGATCGGCAGGTGACCCGGTAGTATTAACAGATACGCCCTGCTGAGCATATCCGGATGATGATAACAAAATTAATGTTGCAACCACAAGAGCTTGTAACAGCTTTGAAATAAAGCCTCTGATAATGTCTGATTTGGTTTTCATAAAATTTGGGGTTTTAAAGAAAGGAAGGTCGTTAGTTTTAGTACAATATTACAAAAAAATATCATGAATAGCAATATCATTAACACTTATTTTCAAGGTTTTGCAATTTGTATGAAGGACATAGAAAACATGAAAAATTTCTGTTGCAGAAACTCTTATCCCTTTAACATTATATATCAGAATATTTTCTCATTGCCTGCAACTTGTTATTAACCTGAGTTCGGGTTAAGGACATATTATCTTAATCCGTTAGGATTTAAATATCAATAGAAAACAAATAACAGAAACATTTATTCTCCGTCAGGAGATTAACATTGAATATGGTTTATGTCCTACGGACAAAATATGCTGCACATTTTTGATTTTCTATTGATATTAATTGCCTACGGCAAATACTATCAATTTAATAATCTGTGCTTTGGCAAAAAAAACAATTTATTTATCCCGAACTCAGGTTATTATTAACAGACAGGCGCTGTTCTAAAGTCGCCAATCAGTCCACCGGCCATCCTTAAGCACCCGGATACTCTGATAGCCAATATCTTTCAATATTTTTTCAGTTTCCGAAAAATACAAATTGATGTCGCCGGGTTTATGGGCATCGGAACTTATGGTAACAGGGACATTCATTTCTAAACACTGCTTTAGAACTTCCTCTCCGGGATATAACGAATCACATTTCCCGGTATAGATGCCACGTGTATTCACCTCGACAATGCAATCGTTCTTTGCAATTATTTCTATTGTTTTCTGTAAAAGATCCTGATACCATTTTTCATTTTCTTTAAAATAACGCAGCCGGTTATTCATTTTTATTTTATCAAAATGCGCGATAATATCCGGCTTTTGTGTTATTATCATCTCGTTCAGTTGTTGGAAGTACGTTTCAACGGCGAAATGTATATCGTTATTAAATATCTTTATCAGCCCGGTATCGTAATTGCTTACCGGCCCGTCAATAAACCAGAATCCTGTATTATTATCGGGATTTTTAACCATATGAACCGCACCTATGGTGTAATCAAGCTCATATTGTTTTTTAAACGAAAGGACATCTGTTGAAAATCCCGGTATATAATCTATTTCAAGCGAAAGAAGAATTTCAATTTTATCTTTATATGTTTCTTTTAGCCTGATTATTTCCGCGCAATACGGAACAATATCAGCCTGTGCAATGTTCCAGCTTGTTTCAATGGGTAAGGGCGCATGAGCGCTGAACCCCAGCGCTGTAAAACCCTTACTTATGGCTTCCTGAACATATTTCTCCGGCACTGAACTGCCATCGCAAAAATATGTATGGGTGTGGTAATTTGTTTGTATCACTTTTTTTGGCAAAAGTACTTCACTTTTGAATTTTGATTTGAAAATTTTTTCAGGGTTGGTTCATGCCGGCGATGGATACTTTCTGTTACCTGCGGTTTTTGTATAAAGCGCCTCTCATATTTGCATACCTGACTGATATTTCGAGTCCGCCTTTTAAATTGCTGGCACGTGAAAAAGATGAAATATTGATATCGTATGACAGTCCGATACCAAAATCATGAATTTCGAAAAATACCTGTGGGATGATAGCATCTTTATATCTGTAGTGCACCCCGGCATAAAGGGCTGATTCTGTGGTGTAGCCCGTGTAATTTGTTACGCTGTTGGTTTGAATGCGCACAAGAATTCCTGCGTCAAATTCATTGCTGGCCCCCTGTGACATAAAAAGCAAGGAAGGAATAATTCCGATCCTTGTATCCTGAAAATCATATCTCATGGCAGCATGAAAGACAATTCTCGGATACTGCCGTTCATCGGTGTGCCCTAAGAAAAAATGCTGTTTCGGTTTGGTGGTATGAAATAGCGCAGCACCAAAAGTAAAGGAGGCTATTTCTCTCCCCCGGAAAGACCTTAAAGGTTTCTGCCAGTGATACTGCACTCCTGCTGCGAGGTCATAGCTGAAATAAGAACCTGTTTTCCCCGGTTCATTGGACGGAAGGTTAGGATCATAACTTTGCCCGTTATACTGATTCGGCCACTGTATGCCGGAGATATCGATGCTGCGGTAAATACCTCCGCCTTCAATGCCTGCCGACAATTTTTGAAAATCACCTACAGGAACAATACAGGAAACAGCCGCATTAAACTGGGTAGTGCTTAAATGAGAATCGCCGGCCTTGTCGGAAAACAAAAAAGCCCCTACCCCTAAATAGGCTGCATTTTTATTCCCTTTATTAAAAACGATCGGCATATCATAAGAGCCCATTATGGTTCGATATGGCTTGCCCATAGCAACCCACTGGTTCTTAAAATTGATGATCCCCCGGTATAAGCCATCGTAAGCACCGGTTGCAGCAGGGTTTAACAACAAAGGCGTCTGGTTGATCTGAGAAAAATGTATGTCCTGTGCTTTTACACCAAAAGCAAAAAACAACAGACACAATATGATGCAACTTTTTTTCAGAACAATTTGAACTTTACTTTGTTATTAATTTACTTTCTTTTTATTAAAATATCATTTATACTGATCAGAATTTCAAAATTTCATCATCTTACCAGCGTTATATTTCCCTTATATAGCGTTACAACCCCTTCACGGTCAGTCACTGATAGTTTGTATGCATAAATCCCTGTTGGTGCGTCTTTTCCGTTATAAGCATACTTGCCGTCCCATCCCAGCGACTGGTCGTTGCTTTTAAATACTACGTAACCCCACCTGTCATAAATGACCAGATCAATAGCCTCCAGGTCACCGAAAATAAAATATATATCATTGTTATTATCTCCGTTCGGGGAAAAACCGGTAGGGATATACAGATCGGGGCAGACTCCTGTAACAATAACGGTAAGCAGGTCGGAATCCTGGCACCCGGCACCGGGCCCGTTTGATGCAACAATAGAGTATGTGGTTGTTATTCCAGGCGATGCAACGGGGTTGGAACAATTGACACAGCTCAGCCCGTCTGAAGGCGACCACGAGTAAGTGGTACCGCCGGAAGCAGTAAGCTGAACGCTGCTCCCATGGCATATGGTAGCATCACCGCTTAGCGTAAGATCGGGCGGCGAAGCGATAGTGACAGTAATGCTGGCTGAGCCATAACTGCAATCACCGGTAACAGCCACCGTATATGTCGTAGTGCCGGTCGGCACTGCTACCGGGCTTTGGCAATCGGTACAACTTAAGCCGGTTGCAGGACTCCAGGAATATGTATTGGCGTTGCTGCAAGTCAGCAGCGTGGTATCGCCAGGGCACAATGTGGTATATGTGGAGGATATCGAAGGGTTTGACACCCCGTATTGCTCAACGGTAACAGTAACCGAGGCTGTGCCGCTGCCACACGCTCCCGAAACGCTTACCGTATAGGTGGTGGTAGCAGCAGGTGAGGCCACAGGGCTGGCACAGGTGGTACAGCTTAAGCCGGTGGAGGGGCTCCATAAAAATGAACTTCCCGAACTAACCTGCAACAGCGAGGAGTCGCCAACACAAATGGTTGACGGGGTGGCAGTAACCGTGGGAGCCGTGCTGCCCGAAAAATGCGCCACCACGGTGTCGCCCGTGGTAAAAAGAAAGGAAATCGCAGTGTCATTAATGCCGGGTACCGGTGTATGATGCTGCATCTCCCAGTGGTCAAAACAATAATTTGAGGCAGGAAGGGCTTTCATCAGGACATTCATATTTCCCGGATATTGCCCCGACCAGATAAAGCTGGTTAATGTCAGCGAATTGAGTTCGATGGTGCCCGCCCCGGGGGGATCAACATCCACAACCAGCCGGAAGGGGCCTGTAACAGGCCAGCAGCCATCAAACAGTTGCACCACCATATTGCAGCGGTCCTGTATAAATGTCCTCAGTGTCTGATAATTTGTCCACCACTCGTTGTACGTGCCTCCCCAGCGGTTGATTTGCTGTTGCATCTCCGGCTGAATGACATTGATCATGCTGTCGAGCAGGGTTACCATGCGGTTACAGGTGAGCGGCCCGTTGAGAAGATCAAAGTAACGCATGATATAATACTGATAAAAATCAGGATTTTGTAATAGCGCATTAAGGACAGGAATATGGCCCTGGCCGCCCGGGTTGCTTAAGGAATTGGGATCGCAGGGATCGGCATCAATATTGGTGTTGGGTATCCCTGTGTAGTTTATATAATGATTAAACGTCGCATCTTCGTCCCAAAGGCAGTAGCGCCATTTCTTTTTATCGGCATTTACATTAAGCCCCCGCCACCAGATGGTGTTCCAGTTCAGCCAGTCGGAACAGACACTGAATGAATTTAATATCACATAGTCTGCCAGGCTTTTTATGCTGTATAAACTGTCCACATAATTATAGTTTGCCGGAACAGCCATATTGTTAGATATGATGAAATTCCGCAGGTTGTCCCAGTCTGTCTGCGCCTGAGCCCCGCCGTATTCGCTCCATGTGCCGCCCCAGGTCTTGAGCATTTGAAGTGAATCTTCTTTGGTATCGTGATAATATTCCATAAAATCCTTATCATCCACCTTTTCGCGGGTATCGTAAACGCCCCAGTACTGGCCGTTGACATACATCACACAGGGCGCCCAAGTTCTTTCATCCATGTGGAGGTGGGCTTTTTGCGAAAGGGTGTGTACATAAGAGTCGCGTATGTGAGCCGATCCTGCTGTCGAAAATGGGTAGTTGTCATTCGCGGCAGCCTTGAACATGATATGCTGAAACTCGGTGCGCGGCTTGGAATTGAATAACTGCCCCAACAAAGCATAATTATAGCCATACTGGTCGTGGCTTACAAAGTCTATACCCCGCTGCGAATAGGCCCAGGAGTCGTTGCCGTGTTTATTGGTGTTGCCATAACTTTCGGTAACAAATTGTCCGTTGTGGTCGAAATATTCCACGCCAGTGTATGGTTCGCTCTGGGTGCCGTTCATCAGGGCCATCACTGCATCACCGAAAATAGAAACCACTTCTACCGTATGGCTGCTGTTGATAAAATATGTGTTGCTCTCCACAAAACTCGCAGGGACATTGGGTGAAGTACTGAATGCTTTGGCCCGCAACACTGTGGTGGCGGTAATGGCAATCGGGCTTGTATAGGCAGCAGATGAAGTTGTTGGAGTGCTTCCGTTTGTAGTGTAACGGATAGTTACGCCGGGGTCGGGTGATGAAATGGCAACATTTTGAGTCGCAGCATAAAAACCTGCAGCAACACTCATCACAGGACGCGTGGCATATTCTGCATAAGGGTTGGTGTTGCCGGCGTTGGGTGTGGGTGTTAAAAATACGCTCCAGGTGGCAGCCCCATTCGTGGTTCTTCCTCTTGAATGACCTTCCAAAGTGGGGTTAATGGTAACAGAATCTACAATATCTCCCGATGCATCAGCAATTACGATGGCTTCGGGCAGACATTGCGTGAGCTTAAAGCCTGCATGAAGCGTGCCTGTCTTAATATCCCTTCCTGAAGCCCAAATACGCAAAAATCCATGCGAAGGAATGGTGGCCGATGTTATCTTCCATTTCGTAGGGTTGGTTTTTTTATCGCTCAGATACCAGCCATCCAAACTAACAGCGATAGCCATGGGGTTATATACCTCGATCCAGTCTTCATATTGGCCAAAATTGTCCACAAATGAACTGACGTTGGCACAGGAATATTCGTTGATAACTACCTGTGCCTTGATGCCAGAAATTAAGCTGAAAAAACATGCAAAAAGAAGAAAAATCTTTTTTTTCATCCTTAAAATCTTAGAAAATCAATACGAATATACGAATTTTATCATGAATTTGCAAAAAACAAGTAATTTTGGACAAATAAGTTGATAATAGAGACCAGACGGGAAAAGATATTTACTAAACAATGACAAAAATGAAAAGACAAAAATTCAATATATTATATCTGGCAATTGTTGCAGGCCTGATATTGATGGTTTCGTGCAAAAAAACCTATACATGCAGTTGTCTGCAGACAGTAACCGTACCAGCCTATACGAATGGCGGAGAAAACTATCCGGAGCAAATAACAATGAACACCATTACCAATTCCTTTACGTCAACAAAAAAAGATTCTGAATCGGGATGTAAAATGGGCGAATCGGTGCGGTCTTACGCATCGCCTTACGCAGAACAGGGACAGGGGCCCACCGTTGAAACAGTGACCTGTGAACTTAAATAGAGTTTGTCCAGAATGTCCGACTTCATCGTTATTCTCGTTTTGAAAACAGTCATTTGCAAAAGCAAACTCCTTGATTTTCAAAACTTCGAAAGCCTCGAATTCGAACATTCTGGTTCAAACTCTGACTTTATGGACAGACACTAAATAGTGTTTGCAAGAAAACGCCAATTTCTTCGTTACGCTTGCTCCAAAAATGCTCATCCGCCAGCTGGCGGACTCCGCTTTTTGTCGCTTCGCAAGCCTCGAAATTGACGTTTTCTTTGTGCAAACACGAGTTTTCTTGCAGACACTAAATAAAAAATCAAAATAATATTTTGTTTGGATATTTCTTAAGCCCGCAAGATTTAGTTATCTATTGATAGTCACGGGGTGACTTAAAAACATAAATAATAAGAAACGCCTGACAATCAATTAGTCACCCCGTGACTTGTGCATTTGAGGAAGATACAAAAAACTAAAACAATTTTCAGAATTATATGGAGCTATCTATTTGATTTTGTCTCGCTAATTTTTCTGTTTTTCCAATAATTATTACTATTGC
Organism: Bacteroidales bacterium; assembly: GCA_035353775.1. Classification (GTDB taxonomy): domain Bacteria; phylum Bacteroidota; class Bacteroidia; order Bacteroidales; family CAIWKO01; genus CAIWKO01. The sequence continues at coordinate 5,090 of DAOQAF010000058.1, read as the reverse complement.
AACATAATGCATCACCACCCCGCATAAAAACACCCACCAGTTAAAAGTAAGCGGAATATAAGCTGTCGCATATTCTAAAATACCCTGTGTATCTCCAATACCCATTTGCTGTAAAAACGAAAACTTGTCCGACATAAAACCGACATAATCCATGGTATAAGAAACGATGACCACCAATGATCCCAGAATCAGCAATGGCCATACAAATTTGCCGGTTTTGACTCTTTGGTTTTTATTTTTATAATAAAGAATCGTTAGTGCCAAAATGATCATCGTAAGGGAGTTGATCACCGGGCCGATCACCGGGCCTATCCAGGTGACCGGAATAAAAAACAGCACATCCCAGGTCATCGGGCTTTGCGGCCAGCCGAGCAGGGCATATAAAAATACATAATAAAAAATATCCCACACGCCAAAGCTTAGGATAAAATAAGCAAAGCGTTCTATCGCACTACGCCCGGACATGATAGCTATTCCGATCAACATGATCATGGTGGCTGCCTCCCGGAAAAATTCAGTGATCATGATCTGGTCGCTGATAAGTTTCATCGGGAAGGTAAAGCCCTCAGGGTAATAAAGCGCCCGGATATAAACGACCACGGCGCTTTCGAGATAACCCATGGCTATGGCAAACAGAAATACCCAGATAATTTTTGTTATGCTGTTCTTTGTTTTCATGGTTTTTTAATGCGATACACAAATGCTACCAGCCCTGTATAAGATAAAATATAAAACAACCAGATATTTATCCATGCTTCGCCTTCTATACCATTACCGGGGTTACTTATCAGGAGGATCATCAATGCAAAAAACGATGCGATCAAGGTTACCAGCGGCATGAACTTCCAGAAAAGTTCGGGTGCGGTATTCTGCATGATCTGATTTTTCCGAACATAATACAAAGGCAAAAAGTACGAAACCATAAAAAGTATGCTGAAGATAAATATCCCGCTGATCTCGGCAAAAGATATCCAGAAAAACCTGCCGGCATCTTCGAGTATGTACAGGCCATCGTTAAACATAAGTATCAGGATAAAATAGGCTGCCGTGGTGGCAATACTTGACACCAGGAATGTGAACAACAGTACTTTAAACAAATTTATTTTCATGACTTTTGGTTTTTATGGTTTAATACGAGCCGCGTTTTTTATATATCTGCCTCGCAATAATTTTTGTCCCGGGAAGGTTTGCCCTGAGATCGTTATAGGTATCCAGCGAAATTCCGGTAACTTTCAGCTCTTTTAATTGTTTCATCTTGTACAAAACAGCATAGTCTTCCACCCGGTTGTTTGAAATATCAAGAACTTCGAGCTTTGTCAGGTTCAGTAAGGGCGTCAGATCCCCGATCTGGTTTCCGGAAGCATTCAGTTCCTTCAGCAGGATATTTTTCTTTAAAATCTCTAAGGATACTATTTGATTGGATGAAATATCCAGCTTTTCTAAACCGGGAAGCACAACAGACGACAGGTCGGTAATATAATTGGATGAAATATTCAGTTCGTGAAGATTCCTGAGGTTTTTCAGCGTATCGAGGTTGGTAATCCCTGTGTTGCTAAGATTGAGCGCCTGGAGTTCCGTCATCATGCCGAGGGTATTCACAGATGAGAGGGTATTATTGGACAGGTCAAGTTTCTTAAGCTTCGGATAGTATTTCAGCGCTTCGATACTTGTGATATTGTTTGACATCAGTACCAGGTTTTCAAGATTGGAAAATACCGGCTGAACATCCGATTCTGTTTCCCAGGAGAAGAAAAAATTAATTACTGTGTTTTTTGCCGTAGTAAGTAAATACAGATTATTAATGTTGTTGCCCGAAAGGTCTATCTTTTTGAGGCTTTTGAATTCTTTGAATTTGTCAAGAAGGTTCAGGTCGTCGAATTTGAAACTATTATTCGAAAGATCAATTTCTTCAAGTTGCGGCAATACGGGCAGATTTTTAAGTGCACCCTCATTCTTCATCCCGCCAATATTAAGCGTTGTGAGATTTTTCAGGGAAGTTATTGATTTGATATTCTTTATTTCGTTACGGGAAATATTAAGTGACCGGAGTGTCTTGATCTGAGTTACAGGCAAAAGATCTATCCGTTCGGAATTACCCGAAATATCGAGTGTTTCAAGAGCCGCAAAATTTCTCATCACCGAAAAGTCGGATATGAAATTATTTGAGATATTCAGGGTTTTTAATTTCGTCAAAACCGGCAAACTATCCAGATTGTACATTCCGTTGGAAGAAGCATCAAGGTATTCCAGCCTGTCAAAATTTCCCAATACCGAATAATTTTTTACCTGATTGCCTGAAACATCAATGTATTCGACGTTTTTAAGTTTTTCAAGGGCCTTGATGTTGGATATCTCCTGCTTGCTGAGCAATAATTTGGGGATTTTTCCCTGTTCGCTCAGGGCATATATTTCTTTTTCTGTATTATATGCGCCCAGGTTCCACGATTGCCATCCCACACTGCTGCGGTTATCCAGGAAATTAAACAGCCGCTTGTGTAATTTTGCGGTATAGTTGCCTCTGTAAAAAAGATTGTCGTAATATGATCTTTTTGAGTATGAATCTTCATAATACATTGATTCATCCATGTCGCTTCCCGGCAAAAAATCTTTTTCATCGGCCGGAAGTTTCAGCAGGTCGGGAATAGTAGCAGGGGAGCTTAACTCCACCAGGTAGTTTTTATCAATGCTTTTCGAGTTCTGAATATTGAATTTTGTAATAACCGAATCCCAGTTAAAACAAGCAAACAACACAAAGAAAATGTAAAAAGCCCAGCCGTTTGCCTTGAACAGATACAAATTTGTCTTTTTTCCGTAAAGCTTGTATATAGTTGTTATCAGGCCGATAAGCGTTAGTGCGAGCCAAATATAAATACCAAGCCGTTTATATGTAAGGTTATACTCGCTGACATACAGCAAATTGCGGTATCCCGTGGAGATCAGCACAAAAACGTTTTGCAATAACCAAATAAAAGCCAGCCACTTAATGTTTTTATTTTTTTCTGAAAAATTAATATACCCACGGAAATAAAACAAAATGATCAAAATGGCAAAAATGATGGATATGATCAGCGTAGTGGTTCCCTGATGCAGGTAATCCGAAAGAGTCATGCCTTCGGGCAGTTGTTTAGTAACCCACAAATAAATAATATCGAGCACATTAACCACCAACAACATCACGTTCAACAATGCGAGAAGTACGACTCCGGAAACACGTTCACCTTTCTCGTTGACCTTTTTGCCAAAAATCATATTTCCGCTCTCAAGGTATTTTTCTTTATTAAGATTTTTTGGAATATTAACATCCCAACGGTAAACGCCCGGAAAATTCCTGCTGTAGAAAAATCCGTATAAAACCAAAAAACCCAGAAAGGTAAATCTTACCCAGGGCCATGAAATAAAATCGAGGTTGATTTTATCGGTCAAATCCTTAAATAAGGGATTCGACTGCCGGTAAAGAATGAAAAACACAATGATCACAATAAAGATCCCTATACCTATACACAATTTGATCCAGAATTTGTTCCCTACAGGGTTGTTTTTCTGCGACCTGCGTTCAATAAAATCAACGATCATAAACCCTATTGAAGACAAGTAAGAATAAACAGAATAGATGCCCGCCATAATCACCGAGGATCCGCGGCTGATACTCAGAGCGGAAAGGATGCTCAGCGAAACCAGATTGGCTGCAAAAGCCAGCCAGGTTCCGTACAACATTACACATACGCCTGAAACAATCGACCCGCTGGCCGCAACATACCATGCCGTATCCTTAACCAGTGATTTGTTCCGGATCAGCAACATGATGATTAGCGCCACCGAGAACAACAGCATGTTGAGGCCGGGCGACTGATGATAGAATAACCAGCTGTACAAAGCAACTGATATGATAAGAAGCAAATCGTTTTTTTTCATTTTTTTATTTTTAATTGATGTTTTTTTTTAACTTATTATACTTTATGCTTTTACGAACAAATAACAAGAGAAACAATAACGTGATCAGCGGGTGAATAATTACAAACAGCCAGATATTTATTGCCTGGTAAGAAATTCCAAGAAAATTGGCGCTTACCTGCAAAAGCCACACACACAGATCAAAAAACTGATTCATCATCTAATTTTTAAAATGTATAAGTTTTTCCAGAAACGTAAGATGCCTGCTGAAAGCGGCCCGCCCCTCATCCGTGATTTGATAGGTCGTCCTTGGCTTTTTTCCTACAAACTCCTTGCTTACGGAAACAAAATTGCATTTTTCAAGCGCACTGATATGGCTGGCTAAGTTGCCGTCAGTAACTTTCAGCAAGGTTTTAAGCGTATTGAAATCAACGCCGTCGTTAACGCTCAGCACCGACATCACCCCCAGGCGTATCCTGCTCTCAAAGACCTTGTCCAGATTATTTATGTCAAATTCTTCGCTCATCGCTCATATTTAATACGCATGACTATTCCATAAATAATATGCAGAAACCCGAACCCCACAGCCCAAAAAATTAAACCGTACCCGACAAAAAAACAGGCAGCCAGCCCAAGAATTATTTCGCTGTATCCTAAATATCTGATCACTTTAAAAGTAAAGACCGAAGCACTGACCAGTGAAATGCCATAAAATACAAGCATGGCGGGCGCTATAAGAATAATTACATGATAATACAATAACACCAGACAAAATAAACCGCCGGCTATCAAAGGAATAAACAGGTTAATAAGAAATTTTTTTACTGCCGCATTCCAGACCGCCTGGCCATTTTTGTGGGCTTTGCGTATGGTAAATATCGTTCCGGCTGTCAATGCAAGGATTAGGACAATGATCGCATCAGTAACAAAAAAAGCCACATTCCCGAAATTAAAAACCTGACCTCTTGAAAGGTGAATATAATAGTTGTCGCTGAAAATGTCGAGACTTAGGTACAAATAGGCAACCACGGCTCCGCATAAAGCGATGATTCCAATAAAAACACCGGCCAACCCGCTCAGCGAAAGGAATTTTGTGGAAGATTCCATCAGAGAGCGTATCTCCGACAGGTTTTTTAAGTGTTCTTTTTGCTGGTCCATAAATTTGTTTTTAAAAGTACTTTGCGCCACAAAGTTAATAC
>DAOQAF010000057.1:19046-22182 GCA_035353775.1 Bacteroidales bacterium | reverse complement strand
CCTGACTCCTGACTAAATGACTAATGACTCCTGACTAATGACTCCTGACTAATGAATCCTGACTAATGACTCCTGACTAATGACTCCTGACTCCTGACTAATTGACTAATGACTCCTGACTAACGCCTTAATCTAATCTCCAATCTCCAATCCCTGCTTTTCTACTCTATCCTCTTCTTTACTGTTTTCCACGTATCTGTAATCAAAAAACTCTCTTCCATATATCCAATCATTTTCTCAAACTTGCTGTAAGGAACCGCAAAGGAAATCTCATCGGCTTTGACATAAGGCCTTGCCGAAGGGTCGAACATGCCGATAACAGCTTTGGGACTGGCTGACAGATGCTGAAGATAAGGATAATGTACAATAGAACTGCAGCCGGCGCCAAAAGGTGCTATCACCTGCTCGTTGTCAACCTGATCAAAATTGGCTAGTGTAAACAGTCCCGAGAGCACGTCTGGTTTTGCAAAAAATATAACCACTTCTGGTTGATCATCCTCTGTAAGTTTATCCCATCTTTTAAAAACAATTTTCTTTCTGTTAACGGGCAGCTGTTGCTGGTTTTTCATCATCTCCAGAACAATGCCGGGAGAGCGTTTGTATCGTTCTCCTTCCATCTTTTCATTGCCGCACGAAAGGAAATACTCAAAATCCGGACGCATTTTAGTTGTATAACCGAGATAGCGCAAGGCGCCGCCACAGCCCAGGGTGCCGGCATTAAAATTCATAGAGGAGCCTTCCCTTACTGCTGCCAGTGCGCCAATCAGGCATTTCCAGCCCATGGGCTTTTCCGCGGGTTTTGTACCACCATCACCCTCGCTATAATAAAAAACTATCGGGAGCTCAGCCTCTCCAAAATATTTTTTCCACAACTCATGGAATTTTTCTTTTATTTCTTTTTTCATACTTCAATTAACGCTTAGTGTTTGTTTTTAATTCTTCCGAAGATAATATAAGGCGCAGTGAGGTGTTTTTGGTAATGTACTTCCAGGCCCAGTTGATAAAAATAATCAGCTTGTTTTTTACGCTGAGTATGAGCATCAGGTGAAGGAACATCCACACTAACCAGGCAAAATATCCTCTGAATTTAATAAATGGTAAATCCACCACTGCTTTGTTATTGCCTATGGTCGCCATGGATCCGAGATCCTTGTATTCATATTCTGTGAGCTTTTGATTTTTTGTTTTTGCATAAAGATTTTTTGCAAGCAGCCTTGCCTGTCCGATGGCCACATTGGCAACCTGTGGATGGCCTTGAGGATACAGAGGAGTTTCCATATAAGCAATATCGCCGACTGCAAAAATATCTTCACAATCATTTACTTTATTATATCTACCTACCTTAATTCTGTTGCCACTACCAGTTGCTGTTTCGGGAAGGCCCCCGATCTGGTTCGCAGTGATTCCTGCAACCCATATTACAGTCCTTGTTTTTACTTCCTTACCATCACTAAGTACCGCAGTGTTCCCATCGTATTGTTTCAGGTAAGTTCCGGTAATCACGGTAACTCCCATTTCTGTAAGGTATTTCAATGATGAGGCCCTGGCACCCCCGCTCATAGAGCCCAACGTATAAGGGCTTCCTTCATAAAGTATAATGTTGAATTTTGAAAAATCTATACCGGGATAATCTTTCGGTAAGATATGTTTTTTGATCTCGGCAAAAGCACCGGCCAGTTCCACCCCTGTTGGCCCGGCGCCTACAATCAGGAGGTTAAGCAATGACTCTCTTTCATCTTCAGTAGCAGAAACAGCTTTCTCAAATATCTGAAGTATCCTGTTCCGTATCCTAATAGCTTCGTAGGTAGTCTTCAAGGTCAATGAGTGCTTTTCAATGTTGTCGTTGCCGTAAAAATTGGTTTTGCAACCCATGGCAATTACAAGGTAATCATAACTGAAATTCCCGATCTCGGTAATTATCTGTTTGTTGTTTCTGTCCACCGCAAGTATCTCGGCCATCCTGACCTGGACATTTTTTTTGTTTTTAAAAATATACCTTAAAGGGAAAGATATGCTTGATGGCTCTATCTGCGATGATGCCACCTGGTAAAAAAGCGGCTGAAACTGATGATGGTTTAACCGGTCGATCAACAGTATTTCAAACAAGCTTTCGTCGAGTTTGCCGGCAAGCTGAATTCCGGCAAAACCGCCACCTGCAATAATAATTTTCTTTTTTGCTATCATATATTTATTAAAACAACGGTTTTTTTGTCTGGTTTTTCTTTTTCAGGAAATGACTTAAAATAAACAGAAATCCTATAATCGCAAAGGGGATGGTGAGTGCCATTATGATACCCAGGCTCATACATACCGAATGATTCATGCGGTAATTAATCATAAAAACTAATGGGCTTAGGCTGAGGCCAATAACCATATAGATGATGCCGCCCGCATATTCCCATTTCCATGCAACGACAAGCAAGGCGATCAATAGGAATGAAGGAATCAGATGCATGATAAATCCAAGAATCTGCTGACCCGTGGTAAGTCCGGGATCAAATGCATCAAGTGCGAAGATGCTGACAAAAAGTATTGCGAGAATACATAGTATCCTCGGCAACCAGTGAATAATAAGAATGGATTTTTTCATCGGATGAATAATGTAAAAATTACCGGCAAAATTATGATACTGTTTTGATTTTTTACGATTTATTTAGTAGTCCTAATCCCCCGAGCTATACATTTAATTTGTAATGTTTAAAATAGATTCTATGATTATTTGATCCGAACCGAAAAAAAATACTTTTTCAAGCGTATTGATAAACAGTAAGTTAAAATTATTTTTAATATTTGTTTAAAAAAATTTAGTACCTTGTATTGCATAGTACTATAAAATGTATTATCTTTGTGCCGTAATTGATATTGAAACAAAATATGACAAAATACCAACAGTCTGAAGCCAATAACCATCCGCCACGGCGGAGCCAATGCCAACAGCCAATTGATAAGAGACAACAGCCAACAGCCAGTGGAATTTGACTAATGACTCCTGACTCCGCAGTGGCGGATGACTCCTGATTAATGACTCCTGACTAATGACTCCTGACTCCACCGTGGCGGATGACTAATGGCTAATAACAAACTGAATATACAAAATACTAACAATGGATATTGAAAATTCAAAAGCTCAGATGCG
>DAOQAF010000057.1:0-18946 GCA_035353775.1 Bacteroidales bacterium | reverse complement strand
ACTGAATATACAAAATACTAACAATGGATATTGAAAATTCAAAAGCTCAGATGCGGAAAGGAATACTGGAATATTGTATTCTATCTGTCATAGCGGAAAAAGATGTATATGCCTCCGACATCATGGAAAAACTCAAAGAGGGTAAACTTATAGTGGTAGAAGGTACTTTATATCCGCTGATGACACGCCTGAAGAACGACGGCCTTCTCAATTACCGGTGGGAAGAGTCGAAGACAGGCCCGCCGCGAAAATATTATACACTAACCGAAACCGGCCGTATTTTTCTTCAAAATCTGGATGAAAGCTGGGAAGAGTTGGTTAAATCAGTAAAACTCATAACTAAAAAATGATAAACAATAAATATATATGCCATGAACAAAACAATTTCAATTAATATCGGTGGACTATTTTTCCAGATTGATGAAGAAGCTTACAAGTTGCTTGAAACCTATCTCGATTCACTGAAGAAACACTTTGAAAATACCGAAGGAAAAGAAGAAATTCTTCAGGATATCGAGAGCCGTATCGCGGAAATTTTTCAGGTAAAAATCGAAAACGGTGCAGCACTTATAGTGCCTGCTGATGTGGAAGAAGCCATAAAAATTTTAGGTAAACCCGATGATATAGATTCTTCGGGCGACAACAAAGAAACAAGAAAGGAAAAAAGTCCCGCCGCTAAAAAGAGACTGTACCGTGACGAGGATGATAAAGTGCTGGGCGGCGTATGCTCCGGGCTGGGACATTATTTTAATGTGGACCCGGTATGGTTCAGGATAGGTTTTATCGTCGCATTGTTCATTTTCGGATCCAGCGCCTTGATTTACCTGGTGCTTTGGATAATAATCCCCAAAGCTGCCACTACAGAAGAAAAGCTCAATATGAAAGGCGAGCCTTTGACTATTTCAGAGATACAGGAAAACATCAAAAGTGAATTTGAAGATCTGAAGGCGCGTTTCAAGGAAATGAAAGGTGACGCAAAGAGCCACACACAAAGGGAATACAACGATATGAAACGCCGGATGCGCCGTGCCAAGAGAGAAAGTGCCTATAGCAAAAGGCAACGGCAGATGGCCGCCGCTATAAGCAGGCCGCAGGCAACAAGGGAATCAGGTTCGGGCGTTGGCAGTGTCTTTGGGGAGATCGTATATTATTTTCTACGTGCCTTGCTGATCTTTGCCGGGATCGTACTCCTGGTCTTAGCTATTATCCTGACGGTTTCGCTGATCCTGTCCATTACTGCTCCCGACAGTTTCTTATTTTTCACCAAATGGGGAATAAGTTCAGTGTCGTTGCCGGCTTTCAGCCATGTGTTCTTTGAAAATCCATGGCAACAGCATTTGGCCTTACTCACCCTGATATTATTGATAGGAGTGCCGTTGCTGATGCTTATTTTCAACAGCATCCGCATGATTGCCGGATTTAAAACCAAAATCAAAGTAGTTTCAATTACGGCTTCGCTCTTATGGCTAACCGGACTGATTATAGCGATATTTTTGACTTTTAATATCGTGGGTAGTTTCAGCGAAAAGAGCATATACAAACAGGAGGTGGTGTTGCCGCAACCTCGTGAAACACTCGTCATAGATGTTGCAGATAACCTGCCGGATGTCAGTAATACCAAGTTTTTTGATGATGGTTTTTTTGACAGTGATCCAAATGAACGTGATCATTTTGTTTTTAATAATTGCTTTTTTTCAGATCGTGAGTATAAGCTGGTGGTGTATGGATTTCCTAAGCTGAAGATCATCCCCTCAAAGACCGGAACTTATAAACTCACGGTGATAAAATTTTCACGAGGCACTACGCTGATGAATGCCCGCCGGCGTGCCGAATCCATCAGGTTTGATGCGGCCATGGCCGACTCGGTGTTGCTTATCAATAATTATTTTCTGCTGGCTGCCGGCGAAAAATGGCGCAACCAGTCTGTGAAGCTGATACTCGAAGTGCCCGAAGGAAAAAGTGTGTACCTCACGAAAAATCTGGAGAACCTGATTTACGACAGGGATAACCTCGACGGCAGCTGGGACTTTGATATGTTAGGCAAAAAAATGTTTATGCTCAACGGCCGCCTCACCGACGATGTTGTGGTAGTGATAGATACAATAAAAACCATTAAATAATCCGCAGTCCACTGCGAATAAATCACGAAATATCCGCAGTTCACTGCGAATAAAATTAAAAAATGGCCGGGTATTTTGAATAATGTATGTAGGATAAATTCACGAATTTATCCTACATACACATAAAAAACATTCCCATTACACCACCATTTTTTTCGATTTGTACTCTTCTGACATTTTTAATACCAACTCAACCTTTTCCTGTTCCGAAAGGGTATTATCAGCAAGGACTTTTTGTGGTGAATAGGTTCTCACAAAATCCATAATGACGGCCTGCACGGTAAAAGCCTGTTTTTCCATGCGGGAAGCCTTATATGCCTTTTCGTGCGGCATTCTGAGTATCCATTCCCTGAATTTTATTCCAAACTGGTCGAAAAACCGTATAAGGCAATCCGGGAATATGCTTTTAAAATACTGGTATTCGTGAGTCAGTTCGTGTGCCAGGGTGCCTATCCATTCGGCTGCATCAGCTTGTTCATAGGCATGGGGTTGTATCCTGATGTCGCCGGTCCCCCAGGTTTCAGCCATGTTTTTCCGGGAAGCATTAAAACCAATAATCAATCCGGCCAGCCTGTGTTCAGGCAGGTTCATTAATGACGAAAATAATTTGATTAACGGAAGGCTTAGCTTTCCCTGCCGGTTAATATAATATTCGGCAATCATTTTATTTTTCTATTCGTATCCTTGCATCTACAGCCACCACCTTTTCGAAATTGCCCAGCAAAGGATTGAAGTCCAGCTCCTGTATCTCCGGAGCCGCCTGTAATAAGGCAGACAGCCGCATAATGATGTCAACAAGTATCTCCTGATTGATGCCTTTTTGACCGCGCACACCTTCAATGATTTTATAGCTCTTCAGGCTTTTGATCATGGTATCGGCTTCTTCCTTTCCGATGGGGGAAAGCCCTGCTGAGACATCCTTCAGCACTTCGATGAAGATGCCGCCCAATCCGAATAAAATCATATGCCCGAATTTAGGCTCGAACTTGGCGCCCACAAACAACTCGGTGCCGCTGAGCATGGGTTGTATCAGTATGGCTGTGGTGTCTTTGATTTGCATCATACGCTCGAATTCTTTTTCAACGGTCTCGGCATTTTTCACATGGAGCACCACGCCGCCGACATCGGATTTGTGAACCGGGCCGACAACTTTCATGACCACAGGGAATCCGAGTTTCTGAGCTTCGGAAACTGCGCTTTTTTTTGTGGTAACAACGGCTTCCCCTGCGCGGGGGATGCCCGCTGCATCCATCAATGCCTGAATTTCGGCAGGAGATATGTATCCCTGTGGAGCCTGATCGATGATGTTGCGGATTTTTGCGGAGTCAACCGGAGGCAGGGCAGGGGCAAGCTCATAAGGTTTTTGGGTATGATATGTCTTGGCTAACGCTCTGGCCAGCACGACTTCTTCCGGGAAATTGATCCTGCCTTTGGCAATAAAATCGCAGACTTCTTCACCGGCAGTGATGATCGAAGGCAAGACAGGGAAGATAGGCTTTTTGCTCGTCTTCATTTTTTTGTCCAGCACATCATATACATCGAAAATCCTGAATAATCCGGGTGTCCCAAAAATGATGACCATGGCATCTATCTCATCGAATTTCTCATTCACATAATCAATGATGATACCCAGCTGTTCGGCGGTACCGGTGGCTAAAAAGTCGATGGGGTTGGCCACGGAAGAGCCCGGAAACAGTTGTGTAAGTAGTTCTTTGGATGCCGGAGAATCAATATGGGGAACCTCCATGCCGTTGTTCGACAAGGCGTCGGTGCACATCACGGCCGGGCCGCCGGCATGGGTGATGATGGCAATGCGTTTGCCTTTAAGTTCCGGATGCATAAAAACAGAAGCCACCGAGATCAGTTCTTCCCTGCCGCTGCAGCGTACGATGCCTGCCTTGCGGAACAAAGCGTCGACGGCCACATCCGAACTGGCCAGGGCGCCGGTATGAGACGATGCGGCACGGCTACCGGCAGCCGAGGATCCGGCTTTTACGGCAGCTATCCTGCACCCTTTTTGGATCAGCGAGGAGGCGTGTTTAAGCAGCTTTTGCGGATTACGTACGTTTTCGATGTACAACATCTTAACTTTTGAACTCGTGGCAGGATCAAAGGTGTTGTCGAAGTGTTCCAGCATTTCTTCCACGCCAAGCTGGGCGCTGTTTCCGACCGAGATGATGTTGGCAAAAGTCAGTCCGTTGGTAATACCGGCCTCCAGAATAAAACAGGCTGTAGCGCCCGAACCCGTAATGAAATCGCAGCCCTGAGGCTCTAATTTGGGAATCGGTAGCGTAAAATAACTATGATGTACCGGGGTGCATATGCCCGTGCAATTTGGTCCTATCAGACAACCGTCCACGCTGTTGATCGTTTCTACAATTTGTTTTTCCAGGGCAGCGCCTTCTTTGCTTTCTTCACTGAATCCGGCGGAGAGTATGATAAACGCCCTGGTTTGTTTTTGTTTTGCAAGAATTTCAACAGTTTCCGGGCAATATTTTGCTGCTATGGCGATGATGGCCAGGTCGGTCTGCGGCAAATCGTTGATATTTTGAAAACTTCGTATCCCTTGTACTTCGGCTTCTTTCAGGTTGGTAACATAGATTTTTCCACCATAGTTTCCATCAAGGAGGTTTTTCAGTACCTTGCCGCCCGGCTTGGTTACGTCGTTGGAAGCGCCAACAACCACAATGCTGGCAGGGTTGAATAATTTTTCGTTTATCATAGCGAAGTGTTTTAAATAAAAGTGTGCTAAGATAAAAAAAGCTGGTCAAAACAAAGTAATTGCATAATAAAAAATTGAATTTTTATTACTTTTGTCCACTTTTTAGAGATTCTGAAAAAAGATTACCATGGCAATACCCAAGAAAAAAAGAAAAAGAAAGATCAAATATAAGAAATTTGAATTCAAGCTTTCTGAAAAACAAAAAAAGCTTATTGATAAATTTTGCCATGCTAAAAAAGTAAGTCCTAATAAGATGATAAAAACAGCCATCCGGGATTATATCAGCAAGTTTGCCGATTCACTGCCGGAAGAAGATTATATCAGCGAAAACCAACTGAAATTGTTTGATGTTGAAGAAGAGCAGGAAATGTTCACGTCTGCCGAGCCGGAAGAAGAATTTAAAGACACTCTTTTCTGACAAATTGTCGCATTTATCTTTATTGGCAAAAATATTGATAACCTCTGTCTCCGAAAATGAGCAATACTATTATGAAAAAGAAAGGGAGTACCCAACTAAAGAACGATGCTGCTGAGCCACATGAAATGCCGGGAGTGGAGCAACCAGAGAACACAATTGATGCTGAAAAAAATACTGGTGCGGCCGATCCTGATAAAGATGTTCTGATTACGGAACAAAAGAAAAGGATAGAAGAGTTGAATAATAAATACCTTTACCTGTTTGCCGAGTTTGATAATTTTCGTAAACGCACTTCCAAAGAACGGCTTGACCTGATAAAGACAGCGTCGGCAGACGTGGTTACCGCCATGTTGCCGGTGATGGATGATTTTGAAAGGGCTATCCGGGCTTTTCCCGATGATGAGAACATGAAAAGCGTGAAAGATGGCGTGATTTTGATATATGAAAAATACCGGGCTGTGCTGGTGAAATCAGGTTTGGAAGAAATAAAAGCTTTGGGCGAAAAGTTCAACACGGATATTCATGAAGCCATTGCCAATGTGCCTGTAGAAGACGAAGAGCAAAAGGGGAAAATCATCGATGTAACCGAAAAGGGATACTACCTGAATGGTGTGGTGTTGCGTTTTGCGAAAGTCGTGGTTGCCATTTAAAAATATTTTATGACCAAACGTGATTATTACGAAATTCTTGGCGTCGACCGCAACTGTAGCGAAGCCGAACTAAAAAAAGCCTATCGTCAGATGGCGATTAAATACCATCCCGACAAAAACCCCGGCAACAAGGAAGCAGAAGAAAAGTTTAAAGAAGCGGCTCAGGCTTATGATGTGCTGAGCAACCCTGAAAAACGCAGCCGCTATGACCGGTTTGGCCATGATGGCGTCAACGGTACCAATGGCTTCGGTGGCGGCGGCATGAGTATGGATGACATCTTCAGCCACTTCGGCGATATTTTCGGAGGTGCATTCAGCAGCTTTGGCGGTTTTGGCGGTGGTTCGTCACAACGGCGCAAGGTGAACTACGGAAGCAACCTCAGGGTGAGAATAAAACTGACGTTGGAAGAAATTGCCACAGGGGTGGAGAAAAAGATCAACGTAAACAAATATGTTACCTGCACTGAGTGCAAAGGCACAGGCGCCAAAGGAGGAAGTTCCTATAAGACCTGTTCTACCTGTAACGGCAGAGGCCATGTGGTGAGTGTTACCAACACATTTCTCGGACAAATGCAAACCACCTCCACCTGCCCGGCCTGCGGCGGCGAAGGACAATCCATCACAGAGAAATGTACCAGCTGCTTTGGAAATGGTATCGTAAAAGATGATGAGATAATCAGCATTAAAATTCCTGGCGGTGTGGCAGAGGGGATGCAGCTATCGGTAAGCGGCAAGGGTAATGCGGCCGCACGCGGCGGACAACCCGGCGATTTGATCGTTCTGATCGAAGAAATTGAACATCCCGATCTGCACCGTGACGGTAATAACCTGCTATATACCCAGTACATCAGTTTCCCTGAAGCAGTGCTGGGCACAAATGTTGAAATTCCAACACTTGAAGGTAAAGCACGTGTAAAAATCGAACCCGGGACGCAATCTGGAAAAATTTTGAAACTGAAAGGCAAGGGGCTTCCTTCGCTGAACTATCATGGCAGAGGGGACCTGCTGGTGGGCATCAGCGTATGGACACCTCAGAATCTGTCGAAAGAGGAAAAAAGTGTGATCACAAAACTCATGGATTCTGAAAATTTAAAGCCCGGGCCTAACAGTAAAGACAAGAACTTTTTTGAAAAAATGAAAGAGTTTTTTCAGTAAGCAGTTGTCCGTCTGCAGTTATTAGTAAATTGTTATCAGATATAAATGAATTTGCTTGAAACCCGTAATATCACCAAACGCTTTGCAAATCATGTGGCATTGAACGGCGTGTCGATCAGTGTCCCGGAACAAAGTATTTTTGGGCTCCTCGGGCCTAACGGAGCCGGAAAAACTACATTGATCCGTATCATAAACATGATCACCGGACCCGACGAAGGAGAAGTATTTCTGAAGGGCGAAAAACTGGAAAAAAACCATATTGTAAATATCGGCTACCTTCCCGAAGAGCGTGGTTTGTATAAAAAAATGAAGGTCGGTGAACAAGCCATATATCTCGCGCAGCTTAGGGGTTTGACATACGGCGATGCGATTAGGAAACTTAAATACTGGTTTGAGAAATTTGAATTGATGGGTTGGTGGAACCGTAAGGTGGAAGAGCTTTCTAAAGGGATGCAGCAGAAGATACAATTTATTGTTACGGTGCTGCATGAACCTAAATTATTGATATTTGACGAGCCTTTCAGCGGGTTTGACCCTATTAATGCCGGCCTGATAAAAGATGAAATCATCCGCCTGAGAGATAACGGAGCAACGATCATATTTTCTACCCACAATATGGCTTCTGTTGAAGAACTTTGCGATGACATTGCGCTGATAAACAAATCGAATAAAATACTCGAAGGCAAAGTAAGAGAAATAAAAAATTCTTACAAATCCAATAGCTACCAGATAGAAATTGCCGGCTACAACAAATTGCTGAAAGACACGCTGAATCACGATTTTGAGGTGGTGGATGAATCGCACGACGATGATATACTTAAAGCAAAAGTGAAATTGCTGAACAACAAAACTACCAATGAGATGATTGCGGTGCTGATGAAATACGGCAATGTTCACTCGATACAGGAGATTATCCCGACCATGAACGATATTTTTATCTCCAAAGTAAATTCAGATACCATTCATTATAATTCAGCTTCCGGCTTAACCGAATAAGAGCTTATGAATAAAATATTCATCATCATAAAACGCGAATACTTAGTCAGGGTCAAGAAAAAATCGTTCATCGTGATGACCATTCTCGGCCCTTTGTTGATGGCTGCGATGATGATCGTTCCTTATTATATTACCAAACTGGATAAAGAACAAAAAATCATTGATGTTCTTGACGAAACCGGGATATACAATAAGCTCGGCAGCAATGAAACAATAAAATTCAATTATATCTATACTGATCTTGAAACCGCCATTGCGAATTTTGATGAAAATAAAACATCTGCTTTGCTTTATATACCCAAACCAGATATTATTGAACCCACCAACGCCGTAATTTATTATTCGGATAAACAACCGGGAAACACTGTTACATCCTACATTGAAGATAAAATGAAATATGTCTATGAGAATAGAAAACTCATGGAATTATACGGGATCGACAAGAAACAAATAGATGAAGCCAAAGTGCGTATTACTATAAAATCTGAAAATATAAAGACGGGCGAGACGAACCTTCCGCTGGCCACGACTCTGCTTGGGATATTTGCAGGATTCCTGATCTATTTTGCAATTTTTATGTATGGCAACCAGGTCATGCGCGGTGTCATCGAAGAAAAAACAAGCCGTATCGTGGAGATTATAGTTTCTTCGGTAAAACCTTTTCAGTTGCTTTTAGGCAAGATCGTAGGGATTGCTTTGGTGGGCCTGACACAGTTTCTTTTATGGATAGTGCTTACTTTGTCGATCGTTGCTGTGTTTCAGTTGACTGTGGGGAGTAAAGAGCTTGTGAAGGCTCCGCAAACAGAAATGATCCAACAAAGCAATGTGCTGGTTCCTCAAAATTCTGATGCCGGATCCGTACAGGATTCAGATAATGAAATGATACACTCCTTAGTGAAAAGTATCGGAAATTATAACTTTACCCTTATTCTGGCTTCTTTTTTCTTTTTCTTTCTGTTCGGATATTTATTGTATGCGGCGCTGTTTGCAGCCATAGGTTCTGCCGTCGATAACGAGGCTGATACGCAGCAGTTCATGCTACCGATCACCATTCCGCTGATACTTGCCTTTGTATTGGCTCAGCCTATCATCGAAAACCCGCAGGGGCCAATAGCTTTCTGGTTTTCGATTATTCCGCTGACTTCTCCCATTGTGATGATGATCAGGATTCCCTTTGGCGTCCCTGTATTTGAGTTGATACTATCCATGGGATTGCTCGTTTTGGGATTTCTTGCCTGCACCTGGCTGGCAGCAAAAATTTATCGCACCGGAATTTTGATGTACGGCAAAAAAATCAGCTACAGAGAACTCTGGAAATGGCTTAAGTATTAGGCAGGTTGGGCGTTATACTTTTATGTCGTTTTGAAACGGATTTCGTTACGTAAAAAATAATCATAAAAAATAATCTCCATTTAAAGTATTTTCCTGATTCATTCGTCTTATTGTTTATATGGACGAATTAATAACATTACCGATGGTGCAGCGACAACAATCAATTATATATGCTGTGCAGCATTATGGAAAGCGTTTGTTCAGTTTTATACGCAGCCGTGTTAAAAATGATGAAGACGCCAGAGATATCCTGCAGGATGTTTGGTATCAGTTGAGCACTGCCATCGAAAGCGAGCCGGTAGGCAAACTGAGTTCGTGGCTTTACCGTGTGAGCAAAAACAGGATCATCGACAAAAACCGTAAACAAACCACCTTGTCGCTTGAAGATTTTGCTTATGTGGATGAAGACGGCGCATGGCAATACCCTGAAGCATTACTTGAGGATGAAGTGAAGCCTGATATGGAATTTGAGCAGGCCTATTTCAGGGAAAAACTTTTTGCTGCGTTGGACGAACTTCCCGAAAAACAACGACAGGTGTTTGTCTGGAATGAGATGGAGGAAATGACCCTGCAGGAGATCGCTGACAAAACCGGTGATAACATTAAAACGATCATATCGCGAAAGCGTTACGCAGTGGCTTATCTACGCAAACGCCTTCAAAAAATGGTTTACGATTATTAACAATTTAAAACTTAGAAATCATGATGTGTTGCGGACAACAAAGTAGAAAAAGATCCTGGATCCTCAAAGCCATTTTCATTCCAATTGCTATTGCGGCAGGTGTATTTATTTTCGGGGGCCTGGTGATGCTTCTGTGGAATGCCATTCTTCCCGGAGTGTTGGGCATAAGTGCCATTACTTTCTGGCAGGCATTAGGAATATTGGTACTGTCAAAGATATTGTTCGGTGGTTTTATGCATGGCCCCGGCCATCATAAACACCATAACCATCCGCACGATTGGCACGGGAAATGGATGAACATGAGCCCTGAAGAACGCGAAAAGTTTAAGGCCGAATGGAAAGAACGTTGCGGGCATACGGCAAAGCAGGATTAAATATAAAAAAAGTAAGATTGTCTCATAAGACCTCTGTGTAACTATGTGCGTCCTCCGTGTAACTCTGTGTTATTTTTTTTTCACTATTACACAGAGTCTCAGAGAGAAATCACAGAGACCGCCAAGGCGGGCACAGAGAGAAGAAAATTTGAAATTCTCTTTTGAAAAAACCTCACTTTTTGTTTAAGAATTCCATCAAAAGAATTACGCTTTTTGCAGTGTAAAGCCAAAAGTGGTTCCAACACCAAGACTGCTACGCACATTTATCGTTTGCCCGTGTGCTTCTATAATATGCTTGACAATGGACAAGCCCAGGCCGGAACCCTTGTTTTCGATGTTTTTGCCATGAGCAGTCCGGTAAAAACGTTCATAAATTCTTGGGATATCTTCCTGAGGAATGCCTATGCCGTTATCCGAAACCTCCACCAAAACCATTTCGTCCATATCATAGAATGTGATCTTGACCCGGCCATCCTGACGGCCATATTTAATGGCATTTTCTACAAGGTTGTTCAACACCTGCCTGATCTTCTCCTTGTCGGCCAAAACGTGAACAGGACCGGGGAGCTTGTTGTGGATATAGCTTGAGATATTCTTCTGCTGTGCTTTTATTTCGTATGATTCAACAACATCATGAGCCAGGGATGACAACTCGAATTTTTCTTTTTCCAGCCTCAGTGTTTCTGATTCGAGTTTTGAGATTATTTCCAGATCGTTAACGATGGTAATCATACGGTCGATACTTTTTTCGGTGCGCAGCAGGTATTCACGGTTGATGCTCTCATCTTCCAGGCCACCATCAAGCAGTGTAAGGACATACCCCTGTATGTTGAAAATGGGGGTTTTCAGTTCATGCGATACATTGCCGAGAAAATCGCGGCGGTAGTTCTCTGACTTTCGCAGGCTTTCCAGTTCGTTTTTTTTGTCATCGGCCCATTTTTCAATTTCTGCTTCTGCATTTTCAAGCCAGTTATCTTCGATTTTTATTTTTTGTTTGGGGGTTTTCAAATTATGTATGGTTTTATACAAAACCCTGATTTTTTTGTAGATGTAGTTTTCTATGGCATTCTTCACGACAAGATAAGTACCTATAAACAAAAGAATGCCTGTTATGATAAGGTATAGCCAGTCAAACTGCAGACCTGTAATAAAAAAATAATAAATGAAAATCAAAACCCCAAAAAACAACAGCACATAAAAGGCTAATTTAAAAGAGATGTCCTGAGGATGGTATTTTTTCATATAGATTCAAACTTATAGCCGATGCCTTTTACGGTTGTTAAAAATTCGCCCCCTATTTTTTCACGTACTTTACGTATATGCACATCAATAGTACGATCGCCGACTATGACATTATCGCCCCATATTTTTGACAGTATTTCTTCGCGGGTGAAAACCCTGCTGGGCTTTGATGCCAGTAGATACAAAAGCTCAAATTCTTTTTTGGGGAGAACGATTTTCCGGCCTTGTTTAATTACTATGTATTTTTCCCTGTCGATAAGCAAGTCATGAATTTTCATTGTTGACGTTTCTGTGATGCTTTCTTCAGTATCAGAATACCTGCGCAGCAACGCGTTGACACGGCTGATAAACAACCTGGGCTTTATGGGTTTGGTTATGTAATCGTCGGCGCCGGCATCAAGCCCTGCAATCTGAGAATAATCTTCGCCCCGGGCCGTCAGAAACATGATAAGCGATCTTGAAAGCGCAGGTATTTTCTTTAATTCCGAACAGGTCTCTATGCCGTCTATCCCGGGCATCATCACATCCAGAACAATAAGATGAGGGATGATCTCTTTGGCCGTTTTAATTCCGTCGATGCCATTGCTGGCGGTGTATACTTTGAAGCCTTCCTTTTTCAGGTTGTAGCTTAAGAACTCAACAATATCGGGCTCATCATCCACCAAAAGAATAATGTGTTCATTATCCATTGTGTAATTGTGTTTTTACAAAGGTAAAATTAATCTTAATTTTTTCATGATAATAGATATTCCTGAAAGAACATTTTATTGCCAGGGAGAATTTGCAGTATCATTTGCCAAAGTACCTATACAAAGAAAGAGAAACATGATCTGGTATTTGGTCGACTTCAGAACCGGGCTATAAGTTCTATGGTGAATTTATCATCCGGATCTTCCTGTGTTCTGTAGAAATACTTCTCGTAATTGAAGCGGATATTGGCAAAATTGATTTTATCGAACCCAAGGGTAAGGCCGACGGTAAGTCTTTGTGGCTCAAGGATGCCGGATTTCATGTTTTGAGAGAAGAAATCATAACGTATGGCTGGAACCAAATCCTTTAACATCCCTTTTTTAAAATAAAACCGGTACAAGGTGTAAATAAATAAACTATTCTGTGTATAAGAACCGGTAGTGTCGGTAACTGTTTTTTGAGCATACTCGGAGTTTATCACCAAGTTCTTGTATTCGTACCTCAAGCCATAATCCTGCATTTCGGCAGGGAAATCATTGATGATTCCTGCCATGTAATTCAATTGCACTGAAAATCCTTTAAAAGGGCCTGCTATGGCGCGGCCTCCGTAAACAAACCGTGATGTCCATTCCGGATTATTGAAACCGTTTCCGTTCATTATGGTTCCCATCACCTCAAAAGGCACTTTGCCTTCGTATTTATATCCAACCCTGAAACCGATATCACGCAGGTCCTTGCATATTCTTTTGTCGATAAAAGGACGATTCGAAAATTCGAAATCAGCAGGGCTCAACATGTATTCGGTACTGAAAGTGGCTTTCATCTGGCCCAGGGTAAGTGATAAGTTCTTTACAGGAATAAAACTTACATAAGCATCCAGCATTTTGATTTTTCCCTCATCACAAAAATCAATCTCAAACTTATAGCCGAAATGGTTCCCGATCGTATTCCGCATTCCAAAACGTGCATTCCTGACATCAAAACGCCCCTTGTCTACACTAAAATTGTATTCAAATTTTGCCCTTATTACTCCATTTACATTGGGTATCCATTTTTTAAGTTTGGAAAGAGAGTCGATTTGTGCCTGGGATGGTGTAACACTATCAACTAATAACAGCATCATTGCAAATGCCAGAACTGTGGCGGTTGATTTTTTCATAGCCTATTTGCTTTTTTCATGATACAAAATAACACCTCTGCTATTACATGAATATTAATTCCATATTAAGTAATTATTAAGAATTTTCAGGCATTCCAGCGCCATAATAAAAATAACTCAAGCATAAATCGTCCAAATAAAACTTAACATTAACTTAATATAACCTTAACCTAAATAAAACCTGTTAATTGATCTTACAAACTTTCATCGTTGTACTTTTGTGCATAATTAAAATATATTAACTTCGATAAATATATGATTGTATGAAAATTTCAAAAGTCTTAAGTTTTTTCACTCCTAAAGAAAGAAAATTCTACCCCATGTTTGAGGAATCAGCGGAAAATCTTGTTAAGGGTGCTACTTTGCTGAATAAATATTTTCTTGTTTCGGATGCCTCTGAAAAAGAAAAAATTCTTATCGCCATCAAAGACCATGAACATCTTGGCGATAATATAACACATAAATTGTACAATGAGCTGAACAAAACATTTATTACACCTTTCGACCGCGAGGATATTTACAAGCTGACCGGCAAACTTGATGATGTAATGGATTTAATCAATGGCTTTGGGCAGAAGGTACGGAATCACCCGCCCAAAAAAGAACCGAAATCTTTCCTCGAATTAAGCGAACTCATTCTGCAGGCGGCACAACAGATACGCATTGCCATATATGAACTGAAAAACATTAAGGTGCCGAAAAAAATCACGGATGCCTGTATTCGTATCAACGAAATTGAGAACCAGGCCGACGACCTCTATTATCAGGCAATTGCGGAGTTGTTTGAGGTGGAAAAAGATGCTATTGAACTGATAAAAGTTAAGGCCATGTTGTCCTCTCTCGAAAAAGCCACCGACAGCGCCGAAGATGTGAGTGATGTCATCAAGGCAATTATTGTAAAAACAACATAAAATAAATTATTATGGACTTAACCTTACTTATTATTATCATAATTCTGGCATTTGCCTTCGACTTTGTAAATGGTTTTCACGATGCAGCCAATTCTATAGCAACCATTGTCTCGACTAAAGTTCTCACCCCTCTGCAGGCGGTCATTTGGGCTGCTTCATTTAATTTTCTTGCCTATGCTATTTTTGAACTGCACATCGTCGATACTATTTCGAAAACCGTGGATACCAGTGTTATTAATCTTCAAGTAATACTTGCAGGTCTTGTTGCCGCAACGATTTGGAATTTGCTTACCTGGTACCTTGGGATACCTTCCAGTTCATCGCATACTTTGGTTGGAGGTTTTGCAGGTGCTGCCGTCGCTTTTGGAGGATGGGGTATTGTGCACAGCAATATCATATTGAAAATCGGGGCTTTTATTTTTCTTGCCCCGATCCTTGGAATGTTTATCTCATACTTTTTTTCCATCCTGATGCTTTATATAACTAAACGGGCCAGGCCTGCCAAAGTTCATAAGGTTTTCAGGCCGTTGCAACTGGTGTCTTCAGCGCTGTTCAGCCTGGGGCATGGCGGCAATGATGCGCAAAAGGTCATGGGGATCATTACAGCAGCTATCATCGTTTATTTTAAAGGTGTTGATCCCGACTCTATACCACACTGGGCGCATATTACGTTTACATCGGCCGGAAAAATCCATGCTATCCCTCACTGGATCGTGCTTGGATGTTATTCGTGTATTGCGGCTGGTACCCTGCTTGGTGGATGGAAAATAGTGAAAACAATGGGTTCCAAAATCACCCGTTTGACACCCTTCGAAGGTTTTGCTGCAGAAACATCGGGTGCAATGTTACTTTTCGGAACCGAGGCATTCGGAATTCCTGTCAGTACGACTCATACAATTACCGGAGCTATCATTGGTACAGGTATGACTAAAAGGCTGTCGGCAGTAAGATGGGGCGTCGGGAAACAACTGATGATAGCCTGGGTGCTGACTATTCCGGTGAGTATGCTGATTGCTATGGGTGTGTACCACCTGATCATGCTTTTTTATTAAGGGCACTTCTAAAAACTTTAAATTTCTTCGTTCGTCTTCGTTCTTCAAATCCTTGCTTTCGGCAGGCTCAGCACAGGCATGTACGCTCAGTACATTGCGGTTTTCAGAACTTCGACTGCCTCAAACTTTTTTGTTTTTAGAAGCGCCAAATCAAGGTTATTTGAGATGCCCTTAAGATATTAGTCTGGCCAATCAGCCAGTTAAAATTTAAGAAGATTATTCAATTCATCCGCTATAGAATCCGACTTAGATTTAATAGGGGTGGCAGATAAAGGGATTTTTACCGGAATATCAAGATTCAGCGGTATTTTCCCAGAGATAGGTAATTTGTAAGGAAACGTGATCAGCGCCTCGCTTTTTACAGGAATGTCAATGGGTACGTTAATATCAACAGGAATCGTCAACTGTATCTTCACGGGTATCGTTTCTGAAATCGGTATTTTTATCGGAATGTCGGCCAGAACATTGATAGGGTCTTTGATGTCGAGGCTGATAGTTTGCTTAAGAGGAATGTCGGCAATAATGGGAATATTAATACCTTTTTTCTCCTTGCGGTTGGTCGGGATAGTGAACTTCTGATCTACAGAAATAATCTCATCAAGTGGCGCCACGATTTTGTTTTTAAACATAAAAACAGTGTCTAAATGTATGACCTTATCCACCGTCAGGGTGATCGGCGTTTCTATCTGCTGGTCGACGGGTATCATGGCCTTGAATGGCAAATCGTATTTTACCTTCATCTCCACCACCACAGGAACAACCTCTTTGATGCTGAACGCAGTGGATATTTCGATGGTATCTTCCACATGAACCGTATAATCTATTTCTGAATCGCCAAGACGGACGAGCATGCCCGAAACTTTGGCCAGTCGTGTTTCAGCTCTGAATTTAACAAACAGCAGGGTCCCGATGATAGCAACATTCAATATCAACGAAATAATGACCAGCAGTTTCGTTTTGTCTTTCATATAACTTTGGAGATATAATCTTATTTTTGTATTAATAATCAAAGCCCGAAAGTATGAAAAAAACAATTACATATTTGGTAATAAATGGTGTTTTTGTTATAAATCTGTTTTCACAGCTATTGATACAACCTGCATTTGTTGACTCGGTCGTAATGCGCGACGGAAAAAAACTGGCCGTTGATGTTTACATTCCCGATACCGGCGCAGGGATTTCATATCCCGTAATTTTAGTGCAAACACCTTATAACAGGTTGCTGTATCGTACTCACGGCTTGCCGCTTTTCGGGAATACTATTGCCGCTGCGAATTATGCCGTGGTTATTGCCGACTGGCGCTGTTTTTACGGTTCGTCTTCTGCCTGCAATGGGAATTATGACAGGGCTAACGACGGTTATGATCTTGTGGAATGGATAGCCGGTCAACCCTGGTGCAATAGCAAGGTCGGCACCTGGGGGCCTTCCGCTCTTGGGCGCATACAGTTTATGACCGCCCGGAAACGTCCGCCAGGCCTGGTATGCGCCGTACCACTTGTGGCAGCGCCGCAATACAGTTACCAGGAATACTATCCCGGTGGTGTTTACCGTACCGAATATGTGGAACAACTCGATGCACTGGGATTCGGCACTTCCGCTGTTCTGCTGGCTCATCAGACTCATGATATCGCGTGGACCTACAGCGAAATAGCCAATTATTATCCCGATTCCATCAATGTGCCAATGCTGATGATAGGAGGCTGGTACGACCACAACATCAATGTCATGATGGATTTTTATGCAGGTATCCGGCAATCATCATTCATGGCTGTAAGAGACAAACACCGGCTGCTGATGGGGCCATGGACACACGGAGGGCATGGCAATGCCGGCGTAGGGACTGCCCAGCAGGGCCAATTGTCGTACCCGAACGCCGCGGGTTGGAGCGACTCGCTGGCGCTGTTGTTTTTTGATTATTACATGCGATCGGTTCCGAATAACTGGAACACGACTCCTCATATTCAATACTTCCAGATGGGCGAAAATACATGGCAAAATTGTGCTGACTGGCCGCCGTCAGGAGTAAGTGAAACGATCTTATATTTACAGAACGATGGCAGCATAAAAACTTTATTGCCTTCCGGGAATGATATTTACAATGAAATAACTTATGATCCGCGTGATCCCTCGCCGAGCATCGGAGGAAGCACCTTGCATGCCGATCTTGTTCAGGGGCCTTATGACCAGGCGCCTTTGGTAGAAAACCGCAACGACATCCTTGTTTTTACAACCAGCACCCTCACAGCAAATGTGGTGATGAAAGGCAAGGTCAGGGTGCATCTTTTTGTTTCTTCCGACAGAAAAGATACCGATTTTGCTGTACGTCTCACCGATGTTTATCCCGACAACCGTTCGATGATACTTTCCGATGGTATTATCCGCATGCGTTTCCGCGATGGCTATACAGCAGCGGATACATCGCTGATGATTCCCGGAACAATTTATGAAGCAGATCTCGAACTGCCCGATGTGGCTAACACGTTTCTGGCAGGACATAAAATACGCTTAGATATCAGTTCTTCTGATTATCCGCGATTTGATTGCAACCTGAACAATGGGGGTGCTATGTATGTGGCGGGCGATACCCTAACGGCAACCAACAGGGTTTATGTTGACTCCGGCCATGCATCCTATATTCAATTGCCAATAAATGGATTTTTTGTTGGTGTTGATAAAGTCAATGAAAATATTGATCCTTCATTTCATGTGTTTCCTAATCCGGCAAACGATTTTCTGGAGGTTCAATTTGCAGGCCTGCCTCTTTTAAATACTTGTGTGAACATATCAGATATGGCCGGAAGAATCGTTTTTTCCAAAACCTTTTCCGTAAAAGAATTGGAAAATAAACGGATTCGCATTCCTTTGAATGGATTTTCCGATGGGGTTTATACGGTGAACATTTGTACAACAACGGATTGGTCGACACAAAAAATTATTATTAAAAAATAAGGCCACGGCGGACACGGAGAAATAAATCAATGAAAATTGGCTTTTGAGACAGCCTCTTTTATAGTGGCATGGACACCTTCAATATCTACCCAAATTATTTCGGATTTTCTTGAAACGGCGGATGTTGCAAGTTTTCTCGTTGAGCAAAATTATGATTTATTTATGTATCATCTTCAATACAGCACAGTTTGAATTCTGTTCTCCTGTAAAGTCAAGACGGAATGTGTACATACCGGCAGCAAACTTCTTTGGCGTGAACACCACCGTATTTGTTTCTATTGCACGCGTTGCGAACGCGCGCGTACTGGGATGAGTTATGATCGCAATCCTGACTTTGTGGATGAGCTAAGATGCTTACCATCATAAGCATAAACAAGTATATTGTTCTCATAAATGTATTTGTTGGTTTTTTTAATAAAAATAATTGGGGTATCAAACCCTATCTGATTATTGCAATTTTCCCGCTTTGTTTCAACTGATTTTCACTGCTTAT
>DAOQAF010000056.1:0-22405 GCA_035353775.1 Bacteroidales bacterium | reverse complement strand
TATAATAGGCAATCGGGCTAAGCTCTCCAGCCAGCACACGATTTTTTGTCTCTTCGGCATTTTCTTCAATGGAGTCCCAGGCTTGTTTTTGTGCAAAATTCTCAGGTTCCCATCCCATGGTGGGCACTTTTGTGTAACTCCCGTCCTTATCTAACGCGTACACAACGGTTTTAAAGTTTTTTTCCAGGTAACAGTTCTTATCCTGCGGAACTTCTTCTTTATCCATAAATCATGGTTATACTGCCTCTGTAACTTCTTCTGCAACTTCTTCTGCAACTTCCCCGGGAATTTCTTTCCGGACCCTGGTTAATGATTGCAACCATTCACGGTTTTCCCAGAGGGAACAACCTCCCTTATTATTTTGCTCCAGCCAGGCATGATTGTTTCTGATGGTCCGGAGCAGATCGGAATTGAGCGCTTCTTTCAGTGATACATTGTTCAGGTTGATGTCAGAGTAAGGAGCAAAAGGACAGGGTTCAACACCTCCGTCGTAATTGATATGGATCAGTCCTTTACCGGCTCCAATGCACCCATTGAACTGTTTTTCGGCTAAGGGTGAGAAATAAAGCGTCTTGTATTTTTCCCTGAAAGTATACGTGTAATCTTCCAGCACTTTTAGCTGATTTTTGTCTAAGACCAGTTCGTTCGATATTCCGTCAACAGGCTTGTAGTTAACATAGAAAAACAAGCTGCTTCCATCGCGGATAAGGTCTTTTATAAAGGCTTCATTAGTGAGGATATCAAAATTTTTGCTGGTAACGGTGAACGATACACCGAAGATGATATGGTTGGATTTGAACTTTTTGGCAATGGCCCTGAAATGGTTGTAAACTCCGGTACCTCTCCGGCCGTCCGTTTCACATTCGGGGCCTTCGTTGCTGATGATCGGGATGATGTTTTTGTTTTTTTTGAGTTTGGCGATCATCTCATCGTTTATCAGCATGCCATTCGTGAAAATTGCAAAGATCATCTTTTTAAAACTCCCCGTTATGGTGAAAAGGTCTTTTCGCGTGAAAGGCTCACCGCCCAAGACTCCGATAACAGAAGACCCTAAAGTTTCTCCTTCCTTAAGAATCGAAATAATTTTTTCAGTGCTCAGGTCTTTTTCGGATGTCCTGTGTTGTGCCTTCTGGTAACAGCCTTTACAGTTCAGGTTACAGTCTTTTGTGATGCTGAAAAAAATCAACGGGGGAACATCAACACCATCAAGCTTGGCCTTTTTTCTTGTATTTAAAGCCTTTAGCTGGTTCCTGACCACGCGAAGCAGGAACAATATATTTGTCAGGCTTGTGCTGTTAAAACGCAGCAGATTGATAAAAAGCTTCTTGTAGTTATTTTTATAAAGCGAACTATTAAATGCAGGGATTTCGGTCATAATTCTTTATTGAAATTAAAATGCAAAAATAATAGTATTTTCAATAAAAAACCAGAATCATTTCATTATTGGTCTGCCTGAAATGAGACGCATGAAAACTACCCGTTTGGGGTGTTTATTAAGCGGTCTATTTTGTTCCAGTGAAGGTAAAACTTCCGGGATTAGGCGTCAAAGAGGACGTAACTGTTCCTGAACCTGCTATGTCGGAGCCGGAATAGTTAAATGATCCGGAAGTAATGGTAATCGTCTCCGTTGTGGACCCGACAGTGATACTGAACGCTGAATTGCTTACCGTATATATCTCGCCATCAACAGTTCCGTTAATGGTAAAATTATGTACTTCCGCTGCGCCGCCTATCTGGCTGGTGGTAACAACTGCAGAAAAATTTTGCCCGTCAACCGTAAAAGTTGCTGTGGCAAGCACGGTAAAAGTACCGTCCAGATTCACAGAAACATTCAGATTCCAGGTGGTTCCATCAATACCCTTATCTTTCTTGCATGATGTTATAACTGTCACTGCCAAAAGTGCAAGAAACATTAATTTGATAAATGATTTTTTCATTGTTTTTTATTTTATTTTGAAGAAATATTTTTTTAATTTTCTGAAGAAATAATATAAAATAATCCTCTACAAAAAAATTAGTATGCAAATATAAATAATGAATAGAAAAAATACAACTTCTTGTATCAGGATTTTTCTTAAAAAAAGCTGTCTATGATTTTTTATCATTAGCATATTTAAAAATAAAAGAGCCTGTTTATTTTATTTTCAATATGTGTTTGCTATCTTTGCGCACTGAATTCGAACATGATCAGAAACAATATAATTAACTTAATTTCAGTAAAATATGATTACCAATAATTTTGTAAGCCGTCATAATGGCCCGCGCGGCAAAGAAATAGAGCAAATGCTTGAAAAGATCGGGGTTGCCACAATTGATGAACTTATTAATCAGACCATCCCTCAGACAATTCGTTTATCAAAACCTTTGAATTTACCCGAAGGGATGAATGAATATGAATTTCTGAATCATCTGAAAGAAATAGCCGGCCGGAATAAAATATTTAAGAATTTTATTGGATTAGGCTATTACGGCACGATAACTCCTGGTGTGATTACCAGGAATATTCTTGAAAACCCGGGCTGGTACACCTCTTACACGCCTTACCAGGCAGAGATTTCCCAGGGCCGTATCGAGGCGCTTTTGAATTATCAGACGGTCGTTTCCGATCTTACTGCCATGCCGATAGCTAATGCGTCTTTGTTGGACGAAGGTACAGCAGCTGCCGAGGCCATGATTATGTTTTTCAATGCACGCAGCCGCGACCAGGTAAAAAATAATTCGAACAAGTTTTTTGTTTCAAAATGTGTTTTTCCGCATACACGTGAAGTCCTGAAAACCCGCTCAAAACCGCTGGGAATAGAGATCGTTACCGGAGACCACAAGGAAATTCAGCTCGACGGATCCTATTTTGGCGCCTTGCTGCAATACCCGACTTCCTGCGGGAAAATTCATAATTATGCTGATTTTGTCAATCATGCTCATGCTATAAATGTTTCTGTTGCTGTGGCAGCCGACCTCTTGTCACTTACCATGCTGACGCCTCCGGGCGAATGGGGCGCCGATGCGGTTCTGGGCTCAACGCAGCGTTTTGGGTTACCGATGGGTTTTGGAGGCCCTCATGCCGGATATTTTGCAGTAACGGAAAAATTCAAACGGAATATTCCCGGCCGTATTATCGGTGTTTCTGTCGATGCCAATGGTAACCGAGCCCTTCGTATGGCGCTGCAGACACGTGAGCAGCATATAAAACGCGAACGTGCCACCTCAAATATTTGTACGGCGCAGGCTTTGTTGGCTATCATGTCGGGGATGTATGCCGTATATCACGGGCCCAAAGGCCTTTATGAAATTGCCCGCCATATCAATATTCTGACAGGGGTTCTTGCTTCTGAAATTAAGAAATACGGTTATACCCAGGAAAATGAATATTTCTTCGACACCATAAAAGTGGTGTTGCCCGAAAATGTAAACATTGTTGATATCCGCAAGCTCGCGCTGGAACAAAAAATAAACCTGAGGTATATTGATGAAAAAAGCATCGGAATATCTGTGGATGAAACCACGGATTTAAAAGATATCAACCTTCTGTTATCCTTGTTTGCAAAGGCAAACAATAAGACGTTCAGTCCTTTTGTTTGTAATAAAGAGGAATGCAGGCAAATTTCCACCATCCCTACCGGACTTAAAAGAACGTCTGAATACCTTACTCATCCTGTATTCAATACGTATCATTCCGAAACGGAGATGATGCGTTACATTAAAAAACTTGAAGTAAAAGACCTTTCACTAAACCGCGCCATGATCCCCCTGGGATCGTGCACCATGAAGTTGAATGCCGGAGCTGAGATGTTTGCTCTGAGCTGGCCGGAATTCGGTAACATGCATCCTTTTGTTCCTGCCGATCAGGCTGAAGGTTATCTGTATATGATCAAAGAACTTGAAAAAGCGCTATGTGAAATTACGGGTTTTTCAGCCATATCCTTCCAGCCGAATTCAGGCGCTGCCGGTGAATATACGGGGCTGATGGTGATCAGGCAGTATCTCTTGTCGCGTGGACAGCAGCAGCGCGATATTGTACTGATTCCCGCCTCTGCGCACGGTACAAACCCAGCCAGCGCTGTCATGGCAGGCTTTAAGGTCGTTGTCGTGAAATGTGATGAGAACGGAAATATAGATACCAAAGACCTCTGTGAAAAAGCAGAACAATTCAAAGAGACACTTGCTGCTTTGATGGTTACCTATCCTTCCACTCACGGTGTGTTCGAAGAAAATATCCTCGAAATAGTTGATATCATTCATCAGCATGGCGGCCAGGTATACATGGACGGTGCTAATATGAATGCTCAGGTGGGATTTACAAGCCCTGCCCGCATTGGTGCTGATGTCTGCCATCTGAACCTGCATAAAACATTTGCCATTCCTCATGGTGGCGGCGGCCCGGGAGTAGGACCTATCGGCGTTGCTCAGCACCTTGTTGAATTTCTGCCACAACATGTTTTCTGCAGTTGCATAAACAGCAAAAATGGGATTACCGCGGTGTCATCGGCTCCTTTCGGAAGCGCTATGGTGCTCACCATCTCTTATGCCTATGTTAAGCTGATGGGCGGCGCTGGACTTACTGAAGCAACCCGTTTTGCCATACTCAATGCCAATTACCTGAAGTCCTGCCTCGAAAAACATTATCCCGTGCTTTATACCGGCTCAAAGGGAAGGGTTGCGCATGAGATGATCCTCGACTGTAATGAAATTGACCATCAGACCGGCATCGGCGCTATTGATATCGCCAAACGCCTTATGGACTATGGTTTTCATGCTCCTACGGTTGCGTTCCCTGTTCACGGGACACTGATGGTTGAACCAACCGAAAGTGAACCATTTTCAGAACTTAACCGTCTGGTCGAAGCCATGATCGCGATACGGGAAGAAATAAACGAAATTGCTGAAGGTAAAGCGGATAAAGTAGTTAATATCATTAAAAAGGCGCCGCATACAGCCGAAATGATTGCTGCCGACAACTGGGATCTGCCTTACAGCCGTATGAAAGCTGCTTTCCCGATGCCCTGGTCGAACAATGATAAATACTGGCCAACGGTAACCCGCATTGATGATGCTTATGGCGATAGAAACCTGGTTTGTGCCTGTGAGCCGGTGGAGAATTATAATAATAAATAGAATCATTTTTTCATTAATTCTAAGCCGGGGCTAACATAGAAGTACTCCGAAAGACTGCTCTCATGGAGCTCTTTCGGAGTTTCCCTTTTATATTACTGATTTTCATTGAAATTATGAACGACAAAACATTACTAAAACAAGCAAAAGAACATTTAGATGTTTTATGTTCCGTTATCAGGGAGCGCCGTGTAGGAGGTGAAGGCAACCGTGAAGCCACAGCCTATGTGAAAAATAAATTTAAGGAATCAGGTTGGGCCACAGAAGAAACCTTACTCTACGTCATGGATTGGAAAACCAAAGGGGCACATTTAATTTGTGGAAAAGCATCCTTTGAGGTGTTTTCTTCTCCTTATTCTTTAGGTTGCTCCGTACAGGGCGAATTATTTCCGGTTGACAATTTCAAAAAATTGAAAAAGTCTGACATCTCAGATAAAATTGTTTTCTTATACGGCGAAATAGCTTCGGAGCAGATCATGCCTAAAAACTTTGTATTCTACAACCCGGAGGGGCACCAACAAATAATTGCCGCCTTAGAAAAAAAACAACCAAAAGCCATTGTTTGTGCTACTGAGCGGGATTCGGCATGTGCCGGAGGTGTTTATCCCTTTCCGCTTTTCGAAGATGGCGACTTTGATATTCCCTCGGTATACATGAAAGATACCGAAGGAGAAAAATTGCTGGCTTGTTCAGGAAAAATGGTTTCATTGGATTCCAAAGCACAGCGTATCCCTGAAACGGCATACAATGTGATGGCACGGAAAAATGGAAGTATTCAGAAACGTATTGTTATCACTGCCCATATTGATGCCAAAATTGGCACTTCCGGCGCCATTGACAATGCAACAGGGGTGGCCGTCCTGCTGTTACTTGCAGAGTTGTTGAAAGATTATAAAGGGAAATATGGTATTGAGCTGGTGGCTTTTAATGGTGAAGATTATTTCGCGGTTCCCGGGCAAATGAAATATATTGAGCAAAATGAGGCCAAATTTGGAGATATTGCATTAAATATTAACATCGACGGGGCCGGCTACAAAGAAGGCTTGTCGAGCTTTTCTACTTTTGAATTGCCGGATGATTTTCAAAAAAAGCTGAATGATGTCATTCGCAAAAATCCAAATATTGTGGAGGGCTTGCCCTGGGTTCAGGGCGACCACAGTATTTTCCTGCAATATGGCTGCCCTGCCGTGGCTGTAAGCTCCAATTGGTTTATCGAGCATATGGATAATCAGGATATTACACATACTCCCAAAGATAATCTGAGTATAGTCAATTATCAAAGGATTCCTGAATGCGCCCTGGCAATTAGTGAATTTATTCAGAGCTTAGATTAAAATAATGATGCGGCAAGGTGATGTCGTGCCAAATGACATCTGCTAAAAATCATTTTAAATACTTTTCAAAATTCTTTCTGAATTTTGCCAGTTTCGGATTTATGACAACGGAACAGTAAGGCTGGGAAGAGTTATTTTTATAATATTCCTGATGGTATTTTTCTGCAGGGTAGAAAACCGTATAAGAGGCAATTTCAGTTACTATCGGATCTTTATAAACTTTTTGTTCCGCGAGCATTTTAATCATGTCTTCTGCATCATTTTTTTGATGTGCATCGTGGTAGAATATGACCGAACGGTATTGTGTGCCAACGTCTGCGCCCTGCCTGTTGACAGTGGTGGGGTCGTGTGATGAGAAAAATATCAGCAAAAGTTCTTTATAACTGATGATATCGGGATCGAATAAAATTTGGGCAACTTCCGCGTGGCCGGTCTCACCGCTGCATACCTGGCCGTAGGTCGGATTTTCTGTTGTGCCTCCGGCATAGCCCGAAACAACTTCTTTCACGCCCTTCAGTTGTTCATAAATGGCTTCGATACACCAGAAGCAACCGCCGCCGAAAGTTGCAGTATCATACCTTACATTAGTTTCCATAAGTGTAGTTTTTGATGCGATTTCTGTGTTGGAACATGCGGAAAAAGAAATAATACAAACGAAAAAAATTATCAAGGTGTTATTCAACATAAACTTAATTCTATGTTTATCATAACGTCTGCGGAAGGCAAAAAGTATAGTGTTTTCTACTTGCTGATGCTCATCTTTTTTGCCAGATGCGTTGTTCCGGCAGATAAAACGTAGAAATAGGTTCCGTTTGCCAGCTTAGAAACATCAATGATCAGTTGATGCACGCCTTGTGATTTATCAAGTTCTTCGTTGTAGAAGACCTGTCTGCCCTGCATATCGATTATGCGGAAGCTTGCAGATGTTTGCGGTGTTGCAAACTCATAGCTTATCGTGCATGCTCCGGGATTGGGGTTGGGATTGGACTGGCTGAGTTTCACTCCGGAAATAAAATTCCCGTTTTCTACACAACCCGCGGTATTATCGATGATAGGAAATATCATGGCGTCGATATCCAGCGTGCTGCTGTCCCACTGAGCGCCCTGCAGGGTGTACCATCTGTTGTTTGAACTCCATTGTTCCCATACCAATTGCTGGTTTCCTCCCTGGCCTTTATTGGTACTTACCAGGGCAATGGAATCAGCACCGATATTACTCATGTCAAATCCGATGCAATAATCAGAAGTAACAAGAACCGGAAAAGGAAACAGGACAACATGTGCCTGACTTTGGTTTGATGAGGTGTCCACGTTTTTTACTGTATCCGTTATGGCAACAAACATTGTCCCCGGACATTTCTGATTTGTGTGGATCATCGTATCGTAGGTGGTACCTTTGATACTATCCATATCCCAGATGACAAACCTTATCAGTCCCGAAGAATCGGCCCGTTTGTACCCGAACCAGTAGATCGCCCCTTCGATATGATAATAGTAGGACACTTTAAACTGTTCGCATTTGCATTTATCATTCCATCCGTTCGTCCCCAAAACATGTCCTCCGTTATCAGCAGGAATCATAACATATTCAGGCGTTGCCAGGTTGGCTAAATTTCCGGGTAGCAAGGTGTCGTTAGGCGTTTTCGCAAGATATGGATTATCCTGTTGGGGAAGCAGATAGGGCGTTCCGGATCTTTTCTGGGTAAAACCCTGTGTGCTGATCAGCAATATCAGGATCAGCGGAAGTATGATGGGTGTGTGTTTTAATTTCATAGGGTGCAAAAATACGAATATTTTAAGAGAAATGAATATTTGTTTACGGTAAAATACAGATAGCTAACGCAAATTATTGCTTTCAAGTATTTTTAAAAGATGATAAGTGAATGTTTTATCTGAAGTTATTTTAGTGTGTGATGTGTGCGATGTGAATGAAAAGAAAAACTAAACAATTTTTTCAAAGGCAACCATTAATAAGTTTTATCTGTGTACCTTTGCCGCTTAAAATTTAAAAAGATGAAAGTAGAAAAAAACAAAATGGTTTCTCTGATATACCGGCTTACTGAAAACGATGCAAACGGAACTCTGATAGAAGAAACAGGAGAAGACCGGCCTCTGAATTTTATTTTCGGCGTGGATGGCATGATCCCGGGTTTTGAAAACAATGTGCGTGATCTGAAGGTAGAAGATACGTTTGCTTTCAGCGTTAATGCTGAAGATGGGTATGGGAATTATGAAGAAAGCGGTGTCGTTGAATTGCCGATAACGATATTTCATAAAGACGGGAAGTTAGATACAGAGCTTTGTGTAGTCGGAAATATGATCCCGATGCGCAACGATGAAGGACAGCAGCTTATCGGAATGATAAAAGAAATTAAAGACTCGGAGATCCTTATGGATTTCAACCATCCGCTGGCAGGAAAAAACCTTCATTTTTCGGGGAAAATTATTGGTATTCGCGAAGCTTCAGAGGAAGAGATCAATCAAAGGCATTTCCACCACCCTCACGAACACGATGGCTCGTGTAGCTGTGGCTGCTGATTAAAAAATATTCAGGAACAAAAAAAATAAAACAGGCTGTCCAAAAAGGGCAGCCTGTTTTATAATCGTTTTGGGAATTTTCTATTTAATAATTCTTAAGACTTCGGAATTATTTATTCTGATATTGTAAACTCCCTGAGAGAATTTTGAAAAGTCAATAAGCATATTGGTCTCATTGTCCACCTTTTCCTTATATACCAGCTTTCCGAGGGCATCGTACATTTCAATCATGGTGATACCTTTATCCCACGAAACGTTCAAAACATCTTTTACGGGCACAGGGAATACAACCGGTTTTGTGTCAGCCATGGATGAACTGTTTTCAATGCCTGTGGGCGAAGAGTAGGCTTTTTGGTAGTTTCCATAGTTGTAGCAATCAAGATAATATCCATAGGATTTTGCACCATTATAAAAGCTCTGGTTTAACAGGTTCAATGCTGTCAGGTATTGTGCTTCTGTATAATTTGAACCACATCCTCCGATGAATGCATTGGCGCTGTCGAGCAACTCCTGTGCTGTCCAGCCGATAAAATCGCCGCTGGCAATTACAAGATCTCCAAATATACCGGACGAGTATGAGAAGTTGGGATCATACTGGTCGAAAACAATATTGAGGGTTGCAGCCACAATATGTCCAGCCAGAAGGTTTTCATAGTTCATGCCCGGATTTACCATGGTCCCAGAGGGCAATAATCCTGAAGCCGGTCCTGATGGAAGGAAATCCCAGATAGCCTGTGCGCTGGTCAAAACTAATGTGTTGTCGCACCCAATGGTAAGACCGTTCGGGAATGCTCCGGTAAAATTATTATTGAGATATTGTCCGGGACTGGCAGGCGCACTGCTTGGGTCACCCCATTGAATCTGTGTGTAGGTGGTATAATTGCAATCAGGGCAATCTACGGTAACAAGGACTGTCTGGGTGCAGTTGTTGGCATCGATAACTGTTATTGCATAGGTGCCGGTGGGGAAGTAGAAAACATTATCAGGGAAAGTGGTATTCCCAATCATATAGGTATAAGGAGCTGTTCCACCGGTAACATTCAATGTTATTATGGATATACCTCCCTGGCAAACAGGATTGCTTTCCTGTACGGTAACCTGGAGGCTGGCAGGAACGGTAATAGTAATGATGCTTTGATCCGAACACCCTGCTGCATCCATTACAGTAATCACATGGTTGCCTGCAGCCAGAATAAATACGTTGCTGGTCTGGAAAGGTCCGCCATCCACACTATAAGTATAGGGTTCGGTTCCACCATTGGCCGTTACAGTTACAGAAGCTGTTCCGCTACAAGCCGCCTGCGGGACAACACTTAAACAGATGATGATGGGAGTAGGTTCGGTAAGGATAATGGTTTCGCTGGTAGTGCAACCATTGGCATCAATCACAACCACGGTATAGGTTCCGGCTGTTACAGCAAATATGTTGCTGCTCTGGAAAGTTCCTCCGTTCAGCGAATAAGTGAAAGGAGCTGTCCCGCCGATAGTAGTAGCCGTTAACGTGGCTTCATCGCCATTACACAGTATTGGAGTGGCTGATAAGTTGAGGACAAGAAGTTGTGATTCAATGATGGTTATTGTTTCGGTATCTTCGCATCCATTGGCATCGGTTACCACGATGGTGTATGTTCCGCCATCAACATTGAAAATATTGCTGCTCTGGGGTATGCCATTTATACTATACGTATAAGGAGCAGTGCCGCCGGTAACGGTTGCAACTATGTCTGTGGTGCCTCCGTCGCAGATCAGTGTATTTGCTGTTAATGTAAGTTCAAGAGCATCGGGTTCAGCGATGGTGATGGCTTCTGAAACATGGCATCCGTTAGCATCGGTAACAACGATAGAATATGTTCCGGATGGAACTGTAAATACGTTGCTGTTCTGGGTTGCACCATTATTCAATGAATAAGTGTAAGGTGCTGTTCCGCCGCTTACAATTACTGTTATTGTGGAGGTCTCACCATTGCATAATATCGGGCTTGCTGTTAATGTAACAGAGAGGGCCGCAGGTTGAGTAATAGTAAACTGTTGGTATTTCAGGCATCCGTTAGCATCCTTAACAACAATAACGTGGCCTCCGGCAGTTAGCGTAAATATATTACTGCTCTGATAAGTGCCGCCGTCGACGGAATAAGTATATGGCGCTGTTCCGCCGCTTGTGTTAGCTGTTACTGTAGAGGTTCCGCCATTGCATAAGACAGGATCAACCGATAAGGTCAGGCTGAGTTGATCAGGCTGGGTAATGGTGATAGTGGCTGATTGCTGGCATCCATTGGTATCAGTAACAACTACAGTATAAGTTCCGGCGTTTACTGTAAATGTATTGGCTGTTTGGGATTGTCCTGTTCCTAATGAATAGGAATATGGAACTGTTCCTCCGCCGGCAGTGGCTGTAATCACCGAGGTTCCGCCGTTGCAGAGAATGGGAGTCGATGACAACGCGAGGGTCAGCACTGCTGGCTGTATCACGGTAATGGTGGCTGATGCTTCACATTGGTTGGCATCGTGAACCACGATGGTGTGCGTACCGCCGGTCAGCACAAAAATATTACTGTTCTGGAAGGGGCCTCCATCTGCGGAGTAGGTATAAGGCGCGGTTCCTCCTGTGGCTATGGCGTGCACGGTTGCCGGATCGCCGCTACAGGGTGCCTGTGATGCTATGGTCAAAATAACATCGAGAACGGGTGGTTCGGTAATCGTTATGGTTGCACTGGCCTGACAACCGTTGGCGTCAATAATATTAACGGTATAAGTGCCTGCGGCAACGGTAATCTGATTGCCCTGCATAAGGCCGCCTGCTGCAATAAAAATGTATGGTGCGGTGCCGCCGGTAACGGAAGCTGTTATGGTTGAAGTGCCTCCAAAACAGAGAATTGGTGTTGAAGACAAGGTGACAACGATGGGGTCGGGCTCGGTAACCGTAATTTGCTCTGAAACCTCACATCCGAGGTTGTCAATTACGGTAATGGTGTGAGTACCTGCGGTAAGTGTAAAAGTGCCAGAGGCTTGTGGCGTACCGTTGTCTAAGCTGAAGGAATAGGGTGTGGCTCCGCCATTAGCAGAAGCAGTGATTGAGGTAGTGCCACCACTGCACAGGATTGGATCGGGAACAGTCAGCGTCAAATCGAGCGGGGTCGGCTGGGTGATGGTGATATAAACTGTTTTTGTGCAACCGTTGGCATCCATTACGGTGATGGAATGAGTACCTGCATAAAGTTGTACCAGGTGGTTGGGTTGGAATGGCCCGCCATCAACGCTATAAGTGAACGGTGGTGTGCCGCCGGAAGGTATAATGTTAACCGTAGCGGTTTCTCCGTAACAGACTACGGGCGAAATAATGGATAAGCAAACGACAATGGGCGGGGAAGCTGTCACCGTGATGGTGGTGGTAGCGGT
This sequence comes from Bacteroidales bacterium, assembly GCA_035353775.1. Classification (GTDB taxonomy): domain Bacteria; phylum Bacteroidota; class Bacteroidia; order Bacteroidales; family CAIWKO01; genus CAIWKO01. The sequence goes on along the minus strand of DAOQAF010000056.1, from coordinate 10,028 downwards.
ACATCCATTGGCATCAGTAACGGTATAGGTATAAGTTCCTGAGCCAACAGTAAAGATTCCGGTACCGGTGTACGGAGCGGTTCCTCCGGTAGCTGTTACGGTAACATTGGTGGTTGCGCCGTCACAGGTAATTACTGCCGCTGTGGAGGTGGCTGTCAGCGGGGCGGGTTCCTGCAGGGTAATGCTTGTGGTAGCTGTACATCCGTTGGCATCGGTAACGGTGTAATTATAAGTACCGGCTCCTACAGTGAATGTGCCTGTTCCGGTGTAAGGCGCTGTCCCGCCGGTGGCTGAAACACTTACTGTGGTGGTGCCGCCATTGCACAATATCGGAGCAGCAGTAGCTGTAACACTAATGATAAAGGCAGGGTCAACAACTGTGGATGCAGATGCCGAACAGAAATTGTTGCCATTGGTTACCGTAACTGTATACGTTCCGGCAGCGGCGTTCGTGAAGTTAGTTATTATAGGGTTTTGCAATGTTGAAGTAAAATTGTTGGGGCCTGTCCATGAGTATAACTGATAGTTACCGTTACCTGAAGCATAGAGGTTGATGGTGCCTCCATAGCATACGGGGCCGCTGTTTGATGCGGTTACTACAGGCTGTGCGTAAACATTTACAATAATAGGAACAAGATTAGGGCTGATGCATGAGTTGGAGATGCCTTCAGCAACATAATAAGTGAAAGTTCCCACGGTTGCTGTCGATGGAGTCAGCGAAATTTGCGGTGTTCCATTAGGGGAGGTATAATAATACAATGTATAAGAAGGGTCTGTGGCTGTGGCAACCAGTGGTGCTGCCGTGGCTCCCTGGCAATAATTTACGGGGCTTACCACCGTGGGGGTTGAAACAATATTTGTAACGGTAATGGTAAACTCAAAGAAGCAGTTTGTTGTTCCCGGAGGCACTGAAAAATATGTGGTAGTGCCGGGTGTTGCTGGGAATGGATTGTTGATGGTATATTCGATGGATGTGTTGGTAACAGGGTATTCATTATAAAAATGTGAACCTGCCAGGAAATTTCCGGATACCTGGGTTATTGGGATACTGTTCCCGATATTGCAAAAAGTTAAATTAATATTACTTTGACCTGCACAATTCTGGGCAATATAGTCTTCGGCATCGATAGTAATTATCAGTGGGTTATAAATGGGAACTCCACCGCAAGGGCCCTGGCTTTGATACCCTTGTATAAAATCCAGTGTTGTCGAAACCTGGCTGATGGCTCCGGTACCACTGATCGAACCATCAAGTATTATTTTGGGTGGACAGTCAATATTGGTCAGCAGGTTACAGTCGGTGGTAGCTCTCAGCCGGTATACCAGGGTCCCCAGAAGGTCGTCGGGATTGGCTGGCAAAGGAAGTGTACCGATATCCCAAACAATAGAACCATTGGCACCCATAGTGGGGTCGAAATACAGGTTGTTGGGAGTGGGGGCAGGGCTAAATAAAATATTGTTGACGCTGGAAACATAAGTTGAAGCATAAGGAATAGGAATTATCACTCTGGCATTGTTGATAGCCTCGGTCCCCCGATTTCTTACTTCCAGTTTGTATTCAATTTTATTGCCGGGCAGGGCGATCAATGGGTCACCGGTGACATATGGGTCGTTATCGATACTCTGGACGAGGTTTAATCCTTCAGGTTCCGGCACATGGGCATCAACAGCCATGGCGATGCAAAATATGATGTAGGTATCTTGCGTTGAGCCATACCTGAAGGTGGTTGATGTCTGGTTATTGGTAATGACTTCATTATTGGCATTGGGAATGTTAAACATACTGATGTCCATACCGGTGTTATTTAAGAGATTGGGGTTGCGGGCATTACCTCCGGTATACACAGAACTGTTGAAAAAGTTGTTGGCTGAGTTACCGGAATGGTTTAACGTAAGCCAGGTTGCATCAGAAACTTTTTGAATTTGAAAATAGTCGCCTGAAATTCCTACATCTCCTTCTCCGGCCATCATACCCAATTTCATGTTTACATTTCCATATTGTACCGCGTTAAATCCCGAAACCGGAAGGTCGTAGCTGATAATCTGATTTCCCACCACATAAGCATAACCGTCAAAAACGGTTACGTCTCTCCAGTTCATTTTGTTGTTTTCATAAATCACGATCATGCCCCAACCGCCGTAAAAACCTGTGGGGCCTCCATTTCCAGCGGATAATGCCATATCTGCCACCCAGTATTCTCCTATCCCGTTCTGCTGAACCAGATCCGTAACTTCCACGTAGGCTGCATACATGTCGTTATCACCGGGATACATAATGTCATTTACATTGGCGGTAAAAGACTGATAATTTGCCATGGCGGGGCCTTTAACTTTAATGTTGCACTTTTCAGCCGTTGTTACATACGTATCTGTTCTTCCGGTCCAATACAAACCGGCATAAATAATATTTGAACAGGTTGGGACAGCGCCATTTTCAGTCGAAAAGGTCAATGTGGATGATGATGAATTGGTTGTGCTGGCATCAGCATCAGCATCAACGAGTATCATCATGTTATTACTGTTCAGCGTAATGTCTGAATAATTCTGAAGAGTAAGATTGGTATTGCCAATCATCGTGAAATCACCCTTTATGCTATAAATGGTTTTATTGGGAGAATAAACCGAAGTCCGCTGGACAAAAGGCTTTTGAACCTGTCCTACAGCGAATATTGTATTTCCGATGAGTAGGAGGGTGATGAGCAGTTTGTTTATCAAAGAACTGCTGATAATGGATTTATTTTCAATAGTTTCCATGTTGTATTTAATTTAAATTATTTTTAATTTGGAATGGAAATTTGATAAAATATGGTAATACCGTCGTGTATTTCAGGGGTGAACATTTTGTTGATTGACACGGGGTCGCAGTTTATGCTGCACAAGTAAAGTATATATTTTAAATTCGTAAAATGGCTAAGGTCTTGTATGTTAAGCCCTGGCATCTTGAGGTCATTTTTATTATTAATTTTTACAGTAATTATTTCAACATCGCTGAAAACAGGATTTGTCTCATAGAGGTTGTCAAAAGAATTTGTACTGACCTCAACGCGTTTAGCCGGGCCATTACCAAACGATTGTACCATCCCGTTTTGGACATAAACCGTGGGCTGTACATCATAAATCAGGCTGTTGATAACGTTATATTGCTGATTGGCCGTGATTTTCAGGGAGTTTAATGCAGGGCCCAATTCTATAGCATTCTGTGCCATTATGTTCATCGAAAATAACATAAACATCATGACAGGCAGTATCATCAGTATTTGTTTTCTGCCTCCCAGGGCCACTGATTTTTTAGTCCGGGGTTTCTTTGGAAAAATTAAAGTAATTTTTTTCATTTTTCTAAAATTAAAATTGTTTGTAAATGGGAGCCTGATAAAGTAATTAAAAATCAGTCAAATGTACAAATTCTAATTTTTTAAAACAAATATTTTTTTAAGAAAAATACAAGCAATGAAAAATAAATGACAAAATCATATAATATTGTTATAAAAGAAGAAAAAATATTTTTTAAAAATGGTTAACTTGGTGTTTTCTATAAGAAAATTTGGTTTTTTTTTCTATAATACCAAATTGAAATATCAATTATACCAAATTGAAATATTAAATAGTCCGGTAGGCCGTATTGATATTTCTATTCGCCTGCCTGTCTGCGACAGTCTGACAGGGTTATACCGATGATAACATGCTTTTGTGGAAATTTTGATAAAAATTCCCAACAAAAAACCGTAAAAAATCAAAGATCTTTATTAGAGATGCCTTTATGGTTTTTTAATACTGTAATTGGCAGGAATCCCGGAAAAATTCTCAACGTTAATGCACTCCTTACCTCAGCAGAGGCCATGAAGCGAAATGTTTTGACGATCCGTCAGGCTGTTATATCAGGAAGAAAAAGACTTATCCTAATTTTCTTTTTACTTCGGTTTGTTCGTAACCTTCAATGATGTCTTCGACTTTTATATCGTTGAAGTTTTCGATATTTAATCCGCATTCCTGTCCGGCATAAACTTCTTTCACGTCGTCTTTAAAACGCTTCAGGGAGCCAAGTTTGCCGGAATATACCACTATACCGTTACGGATTATCCTTACAAGTGTACTTCTCGAAATTTTACCGTCGAGGCACTGGCATCCAGCAATTGTTCCTACTTTCGTGATTTTGAATACTTCTCTTACTTCAAGGTTGCAGACTATTTTTTCTTCTATTTCCGGCGAAAGCATACCCTCGATAGCCGAGGTAATTTCATTGATAGCATTATAAATGATCGAATACAGACGGATATCAATCTGTTCGTGCTCCGCAAGTTTACGAGCGCTTAGCGACGGACGCACCTGGAATCCAATGATAATAGCATTGGAGGCCGAAGCCAGCAAAACGTCTGATTCTGTTATCTGTCCAACGGATTTATGAATAATATTAACCTGAACTTCCTGTGTGGAAAGCTTGAGCAGCGAGTCTGATAACGCTTCGATAGAACCATCAACATCACCTTTGATAATGATATTTAGTTCTTTGAAGTCGCCAATGGCAATGCGGCGGCCGATCTCATCAAGAGTGATATGTTTATGGGTGCGGATATTCTGTTCGCGTTGCAACTGAAATCTCTTGTTGGCAACTTCCTTCACTTCGTGTTCATCCTGCATCACCGTAAAACTGTCGCCAGCCTGTGGTGCGCCGTTCAGGCCCAGCATAAGTAGCGGTGTAGCAGGGCCTGCAGTACTGATAGTTAAATTACGCTCGTTATACATGGCTTTAACCCTGCCATAGCTGGCTCCTGCAAGCACCATGTCGCCGACACGAAGCGTGCCGTTCAGCATAAGGAGTTTGGCTACATAACCGCGTCCTTTTTCAAGCGAAGATTCCAAAACGGTACCATACGCGTTACGGTTAGGATTTGCTTTCAGTTCAAGCATTTCAGATTCAAGCAATATTTTTTCGAGCAGCTTGTCGATATTGATCCCTTTTTTTGCAGAAATTTCCTGGCACTGGTATTTGCCGCCCCAATCTTCAACCAGCATGTTCATATTTGCAAGGGCTTCCCTGATCTTTTCAGGGTTGGCTGTAGGTTTATCGATTTTATTGATAGCGAAAATGATAGGAACTTTCGCCGCCTGGGCATGATTAATGGCCTCCACGGTTTGCGGCATCACGCTGTCGTCAGCAGCTATCACGATGATGGCAATGTCAGTTACTTTGGCTCCGCGGGCACGCATGGCGGTAAAAGCTTCGTGGCCCGGAGTATCCAGAAATGTTATTTTTTTGCCGTTTTCAAGGGTTACTTCATAAGCCCCGATATGTTGTGTAATACCTCCTGCTTCACCGGCGATCACGTTGGAATTTCTTATGTAGTCCAGCAATAATGTTTTTCCGTGGTCTACATGTCCCATGACAGTAACGATAGGGTGACGTTCTGAGAGCTCTTCAGGAGAGTCCTTGATGGTATGAATGGCCTCCTCAAGTTCCGTACTGATAAATTCAGTTTTATAACCAAATTCTTCGGCAACTATTGATAATACTTCTGCATCAAGGCGCTGGTTGATCGAAACGAACAATCCGAGGCTCATACAGGTTGAAATGATGTCGGTAACCGGAACATTCATCAGTTGGGACATCTCGCTCACCGTAACAAATTCAGTTACTTTCAGTACCTTTTTATCTTCTTCCTCTCTCTGATGGACTTCTTCGATATGTTGCTGCACAAGATCTCTTTTCTGGCGGCGGTATTTTGATGCTTTTGATTTTGTAGGGCCGGTCAGTTTGGCTAGTGTATCGCGAATTTGTTTTTGAATTTCTTCTTCTGAAACCTCCGGCTTAAACTCTAAAGTTTTACCTCCCCTGCGCCCTTTTGCCTGCCCTTGTGAATGTGATTTTCCGCCATCCTGGCCGCCAAAAGCTCCTGGTTTATTTTGTTGGCCGGAGTCGCCGGACTGGATACCTTCTTTTTTTATCCGTTTGCGCGGGCGCTTTCTGTTGCCTGATTTTTTCTCGTCTGTGGAAGAGGCAACAGGCTGTTTTTGTTGAGGCAGTTTTTCAACAGGCAGCTCAATTCTTCCCAATATTTTTGGGCCGTCCAGTTTGGTGTATTCTGTGGCAATAAAATTAGGATTTTCCTTAACCTCCTCTTTGACGGGAATCTTCTCTTCTTTAGTAATAGCAGACTCTTCGGGAACTTCTTTTTCGATAATTTCCGCTGCTGTTTCATTTATAGGCTCGACAGGAGTTTCAACTTTTTCAACAACCGTTTTTTTATCTTCAACAGGTTCCTTTATTTCTTCTTTTATTTCAGGAGTTTCTTTTGTTTTTTTAGTCCTTTTGGATTCTGTAGGTTCTTCTTTTGTTTCCTTTTTAGTTTCTTTCTGAACTTCTTTACCGGCTTTTTTCGCAGGTTTTTTTTCGCTTACTTTTTCAAGGTCGATTTTTCCTACAATCTTTGGACTTTTTAATTTAGCGGTTTCCTTGCTTTCCGTATCTTCTTCGGTTTCTTTCGCAACAACTGCAGTAACCTCTTTTTCGGGTATGCTAACAGGTTCTTCTTTCGCTTTTTCTTTTACAGGCTCGGGCTGTTTTTTTACAGGTTCTTCCTTCTTTTCGGTTTTTTCGGTGATTATTGTTTCTTTAGAAAAGGTTGCCGGTACATTTTTGATAAAAAGTTCTTTATCCTGAATCGGCTCGGTCTCTTTTTCGCGTTCTTTGGCTTTATCAAGAGTGATGGTTTCATGACGGAGGATGCCAATATCGAGCTTTTTCGATGTTTCTTTCACTTGCTTGTCCGAAGAGTATTCTTTAAGCAGAATTTCATAACTGTCATTGGTGATTTTCGCATTAGGATTATTGTCGACCTTTACTCCTTTTTTGTTGAGAAATTCAACAATAGAACCCACAGAGATATTGAATTCGCTTGCAATTTTACTTAATCGGTACGTTTTTACGGTTTCTTCCATATTTTACCTGATTGAACCTTGATTTAATTATGCAGTAAATATTATTTATTATTATTATTCAAATTCTGATTTTAATATTTTGATCACTTCTTTAATCGTTTCTTCTTCCAGGTCGGTGCGTTGTACCAATTCTTCCACACTAAGTTCAAGAACGCTTTTAGCGGTATCGCAACCCACATTTTTCAGTTCATCAATGATCCATTCATCGATCTCATCTGAAAATTCCAGCAGGTCAACATCTTCGTAATCTGAATCAGAATCGCGGTAAACATCAATTTCATAACCGGAAAGTTTCGCTGCCAGTTTGATATTATAACCACCTTTACCGATAGCAAGTGAGACCTGGTCGGGCTTAAGAAAAACATCGGCTTTTTTATTTTTTTCATCAATTTTTATGGATGAAACTTTCGCAGGGCTTAAAGCACGTGTGATATACAGTGAAATGTTGGTGGTATAATTGATGACATCAATATTTTCGTTGCGCAGTTCACGCACGATTCCATGTATGCGGGCTCCTTTCATCCCAACACAGGCACCTACCGGGTCGATACGGTCATCGTATGATTCCACGGCTACTTTGGCGCGTTCACCCGGAATACGTACAATTTTTTTGATGGTGATCAGTCCGTCAAAAACTTCCGGAACTTCAGCTTCAAAAAGACGCTCAAGGAATACAGGAGAAGTACGTGAAAGGATAATTACAGGGGTTCCGTTTTTCATTTCTACCTTGGAAACAACAGCCCGCACCGATTCGCCCTTGCGATAAAAATCAGACGGTATTTGTTCCGATTTTGGGATGATGAGTTCAATGTTGTCGTCGTCAAGCACCAGTATTTCTTTTTTCCATACCTGGTAAACTTCTCCGGTAACTATTTGCCCTACTTTTTCAATATAATCCTTATATATATTATCTTTTTCAAACTCCAGAATTTTCGATATGAGGTTCTGACGCAAGGCAAGTATTTCGCGGCGGCCAAAATCTTTTAGCTTTACTTCTTCCGAAACATCTTCACCGATTTCGAAGTCGGGTTCGATCTTTATGGCATCTGAATAGGCTATCTGCTGGTTTTCGTCGGTAACTTCATTGTCGTCAACAATCTTCCGGTTCCTCCACACTTCGAGGTCGCCCTTATCAATGTTTACGATGATGTCGAAATTTTCATCACTGCCGTATTTTTTTATCAGCATGTGTCTGAATACATCTTCAAGTATGCGCATCATGGTTTCGCGCTCGATGTTTTTAAACTCTTTAAATTCCGAAAACGATTCAACTAAATTGATGTGTTCCATTATTCAGTACTTTATGTTATTTATTACTAATTTTAATTACTATTTTTGCTTCTTTGATGTCTTTTATTGCTACAACCACTTCCTGTTCGGGAATTTTTTTCTTTTTATTCTCGGGTATCAGCAGGGTTATATCATTTTTTCCGGCGCCTAACAAGGCTGCTGTAAAACTTTTACCATCATTGGTGACGATTTTCAGGTCGTTGCCAATATTTTTCAGGTATTGCCGGTGAAGTTTTATTGGCTTGTCAAGCCCCGCGGAAGAAACCTCCAGTTCAAAATCTTCTTTTTCCCTGTCCAGGTTTGATTCGATAAAACGGCTGACTTGTGCACAATCGTCGATGCTTACATGTGTGTCCGAGTCAATAAAAACGGTAATATGGTTGTTCGATCCGACAAGCACCTGCACGAGAAAAAGTTCTGTCCCGTGGAGTTTTTCGTTGACAATTTCAGTTATTTTTTTTACTGTGATCATATTTTTTTCAATAAAAGAGGGGACTTCCGTCCCCTCAACAACTTTTCCTTTTTTCTGTTGTCCTATCAGGACTCGAACCTGAACTCTTCTGAACCAAAATCAGACGTGTTGCCAGTTACACCATAGGACAATTGCGGGTGCAAAATTACTAAAATTTTTGATTAAAAAAATATTTTTTGCAAATTATATTCCCAGCGGGAAAATTTTCATGATTTTATACTCAGGTCCTGAGAAAGGAAGGATGCTTTCGTACAATAAAAATTCTTTCACATGCTGTGTCTGCAGGACGATCTCAGAATACTCACTTATTTTTTTTTGAAAATACTTCAGATCGGAAATTTTCTTAATACGCCCGAGGGTCAGGTGCGGAACAAAATTCTGTCTGTCGGTCTCATACCCCAATAGCTTTATCTGGTCGTGAATCAAGTCGCTTAATAATTTAAACGATTCTGCTTTCAGGGCTTCAACAAATAATACACGTGGATGGTAGCGGCTTCCGAAAATCTTTAGATTTCCTAATCCGAAGTCGAAAGGGGCAAGGTGTATCTTTTCTAAGGCTTCTTCAATTGCCGTAATTTTTTCTTCGGGTGTCTCTCCGAAAAATTTCAGGGTGAGGTGCAGGTTTTTGGGGTCAACCCATCTGATAGAACTGTCGGCGAGATGTTGTTGAAGCTCATCTATAAAACGGGTCAGGGCGGGTTGAGGAACTATTTTAACTGCTGCGAAAATTCTTTTCATGTTTTAAAAAAAACTTTTGTAAAAATAAGAATAAAATATTTACATTTGCAAACCGATTTGGGGCGTTAGCTCAGTTGGCTAGAGTGTCAGACTGGCAGTCTGAAGGTCATGGGTTCGACTCCCATACGCTCCACCTGACGGGACAAAGTATGTTTTTCTGCGCTTTGTCCCGTTTTATTTTTCCCGGAAGCCTTGTCAATTAAGGTGGCCAGGCGGAGCACATCATTCAATCTCGGAGTTCGACTTTTTTTTCCGTCAAAATTGATTTTATCAGGAAAAATTGAACTCACAAGTCGTTTTTTGTTATCATGATTGGCTTTTTCATAAAGCTCATCAAGGTGTGATAATATGTTAAAACACTTGTTTAATTTAACTTGCAGCGAATGGTCATTAGTTTTGACTTGTTTTAGACTAAGTTCGATTTTATTCCTTTCTGCTTCATAGCGGGTTTTTATTTGAAGGTAATCATCACCCAGTACGCGCGCGTTCGTAACGCGTGCAATAGAAACAAATACCCTTAATAAATATAAATGTTGTCAGAAAAACATTAGCTTTGCTTCCAATGTCGGAAAAATATAAAACCACCGAAACCGAT
>DAOQAF010000055.1:0-23004 GCA_035353775.1 Bacteroidales bacterium | reverse complement strand
ATACTTTCCACAATATTACTAATTTTTCTGTTATTATCTAAGCGCCTAATTCAATAAATTTTCTTACAAAAAACCTGTCTGTATTGGTGAATTTAATAACATATAATCCTTTTGAAAGCCCGGAAATATCGATTCCATTTTTTGTTTGTTTTAAAGGCTGTTGAATAAGAGGCTTCCCTTCAATATTATAAATGGAGAACAAGTTATTCCCAATTAATTCAGTGACTTCAACCGTCAGATGATCTTTTGCAGGATTGGGGTAAATGTTTAAGGCCTTACTTCCGGAATATTCATTACTTGCATTCATAACCGGCGGGATGACGTTTATAGTTATCATGGTATTTGTATTTTTCTGCAGATATGATGAATCGCAATAAATATCAGTGCAACCTAATGAATCAGCAATTGTCAGACAGACGTTATAATATCCGGCAGTACTGTAATTATGAGTTGGATAGGCTATAGTATCAGTTGTTCCGTCACCCCAGGACCAAAGATACGATAAAGGCAGGCTGCCGGATGCAAGATTTACGGCATTATACTGGTGAGGGATTAGCGAATCGGGAGAAAGGGTAAAATAAGAATAACAATTACCTACAGACACAAAAGCAGTATCACATGTTACACAGCCATGCACATCAGCAACGCAAAAGCCGTAAGCCCCCGGCAACAGCCCGCTGACTATGGCTGAATTCAGTATGGGGTTTGTATCCCAAATGTAACTATATGGCGGCATACCACCATTTGGTATAAGTACCGCATTACCATCAGGACAGGTCGGGCAATTAGGATTTGTAGTACTTACGCTGACGGTAAATGTCGGAAAAACAGTAATTGTAAAAGACATTACAGGGCCTGAGCACCCGTTTAAGGATGGAATAACATTAATAATGCCCGTAATATTTGTTCCGTTGACATTTGCAGGAGCCGTAAATGGCGGAATATTTCCCGTACCCGATGCTGCAAGGCCAATCGCCGTATTGGAATTTGTCCACGTAATGGTTGTCCCGGGTGGTGTAACAATAAAGTTCCCGGGATTGATCTGTGTGCCGCCACAAACAACAATATTATTTGTAGGACTGACAGTTGGCATCAGATTAACTGTAATCGTTATAGCCGCACTATCCACATTAAATAATGAGTCAGTAACGATAACTTTATAGATTGTGGTGGTGGTTGGGCAAGCATTAACAGTATCATTATTAGGAAGCCCTGGTGTCCAAATATAATTCACCGTTCCGCTTGCCCCGGTAACTACAGCAATTAACTGAGTACAAGAACCTGAACATATCGTTGGGTTATTGCACTGTATAGAAACATTGATCACCTGGGAATAGGTTTTGATTGTCGATAAAATCAGAACCAAAAAAACTATCAATATTGGGAGAATCATATTAACCGATAAAAATCGTTTTAGATTCTTTGCATAGAATGCAGCAAGTGAATTAATAATGTGTTTTTTCATAATATTAAGATTACAAAACTCATAATTAATATAACTCTGATTTGATTGATAGCACTTGTTAAAAACAGATTTTTTTTCTTCAATATTTTTTTATAATCTCAATAACATTTCGTAATTTTGCGAAATATAAACAGATAAAATAAAAGTCATGGATATAAAAGTTTTAGGTACAGGTTGCCCCAATTGCAAAACTCTTGAAAAAGCCGTGCATATGACATTAGAAGAGTTGAACATCAATGCCAATGTGGAAAAAGTTGAAGACATCGTAAAGATTATGAGTTACGGTATTATGAGAACACCGGGGCTTGTTATTGATGGCAAGGTCGTGATTAGCGGACGCGTTCCATCAATGAAAGAACTTAAAGAAATCATAGAAAAAAACATATAAACCATGTCTCCAAAACCGAAGTTTAGCGAGGAGCACAAGCAAATAGCCCTGATAGCAAAAGCCCTAAGCCATCCGGCACGGGTTTATATCATTGAAAAGCTTTTGGGATTAAATTCGTGCTGCACCAGCGGCGAAATGATCGGCGATATACCTATTGCCCGTTCCACATTATCACAACATTTAAAAGAACTAAAATATTCCGGGTTGATACAAGGAGAAATAGAACCACCCATGATAAAATATTGTATCAACCGTGAAAACTGGGAAATTGCAAAATCACTAATGGTAGAATTATTGAATAAAGACAAAAATAAATAACATGTAAAAAATTGAACTATGAAAAAAATATTTGCATTAAATTTACTGGCACTTGTTTTAACCACTTTGTTATTTTTCGGGTGCAACCAAACGAACAATAAAACAGAAGAAAAGGTTTCTGATGATACCATCGCACAAGTTGAACAAAAAAGCATTGACTCATTACCTGCAACAGATTCCACTGATAAAAAGGGTGTAGTTGAACAAAAAATAGATTTGCCTAAAGTTTTGGTTTACAACTTTCATATTACTAACCGTTGTGTATCCTGCATAGCCATAGAAAAAGCCACTACAAAAACACTCAATACTTATTTTTCCTCCGAACTTAAACAAGGCAGGGTCAAACAATTTATTTTAAATGTAGATGAAGATGCAAATGCTAAGATAGCTGAGAAATACCAGGCATTTGGCTCAGGACTTTATGTAACCAGAGTTTTCAAAGGAAAGGAAACCACCACCGACCTGACAGGAGATGGCTTCAAATTTGCAAAGAACAAGGAAGAAAAATTTATTGAAATCCTAAAAAACAGGATCACAGAATATTTAAAATAACAAACCATGAAGAAACCGGTCATAATTACATTTTTACTCTTGTTGTCTGTTGGAGTATTCTCTCAAAAAAGTAACGACACTATCATTGCCAACAATGCAAAAAACCTACGCCTGAAAGTATTTTACTTCCATATCACCAACCGCTGCAACACCTGTTTTTCTATAGAAAAATACGTCAGGCAGACCATTGACAATAATTTTGCGAATCAGCTTGAACTGGGCATCGTTGACCTGTATATAATGAATTGCGAGCTGCCCGATAACCGTGACATGGTAAAAAAATACGACGCTTACGGAGCGACACTGGCCTTGACTTCATTCGTCAACGGGAAAGAAGACATAAGCGAAGACCTTACCGGTTGGGCTTTCAAAAAAGTACATGACCCTGACATATTTATCGCTGAACTAAAATCAAAGATTGAAGAATTCTTAAAATAATCCGCATGAAAAAAACAGTCTTTTTGTTAACACTCATGTTTATTTTCACCTATGCTGTTTTTTCGCAGAACACCAAAGGACACGCAGAGGTTTTATATTTCAAAACAGATATCTCCGTTAGCATAGACTATACTGCAGAATGCAACCTTCTGGAATCAACCATAGAAAACATAATCAAAAAAAACTATCCGCAAGGGAACGTCATATTCAAAGAGATCAGACTTGCAGTGGACAGCAACAAAGTACTTGTTGACAAGTACCAGGCAAGATCGCAAACAGTTGTTATTGTAAAGAAAAAGAAGAAAAAAGAAAAAAGCGTTAATGTCGAGGGCATTATTCAAAATTACCTGAGAAGCCGCAATGATGAAACATTGGAAAAAGATCTGGTAAAAAAAATAAACAAGTTTTTAAATAAAAAATCATGAAAAAAGTAACCTTATTATTAGCATTTTTAATCATTTCCACATCTGCACTTTTCGCTCAAAGCGCCAAAGGTAAAGCAGAAGTGCTGTACTTCAAAGCCAATCTTGCCTGCTGCAAAGCCAAGGCCTGCAATGTTCTTGAAGCAGATATAAAAACGATAGTAGAAAAAAACTATCCGAAAGGAAATGTAGTTTTTAAAGAGATCAAACTTGCGGAAGAAAGCAATAAAGCCCTGGTGGAAAAATATCAGGCAGGCTCGCAAACCGTGGTAATTGTGAAGAAAAAGAAGAAAAATGAAACCAGCATCAATGTTACGGATATCGTAAAAAATTACTTGCTGGACCAGAATAAAGAAACTCTGGAAAAAGAGCTTGTAGCCCAAATTGACGGCTTGTTAAAATAGCCACTATGGAGACCTTACAAAACTGGCTGGACGCCACTAACGTCCCCTTTCTTACTGCCTTTATTCTGGGTATTATGACCGCCATAAGCCCCTGCCCTCTTGCTACCAATATCACTGCCATTGGATTTATCAGCAAGGATATTGAAAACAAAAGGAAGATCTTTTTCAACGGCTTGTGGTACACCCTGGGCAGGGCGATCAGCTATACAACACTTGGCGTCATCCTGTATTTTGGCGCCAGCACATTTCATATCGCCAGGTTTTTCCAGGCGAATGGTGAAAAATTTCTCGGGCCACTGTTAATCATTGTTGGTATTTTGATGCTGGATATTTTCAGATTCAGGATCCCCGGCCTTGGCAGTTTCGGGGATAAAATGCAAAACCGTAAGAAAAACAACTGGTGGAGCGCACTTTTGCTTGGAATAGTCTTTGCCCTCGCCTTCTGCCCATACAGCGGTATATTATATTTTGGGATGCTGATACCTATCACCATCAGCAGCCCGTCGGGCTTGTTTCTTCCTTTGGTTTTCGCCATCGCTACCGGACTGCCGGTAATCATTGTGGCCTATCTGCTGGCATTCAGCATTTCCAGTTTGGGAGGTTTTTATAATAAAGTAAAGGTCTTTGAAAAATGGTTCCGGAGGATTATTGCTGTAGTCTTTATTTTTGTTGGCTTCTACTATGTTTATATTTTTTACTTTCAGAAATTAATGGAATAATTTTTTTAATACATATTTCGTGTATTTGCAAAATTTATACTGAGCGAACATAAACTGAACTTCTAAAACAACACAAGTATATTTCAATTAGATTATTACACATTAAACAAATCGCAATTTATGCCAGTCGAAGTATAACAAAACAACTTAATACCGGATCGTGGATAAAAAAGATATGATTTGTTTCCGGATTTAAATCGTAAATATAAAAAAATGACAGATCTTTTTTCTGATTTGGGCTTTGCCGGCAACGGCATCCGGCATATCTCTGCAAGAGAAGCGTTTTATGCTGTTTCCAAAGGGGCTGTCCTGGTCGACATCAGGGAAGAATACCATACATCCATGAAAACCTTTAAGGTTGATAATTATTTAATTCTACCTCAGAGCATTTTTGAAGAAAACATCATCAACCTTCCAAAGGACAGGCCTCTGATTATTGCCGATGCCAGTGGAATACACAGCAAAGCTGTCGCTGAAAAACTCCTGAAAAACGGATATACCTTAGTTGCAAATCTGGCAGGCGGTATTATGGACTGGGAACGCGATGGTTTTCCGGTTCAGAAAGATCCGGCCCGGCAGTTAAGCGGCCAATGTCCTTGTATGTTAAAGCCTGTAAACAGGACAAAGAAAATAGATTCACAATATGAATGACAAATAGTTCAATGTCATTACAATTATGAGTACGCAGGAAATGTATATGAAAGAATTAGCCGAACGGATTTACAGGTTCATTGAAAAATATGCCACGGTATCTCCTACCTATGACGGCACTAATCAAAAATATACCAACTATGATGTTCGTTCACTGTTGGCATGTGCCGATAAACTAAGTAAAGGGCAAAAACCAGGACCGTGTGCATCATCATGGAGGTGCAGTTGCGCCTACGAACCACGTTGGTCGAAAGAAGGCGAAGCAGAACATGACGACATGATGCGGGAAATATACAAGTTAAGCGAAAACTAATTTACATAAGGTTTTATTTAACAGAACAGTTTAAACATTTGAAATAATCAGAAAAGCTAAAAAATTATGTTATGACAGAAACACAAAAACCCGGTTTTATTATGTGCGTTTGTACAGGAAAATGCCCCGGATTTTCGCAAATGGATATCTGGGACTTTATCAACAGAGTAAGAGTGGAATTGCCTGTTGAATATGGATTTATACATCCACAACTTTGCGAAGAAGACGGAGACCGGTTTCTTATTGATTTTCTGAAAGCCCATAGAAAAGTGGTTATCGGCGGTTGTGCTCCTAACATGCAAACAAAGCTTTTCAGGGATGCCTTTACAGCCTCCGGTCTTGATATCAGCAAAGATTTGATTCCGATTGACGTACGCGACATGACAACTGATCAGGCAGTTGAAAAAGTTAGTGCAGCCCTAAAAAAAATGGAGGAAGGGAAATGAGCGAAACAACATTCATGGGTGTGGAACGCAATAAGATCGATTGGAAACCGACCATTGATTATACAAAATGCGATTATTGCATGGAATGTACTAAATTCTGCCCCCACAAAGTTTTTGAAGTTCATGAAAATGAAGAAATCAGATTGATCGTCCGGAATCCCAATAATTGTGTCGTTTTCTGCAGGGCATGTTCAAAGATATGCGGCCCCGATGCGCTTTCCTTTCCCGATAAAAATGCAACGACGCTCAGGATCAAAGAAATAAGAAAGGAGGAAAACAATGCTTGAAAATTATGCCATCCTACCATGCAACGGCTTGGATAAATGCGCCGGAGTAATTTCAGCGGAAATCGCGAAAAAACTATGTGAAAACGCTGAAAATGAACTCATTTGCCCGGTTTTTTACAGGGTTGCTGATACGAAATACAATAAGATCGCGAGCGAACATCAGCTGTTGGTCATAGATGGTTGCCCTACCAGATGTGCCAGCAAACTTGCAGCGGAAAAAAACCTTAAAATTTCCCAAAAAATTGTAATAACAGAGGAAGCCAAAAACCACCAAATTGAATTAACCGGCAGCCTCACGCTAATGGAAAATGAAAATGCCCTGATCGAAATTATCATGAACGGACTAAACAAAGCCGAAGAAAAACCCACACAGGTTTTAGAGGAAACAACAGTTTCATATAATTTCGATTATGAAACTTTTCAAAATGGAAAATTCATTTTCAGGGTACCTAAAAACCCGGAAATTTATTATAATGAAAATGATTGCTGGGCATATGTGGTTGGAAACCGCGCCAGAATAGGTGTTACGGATTTCGTTCAACAAAACCTTTCCGATATTTTATATTTTACACCCCCTGAAATAGGTGACGAAATTGACCAGTTCGGCGAAGTGGGCGACATTGAATCGTCAAAGGCGCTGGTTGCCTTGATTTCGCCTGTAAGCGGTAAGGTGGTTGCCACTAATGAAATGCTGGTGCAGAAGCCGGAAATGATCAACGAAAACCCTTACGAATTGGGCTGGGTGGCAGAAATTGAACTGACAGATTTTGAGAGCGATAAAGAACTCCTGATTGGATTTGACAAATATTTCGAATTATTGAAGAAAAAAGTGGAGGGATCAAATGGATAAAAAAGTGAAAGTGGTTCCATGCAGCGGCATTGGTAAGGTTTTCGGGCTTATGGCGCGGGAAGCTGCTTTAGAAACGGTCATAGAATTGTGCCCGGAAAAATCAGAAACCGTTTGTCTCGCCTATTTAGTTACTGGCGAGAAAGAAGCTAAGGAAAAAATTGAAGGCTGCGATTGCATCACCGTTGACGGTTGCCCGAAAATGTGTGCTGCAAAAAATGTGTCCTTATCCGGTGGAATAGTCATAGAAGAAATAAAAGTCCTCGACACGGTGAAAGAACATAAAGGTAAGCAATTCGGCTCTCCCACACAGCTCAATGCTGATGGAGAAATCGTAGTAAATGAAATCGCAGCGAAGATCGCGAAAATAATTAATGAAAAAAACTAAGGAGGGCAATTCATGTCAGAACTAAAAGTAGGTATATTATCATGCAGTGGAGAGGAATGTCTCGGAGGAACTATTTCAAGGCTCGCCACGAGAAAAGTTCTTGAAGAACTTAAATTTGTTGACACAGTTACACTATGTCTGCCGTTATATCTGGCCGGAGGCAAAGAAGAAAGGAACTTTGCAAGAGTGTTCCCGACCATATCCGTTGATGGCTGCAACAAACTATGTGCAAAAAAAAGCACCGAAAAATACAGCGGCAAGATCAACAGTTCTGTAGATGTTTCTGAAATCATAGGCATTGAAAACGCGCTGAACACAAAAACATTAAGAAATAAGGACCTTACGGAAGAACATTTTCAAATGGTTGAAAAAGTTGCCGGCGAGATAGTAAAAGCGATCAGCCGGATCAGTCCAGATGCTTACTCGGGAAAAACTTTCAGGGGTTGCGGTTGTGGCGACAAATAATCACCTGCGATTCATCGTCAACAAAATAATTTCAATTTCCATCTTATGTTTTCTATTAAGCATGGCATCCGTGCTATTTTTATCTTGTTCAAATAATCCTGATAAGAACAGCGAAAACGACACTTTGGTTTCAACGGATGCATTATCCCATATCGCCGATAGCATTAATACTTTGTATAATTATTCATCAAATCATCAGCCACATAAGCTTACGTATCTCGAATTTGGTTCAATAGGTTGTACTTCGTGCAAAAGAATGGAATATGTTATTGACTCTGTAAAGGCAGCATATAATTTATCGGTAAATGTTGTGATGTTCGATGTCCGAGATAAAAAGAATAAAGCAATGGTAAATTATTATGGTATAAACTTGATTCCCGTCCAAATTCTGCTCGACAGTAATGGAAACGAGTATTTCAGACACATTGGTTATTTTTCTTATGATAGTTTATCTTTCAAATTAAATGAACACCTCAAATAGGCAAGTCACGGGGGGGCAGATTCGTCAACTGAATATTGTTCAATTTGAGTTCTTAAGCCCTTTATTGACAATTGAATCCGTACTACAACTAAAAATAGAAATCAAGATTTTTTTTATCAACAAATGATTAAACTAATAATATTTTATTATATTTGCATTGTACTATTTTGCAAATAGTATTGCTCCGTTCTTTACAACGTATTATTTAAAATAAAGCGTTAGCTTTTATTCTTGCTTCGAAAACTGAGAAATTTCATTGCTACAGGGATAATAAGTTCAACGCTCACGCAAAAGCGTGGGCTTGACTTATTTGTAGCAAAGGTATCTCAGTACCTCGAAGCAGATATAGTTATAGTTCCACGCTTTTTTTATTTGAAAAAACTTCGTTGGAACTGCGAGGGTAGAATATTAAGAATGAAAAATATTTGGTTTTACCTGTTAGTCATTTTGTTCAGTGTTTCGTGCAGTAGGAATTTGCGTGTGGAAAAAAGACGCTACATAAAGGGCTATTATGTAGAAGTAAAAGAAAGTAATAAAGCCAAGAATAGCTCATTATCACAATCTAACGATTTAAATACAGATAATTACAAGTCAATAACTGAGTCAGCATATTATACAACTTCCTCAATTAAGCCTGTTTTAGAATCGAACACAATGCTATTACCTGAAGGATTGATAACATCAATAAATAAAATTGATAATAATAATCCACAAATCCATGTTCGTGTTAATATAATTGATTCTAATAAAACTATAAAAAAAGCAAATACTTTGCCTCTTAGAAGCCTTTTGCTAAATAAAATCACTAATAAAAATAAAACGAAGTTCAATAAATTCTTTAAAAAAAATGTATCTAGCGGTGCATTTGGTTTTATTTTGGGTGGGGTATTTCTTGTCGCTGGCACATTAGTTTTATTATTTGCCAGCGTATTAATCGGCATAATATTACTTGTTATTGGTTTAATTTTTATGATTGTTGGTGCTGCTGTTTCCTCACAAAATAAATCGCAATCAAATGAAAATGAGGTAATATATGAAAATATAGATGTTATATATCTAAAGAATGGTTCAATGATCCGAGGTGTAATTATGGAGATGGTCATTGATGATTATGTAAAAATAAAAATGAAAGATGGGAGTATTTATGTTTATGAAATGTCGGAAGTTGATAAAATAACTAAAGAGAAAGCTTCTAAATAAATTGATTCTAATATAACTATCAAATGCAAATCAAGAAAATACTTTTAACCCTGATCTTAACAATATTATGCCTTAGCTGTTTTTCACAAAATGAAAATAATGATGTCGTTTATTTAAAAAATGGCAGTATTATTAAAGGTACTATAATCGAATATGAACCTCATAAAACAGTAAAAATACAAACTTCCGATGGAAGCATTTTTGTTTATAAAACAGAAGAATGTGAGAGCATTATAAAAAATGCACCGAAAGTTAATGAAAACAAGATTGACAAGCCCCAAATAGAAAATATTCCCTCCAAATATTCCCAAAACTGCTATTTCGCAACTATATTAGATTTTAATTTCTATTTAGGCCGTTCAGAATTTGAAAAATATTATTATACAAGAAACAAAAAAAAAACATTTATTATGGGGATTCACACAATTAATGGTGTGCAATTTCTAAAAAACTTTTTTGTTGGGATTGGAATTGGTTTTAATTATCACCCTGTAGATACGATTATTTCAACTACAACTGGTTATCATATAAGTATTCCACTATATCTTGATACACGATGGTACATCACAAATAAGAGTACGCAACCATTTATTAATATTAGTGGAGGATTTATTTTCCCATATTCATATATTGCAAACAAAACAGATAATTATGGTAATAAAGACATTTATTATTATTTTTTTAATCCTTCTATTGGTATTAAAGCAAATATGTCTACCGGCAATTCATTTAATCTAAGCATTGGCTACACATTATTTTTCAAGAAAGTTAATCTTTACACACCAGGTTATTGGTGGTATGGAGATGATTATAATAAGCATGAAATAATAAATCATGTAAATGGTGTAAATTTAAAAATTGGGTTTAAATTTTAGTTATAGAAATATCAATTTTTCATAAAATACCAAAAAGATCATTCATAATAAATAAAAAAAACCAATGATTTACTTTAAGAATTTTCGATTTGTTTTAGCTTTTTGCTATTTAATCCTATTTTTTATGGCCCCAAGCTGTAAAAAAAGGTATTCAGTCCCGGATGTATCTACAGGAAATATATCTGATATAACTTATACTTCTGCAAGTTGCAGTTATAATATTTTATCCGACGGAGGCAAGGAGATTATTTATCGTGGTGTTTGTTATAGCACTAATCCAATGCCATCTATTGAAGATAATACGACAGTGGACTTTACAGAATCCGGTTCTTGTACAACCTCGATAAGTAATTTGAATTATAATACAACCTTTTATGCAAGAGCTTATGCCACTAATAGTGAAGGAACAGCTTATGGCGAACAAGTTTCATTTACTACTTTAAATCCGGGACTGCCTATTCTTGAGACAGATTATATTTCCAATATCACTGAAACTGCTGCCACTTGCGGAGGTAATGTTATCAATAGTGGAGGAGACGGCATCGAAGTTATTGCACGGGGTCTGTGCTGGGGGACTGATCCCAATCCAACTATTGCAAATAACTTTTCTGCAAATGGTAATGGTCTTGGGCACTTTTCATATACTATTACGGGATTGACATTTAATACAACATATTATGTAAGGGCATATGCTGTCAATACTGTTGGGATTGCTTATGGTGATGAGGTTTTTTTTATTGCAGGTCAAAATATAACATCGGCAGAATTGACTACGAATTCAATCAGTAATATTTCATATTATTCTGCTGTAGGCGGAGGAACAATTTCAAGTGATGGAGGATCATCAATCACTGCTCGGGGTATTTGTTTTAGTTTGTCAAATAATCCAACTCTTTCAGATAGTTATTCCATAGATGGCTCAGGAGTCGGAAGTTTTACAAGCTATATTAATGGACTAAGCCCGAGTACGACCTATTACGTAAGAGCTTATGCAACTAATAGTGCTGGTACAGCTTATGGCAATGAAGAAAGTTTCAGTACTCTTGCATTAATGATGCCAACAGTAACAACAGCAACAATCACAAATGTTGCAAATTCTTCTGCAACTAGTGGTGGCTATGTTACAAGCGAAGGAGGAACTTCGGTGACAGCCAGAGGCGTATGCTGGAGCACTAATATTAACCCAACAATAAACGATAGTTATACTTCAGATGGTACAGGGTTGGGTAGTTTCATTAGTAGTATAACTGGGCTATCTCAAGGCACCACATATTACGTAAGAGCTTATGCTACTAATAGCATAGGGACTACATATGGTTCAGAGTTAAGTTTTTTGACAATTTCAAATCCATTATTAACTACCAACACAATAAACAATATTGGAACAACGACAGCTACAGGAGGTGGAAATATATTTAGCGATGGTGGTTCAACAATAACAGAAAGAGGAATTTGCTGGAGCACCTCACATAATCCGGTTGTCGCAGGCAACCATACAACAGATGGCACCGGTATTGGTGCATTTACAAGTAATTTATCTGGGCTATTTCAAGGCACTACATATTACGTAAGAGCTTATGCTACAAACAGTTCGGGTACTGGATATGGAAATGAAGTAGGTTTTACAACTTTAGGTATCGGTTTGAGTTATCAAGGAGGTATAATTGCCTATATATTACAAAACGGTGATCCCGGTTATAGCTGGTCACAGGCACATGGCTTAATAGTCGCTCCAAATGATCAAGCCACTGGTGCGGCTTGGGGTTGTGATGGTGCTTCTGGCACATCTACTTCATTTGGATATGGGCAGATAAATACAACTGCAATAGTTAATCATTGTCTTCCACCTAATGCTGCACAATTATGTAATGACCTAATATTAGGTGGCTATAGTGACTGGTATTTACCAAGCAAAGATGAATTAAATAAATTATATATAAACAGGGTTGCAATTGGTGTTATTAGTAATAGTATATATTGGAGTTCTAGTGAATATACTGATTACAACGCATGGTACCAGAACTTTCTCGATGGTAGCCAGATCAATTATGATAAAGCTTTTCCATATCATGTCCGTGCTGTGCGATCTTTTTAATTATTACTTATGTCATTTTCAATTTCTAAAAAATACAAAAATACTGACTGGTTAAATCTAAAATTAACTAACGATAAAAGTTCTGGTTGGGACTTAGGTATTTCAATAATTGATGATAGGTTTAACAGTCGCTTTTTTAATTATATCGATCTTATTAAAAATGATGAATTTAGTGGCTTTCTCGTCATGTCTATAGACTGCTTGCTTATTGAAACTTTAATGCAGTTTTACTTTGGTGTACAAAATACAGAAATCAAATATCGTCATAATCACTGGAAAGCATTTAGAGATTTTTTTAAGAATAGCGAAAACTTTAATAAAGATTTTAAAACAAATAACATTTGTAAAACATTTTATGTTCATTTTAGATGTGGTCTATTGCATCAAGCACAAACAAAACAAAAGTCACTAATAAAAAAAGACCAACCTAATTTTTTGACATTTATTGACCAGGAAAATGTTTACTCAGGATTAATAATTGACAGAGCTCAATTTCACGAAAAATTATTTCAAGAGTTTAATGGTTATTTGGAAAGATTAAAAAATAATGAGAGTAATTTTAAGGGAGAAAATTTAAGATTAAATGCAATTATCAAAATGAATAATATTTGTTCCGAAGAAATTACAGATAGAAAATCATTTGAAAACAATAAATAGAAGCAGTTGATTTTAAATTTATGTGTAAAAGACATAACTAAAACAAAACTTTACTAATAAAATAAGATAACAATTATGAACGATAAGTTCTATTATTATGCAAAAAAACCAAAGGATTGTGATGAAAGTGAAATATGTAAATTTTATGAACTTGTTATAAAAGGTTGTAAAGTCCAAAAGGAAGGATTAAGGAACAGGATAATAAATTGTAATCTTCTAGGATTTTGTTCTGTCGACAATCATATTATTGCAATTTCTTCAATAAAGCAACCACAAAAAAGCTATGTTGAAAAAGTTGTTTTGTGTGCACAGCTTGATAGAAATTGGCAAGATCTTAAATTTGAAATCGGTTATTCTTTTACCGAAAAAATTTATAGACGAAAAGGAATAAATTCTGAAATAAAAAAACTTCTTTTAGATCAAATGAAAGATGTTGAAGGAATAATTTTTTCTACAACTGCAATAGAGAGTAGTCAGAATTTTTTATCACAACATGGGTTTGTAAATATTGGACAGCCCTTTGATGGTAAAAATGACAAGGCAATTAAGTATTATGAAAGGAAATAACTTGAAAACATGGCTCATTCCGTGTCCGTCATACTATCACAAAAGGTTATTGCCTGATTTATAATTCACAATTGCTTTTTAATGAAAGCCTCACTTTACTATGATATGGATGTAATTTGGTGTCAAATGCCAATCATCTCTTAAAATACCTTTAACCATTTTCAACTGTTTTTAGCAATAAATAATTTTGCCATTAAAAATTAATGTCGTATGTTTGCAACGCTCAACATTAAAAATTATGAATAACAATAAATTTGATGAATTTAGCCAGGATCAGCAAAACATTGCCTTGTTCGGAAAAATCCTGTCGCATCCGGCAAGAATTGCTATCATTCAACTTCTGGCAGAAAAAAATGAGATCAGAACAGGCAATATTTCAGATTTTTTACCAATCAGCCGGCCTACAGTTTCCCAACACCTGAAAGACCTGAAAGAAATGGGAATAATACAGGGAACCATTGACGGGCTGAAAATCCATTATTGTCTGGACATGAAAAAACTGGCAGAAATAAAACAAACCTTCAATAAATTTTTTGAAAGCGCCATAAGTTCTTTCATTTGTCAATGCGACTGAAATTGTATGAAGTAATTTAATAAAAGAAAATGAAAAATCTTAAACATTTCCCCCTTTATCTGTTATTATGTGCTCTTGTTTCATGTGGTAATTCAAAATCAAATAATAACGAAGAAAGAACTGACGGACCCGGAAAAGATGGTAAGCAAAATACAGAATTGCCGCCAACTGTATCAATAGATGCCCTTGAAAAAGCAAAAATAGAAGGAAAACCTGTTTTTCTTGTCATTACGGGAACTGGGGCAACAGGTGTTGAACAGGCAGCAGCTAATGTAAATGATGCCAGTTCCAGATTAAACAACTCTGCTATTTACTCATTGGACAGGGATAACTCAGCAAACAATGAACTGGTAAACAGATTTGGTATAGCAACGGTTCCGGTACCTTTTATTTTAGTAATTTCTTCAAAAGGTATCGCTGTTGCTGGCGGAACGTCAGACCAAATGAGTGCACAACAAATAATAAAATCCGTTCCTTCACTTAAACAGGATGAAGTATTTATGGCACTCAGTGAAAAGCGGCCTGTATTTATTGTGGTGTCAAAAAATGATTATACAGATAAAGAGCTTGTTGTAACAGTATGTAAAACTGCCAGCAGCAGGAATAACTCAAAACCTGCCATCATTGAGATTGATTTTGATGACCAGAATGAAAAAGCATTTTTAGAACAAATAGGAATAACTTCAATTAACGGAACAACCATAACAGCTGTGGCAAATTCAACAGGGCAGATAACCGGCACGTTTCCGGGTATTCCAACGGCAAACCAACTTAATGCTGCAGCTAACAAAGTGCAAAAAAGCGGAGGTTGCTGCCCGGGCAGCAGCAAGGGCTGCGGTTAATCACACCCGATTAATGCAAAAGAATCTATATCATAATTTAATATCAATTTCAAAATTAACCCAAAACCACAAAAATGAAAAAAATCAGGATTTCTTCAATCTTATTAAGCGCCGGCATCATCGCACTTTTTGTTGCCGCACCGGCACTTAATGCAAAGACATTTGCAAAAAATAATAACAGCATACCAACTGCTCCGGTACTCTCTGTGCAGGAACAGCTTGATAAAGCAAAAAAAGATGGTAAATCCGTATTTTTGGTTATTACAGCAAACAAAGCCACTGGTGTTGATAAAGCAGTTACTATTGCGAAAGGTGCAACTACAAAAGTCGCAAAATCTGTTGTGATCCAGATGAATAGAGATGATGCAGCCAATAGCAACCTGGTTACTAAATTTGGGATCGCTTTTGTGGAAACCCCGTTTATTCTGGTAATTTCACCAAAAGGTATCACAGTTGCAGGTTATCCGGCTTCTTCGGCAACATCAGACATGCTGGTTCAGGCAATTCCTTCACCAAAAAAGGAAGAAGTTTTGCTCGCTATTTCTGAAAAAAAGCCTGTGTTCATCGTTGTTTCTAAAAAAGGTCTTACCGATAAAGCTACGGTATTGGCTAATTGCAAGGCTGTAAGCGCCAAAATGCCGAATAAACCGAGTGTTGTGGAATTTGATTTTAATAACACCAAAGATTCCGAATTTCTGAAACAGATCGGGGTAACATCAATCAATGATAAAACTATAACGGTAGTCTCAAATTCTTCAGGACAGGTAACTGATAAATACGAAGGTGTTGCACTTGAAAAAGCGCTTACAGCCTCAGCGAACAAAGTTGTTAAAACCGGAGGCTGCTGCCCGGGAGGAAGTAGTAAAGGATGCGGGCCAGCGACAACACCCAGCGGATGTGGTAAAAAATAATAAAAAAAATTATTTTTATGAATATCCGAAAACTCGTCTGGCTTGAATTTAAACAACACAAGTCACAACTAATCTCCGGCCTGCTTGCAATTGTACTTGGCATTGCTGTTATTGTTGGCATCAGATCTATCTCGGTGGTATCTGAGAAAGCTGTCGCGGTAAATCTTGATAACCTTGGCGCGAATATCCTCGTGCTGCCGCAAGCTTCTAATGTAGATAATTATTATTCTGCAGACATTGATGCGCCAACAATACCCGAAGAATATGTAGACAGAATAATTGCTTCAAATCTTCAAGGCGTTGATAATTTATCTCCAAAACTAACCCGAAGAACTAAAATTGGAAATGAAACTGTTGTTCTCACAGGCATTTTGCCTAAAAACGAAATCACTTCAAAACCGATGTGGCAGCAATCAGGCTTATTAGGCAACAATTTAATGGCTTCGTGTGCCCCCACTAATACTGCAAATCAAAGCAGTGGTTACGAAGATGAAAAATTAAGAAGGAAAGTTATAGATTCATTAGGCGGAGATGAATGTTTGGTGGGTTATGCTATGGCTACTAAATTAAAAGTTGGTGAAGGCGGCAACCTTGACATTTTAGGTGAAAAATTCAAAGTAGCCAGGGTCTTAAATGAAACGGGAACTGTTGACGATGACAGGGTTTTCATCCATCTTCACAAAGCACAGGAATTGCTGAAAATTCCGGCACAGGTAAGCGCCATCGAAATAATGGGCTGCTGCAATGCCATATCAGACGGGCTTCTCGGAAAATTACGAAATGTTTTGCCTGACACAAGAATAACCACAATCGGCCAGATCGTATCTACCCAGATCGAGACCAACAAAATGATGAACAAGGTTTCTATGATATTTTTAATCATCATCATTTTTGTCGGAGGCATTTCTATCGGCAACTTTATGTGGGCGAACATCAACGAACGCCGTAAAGAAATCGGGATGTTGCGGATGATCGGTTTTAATAAAATGGTAATATACCGTATGATGCTATCTAAAGCATTAGTATTAGGAATCATCGGTGGAATCGTTGGCTATATTCTCGGTACTTTGGCAGGAATGTGGCTGGGCCCGGAACTGGCAGGATTGCCCGTAAAACCTATTGCAAGCCTGATCGGCATTTCCCTGGCAATATCCATCGGAGTTTCTTTATTGGGTGCTTTGATACCCTCATACCTTGCCGGGAGAATAGAACCATTTTCAAATATGCAGGAGGGCTAATCATGATATTAAAAGTAAACAACCTAAATAAACAATATCAAAAAGCGGGCAGAGGTGTTCATGCACTGGAAAATGTAAGTTTTGAAGTTAAAAAGGGCGATTTTGTTACTATTACAGGAGCATCAGGTTCCGGCAAAACTACTCTTTTACTTTCAATCGCCGGATTGATCAAAACCACCTCGGGTGAAATATATTTCAATGATTTCAGGATTGATAACGCAAACGACAAACATCTGTCAAATTATAGAAAAAAACATATCGGATTTGTGATGCAAAGTTTTGCCCTTATCCCATATCTCACTGCCTTAGAAAACGTGATGCTTCCTTTGGCAATTTCTAAATTAACAAAAAAAGAAAAAATAAAAAAAGCGGATGCTTTAATGGAGTTGGTTGGCCTCGAAGACAGAAAAAATCATCTTCCCAGAGAACTGTCTGCCGGCCAGCAACAACGTGTAGCTATCGCAAGGGCCTTAATAAATGAACCTGATCTGATTTTAGCCGATGAACCAACCGGAAATCTTGACCCATCTCTATCATCTGAAATTTTAAATTTACTGAAAAAGATCAACAGGGAAAAAGAAATGACCATTGTAATGGTTACCCACAGCCCTCAGGCAGCCGAATACGGTACTATGAAAATACACCTGATGGATGGTAAGATAGACACACTTCACCAAAATCCTAAAATCGAAGTACCACAATTAAATTTGGTAAATTAATTTTTAATACTATTATCATGAAAACTACCAAACTATTAACTTTATGCTTATTTCTCTTTGCTTCAACTCTTGTTGCTAAAGGACAAGCTGATAAACCTCAGACCAATTCTCCCGTTATTTCATTCGAAAAACTTGAACATGATTATGGTACAATAAAAAAAGGATCTGATGGAACTTGCGAATTTGTTTTTAAAAACACAGGTAAGGAACCACTGATACTGAGCAATGTAAAATCATCATGCGGGTGTACTGTGCCTACCTGGCCAAAAGACCCGATAATTCCAGGCCAGAACGGAGTGATTAAGGTTGTGTATGACACAAAAAAAGTGGGAACGATAAGTAAAACTATTACGGTAATTTCAAATGCAGAGGTCGGCGTGGTAACATTATCAATTAAGGGTAATGTAACAGAATAATAGTTAGAAAAATGAAAATACTAATAATTTGCACAGGGAATACCTGCCGCAGCCAGATGGCAGAAGGCTTTTTGAGATCTTTTGATCCGAAACTTGAAGTATTTTCTGCCGGTACCAGAGCCGAACAGAAAGTAAATCCTTTTGCTGTCAAAGCAATGGCGGAAACAGGCATCGACATAAGTAAACAATACCCAAAACAAGTTGATATTTTCCTGAATGAAAATTTTGATTATGTGATTACCGTTTGCAACGGAGCTAAAGAAGTTTGCCCGCTATTTACAGGCAGGGTGCATCATCGGATGCACATGGGTTTTGAAGATCCTGCAAATGCAAAAGGCACGGAAAAGGCAATCATGGAAGTATACCGAAAGGTCAGAGATCAAATGAAAGAACAGTTTTATACATTTTATCAGTCAATAAAATAAATAAATTGAATCGGAAATAAATAATGAGGCCTAAATAAAATACTAATGGAAAACAATATGAATAATCAACCCGATTGCGAATGCGGTAGCGATTGCTGCCAGCCTAAAAAAAACAACAAGCTATGGACGAAGATCGTATTTACGATCGTGATGGTGGCAGCCGTTGCTATTGTAACAATTAAGCTGGTAAATAAAAACACGGAGGGGCCTGTTGCCGCCAAAGATTCGTTATGTTGCCCCAAAGCCTGTTCTGATACCTCCGGCGTAAATCTGGTGCAAATCACAAATCCCGGCGAAAATCCCCCATGTTGTCCTAAAAGCAAGAAATAATGAATGAATGGATTCAGACAATACTAAGTTCTGACCAGGCCGGCATTTCCGTTTTGGCAGCAGTGTTTCTGCTGGGTGTGATAGGTGTTTTTAGCTGTGCCTGCAATTATGCGGTTATCGGCACTGTGGCAGGCTATACAGGCTCAATTGGTTCAACAGGAAGAAAAAAAACAGTCGTACTTAGCAGTATGTTCTTTTTGCTGGGTACTGTAATTTCCATGTCCATCATCGGATTGTTCATTGGATTCACCGGTGAATTTATAAGTAATTCAATAGGTAGTTATTGGAAAATAGCGGCAGGAGTTATCTCTATACTTTTTGGTTTGTACACTGTCGGTCTCTTTCCTTTCAAAATTCCGGGTATTTCAATAAACGTTCACAACCATAAAAGCGGAATTTTCAGCGCTGTAATTTTCGGGCTTGCCATAGGTGGCGTATCTTCCCTGTGTGGTTTATGCTGCAGCCCCTTCTTCCCGGTTATTATGGCAGCATCTTTTATAAAAGGCAACGCGGTTTGGGGATTTTTAATGTTACTATCCTATGCCTTAGGTTATGGGTTGACACTTGCCGCAGCCATGCTGGGTCTTGGACTCGGACTTGGAAAAATATCAACATCGCTTTCCCGTTTTGCAAATGTATTGAAATACATTGCGGGTATTCTGATGATTGCAATAGGTTTTTATTTTCTGATTACGATTTAATACGATATGAAGCAGGATTATATTACCGGAACTATTAAAACAATATTTGGACCTGTTCCCTTGGTTTCAACAGTCTGGAGCCGTTCTGATATCTGGCAAACCATCAAGGTCAGGTGGAATCTGGGCCGGATGAACTATAAAGTTGAACCGGGTTTATACGCAGCAGGAAATCCAGATGCAACCTCCGATGTTTTTGTTTCAGCAAATTTCAAATTAAGTTTTGACCATTTGCGGCGTGCTTTACACGGTATAAATGCGTGGATACTTGTCCTTGACACCAAAGGGATCAATGTGTGGTGTGCCGCCGGCAAAGGGACTTTCGGAACAGCAGAACTGATAAACAGGATAAAGATTCATGCACTGTTAAATATCGTTGACCACAGAAATATTATTGTTCCGCAACTCGGAGCTGTGGGAGTGTCGGCACATGAGGTAAAAAGCAAAACAGGATTCAGGGTGATTTACGGCCCTGTCCGAGCCGATGATATAAGGTCATTTATTGAAACGGGTTATAAAGCAACGCCTGAAATGCGCCGGGTGAATTTTCCGCTAAAAGACCGGATAAAATTGATCCCCGTTGAAATAACTTATGGCAAATATTACTTGTTGTTCATACCGGCTTTATTCTTTATATTGGCAGGATTTAGCGCTAAAGGATACACCGTTGATGCCGCATGGCATCATGGCGGCAGAGCCGTCATTAATTTATTCTCAGCTTATTTGGCGGGATGTGTCTTAACTCCTTTATTTTTACCATGGATTCCTTTTAAAAGATTTTCGTTAAAAGGCCTTGCCGTTGGGTGGTTGATCACAGTATTATTATTATTCCTGAATTTACCCGGGAATAATATTATTGAAATCATCTCGTGGTTCCTGATCATAGGTGCGATCTCATCTTTTATGGCCATGAATTTCACAGGATCATCAACGTTCACCTCTCTTTCCGGCGTACAGAAGGAAATGAAACTTGCGCTCCCGCTCCAAATAGCAGCAGCAGCTTTAGGACTTATTGGATGGATTGTAACCAGATTTATATAATATAATACATTATGAACGGATTGACTTATCTGAAAAATGTGGTCACACTTGACCTTGACCAGCAAAAATGCAACGGATGTAAGATGTGCATCAATGTTTGCCCGCACGAAATTTTTGGGTTCCGGGATAAAAAGGCTTTTATCAAAAATAAAGACCTGTGCATGGAATGTGGTGCGTGTGAAAAAAATTGCCCCGAAGGCGCGATAAGCGTCAGATCAGGGGTTGGCTGCGCTGCCGGCATCATCAACGGAATACTCAGAGGTACAGAACCAAGCTGTGATTGTTCCGGGTCTGGAAAAAGTTGCTGTTAATACAAATCAAAATTCAATTTTTATGGAAGCAAGAAAGAAAAGATTGAAATTCCTCGACAGATACCTTACCCTTTGGATATTCCTTGCGATGGCGGTTGGTGTCCTCTCCGGGTATTTGTTCCCTGCCATCGCTGACTTCTGGGAATCCCTAAAGTCATCACCCGATAGCACGACCAACATCCCTATTGCCATTGGCCTGATTGTGATGATGTACCCCCCGCTTGCCAAAGTAAAATACGAGGAACTGGGTGATGTATTCCGCAATTATAAAGTTTTAGGGCTTTCGCTGGTTCAGAACTGGGTTATTGGCCCGGTACTCATGTTTGCCCTTGCCATCTTATTTTTCAAACTCTTCCCCGGCGAAAACAACGCGAATCTGCCTTATATGTATGGGATCATTATGATTGGACTGGCACGCTGCATAGCCATGGTGATCGTGTGGAACGACCTTGCTAAAGGCGATACGCAATACGCTGCAGGCCTGGTGGCTTTTAATTCCATTTTCCAGGTGTTGTTTTTCTCGGTATATGCTTACTTTTTCATAGCCGTTTTACCGGGATGGTTCGGCATACCAACCAACGACGCCGTTGAAAACATCACCATCGGGCAAATAGCCAAAAGCGTGTTCATCTATCTCGGCATTCCTTTTATAGCGGGATTTCTTACAAGATTTATACTGATACGGGTAAAAAGCAAAGAATGGTACCATACGAAATTCATTCCTAAAATCAGCCCGCTTACCTTGATAGCCTTGCTGTTTACTATTATCGTCATGTTTTCGCTCAAAGGAGAATACATTATTAAGATACCGCTTGACGTAGTGCTGATAGCCATACCGCTGCTGGTGTATTTTATGATCATGTTCTTTGCCTCATTATACCTGAGCAAAGGAATAGGCGCCACTTACGGACAGAGCGTTACGCTTTCGTTCACTGCCGCCAGTAACAATTTCGAACTGGCGATTGCTGTTGCTATAGCAATTTTTGGCATGAACTCCGGCGAAGCATTTGCAGCTGTCATCGGGCCTCTGGTAGAAGTGCCCGTAATGATAGGACTTGTTAATGCAGCGTTCTGGTTCAGGAAGAAGTATTTTAATGGAGAAGCCTGAAATAGTTTTTAAAAAATTTTGGTTCAGCATAATTGCAGACACACGAAATATTTTTAATCAAACGATTATTTCTTTTAGATTTGTATCATAATTTAAAATTCCATGATTAATAAAGCGACAAATCGAAAATCATTAGCATCTATTGTGTGGTTCTCAATAATTGCTTCTGTTTTAACTATTTTATTAAAATCCACCGCTTATTATATAACAGGTTCGGTTGGTTTTTTTTCCGATGCTATGGAGTCGTTTATAAACCTTGCAGCCGCGATAATAGCATTTATAATGTTAACAATTGCTGCACGGCCACCTGACAAAGAACATCCTTTTGGACATGATAAAGCGGAATATTTCTCAAGCTTAATTGAAGGAATACTGATTGTTTTGGCTGCAATCGGAATTATTTATACGGCCGT
>DAOQAF010000054.1:0-23180 GCA_035353775.1 Bacteroidales bacterium | reverse complement strand
AAGGTATGAGTTATTCAACGGTATTAGCTTTGATGAGTGAAGTAGGCATAGAGGGTATACGTAAATTTCCGACAGCCAAACATTTTACTTCATGGCTCCGTTTAGCGCCTAACAATAAAGTAAGCGGAGGGAAAGTGCTTTCAAGCAAGTTGCCTAAAGGAAGCAACCGGCTTAAAATAGCGTTGCGCAATGCGGCCAATGCCATAGGAAACCTGAAAGAATCCACCCCATTGCGTGATTTTTTTCATCGTATCAGTTTTCGCAAGGGAAGGGTCTCGGCCATAAGTGCTACAGCACGAAAGTTGGCGGTTATCATTTGGAATATGGTTGTTAAAGGAGTTCAATATATCAACCCTGAAGGATATTTGTTTTTAGACCAGAAAAGAAAACTTGGATTAGTGAAGCGTATTCAAAAACAAATTGATAAATTTGACCTGACTAAAGAAGATTTGGGATTTGTAACAACTTGATTATAAAACAATTTGAAAAACGTTAGTCAGAATGCAATTGATGATAACAAACAACCTTTGATACTTCATATGTATCCATTATGTAAATAATCTAAGGACTATGAAAAAGAATCTACTTATTCTCGCAATCCTAATTGTCGTTTCCAATGTTCACGGACAGACAAATTTTTACCACTCCTTTCCAGACTCTGCCATATGGAGAGTAGACTGTGATGCTAATGACCCATTTCAGTATCCATATCATTATAAGGAATATTATTACTACAATATTAGTGGTGACACCGTAATTAATTCGTACATCTATAAAAAGATTAATAGATCTTACGATTCTGTTTACGTAATTTCTTGGTCACTTCCGACTGATCCTCCCAATTCCCACCCACCTTGCTATGTTGGTGCGCTGAGAGATGACTCTGCTGCCAATAAAGTATTCTTTGTATATGCGGGGACAAATACTGATTCTCTTCTATTTGATTACAACATTGCAATAGGTGACACTGTAAAAGGACTTATGGTTCCTTATGGTATATACAATCTGGTTGTTCAATCTACTGATTCAATATTGATAGATGGAAACTATAGAAAAAGATGGATTTTTAATCAGACTTCAACAAATCATGACACCTATTTTATTCAAGGAATTGGATCAAATTCCGGACTGATAGAACCAGGTGACTCCTATTCTGTAAACTTTACAGACAGGTATCTCGTATGCGTAAAAGACTGTACAAGCACATTATTCGTTTCAAATTATGTCTCTGACATTGGTTGCAATTTGATACTTAGCAGTTCAGATAATGAATCCTTATCTAACAACTACAGTTGTTATCCAAATCCCTTCTCCAGACAGATCAGTATTCATTCAGACAAGGCTCTCAAAGACGCGAACATTACCGTATACAATTTAAGTGGACAAATAGTTAAACATATAGACAATGTCGCTGGACAGACTTTCATTTTACATTCTGACAATATTGCCAATGGAATTTATTTCTTGCAAATGACTGAAGAAAATCAAATTTTGATAAAAGAAAAAATAATAATATTAAAAGAATAAAATGTACTGTGCCTAACACATAGAGTGATAGCCGAAAAGCCCCAAACAAAAAGCCCGATAAATCCTAATGTTTATCGGGCTTTTTGGTCTATATCCCTTTTCACTCCACCCCGGTAACCAAAATCTCTACCCTCCGGTTCTTCGCCATCTTGTCTTCGCTGCGGGCGTCGGGATAAACCATTTTCGTTTCACCAAACCCCTTAAATGTCATCCTTTGTTTGTCTATTTCGTTGGCAACAAGAAAATCATAAACGGCTTTGGCCCGGTTTATCGAAAGCTGCATGTTGTGTTCCTTCATATTATCGCAATCCGGCCAGGTGGTCGGGCAGTTCACATGCCCCTGTATCTCAATGTGCAGGGACGGATACCGTTTCATGGTGGAGAGGATCACCCCAAGCGCCGGTTTTGACACAGGCAGTATCTCTGCCGAATTTCCATAAAACAAAATATTCTCGAACACCACATTCTGTCCCACTTTGATGCGGGTCAGTTCTATTGTTACTGTTGTATTTTCTCCGGTAGCATTCGTTTTCAGATCTCCGGCGTAATCGAAATAATTATTCGCTTCAGCATTAATGATAAATGAGGTTGACACCGCGAGGGCAACCGTATGTGCCGTAACGCTGTCCGCAGCCGAGGCCGGCGGTAACTCCTGCTTGTCCTTATAATAAATCTTCAGGTTCGCGCTTACCGGCTGCCGGGTATCTTTATCTATACTATTGATTTTTACCGTAACCGTCTTCGGGGGTGGCGTATTTGTTTTCTTTGGCGTATTATTAACCTTCTTTACCGGTTCTGCTGTTTTTTTTATGCCGGAATAATGCAGGATTACGGTATGCCCGCTGCCTTTCGGATACACATTGTCAACCACCAGGTAATATACCTCTCCTTTTTTCACCTGCAGGCTTTTGCTGAATGATGCCCCGGGCCCGGAATGAATGAATTCTTCGGAGGCATCTTTTGACAGGCCGGTAATGCTTTTTAACTTTTTATCGTTGCGCGAAATGCAGGTGCGAACCGGCCGTACTTTCTTATCAGCCACATCCTGGCAAAAGCTTTTGCCGCTGTATTTATAGAGAATAAAATCATAATCATCATTGATGTTTACAGGAATGATTTCCATTGTAAGGCGGGCATCGTATTTTGCTTTGAAAAAATACCAGCAGGTGTTGTGTTCTTTTTCAAATTCGTACAGGCTGTTTTTGTCTCCGCTGATCTCCATCTCCGAGCCATAGCCTCCGGGGGCATTGGTCGGGCCGTAAATGGTATCTTTTATCTCAACAGGTTTTTTGCAGTCGGCGTTTTCGGGTTTTATCACATAACTGCCCTGGGCAAATGCCTGTGCTGCCAATAAAACTCCGACCATCAGAGAAACAAAAAATTTCATTGCAGGGTTACTTTATCAATATAAGTTTATTTTCACCTGATTTTATCTTTCCTTTTGCAGTGACCAGCCGCGCATAATAGCTGCCTGGCGCAAGATTCCCTGCATTCCACACCGCTTTATTTTCATGACTGTCAATGCCGATCATGCCAACCTCATTTCCTGATACATCAGATATTATTATTGAAGCTTTTTCCGTTATATCAAACGTAAATGTAAATGAATTATTTGATGGGTTGGGGAACACATTCAGTGTGTTTTTTGGCTTGTTGTCCCCGATGTTTGCATAATAAGGTGTCCCGACGGCCAATGTATATTCGCCTTTGCGGAGGGTGTCCACAATAAGATATCCTAAGGTGGTGCCTCCATTGCGTGAAAAATGTGTGATGCTCCAATCGGAAGCTGCATCAGGCCTGTATAGCAATAGCAGAGAATCTGAAGAGTGCAGAGCGGGAAGCAAAATATTATCAATACCTCCGACGGATGCGCTTATATTCCGGTTGTATTTGAACCGGCCTTTTGAAACAAAATGGTCCGGAAATATTCCATCCACCTTCCAGTAATGATAATCCGACAATCTGAGGATATCCGGGTTTGCTGCTTTCAGGGGGTCGGGAGCCACCCAGTTGTGTTCCACTCGCACCAGCGCCGAATCATTGATACCGCTCACATCCACCCTGATGAATGAAAGCGGCATCTCGTAATTTCCCGTGGTTTTTATCACTTTGTACGTGTCAGTGGTGGCATCGGAAATTCTTTCGTGAAAATCCATCATGGCAAAATCAGGAATAAAAGGTACTGTAAACTCCTTGCTGCCGGATTCTCCCGAAAATTGTATCGTATCCGAATAAAACTGCCAATCGTTTTTTCCGAATGTTATTTCCACTTTGTTGGAATTAGCAAAAGCCGGCGCATGATTCAGTTTCTGGCGCACCCATACCCTGGCACGGATATCCGGGCTTGTCTGTGTTATTTTGAATGAATCGATGGAGTAATGCGGAAATCCGGGATTGAACACCCATGCCTGAAAAAAATCGTTCATGTTCACCCCTGTCTGTGTGCTTAGATAATCGCGCATGCCGGCAGAAGAAATATCCGTGAACTGATAATCATTCAGCATGGCTTTGACGGCAGAAAAAAAGACACTGTCGCCAAGATAATTGCGGAGGGTATGCACCACGTCGGCACCTTTGTCGTAAACGGTGGTGCTGTAGGTATACTCATTGGGAATGCCATACAATGCCCGGTATCCTTCATCGACAGCATGTGCCGACTGCACCACATTAAAATGGTTTTCCCTGACATTTTGTTTGTAGGCCTCCGTGCCATATAATAATTCTTTGTAAATGGATTCACAGTAGCTGGCCCAGCCTTCGTTTATCCACATGTCGAGTGCGGTGCTGCAGGTGGCCAGGTCGCCAAACCAGTGATGCGATAATTCGTGAGCATATAACGATTCATAATAAAGGTCCCCGGTGAGGCAGAATAGGGGATATGCAATATTGGTCGAGTGTTCCATGGCGCCGCCGTCAAACGGAACCCCTACATAGCCCACGCGTTCCCAGCGATAAGGCCCGAAACGGTTTTCGAAAATGGCAAGTATCTGTTTCAGATTTATAAAGGATGCCTTAGCGGCATTGGTGTCCGAAGGCCTTACATAAATATTGACAGGCACATGGCCCAGTATCCCGTTAAACGTGTCTGTAACCGATACGTAATTTCCCACGGCTACCGATGCCAGATAGGAGGGTATCGGGGAGTGT
The DNA here is from genome assembly GCA_035353775.1 of Bacteroidales bacterium. GTDB lineage: Bacteria > Bacteroidota > Bacteroidia > Bacteroidales > CAIWKO01 > CAIWKO01. Next base: position 18,506 of record DAOQAF010000054.1, on the reverse strand, counting down.
ATATTCCAGTGATGTGTCCTGCTGTTGTCGCCGTTATCGCTGACCGACATCAGGGTGCCCCCGCAAATGGCTTTTTTATCATTCTTCACGGTGATAAAACAATCGTAGGTAGCCCTGTCGACAAAATCATCAATACAAGGAAACCACACACGTCCATAGTTGTGAGGAACAGCATCAAAGCCAACACCCAGGTTGTATGCAAAAGCACTGTCGCTGCTGAAATAAAAACCGCCCCAGTGCGAAGCGTCTTCCTGCGGAAAGCCATGATAGTACACCGTAAGCAAAACAGTATCGTTTACATTTATTGAATACGGGAGGTGGATGCGGATGACAGTGTCGTTATACGTGAATGTGGTCAGCAGCGTGTTCTCAAAATAAATAGAATCAATGTTCATCTCAAGAAGATCCAGCTTTATCAACGACAGGTTATTTGTCCGCGGAGTGATCTGCAGTGTGGTAAACCCCGATATGCTATGGGTTGACAGGTGCACCATATCCAGATGGATGCAATAGTTCAGCACATCGACAGAGTCGCTGACTGCTTTTGTATCCTTTGCGGAAAATGCTGTTGCTGTTATAAAGAAAAACAACAGGAGGCTGAGAAAAAATTTTTTCATATTTTACAGAGATCAAAAAACAAAACAGTTTCTACCACAAAAATAAGAACAATATCTGTTTTGTCCGGTTCATTGTTAAATATTTTGATTTGATGGGGTAACGGACTTGTCAAAAGATTTTATCTTTGTAACTTATTACGAATCCTATGAAAAAGTTTTTAATAACGGCCCTGTTGATATTTTTTTCTTTTTCTGTAAACGTTTTTTCACAAAAGATCTGGACACTTGAAGACTGCATTGCTCATGCTCTGGAAAATAATATCCAGATAAAGCAGCAGCAGTTAAGCACCGCAGTTTCCAAACTTCAGTACCATCAGAGCATCGCGGCACTTTTTCCTTCGGTCAACGCCAGCGCCAGCCATGTTTACAACAATGGACAGACCGTTGATATGTACACCAACACCTTTGCTTCGCAGACCGTACAGTCAAATAATTTTTACCTCAGCAGCAACGTCGTATTGTTTAGCGGGCTTCAGCTTTTGAACGGGCTGAAGCAAAAGCAGTTTGATTTTCTTGCCAGCCAATACGATCTTGAAAAGATGAAGAACGACATCTCGCTGACTATTGCCACTGCTTATCTTCAGATATTATACAATATTGAGTTGCTGGAAACATCAAAAAGCCAGTTTGAAATTTCACAACAACAGCTTGAGCGCACCAAAACCTTGTTTTCTGTCGGAACTGTTGCTAATGGTGCCCTGTTGCAAATGGAAGCCCAGGCTGCCATGGACGAATTGCAGGTGGTAACGGCACAAAACCAGCTTGATCTTGCGTATCTTTCGCTGGCCCAGTTTTTAGACCTGATGACGGCACAAGGCTTTGATATTGAAAAGCCCGTGCTGTCGATGCCCGATGCCAATTCGTTAATGCAGCAGGTCGATGAAATTTATAACAAGGCTTGTGCCTTGCAGCCCGATATTAGAAGCGCGGAACTGAAAGTACAGAGTGCCAAAAAAGGCCTTCAGATTTCGTGGGGCATGATGAGCCCGACCATCTCCCTCAGCGGTTCTTACGGAACCGGCTATTCCGGTGCAAGCAAAAAAATTTCGGATATTTCTGTTTCAGGTTTTGAAACGATAGGAGCGACCGGGTCTGGCGAACTGGTTTATGCCCCGACCTATCAATACACTTACGATAATGTAAAATTCTGGGATCAGATCGACCAGAATCAGAATAAATCCCTCGGTTTATATATGAATATCCCCATTTTCAATAAATGGCAAACCAACACGATGATCGGCACTTCCAAAATCAATGTTACCAACGCAGAACTCACGCTTCAGCATACAAAGAACCAATTGTTCAAAACTATACAGCAGGCTTATGCCGATGCCCGTGCAGCCTTGAATAAGTATAATGCAAGCCTTAAATCTGTTGATGCTCTCACAGAATCGTTTTCCTATACACAAAAGAAATTTGATGTCGGCATGGTAAACTCGCTGGACTACAACGACGCGAAAAATAAACTGACGAAGGCAACATCGGAATTGCTGCAGGCAAAATATGAATATGTTTTTCGGATCAAAGTGCTCGATTTTTACCAGGGGAAGCCACTTACACTCAAATAAAAAATTGTTTTTATGAAAAAGAAAAAGATCATACGTTTTTCAATCATCGGAGTGGTACTTATTATCGTCCTTCTCGCTGTCGGAAAGAAAACAGGATGTGTCGGAAAGAAGGATGTTACCGAGGTTTCCACCGAGAAGGTTCTTAAAAGAACGATCACCGAAACGGTATCTGCCAGCGGCAAGATACAGCCTGAAGTCGAGGTAAAACTTTCTCCTGATGTGTCCGGAGAGGTTGTTGAGCTTCTTGTCAAAGAGGGCGATAAAGTGGCAAAAGGCGATTTGTTGGCAAAAATAAAACCCGACATTTATGAATCCAATTATGAGCAGATGCAGGCAGCATTGAATTCACAAAAAGCGAATGAAGCCAATGCCAAAGCACGGCTGTCGCAGGTAAAGGCACAATTCATCAATGCCCAACTCACCTTTGAACGCAACGAAACCCTGTTTAAACAAAAGGCTATTTCCCAGTCGGAATACGATGCCGCGAAAACAGCTTTTGATGTTGCCAAAGAAGAGGTTACTGCAGCGGAAGAACAGCACAAAGCCGCGCAATATAATGTACAAAGCACCAATGCTTCCGTGAAAGAAGCCCGTGAAAATCTTTCTAAAACGAACATCTACGCTCCTGTTGACGGAACCATTTCAAAACTTAATATAGAATTAGGTGAACGCGTAGTAGGAACGACTCAGTTTGCCGGAACGGAGATAATGCGGATCGCCAACCTCAACGAAATGGAGGTGAGTGTTGATGTGAACGAAAATGACATCGTCCGGGTAAGCCTCAACGATACCGCGCTCATTGAAGTGGATGCTTATCTGAACCGCAAATTCAAAGGTATCGTTACCGAGATTGCCAATTCTGCTGAAAGCACCGGAGTTACCACGGCCGACCAGGTAACCAATTTTACCGTAAAGATCCGGATCCTGCGCGAAAGTTACCAGGACCTGATAAAACCAGATCATCCTAATATTTCTCCTTTCAGGCCGGGTATGTCGGCAACGGTGGATATTCAGACCGAAACCGTGTATAATGTGCTGTCATTGCCTATACAGGCTGTTACTGTCAGAGAAGACACCACAAAAAACGAAAAGAAAGATGTCAAGCCCGGTTCTGATGATGAACAGGCTGAGGTGAAAAAAAACAACCATGTGGCACCCCAGCAGGAATATGTATTTCTTTATTCAGAAGAAAAAGCAAAAATGCTGAAAGTAAAATCGGGCATACAGGACAATATGTATATACAGATCGTCAGCGGGCTGAAAGAGAATGATGAGGTGATCACTTCGCCCTATACTGCTATTTCCAAAACACTCAAAGATAATATGGCCGTCAAAAAGACTGATAAGAAAGATCTGTTCAAAGAGAAAAAATAAATACTGTCAGGCAGTGGCGTTGATCTTACACATAGAAACAGCAACAAATATCTGTTCGGTAGCATTGTCTGATGACGAAAAACTTCTTGCATTAAGAGAAACTTCCCGTACAAACTCCCATTCCGAAAAGATAACGGTTTTCGTACAGGAGGTGCTGGCCGAATCCAAAACAGAGATTAAAGATATTGATGCGGTAAATGTAAGCATGGGCCCCGGGTCATATACAGGGCTTCGCATAGGGGTTTCGGTTGCCAAAGGCTTGTGTTATGCTCTTGACAAACCATTGATAAGTACAGGAACCTTGACGGCTATGGCTTACGGAGCCATGCAGCAATGCCCTGATATGGATAACTCAACGCTATTATGCCCCATGCTCGATGCCCGCCGCATGGAGGTATATTATGCGCTTTTTAAAAAAAATATGCATGAAATTCTTCCTCCTTGTGCAAAAATCATGGATGAACATTCTTTTTCTGATGTGCTAAAAGATCATCGTTTGTTACTTTTCGGAGATGGCATGGACAAATGCAAAACTCTTTTCGAAAAAAATCAGGACATTGATTTTCTCTGCGATTTTGTACCGTCTGCAAAACATATGATCATCCCGGCGCTGCAAAAATTCCACGATCACATTTTTGAGAATATTGCTTATTTCGAGCCATTTTATCTGAAAGATTTTATTGCCGGAAAGCCCAATGTAAAAGGCTTAAAATAACAAAGGCGATCTTTTCGGACCGCCTTTGTTTTTATTAACGTTAAACAAACTATCTTGATTTGACAAATTTCTTGGTGATCACGCGATTCTGCCCGTCAGTCAGCGAATAGAAATATAAGCCATCATTCAGGTCGCTGCCGTTAAAAGAAAAATAGTTTTCTCCGGCATTGGTATTGGCTATTTCATTATAAACTTCTTTGCCAACCATGTCAAAAACTCTTAATGTTACCGTTTGGGGTGTTTCTGTGTAACAACCGAGTTTTACTGTTGTGGTGAAAGGATTGGGTTGTGCCGGAAGAATACCAAAACCTTTGTGTTCAATTTCTGCTACGTTGTAGCCAGCAGGATGAACCCAAACCACCAGGGGCATACCCGCATCATATCCGTTTGGATAGGTCGTACAGGTAGCGCAAACCGGAGTGCCCATAATAGTATTCCAAACATCAACAAGTACAGTAATGCTGGTATATCCAGTGTCTGCAGGAAGAGGAGTTCCTGTTATCAGCACACATTTTGCTTCTTGTGAAGGAAACTCGCAATTTGAAGGGTTACAGACATTGTTTAACCAGGCCGGTTTGTTTTGCAGGCTTCGTAAGGTAATATGATGAATTTCGAGGTGACCCTGAGTGCCAAGAGTTGCCGTATCCGGACAAATAATAGTTGCAACAACATTAGTGGCGACACCTACCGTTGCCTCAATCGTGTCGGGATCCATTCGTCCGGTACCATCCGGATCTATTATAGCAGGATTAGGAGTACATTGGCCAAAAGCAAAGCCTGCGGAAAACATAAACAGGATTGCAAAAACAAAATAAAGTAAAGTCTTTTTCATAGTTTTAAATTTATTAATTTTGATGCAAAGATACTATTTTATGACCAACTGTCAATTTTTAGTATATATTTATTTATGTTAATGAATGTCAAAAACCCGGATAAATGTCAAAAGTAATTGTAGAAACCTTATCGGAAGAAGAAATACAAAAAAAAGGCATCCGCTCCTGGCCTGTATGGACAAAAGAAGTATCACGCTTCGAATGGCATTACGACAGCGAGGAAAAATGTTTGATACTGGAGGGCGAAATCACTGTTGAAACCCAGGAAGGAACTTTTTCAATAACGGCAGGTGATTTTGTCACCTTCAAAAAAGATTTGCAATGCGTGTGGAATGTGAAAAAGCCCGTCAGGAAACACTATAATTTTAAATAAACATCGTTGAAAGGTATCGTCGTTAAATCAACGGGTAGCGTGCATACCGTCAGAACGGATGACGAAAAAAAACACGAATGCAGGCTAAAAGGCCAGTACCGCATCAGAGGGTCAAAGGCTACAAACCCAATCACCGTAGGCGATCATGTTGAATTTTTCTTTTCGGGAAACGAAGCCGTAGGAATTATTGACCACATTGAGGCGCGAAAAAATTATATCATTCGTAAATCAAAAAAACTGTCAAAACAGGTTCATATCCTGGCTGCCAATATTGATATGGCCTATCTGGTGGTAACCCTTGCCCAGCCGAGGACATCCACAGGCTTCATCGACCGTTTTCTTATCACTGCCGAAGCCTATCATATCCCTGCCACCTTGATTTTTAACAAGATCGATCTTTATGATGAACACCTGTGGCAGAGACACCACGATCTGACAAAAATATATACCGATGCCGGTTATAAATGTTTTGAAGTGTCTGCCCTGCGCGGCGAAAATATTGATGTGCTCCGTAGCCTTTTAAGCGGAACGATCAACCTTTTCTCGGGACATTCCGGTGTGGGAAAAAGTGCACTCATCAATGCCATCGACCCGACTCAGAACCTAAAAACAGGAGAAATATCAGAAATGTTCCTCAAGGGCAAACATACCACGACGTTTACCGAGATGATCTGCCTGAAAAGCGGGGGCTATATTATCGACACCCCGGGAATCAAGGAATTCGGGCTTATCGACTTCAAACGTGAGGACCTCACGCACTATTTTCCTGAATTTTTCAGGCTGTTGCCCCAATGCAAATTTTACAACTGCACCCATATCAACGAACCGGAATGTGGCGTAAGGGATGGCCTGAAAAAAGGAACAGTCAGCCAGTCGCGTTATAAAAGCTATTGTAGTATCTTTTTTGGTGAAGATATCGACATCAACCAATGGGAATAAACCCACATTAAGCAATAGAATTATGTGAACCCGTCCGAACGGTTAGGCAAGCTAAAGCGTAGTTTTAAGAAACTGTTTTAAATTTATCCCGTATTTTTGAAATTACTTCAATTATTTGCAAATTTTATCAAACATGGCCTGCGCTCCCTGGTTGCCATGGTCTGCGGCGAATTTCCATTTTTCACAAGCCCCCGTTACGTCACCCATCGCATGCATACAGTTTCCTATGTTGTATATGGATTCGTAAGAGGTGGAATCTTTCGCATACGATTTCTCAAACAATTTGATGGCTTCCTTATAATTACCTTTTTTGGCAAGCTCCACACCCTCCGTATTTAACCTGCCGGCCTCGATCCTTGATTGGGGCGGCACCGGTTGATTTTTTTTGATGGTTTGCAGAATTTCGAGGTTTTTCAGGCCATCGGAATATTCGGGATTCATCTTTAACGCAGCACGAAGATCACTTTCCGCCCCTTCATAATCGCCCGTGGCAGATCTTACTATTCCGCGCAAACCATAAACATTGAAGCCAAAGCCGGGCTCTGAATTGATAATAAAATCAAGATCCCCCAGCGATTCTTTATACTCTTTCTTTTCATAAAGAAGCAAGGCCCTGTTGAAACGGGCATCAAAAAATTTGGGATAATATTTCACGGCATTGTTATAGTCTTCCAGTGCCCTGTCTTTATTTTGGGCCTTTTCCATTTCTCTTGCATGGATGAAATAGGCAAGGGAGCTATGGGTATTTCCGGTAAACGCTGATTCTGAATAGGTGATGGCGTTTTTGTATATCCCGTTCAGCCTGAAGTTCATCACACCCAGATAAATCAGGAACAGGACTGAGAAGATCATGATTATCTTGCCCACATAAACGTTCTTTGACCGGTACTCAAAATCCTGGATGAGGCATAAAAACATCATCAGCACCCCCAGAGATGGCAGATAGGCGCGATGGTCAAGGTATTCGTAAGTATGAGAGGCAAAATTCGGACGATAGGCCATTCCCGGTAAAAGAAAAAATGCAAACCAAATGAGCGAAAAAAGGATGTGTTTGTTGAATAATTGCTTTTTGACGAGAAACAAAATGATCAGCCCGATGATGATCAGCGACCCAAGCAATGATGCAACGGTATTGAACGCGGGCATGGTGCAAAAATTGACAGGTACAAACAATTTCAGGACAGTTTCCGGAATGGTCTGGAGGTTCAGGAATAATCCTTTAAGGCCAATCTGCTGCTCATCTTTTGCAATGGACATGTTCCTCAGTAAATAAAATACAATGATCACAACAAGGTAGCTTACCGCGAGTATGGCATTACCTTTCGTGAATGTCTTTTTGCGGTAAAAAAGAAAAAGATAAACCACAAAAATAACAGGCAGCATGATGGCAGTTTCTTTCGCGAACAAGGCAAGGGTAAAAACAAGAATATTAAATACGTAAAAATACCACTTATCTGACCGGATGATCAAGAGGAAGGTTATCATGGAAAGGAAGGAAAAAAGCGAAAGAAGCAGGTCGCCTCTTGCGGGCACCCAGATCACCGCATGGAGGAAGAGAAAATGGACAGCGTAGATCAGTGCTCCGAGAAATGCGTATTTTCTTTCAAAGCGCAAAAGGGTAAGAAGGTAAAACACCGCTATGCAGCAAAGAATATGCAGCATAAGGTTGGTAAGGTGCGTGGAAAAAATGATGTCCCCGCCAATCTGTGCATCAATGATGAAAGAAACGTTTTGCAGCGGCCTGTATAATTCGATCTGCTGATGCCTGAACCAGGCGTCCATGACAATGGCATCGGGAATATTGGACGCATCTTTCAAAAATGGCAGGTTATTAAGAACAATAATGTCATCATCATGATAGGTGAAGCCATATGACAGCGAACGGTAATAAATACCAACACAAACCAGGGCAATGATCAGGCAGATCACTAAAAAATTGTTGAAAGGAAAAGAAGTTTTCACGGGAATATCCTTAAGGGCAGGTTGTTTTTCCGGCTCCTGGCTTATCCGGATATTTTGTGCTGATTTTCGCTTATGCTGTTTGGCCATACTTATTTAACTTATACAAGTCAGGGGTTGAAACTATAAATCATCACCGGTATTGTCAACCAAAATAATAAGTACAAAATAATTGAAATTTATTTTACCACCGTTATTTATTTGAAAAAGTTTTGAAAAGCGAATCAGACCGTTCAGGGATTACTTTTTATTAAATCTGATATTTTCTGTGCGATCTCGCCGGGGCTTTCATTATTCAGAACTATTTCCGCGACATCTTTACGTCGGGCGACATTCATGCCCTGGATATAAACATTGTCGTAATACTGCAAGACTATTTCCACGGCGGTTTTCATTTCGTTTTTATTTATATAGTCGATGGCTTTGGCCGCTTTTTCAAGCCCTAACCTTCTCTCGATACGTTTAACACTTTCAACAAGGCTCCCATTATCACCGCCCGTATAAGTTTCTACAAGTCTTTGCACTCTTCTGTCCAAAGGAACAACCAGTTTAAGAAATCTGGCCGAGGACATCTGTTCAAAAAAAGGCCCCGGAATAAAAACGCGGCCAATGGCCAGGCTTTCATCTTCAGCAAACACGGGCTCTTCAGGATTCAGGTGGTGGAGCGCGACAAATAAATTGTTTTCAAATTGTTCGGTCGTGGGCTGATCCGGCATACCAATTCCACCGAATACCGACCCTTTATGCCGTGCCAGCCCTTCCAGATCAATTACTTGTTTGCCCTGTGTGGAAAGGGCTTTGAGCACATCCGTTTTTCCCGAACCGGTCATTCCGCCAATAATGATCAGGTTCCTCGGTTTCGAAAAAAAAGCCCGTACATGATGCCGGTAATTCTTATATCCCCCTTCCAGTGTGTATGCTTTTATTCCAACGGTGTTCAGCAGCCATGCCATACTGTTGCTGCGCATACCTCCGCGCCAGCAATGCAAAAGTGTCTCCTCTCCGGAAGCTAAAATTTTTGCCTTTTCAATATAATGTTTCATTTTGGGCCCGGCCAGTTCCCAACCTTTCGTTACAGCTTCCGACTGTCCTTCTTGCAGGTATAAAGTGCCGACTATGGAACGCTCCTCGTTATTAAACAATGGAAGATTAAACGCCCCTGGTATATGGCCGTGTTCAAATTCAGCCGGCGAGCGGACATCAATGACAGGCATGGTATGACTTTTTTCGAGAAAATCAATGATGTTCAGATTGTAATCTTCCATGGGCAGGAATAATTTAAAAGCGTAAAGTTATTTGTTTTACGATTATGCAGCGGAAGTTAAAAATAGAATAAAAACTACAGATGCCGGTACAAAAAAAGAGTGTGTCTCAAAATATTCTTTAAATGATTTTCACCGACTTCTTACCCCTTCCCTAAAGGGTGGAAGTCGCTGAAAATCAGCATACCCATGCCTGCTGCAGTGCGCAGCACGTCAGGCAGGCTTCAGGGACGGGGTAATGATGATTTTCAGCAAAGGCTATTTTTGAGCCAGCCTCAAAAAAAGAGGCTGCCTTTTTGAGGCAGCCTCTCGTAAGAGAATTTAAAATATTTTAGAATTCTACGATAAACTCAACACGGCGGTTTAAGGTACGTCCGGCAGCAGTATTGTTATCTGCAGCAGGTTTTTCTTCGCCCCAGCCGAATGATTTCAGACGGTTTGCGGCTACTCCTTTATCGATTAAATAAGCCTTTACAGCGGCAGCGCGTTTATCTGATAATATTTTATTAGATTCGTCTGAACCTACATTGTCGGTATGTCCGTTGATGATCAGGTTGTATTCTTTGTTTTCTTTCATGATGTCAACGACATTGTTGAGTATCGGGTAAGAAACAGGGCGGATAATGTCTTTTCCTGTTTCAAATTTTATTCCCTGTAATGCTTTTTGGAATACATCCTTTACTTCCTGTTTAACTTCGGGGCATCCTTTATTGGCAGCAATACCGAAAACATCCGGGCATTTATCCAAATTATCGGGAATACCATCACCGTCTCTGTCGGGGCATCCTTCGTACTTGGCAAGGCCTTTTATATCGGGGCATTTATCCTTATAGTCAGGAATACCATCGCCATCTTTGTCGAGCGGGCATCCTTTGGCATCCACTTTTACACCTTCAGGAGTATCCGGGCACTGATCATCAGCATCTACTACGCCATCGCCGTCAGAATCGGGGCAGCCTTCGAATTTGGCAAGGCCTTTTACATCCGGGCATTTATCCAGATAATCAACAATGCCATCGGCGTCTCTGTCAAGCGGGCATCCTTTGGCATCCACTTTTACACCTTCAGGAGTTCCCGGGCACATATCGCTGGCATCTGTCACGCCATCTTTATCGGTATCAGGGCAACCCTGGAATTGTGCAAGACCGAATACAGTAGGACATTTATCGTCCTTGTCGGGAATACCGTCTTTATCTGTGTCTTTTGATTTGCCAAATTTGAATAACAGCCCTACACTGTGTTGCAGGTAATTATCATTATATCTTTCCCAGCCGACCTGGCCATCCACCTTATCGTAATCACTGAAAATAAATAATTCCTGAAGCTGAAGGCTTACCACATCACCAATATGCCATGTCAGGCCCAGGCCAACGACAGGACGTGCGGCATTGTTAAATTTTAAAGTTTCATGTGCCACCAGATTGTCGGTGGTGTTGTTTTTAATTTTGGAAAAATGAGTATATCCCAGCCCGGCTAATATATAGGGCGACAATTTATGCTTATCATTTCCTACAAATTTTAGGCGGAAGTGCATATTCAGGTGCATCATATTGCCCTTGAAAAAATTCTTACTGTCATTTTCTTTATATCCCACGGTTCCATAGTTCCCCATGAGAGAAATGTCAAGGAAACGGTTGAGATAACGCGAAAAGCTTAATCCTCCAAAACCATAAGCGCCTTTGTCGACCCAGTAAAAACTACGTCCGAGATCACCATCATACTGGGTTAAGCCACCGTGTAACCCGATGCTCCATTTTCTATCGACGGTCTGGGCATTACTGATGTAAGCCATGCCGAGAAAAATCACACAAATAATAATTAATTTTTTCATAGGTTAAAGTTTGATTATTAATTTATAATAATGACAAAAATAATAATTTTTTTAAAAAGCTAAATTATAAAAAAAAATTTGATGTTACATATTTTTTTTTAAAAATTAATATATTTAACAAAATATCAAAACAACAATGACTTATTAAGTTTAAACGAAGCTGCTTTTTTAAGGCAGCTTCGTTTATGAAAAATTAAACGTTTTAAAATTCAACTATAAATTCAACACGGCGGTTTATCGTACGCCCGGCTTCGGTATTGTTGTCTGCAGCTGGTTTTTCCTCACCCCAGCCGAATGATTTCAACCGATTAGCTTCTACGCCATGATCGATCAGATATTTCCTGACAGAGGCTGCACGCCTGTTGGACAAATCCTTGTTGTATTCATCCGTGCCCACATTATCGGTGTGCCCGTTGATGATCAGGTTGTATTCTTTGTTTTCTTTCATGATATCAACAACATTGTTTAGTATCGGGAAAGAAACCGGACGGATAATGTCTTTTGCGGTTTCAAATTTTATTCCCTGCAATGCTTTACGGAATACCTCTTTAACTTCTTCTTTAACTGGCGGGCATCCCTTGTTTTCCGGAATACCTAAAACATCCGGGCATTTATCCAGATAATCGGGGATACCATCACCGTCTCTGTCGGGGCAGCCATGGAACTTTTCGAGACCTTTTACATCGGGGCAGGAATCCTGATAATCGGGAACTTTATCTCCATCCCTGTCAAGCGGGCAACCTCTTTTATCTACCTTCACACCTTCGGGAGTATCCGGACACATATCATCAGCATCTGTTACCCCGTCACCATCAGAATCCGGGCAGCCTTCAAATTTGGCAAGGCCTTTTACATCCGGGCATTTGTCCTTGTAGTCAGGAATACCATCTCCATCCCTGTCAAGCGGACATCCTTTGGCATCCACTTTTACTCCTTCGGGAGTATCAGGGCACTCATCAAGATTATCTATCACACCATCTTTATCCGTATCGGGACAACCTTCGTATTGTGCCAGGCCCCAGACTTTCGGGCATTTGTCTTTCTTGTCAGGGATGCCGTCTTTATCAGTGTCTCTGGGTTTTCCAAAATTAAATGAAAGTCCTATGCTATGCTGTACATAATTATCATTGTACCGTTTCCAGCCAATTTTTCCATCCACCTTATCGTAATCGCTGAAAATAAAAGATTCCTGGAGCTGAAGGCTTAAAAGCGGAATAATATGGAATGTTACTCCCAAACCACAAACAGGACGGGCAGCGCTACCGTATTTAGTCAGTTCTTTGTTATCGGGTTGTGCAGCGGTTTTACTATTCGTAACCTTGCCAAAATGCAAGAATCCCAGGCCTCCAAAAACATAAGGCACTATTTTGTGTTTGTCGTTTCCAATAAATTTAAGACGAACGTTTATATTTGCATGGGTCAAATTGGATTTAAAAGAATTGGAATCGCCATCTGTATAGCCCATCGTTCCATAATTACCGGATACGGAAACATCGAGAAACCGGTTCAGGTAGCGCGAAACGCTTAATCCGCCAAAGCCAAAGGTTCCTTTATTGAATTTATAAAAACCACGCCCCAGATCCCCGTTATATTGATTTAAGCCTCCGTTTATTCCGATGCTCCATTTGTTTTCGACGGTCTGTGCATTGCTAATGCACACTAGTCCAAAGAAAACCATAGAAATAATAAAAAGTTTTTTCATTGATAAAAAAATTTTTGTTATCAAAGGTACAACAAGAAAGTGTAAAAATAATACTATTTTTTAAAATTTCAACAAATGTTACCTATTATGATATTATTTCCCCGGTTTTTTACGAAAATTTTTTTGAAAAGTTTGATTTATAGCTGATTTATTTCAGGAAAATAATATATTTGATGCCAGACACAAGGCGACACTGTTTTAAATGCCGGTGGTGTCTGTTTAGTGGCAGGGCATCAAAGACAGACACTACTTAAAGGTAATTTCAGCGCTCACGATTTCCGGATAATTACCGAAACGGACCGGTGGACCCCAGGTACCAACGCCGCAGGAAACGTAAAAATGACTGTTGCCAATCTTTCTGTAACCCCAGTCAGGATCGTATATAGCACGAGTGATCAGGTTGAGCGGGAACATCTGCCCGTTATGCGTGTGGCCGGAAAATTGAATGTCTACGCCGTTTTTGGCAGATATTTCAAGAAAAAAAGGCTGATGGTCAAGAAGAATTACAGGATATTTTTTGTCCACATCAGCCATCAGTATATCGACCGGTTTGCGTGGTTTTCCGTTAAAGCGCGACATATCCTTATCATTACGGCCAACGATCCAGAAAGCGCTGTCAATAAGGGCGGCGGTATCCCTCAAAAATTTCACATTGTGTTTTTCGAGATAAGTGACGGCAGGCTCAACACCCCCTATAAATTCATGATTCCCCGTGACGGCATAAACACCATATTTCGATCTGATGTTTTCAAGTTGAATGCCGAGGTTTTGTCTGATAACATGCCTGATGTTTTCATCCACTACATCTCCTGCCAACAAAACAATATCGGGTGTAAGATCATTGATTTTTTTAACAATTTTTTTTAATTTTTTCGGGCCGATAATAGTCCCCAGATGAATATCCGAAAGCATTACAACGTGCAGGTTTTTCAGGTGTCCGGCCTCTTTATTTATGGGAATTTTTAAATTGGTGATCCGGACCACGGAAGCATTCACAAAACCATAAGTTATCAAAAGGATCACCACGCCTGATGTACACAACATGGTGATGAATTTTGTTTTGGCATAATTTGCAGAAAAAATATCCGGAAAAAAATGAAACCAATGATCAAACAATCTGAAAATGTCAAAAATAAGAATGAATAAAAAAAAGTACAGCATGGCTGCAAACCAGAAAGAGCCGATCCAGTTGAAAATGTTTGCAATGGAAAAGCCGATATAGCGTTCAAGGACACGGGCCAGGATGTACGACAAAAACAGCAGGATAAATAATGCCAGGTAATAAGGCCTGACAGCAGGAAACAGCGATAGGGATTGCCATCCGCGGATGAAAATGTAAAAATTTACAAGGAAATGTATCGTAAAAACAATCGCGAAAAAAATAATCATAGCGTGGGCTTTCATGATTTTTCAGCAAATATTGATTCCGGCTTTGACAGTAATTTTTATTTTTTTATGCGGATACTTACGCCCGACATTTTGCCGCCTACCGGGGGGTTGATCTTGGTTACCTTTACCGAAATTTTTTTTATGTCAGAAAACCTGTTTTTGACAGCATCAGCAATACGTGCAGCGACGTGTTCCAGTAGCTTGGATTTTATTTCCATTTCTTTTTTTGTCAGTGCATATACCTCCTGGTAATTAATGGTTTTTGTTAGATTGTCCGACCTTTCTGCCTCCGAAGTGTCGGCATCAATCCTGACGGTGACCAGAAATTTCCCGCCAATGATCTGCTCTTCGGCAAAACAGCCGTGGTAAGCATAAAACTCCATGTCTTCAAGAATGATCCGTCCCATAATTTTAAAATTGAAGCAGCAAATTTAGGCAAAAAACAAGGCAAATGATTATTTTTGTACCCCTTAAGCAAAAACAAATTATGGAAGACAACAACTCTGCAAAAAACGAATCCATCTCAGGAGAGGCGAAATCGTTGAATTTTATTGAACAGATCATCGAAGAAGATATTTCAAAAGGAAAAAATGAAAGCCGTGTACACACGCGGTTCCCGCCGGAGCCAAACGGGTACCTGCATATCGGCCATGCCAAATCCATCTGTTTAAATTTCGGCCTTGCCAAAAAGTACGGAGGAAAATGCAACCTGCGTTTTGATGATACCAACCCGACAAAAGAAGATGTAGAATATGTGGATTCCATCAAAGAAGATGTAAAATGGCTGGGGTTCAACTGGGACGGCGAATATTATGCTTCTGATTATTTTGAAACCCTGTACGGATATGCCATGAAACTTATCGCCAAGGGCAAAGCTTATGTCTGCGATATGACGCAGGAGGAAATAGGGGCGAACCGCGGCACCATCACCAAACCGGGTGTTGAAAGCCCTTTCCGCAACCGCTCCATTGAAGAAAATACCGGCCTGTTTCGGCGGATGCGCAACGGTGAATTTGCCGATGGTGCAAAAGTGCTGAGAGCTAAGATCGATATGGCTTCCACTAATATGCTTATGCGCGATCCTATTCTCTACCGCATCCTTCATGCCGAACACCACCGTACCGGAAACGACTGGTGCATTTACCCGATGTATGACTTTGCCCACGGGCAGTGCGATTCTATTGAGCGTATCACACATTCCATCTGTACGCTGGAGTTTGAGGTACACCGTCCGTTGTACGAGTGGTTCATCAGGGAACTTGAGATATATGCCCCGCAACAGATAGAGTTTGCCCGCCTGAATGTCAACTATACCGTAATGAGCAAACGCAAACTGCTCCAATTGGTTCAGGAAAAACTGGTGAGCGGCTGGGACGATCCCCGCATGCCTACCATTTGCGGGTTACGCCGCCGCGGGTATACCCCGGAAGCGCTGCAGAACTTTGCGGAGGTCATCGGCGTAGCAAAACGCGATAATGTGATCGATGTTTCGCTGCTCGAATATTGCCTGCGCGAAGACCTGAACAAAAAAGCCCGGCGGGTGATGGCTGTGGTGAATCCGGTAAAACTGGTGCTTACCAACTATCCGGAAGATAAAACCGAAGAAATGGATGCCGTGAACAATCCCGAAAACCCGGAGGCCGGCATGCGCAAGGTGCCCTTCACGCGTGAACTGTTCATCGAACAGGAAGATTTTATGGAGGTGCCGGCGCATAAATATTTTCGCCTTTACCCGGGCAACGAGGTCCGCCTGAAATATGCCTATATCATACGTTGCGAAAAGGTGATAAAAGATGAAGCCGGTCGTATCAAAGAAATCCATTGCACTTACGATGCCAATACCCGTAGCGGCATGCCCGACAGCAACCGCAAAGTGAAAGCTACCATACACTGGGTGTCGGCGGCACATGCCGTTGAAGCGGAAGCCCGCCTGTACGATAAGCTCTTTCTGAAAGAGAATCCCGAGGAGGTGGCCGAAGGCGAAGATTTTAAATCGAACCTCAACCCGGATTCGTTGAGAGTGAAGCCGTGTTTTGCAGAACCCTCGGTGAAAAACCTTAAAAAAGGCGACAAGGTACAATTTGAAAGGGTAGGTTATTTTTGCGTGGATGCCGATTCGACAGAGAACAGGATTATTTTTAACAGGACTGTTGGTCTCAAAGGTTCCTGGCAGCCTGCGAAATAATAAAATTCAAAAAAAAGTTTTTTATTTATAAAACTTTCATAATTTTGCACCCTCGTTCAATGTCCTGTAGTGTAATTGGCAACACGTCTGACTCTGGATCAGAAGAGTTCAGGTTCGACCCCTGACAGGACAACACTAAAACCCAAAACAGTTTTGTGCTGTTTTGGGTTTTTTCTTTTATAGACTGGCGAAACCAGTGGGATCAGCCTCCATCACATAATTTAAATTTGCCGCCTGTTTTCATGCGGCAATATTAATATCAAAACAAAATTAACTTGTAAGAAATGATAAGAAAATTATCTTATCCCTAAAATATGTTCGGCATCAGGAGTATGATTATTTGTAATGTAATTTATATAATATGTGCCGTTTTTCAAGGTGTAAAATACAACCCATGTTGTACGTTTACTTATTGAGAATTTTTTATAATGTTTACCGTGTTTTATTAAACTCTGCGGTGTGTTATGCCTTTGTTTTATATGAATTGTTTTTTGTATCTCAGATTTTAATTTCAATACGTATTTTTTTGAACTGTCGTAATATGAAAAATATTCCTGCTCAAAAAGAATATCTATTAAATCATTGAAAAATACTGTAACCTCTTTATTATATACTATTTTCATTTTGAAAAATATTCTTTGTTCTTTTTCTCCACGTGATCTAATACATTTTTCCAAAATTCTTCACTTGAAATATAATCCGCCTCATTTATTTCCGGTTCAGTTTCTATGACGCCTTTTTCTTGTAAATAAATAATTGCGTCTTTATGCTTTTTTAAATTGATACGCGCATAAACCGGGCGGCCTTTGCCGTCTTTTTCTATTTGTATGCCTGCTATTTTTGCCATGATGATAAAATTATAAAACAAAGATACAAAATTTGCAAATCAAAACCAGCCGGAACCGTGGCTTTCTTATTTGCAAGATTTAATTAATTTTACAAAACAATATTTTTGTGATAAAATGACCATCCCTTGTTCGGCTTAGTGGTCTGGCCTAATCCAAACAAAGATGAGTTTGTGATTGAATGATTTTTTATAGCAGTCATCAGATGACTCTCCAAGTTAAATTGTTGAAATGGCTTGTAGTTCTTAGTCATCAGATGACTAAGAGCCTGTCAGTATTGTTTCGACGAAGGTAGAACCTTCGCCGGGGGGTATGATGACTGCCTTCAAAGGCGAGCCGGTGCGCAGTCATCCTATCACTTGCATAAAATTACCAAATCACCTCTTCTTTGAACGAATTATTGTAATTTTGTTCAGCATAATGATGGTATAAACTATGGTTTCGCAAGCATTTTATAGATATTTTGCATATTAAATAAGAATAGTTAATAGAAAGGTTGCTTGAATGAGTAAAAATTATTACAGCCGCATCCGGAACAAGCTCGACAGGATGTATACAGATATCCGGTTTAACGCGGGATTGTATCGGCCCCGGGGAAATGGAAAAGGAATTCTTATGTATCATGGCGTGGATAAAACAGGCAATAAAAGATTCAATCAACGGTTTGTCGGTAGCGGTGATTTTGAGCGGCAGCTCGTATATTTTAAAAAATACATGAATGTGTTAAGCGTGGAAGATTATTTTGAAAGAAAATTCGTCAATGATAAAATAAATATTGCCATTACTTTCGACGATGGGTATGCAAATAATTTCAAATATGCCTTGCCTCTTTTAGAAAAACATCGGGTGCCGGCCTCATTCTTTATTACAGGTTTTAATCCTGCCGGGCTTGATATCCTGTGGCCTGATTTTTT
>DAOQAF010000053.1:0-25026 GCA_035353775.1 Bacteroidales bacterium | reverse complement strand
ATATCAACAACTACACGAAACCCGAAAACAGCAATGTTGTTAAACCCAACACGAATATCAACAACTACACGAAACCCGAAAACAGCAATGTTGTTAAACCCAACACGAACATCAACAACTATTCGAAACCCGAAAACAACAATGTTGTTAAACCAAATGTAAATACAGGGAAAACCAATGTTCCTGAAAATAATTATCAGAAGCCGGTGCAGGATAATAATTCAAAACAGAATTATAATGTAAAGCCTTACAGCAACCCGAATTATAATAATAAGACCAATCCTCAGCAACAGTATACGGCGCCAAAAACCTATACGGCACCCAACACACCGAAACAAAACAATAACTCTAATAATTCCAACAACAACTATAATAGGGCACCGCAGAATAATACATCAAACTATAACAACTCTTCAAATTCGGGAAATACTTTTACGAAACCATCAAACAGCAATAACAACTATTCTGCTCCTTCCTCTAACGAAAGCAAGCAAAACTATTCATCACCTAATTCCGGAAGTAAATCAACTTATTCCGCACCTTCCAACTCCGGTAGCAGATCAACTTATTCTTCTCCGTCAAATTCGGGAAGTAGCGGAAGTTACAGCGCACCCTCAAGATCAAGCGGAAGTTCAAGTACTCCTTCAAGATCAAGCGGTAATTCAGGTACAAGCCGTTCGGGTTCCGGTAAAAGGTAATTGAAAACTATTTAAAAAATGAAAAAGATTCTTTTAACTACTTGTTTCCTGGTGATTGTAATCACCGGGAAACTTGCTTCACAAAATGAAGCAGATGCGCTGAGATATTCGCAGATATACTATGGCGGCACTGCCCGGTCGGTAGCTATGGGCGGGGCCTTTGGGACGCTGGGCGGCGATTTCTCCTCGTTGAGTATGAACCCTGCAGGAATAGGGATTTATAAAAGCAAAGAATTTACCATAACACCCTCCAGCTATTTTGCAGTTGTGAAATCAAAATACCTGAACAATTTTATGGATGAAATAAAATATAATTTAAACCTGAACAATGCAGGTGTCGTGTTTGTTATTACTCCGAAAAAAGAATCCGTATGCAAAGGCATTCAGATCGGGTTTGGATTTAACAGGCTGAACAATTACAACAGCAACAGCTATTTTGAAGGTTATAATACTACAAATTCCATCGCTGATGATTTTCTGGCAAAGGCACAGGGCGTTCAACCAGAGAATCTGGATGAATTTGATACCAAACTCGCCTTTAATACCTACCTGATAGATACTTTGGGCGGATTGACCAATTATGTCAGCCCTATCTGGAATGGAAATGTATTGCAGAGCAAAAGCATCATGTCTTCCGGATCGAATAATGAATTGGTGCTGACCGTGGGCGGAAATATGAACGACAAACTTTTTATCGGCGGCACTATTGGATTCCCGTTTGTCAGATATACTCTGAATACCATGTATGAAGAAACTGATGAAGGAGATTCTGTCGCCGGTTTCAAGAAAATGGAGTACAACACTTTTCTGGAAACTCAGGGAAGCGGGTTTAATTTTAAGTTCGGTGTTATTTATAAAATTACCGATTGGGTAAGAATAGGCGCTTCAATACATACACCTACGTTCTATACCATGAAGGATAAATGGAGTTCGGATATTTCTACGTATTTTGACGATGGGACGGATTATGCGTCAGAATCGCCGAAAGGATCGTTTGATTACCGGCTCAACACCCCGTTCAGGGCTAATGCCGGCGTGGCATTTATAATTAAGAAAAATGCCCTTATTTCAGGAGAATATGAATTTGTTGATTACAGAAATGCCCGTTTACGTTCCTCAACTTTCAGTTTTAACGATGAAAACAAAGCAATAGACAACCTTTACACTTATCAATCTAATGTCAGGGCGGGATTTGAAATAAAATACGATATGCTGAGCTTCAGAGGCGGTTATACGTTTAGTTCAAATCCATATGCTTCAAAACAGATCAATGATGGGACAAAACAATCATTCAACGGCGGACTTGGTTTAAGAATCAGTAAATATTTCTTCGATATCGCTTACAGCTATTCGATGTCGAAAGATAAATATTACTTATACGGCGTGGTTCCTTCTCCTGTGTTGAATGATTATTATTCTCATAGTGTATTGTTTACTTTTGGTGTCAAATTATAATTGATTTTTCAGATATAAAAAATGCCGGCAATTTCTACCGGCTTTTTTTTTGATGTCATTTTAAACCAGTTGTTTTTTTATCAGTGAACAATTATTTTTTTGGTATGATCAACAGCTCCGCCGGTCAACTTCAGGAAATATAACCCGTTTTCAAAAGTGCTGCAGTCAATCTTTGTTTTGTTCATTCCCTTACTGGTAGTTAGTCGCTGTGAATAAACTGTTTTGCCAATAACATCAAAGATGGTAATCAAATATTCTTCTTGCTCAGGGCTGTTATATTCAACGAAAAATTCATTTTCAGCGGGGTTGGGATATACATTAAGAAACATTGAGTTTTTCTGATCTTCTATGCCGGTGCAGCTAATTATTCTGGCAATAAGAGTATCCCTGTAACTGGTGCATGACGGCTCCTGAATTTCCCAATCGTAGAAATAATAATAACGAATGGATGATGTTGCATTGGTGCCGGTAATAGATATTTTTCCGCCGATGTCGTAGGGGAACGTAATGCCTCCGGAATTCCTTACCATGTTGGGATTAGTAGTTCCGCAACGAAGCGACAAATTGGATTCTATAGGAATGTTGAAATTAAGGTTAATTCTGCTTTCGCCTGCAGGAATATTAATGGTATCGGCCTGCAGTATGGTTCCGGCGCTGTTTCTTAACTGAATAATACGATCACCAGCCGCACCGGCATAGACCTTGACCGATTTTAACACCACCGGGGTCGTACAATTAAATACCAACCAATAACTATTATTGGTGTGAAGCAAAGATCCGCCTATCGTGTCGAATTTTCCACCATATTCCAATGGAGGGGTAATGACCTGTTCCACAAAATATTTGACAGAATCGCTGATCATCGGCGTTGTATAAGCATTTCCCGTGAAGAATGGTGTTCCGCCGGTTGGAGTATCATACCAGTTTATTATTCCCGGGCCATAAGCGGTGAGCACAAAAGTGCTGGGCTGGCAGGCAAAGGTATCGTGTACCATGGGTGGTGCAGCCCCGATGACAATAAAGCCCGGTTCGGTTTTTACATCATTGCCGCACATGCCGGCAAAGGCCGTGAGTACTACATCGTAAACGCCGGGGTTGGTGTATTGGTGCAAAGGGTTGGGGTCTGTACTGGTGGCGCCATCGCCAAAATCCCACAGGTAGGAAATGGCGTTAGTGCTGTTATTGGTAAATTGAATAGTTGCCGGGGTAGTACAGGAACTGTTTTTATCGGCTGTAAAAGAACCTGAAACCGGCAGGTTGTTGACCATGATGTTTCTTGTGATGGTATCGTTGGCTGTGTTGGCGTCGGTATTTCCATTGGGTTGTGAGATGTAAGCTATAGCTGTATGTGCACCCTGCGCTAAAGTGATATCAGGAAAGGAGATGGTGTCGGAGGCAAAACTTGGCAGGTTGCCGTTCCATGTAATGCTGTTAGGAGTTCCGTCATAAACAAAAGTGGCATTTAGCGAGGTGAGGTTATTAGCGCCCATATTCCTGATGACAAGTTGCGGCTGAAGTATCAAGCCCGGGCAGTTATAGCTTTCTTCCGGGGTTATTATCCTGAATGCCTGTGCATTATAGTTTGACAGGGTTTCAATCACAGCGACACTTCCCTGATATGGGATATAATTAAAGGCAGTAGCTGTAACAAGTATACTGTCACTTGTTGTTAAAGAAGGAAAAGTAATATTGGCAACACCGCCAGAAACTGTTCCTGTGCCAATTATCTGATGATTTATCGTTAAACAAACAAAAGCGCCGTTGACATTGCAGTTGACGGCCAGGCTGGTTTCTCCGATCATTACGGAAGGTGCATGAGAAACTGTCAAGGTTGCCGGGTCATCGGTGCGTACCATCAGTGAAGGATCTCCGAAAATTGTCCAGGTGTCCGTCATGTTATAGTCCTGATAAGTATCATTCATTTTAAAAATACCATTTACCGAAAGTCCCCCGAAAGTTCGTTTAATGTTTGATGCTGCATTTTCTGTGAGGATGTTAACCATTTCGTCCTGTCCTTCCATCGGGGGATTCCAGCTTTGATTGATGGTTGACATTAATGTTGCCACAGCACCTGTCGGATTTCCCCCGCTGGTTGCTCTCAACCATGCTTCTGCAAAACAAGTTGTTGCTGTAAAATTTCCATTCACACAGGCAACAGACCAGATGAAGGGCCACATAGTGGTATTTGTCAGTGCATTGACCTGGGTATTTGAAAATCCGGTGGTTGAAAATGCTGTGTTGGAACCATGTCCTGTATAAGTAACAATTCCAGATCCGTTATTTATCTCTGTTGTAAGCTGAGCGGCTGTGGCATTGCCGCTGGCGTCAAGACCACCCTGGCTGCCGTCAAATAATTCGGCACGGCTGGTATAGGTGAATCCCATCATTTGAGTTCCGAGATTACGCTGATGGGCGTAATCGTATTCGTTGTCATCACCGGGGCCCTGATCAGAACCGATATTCACGGCATGGTTAAATTTTCCGGCAACAGTGGAAGGCGTTTTCTCGTAAAGGATGGTCCTGTTAACCTGCGTTGTAACATGCTCTGATGTTTCGGCAGAAAAACGGCCTACGAAAAATTCCTGGTAGTGGTCATTACCAACAATATAAGCGTATGAAGGATCCGAACCGCCACCCGAAACGGTGAAAGTAGGTATCTGAGTGGCATCGCCTACCAGCAATAAAAATGTGAGACCGTTGGCATTGTAATAATTGGTGACATAAGTCTTTATTGCTGCGGCAGTAGCTCCGGCGGTCGTTTTACTAACCATTACCGTCGGAATTCCTTCGTCGTTTTTCCAGTCAACAAAAGGCTGCATGGCATTCATAAACGCATCGTTACAGATGACCAGCATATTTCCGTGTTCATCAAGAGGCGTATATTTATAATTACTATGATAATTCAGAAACTGATGGTCATAAATATAGCTGAATTCTCTTTCAACTTTTGATAAGGGCTGCGTTCTGAGTAAAGGATTTACAACAACGCCCTGGGCTTCATGCACGTTGACGGAAATGTTATTGTATACACGTAAAACTTTTGTTACAGGATTGTATTGAAATGGGTACGTAATTACTGTTTGTCCCCTGAAATCCCGCAGGATATATGGCTCTTTCAACTCGGCAAGTGTACCTGGATAAAATTGATTCTGTGTGTAGGAAGGGCCATAAGTATATGGAACTGTTGATGGATCGATATCGCGTGTAAAGTTCCCTTTTGACGGAGCTATATCAACATTTTGATACTCAACAAAATTGGAGTAAGTAACAACAACCTCCATGTGCTGGTTGTCGGGAACAATTAGCGATGTAGCAACTTTGGGCAAATCCGGCGCACCTGCTTCGAGTATCCGTGTGGAATTTTCGAGGCTGATGATGGTCTTCTGGCCTTGCGGCGTTGCTACATTTTGCGTGAAGTAGCCTTTTACATCCACATTGAATGAGGAGTTTGAAATAGCAGCAGATGACAGAACAACTTTAGCAGGTAATGGGTTAGAGGAATTGATATTTACCCAATTCTGAGCGAATAAAGATACGCTCAGGCTAATTAAAATAATCAGAACACTTAATTTTTTCATGTACTATCTATTTAATTATTATTATTTTTTTGTTTGCTTTCTGTTCGTTGGAAAGTAATTCAAAATTGTAAATGCCCGCCCGATACTTGCTTGTATTAATCAAAATAGTATAGTTCCCTTCCTGTTTGAAGTTGTTGTTAAGTATTACATCGATCAGGCGTCCGTTCATATCATACAATTTCAGACTGACATCCGATGATTTGGTGATGTTGAAATTGATGTTGGTGAAGCCGTTGGATGGGTTGGGGTAACAAGTAAATGCTGAATTGTCCATATTATTTTCATTCACAGAACTGCTTCTCATTACAGGAGGAAAAATAATATAGTCTAACCATGCACAATCTTCACCATCGGCTACAGAAACATCCTTGTTATAAATCCATTTAAATGTGTGGAATCCTGCTGTTACAGGGTAGGCGGCTTTTGTAAACGAGGCATCTATCCCATCCCATTTATCTTTAGAGGTACCATCAATTAGAAAATCCAGGTAGTCATACCAATTGTTTTCCCAGGTACTGTGCTCGCAGGAAACTTTTTTCCAGAAAGATATCGTATCTGCAGCTAATACCTCCATATTTACAAACATTTCCGTAGTCTGGTTGTCGCCAATGGCTCCGGATCTTGCCATATAAAGACCTTCATAAGGTGAAACATTCGTAATAGTCCATGGAATATCACCGCCAAACTGCCATTCGAATTTTGTAAAATCGCCTGTTTCAAAGTCTTCCATAGCCTGGCCGACATTTATGCTGTAATAAGCAGTTTTTATGTAGGCTCCTGATTGCAATGTGTAGACAAAGTCAACAACTGCCGAATCGGGCAGCGTCGGAGAAACGGTAATGTTAAAAACAGCCTTGGTTGTCGTTCCTTTGTCGAGCGAATTGAAATTGAATACACTATTTGTAATGGTAATATCGGGGTTGGTTGTTGTCAGGGTTCCTGTTGTGGCAGTCGCATTGCTGTGGCCTGTGTTTGACGAAAAGATTTCTATTTTACAATTTTCCGAGGGGTCAAACATGTGGTCGTTATTTCCGAGAGAATCATTGATGGAAAAATCCCCGATAAGAAGATTCGGCGCAAGGATAGTGAGATTGTATACCGAATTCCATGTGTTACTGTTGTTATCCTGAATGGATAAGGTAAAAGCGGCTACATGCAGATCAGGAACATAGCCGGCAGTTGTAAACGTATAAGCATTTGTCTGCGTGGAGGTACTGTTTGAATTAATGGTTCCCCATGTCTGTGAATTGTCAGTGATAGTTACATAAGGGTCGGTAGTGCCTAAAGTAGCATTAACCGCATTTGCATTGGCGGCCCCGTAATTTTTCAAAGTCACATCTAAAACGACATTTTCATTATTATCGACCAGTGTGTCGCCGTTTCCGCTGGTATTAACATGATTTTTCGTGTACAAAACATAGGGGCCTGTTGGTGAAGCAACAACGACTGTACCTATATATGGTTGTCTGTTCTGGCGGGTAACTACAATATCAGCGACACCCGGCACTGTGATAGGATCCAGGTTAACTGTAATATTTCCGGTGGAATCGGCAAGTGCAGCACCATATAATACACCGCCTTTTGATATGGCTGCGTAAGCATAAGGGGCGTTCGTAGTAATATCAAAAGATGTGGCACCAAGCGGCATTAAAGCATTATATGATACCGTCATTGCTGGGGGATCGGAATAATATATCATCAGCGATGGATCACCCATGAGGTGGTAAATTTCCCAATAATAAGAATAGCTTGAATTACCTGATTGTGTGACGGCTAAATTACCGGCAGAAACCATTTGGCCCTGCGTAACATACCAGCTGCCAAACGCTTCACCGTGATCGTGGAACGTGCCGTCATAGGCCCCGGGATTAGCTGCGGTATATGTTGGATGCAATGGAGGGTTCCCCGATCCGAAAGATCTGTATCCAACACCCCAATAATAATCCTCGTCCCAATAGGTGCTGTTGGAGCCGCCAATATAACCCAAAGCGCCTTTATTTTCTGCCCTGAGCAGGGCTTCACCAAAACATTCGGGGTTATCAAAAGTGAGCGTGAGGCAGCAATTTCCTATCATCAAAGGATATTTATGATTGTTGGTGAGTGTGCTGATATCTGCAGTGTTGAATGAAGGATTTGACCATCCGTCGGATCCCCCATGTGCGGTATAATTTGCCATACAAACCCCTCTGCTGACATCCTGGATTATCTGAGACGCACTACTGCCGGATATGGCATATGGATAAGTGTTTGAATATAAGCCATGAGCCGCGTTGAAATAAGTATCGGTACCATAATTAATTTGACCGTCGCCGTGTGTGGGGCCAAAAGTCGCATCTTGTCCTGCAATCATCACGCAACTGTCGAGAAAGGTAGACTGAGGCATCAAAAACTTTTCGTATTCAAGGGTCTTATCAATTTGCGGCCTTAGTTCGGTGGTGTTTGTGGCTGAAAATCTTCCATAATAAACTTCAGGCAGAAAGTCGCCGGTATATTCGCAATAATACAGGTCGGATACGTGAGAACCTTCCGTCCCGCTAAAAGAAGGTACCTGTGCAATATCTCCGACCAATAAAACGAATGATGGCGCCGGGTCTACTAATGTGCCAGCATTGTAAAGGTTTTGTAAATATGATTTTATGGATGTTGTCGTGTTGCCGACCGAGGCGTTGTTGGTATAAGCCTGGATAACAGTAAATCCTTTTTTTGTTTTCCATTCTACGAAGGGTTGCAATAAATTGTAAAACATCGTATCAGCGACAATAACATACTTTACAGGGTATTTGGTAAAATTTGATTTGTTTGCCAGTGGCTTGTAATTGAATATTTTTTCAAGGGAAGGCACAAAATAAGGCGAATAATATTTTTCTTTTTGCTCAATAGTAGCGGAGGCATCGGCATTTTCAAAAATTATTTCAACTTCGAGGTTTGTATAAATTCTCAATGTTTTTTTAGCAGGGTTGTAATAAACAGGTGCAATTTCGAGACGGCCAATGTTTGTGCCACGCATCGTGCCCAAAGGAGTTAACGTCACTAATTCGTGCTGAACGAACTGGCTTGAATTATAGACAGTCTCGTTGTATTTAAACTCCATATTTTCCGGATTGTCACTTTTTGATACCGAAGGCTGAGCAGGCATTACAGGAAACAAGGCTCCCATCTCGCTTAATTTGATATCCGTATAGGTAGAATTCGGGGTATTAATTTTAATTGTGGCGCCCACAGGTATCTCGATCATTTTTTTCATGACAGGAAGTTTGGGGTCTCCAATAGCGTTGGAAGCGCCATATTCCGGAATGATAAATTCGGAGAACATGCCTTTTTTTGTATTTATTTTTAACGTCTGAATATCCTGTATAGATAAAGAATTGATGAGGACAAGCCTCCCGTAGGTGTTTTCTTTGATCTGTAAAGATGTTGCCGGTTTATCAGGATTTAAAGAAAATGATGCTTGTCCCAATAATACAAATAATGCAATCAGACATAGCTTGCAAAAAGTAAGGTTGTTTTTCATAAAAAGGGGGATAAAAGTGTGTTTAAAATATTTATGTAAAGATACAAAAAATATCTATTTTCAGAGAAATCTGAAAAATAATTAACTCAACTTTAACGAGATGCTTAATTAAAAGTGTTTTAGACTAAAATGTTTCCTGTCATTTCTTCCGGTTGGGGCAGGTTCATGATCTTTAGAATAGTAGGCGCAATATCTGCCAGTTTACCGTTGTGTAATGTTTTATAATCACGGTCGAATAAAAAACAGGGAACAGGGTTGCACGTATGGGCTGTATTGGGCGATCCATCGGGGTTTTCTGCCATGTCCGAGTTGCCGTGATCGGCTGTAA
The DNA here is from genome assembly GCA_035353775.1 of Bacteroidales bacterium. GTDB lineage: Bacteria > Bacteroidota > Bacteroidia > Bacteroidales > CAIWKO01 > CAIWKO01. The sequence goes on along the minus strand of DAOQAF010000053.1, from coordinate 15,456 downwards.
GGATGACGGAATAGTCGTTTTCTAATGCCGTTTTGATTACTTTTTCAACGCAGGTATCGACCGTCTCCAGGGCTTTGATGATGGCCGGATAAACACCTGTATGTCCCACCATATCTGCATTGGCATAGTTTAAACAAATAAAATCGTAATAATTTTTATTTATTGCTTCTACCACTTTTACAGTAACTTCCGGAGCGCTCATCTCTGGTTGAAGGTCATAGGTTGCAACCTTAGGGGATGGCACCATCATGCGGTCTTCCCCGTCAAAAGGGGTTTCTTGTCCACCCGAAAAGAAAAATGTAACGTGGGGATATTTTTCAGTTTCGGCAATGCGCAATTGTTTTTTTTCAAGCTTGCTCAGTACTTCAGCAAGAGATTGCTTCAGGTCTGCCGGTTCGAAAATAATATTTATTTTTTTAAAACTTTCATCATACCTGGTCATGGTGAGATAATGCAGCGGTATGTTTTGCATCCCGGCTTCGGGCATATCTTTCTGTGTGAGAACGGTGGTAATTTCTCTGAGCCTGTCTGTACGAAAATTGAAGCAAATCACGACATCGTCCTGCTGAATTGTTGTGAGTGGCTTTCCATTATCATCGGTAAAAACGACCGGCTTGATGAATTCATCTGTAACGCCTTCATCGTAAGATTCCTGAGTGGCCTGCAATACGTCTTTCGATTTTTTGCCTGTTCCATGAACCATCATGTCGTAGCCGGTTTTGATACGTTCCCAGCGTTTGTCGCGGTCCATCGTATAATAACGGCCAATGAGCGTGGCTATTTTACCTGCAGATGCGGCCAGGTGGTCCTGAAGTTCTTTTAAATAGCCCAGTCCGCTGTGAGGGTCGGTATCGCGGCCATCGGTAATGGCATGGATAAAAACTTTTTCAAGGCCATGGTCCCTGGCAATATCACATAATTTATACAGATGTGTCTGTAAAGAGTGAACTCCACCATCTGAAATCAAACCGATAAAATGGACTGCTTTGTTATTTTCTTTTGCATATTTGTAAGCGTCGCAAAGAACCTTGTTTTGCCCGATACTGCCATCTTCCACGGCTTTTGAAATCCGGACCAGATCCTGATAAACTATTCTACCGGCCCCGAAATTCAGATGGCCGACCTCTGAATTACCCATCTGTCCTTCGGGCAGGCCAACAGCCAAACCAGAAGCGTTAAGCTGACAATAAGCCACATCGGGATTGTTATATAAGCTTTTGATAAACGGAGTTTTTGCAGAATATATCGCGTTTGCATGATTGTGCTCTCCTTCGCCCCAGCCATCCATAATAATAAGCAAAAGTTTTTTTGAGTTCATTTGAGATACAGGTTGAAATAATGTGCAAAGATACTGATTTTTGTTGAGGAGGAACAAGGGCAATAGTTTGGTAATTTTAGCGTTCGTCATTGCCTGTTTCTTTGTAATTTTGCTGCATAATTTTGATTTTCTTCCTATGAAAAACAATATCTTAAAAGGGAAACGCGGCGTTATTTTTGGCGCGGTAAATAATAATTCAATAGCGTGGAAAACGGCCGAGCACGCTTATAACGAAGGTGCCCGTTTTGTACTTACCAATATGCCGGCGGCCATGCGAATGGGCAATCTTTCTGAGCTGGCCGGGAAGTGCGGGGCCGAGGTTATTGCTGCCGATGCAGGTAATGTGGATGATCTGAAAAATCTTTTTACCAGGGCACCGGAAATTCTTGGAGGTAAAATTGACTTTGTGCTTCATTCTGTAGCTATGTCATATAATGTCAGAAAAAACAACCCTTATGACAGGGTGGATTACGATCTTTTTTTGAAAACCATTGATGTTTCTGCATTGTCCTTGCATAAAATGATACAGACAGCGGAAAACCTGGATGCTCTGAATGAGGGGGCTTCGGTGGTTGCCTTGTCTTTTCTTGCGGCTCATCGTACCAGCCATGGTTATAACGACATGGCCGAGGCTAAGGCAATGCTCGAGTCTATTGCCCGAAGTTTGGGCTATGTGCTTGGTAAAAAGAAAAAAATACGTATCAATACCGTTTCTCAGTCGCCCATATTGTCAAAGGCTACCAGCGGACTGGATTTTATGGAAGCGGTGATAGATTTTTCAGAAAGTATTGCTCCTCTCGGAAATGCCGATGCTGATTCGTGTGCGGATATCTGCGTGATGTTGTTTTCGGATTACACCCGCTATGTGACCATGCAGAATATATTCAACGACGGCGGGTTTTCAAGCATGGCTATGAACAGCGATATTGCCGACATGATGAGGTGTGCGAAGAATAAAAAAACCTGATCCGGCCTGTGAAAAAAAGTGATCTTCAGTTTATTTTGCTGGGAATTATTTTTTCGTAAAATTCACCGACTTATTATCAAAGTTCAGCCAGTATTTACCTTTTTCCAGATCTATAACTTCTACTTCCTTGGCAAAACCCTCCGAAATAAAGTTGCCTTTCAGGTCAAAGATTTCGTATTGCGTATCAGCGGAAAACACTAATTTATCTGTAACTTTAGAGGAAACTAAAGTTATTTCCGGATTACGTGAAGTGTATTTGATGAGTTTGGAATAAACCTGGTTTCCGTTTGCATCGTTGAAAAAAATACGAAATTGATTGATGCCGGTATGCGGTATAAATTCAAAAGAATAGGAGTTTTTCTTTACGGTATCCGTTGCAGCAAGTTCACCGACCTTAATCCATTTGTTCCAACGGAATTGTTCAATAATTAACGGTTCTTCCATCAGGTCGCCCTTGATGCCCCATACGATCTTACCTGATTTGTCCGCTTTGGGTGATAAAAATGCAACATTTTCAGATGGCTGCAATGCTTTCGGATTAACAACTTCGGGCTTGCATCCGTTTTTATACTTAATCACAACAGTAACAGGATCGCCTATCTTTAAATTTAATAATGAAAAATCAATTTCGAAGGCGTTGGAGTTGATTTCATCCTGAGTTTTTTGGTTGTTGACCAAAACTTCGGTCACACAAAAACTGCCGTCTTTACCCGGATTTAATACATGAAGGTTGAACCCGTAATAATTTCCTTTGAGAATTATTTCTTCGGCGATGATATTGCCTGTAAAACATAACAGGAGTAACAGGATGAATGAGGTTTTCTTAAGCATGAGATACTAATATCATTAAATTCAAGGCAATATTAACTATTTTTAAATGATGAAAATAGTACTTAAAGTAAAAGTTTTCAGATAATATCAACAACAGCCGGGTCGGACTTAAAAATTTCCATCAATTTATTTTTCACCATTTCGGGAGTAATGCTTTGAATACACTCGCATTGCTTGGTGTGTCTGCATTTATTGCATTTTTTATTCAGAACGAGGACCGAGGCGTTCATTCCCAGTGGCGCCCAGCGTCCGGGGTGCATGGGCCTTATCGGGGGGAAAATGCCGACGGTGAATTTTCCAAGCGCTGCTGCAATGTGAAGGGGACCTGTACTGCATGCCACAAGCCCTTCAGTGTTGGCAATAAAACTGATGAGTTCAATCAGTGATAATTTCCCGGCAAGGTTGACAACTTCCGGATGTTTGTTTATGATACCTGATTGAATGATATCATTGTCTTGTTCAGTTCCTGTAACAAATATCTTGAATTTATCTTTTGGCAGCAGGCCGATCAGTTCTGCATAGTTATTTATCTGCCATTCGCGCGCACTTCCTTTCGATTTTGGATGTAAAATAAGATTAAATTTTGTATTGTCGATCTGTTCGCGGTACTCGTCAGGCAGGATGTTGGGAGGAGTGATCCCGTAATTTTTTATAATGTCATGCAATGCAAAAGTTCTTTTGACACCTAAGGCCCTGAGAAGTTTGAGGTTTAGCTGGGCCTCGTGCAGGTTTGATCTCCTGCGGGTGAAAAATATTACTTTGTTGCAATATTTCCAATGATAGATACGGCCGCTGGCCCCGATACGTTTGCGGATACCTGCTTTTTCGGCCAGATGCGCAATTTGTCTGACGGGCAAAGCATGGATAATATAATCGGCATGTAAATTTTTAAAACTTTGTATCTGTGATTGGTGGTCCTGATCTTTTATAGTGTCCCAGTTGACAAACTCATCAATATATTCGCTCATTTCAATAATATCCCTGGTGTATGTTTTTCCGAGGAACATGATATAAGCTCCGGGGATGGCCTTTTTGATGGTACCTGCCATGGGTAAGGCAAGGATCACATCGCCGATGTTATCCGTCCGGCTGATCAATATGCGCGGATTGCGTTTATTGATTTTTTTCCGCTTCGTATAATTTTCTGAGCTTTTCATATTTTATACAAACTGCTTTTGAAGAAATGCGGGCAATGGTAAATCCAGCTTTGCCATCCAGAAAGCCAAAGTTAATAAAAAACATTTTAAAAAATTTTAAAGATGGTGCAATTTTTTGTTTCAGAAGGCAAATTTTCTTTCTTTTATTAAAAAGGTCTAAGGCTACAAGCTCCGACAAATGTTTTGCCTGCGCCATATGGCCTTCACGGGAGTAATAGCTGTAATGATAGCAATCGCCTTTCAAAACCGGAATAAGCTTTTCGTTGCCGAAATTCAGTCTTTCGTGAATAAGGCCTTCCCAGTGATGAAACCTGCGGTCGAAAAAGCGGACTTTTACATCGGGATACCATCCGCTGTGGCGTATCCATGCGCCACAATAATTTGTGATCCTGCAGATGCGAAATTCAGGATGTTTTTGATCTTTTTTTACCCGGGAAATACTGTTTTTCAACTCTTCAGACAATGCTTCGTCGGCATCAATAGAAAAGATCCAGTCGTGTTCGGCCAGTGAATTGGCATAATTTTTTTGTTCGCTATAACCTGTCCATTCATGCTGAAAAAAACGCACTCCTGCATTTTTGCAAATTTCTTCGGTACAGTCAGTTGAAAAAGAGTCCACCACAACAATATCATCAGCGATACCCTTTACCGAATCAATACAACGCTTAATGTTTTTCTCTTCGTTAAATGTGATAATAACGACGGATAGTTTGTTTTCCATGATCAGAAAAGATAAACAAACTTAATCATAAAAAATGATATTGAAAATCATGCCTGAAAAAAGAAATAAATGAAAGTATATAGCCCCAAATACAGGGCAGGAAATTATTTCCAGTATTCAATTTTTGTTTTGACAGGATTAATGCACATTACAGGGATCTCATAGGGGTTGAACATCATTTTTTCGTCGTAAGGCCCGTATTTGAAATTCAGGGCATCCGTAGTGATCATGATCGTGATAAGGGCAGCTTTAACTTCATAAGAGTAATCCTGGACTTGTTTGGCGTAACTGATCTTTTTGTCAGCCAGAACGAGGTCGTATTTTATGTCCTCTTTGTCAAATTCCTTTGTTATCTGTTTGATATAGTTCTGCATGATCTTTTTGTTCTCTTCGCCACTTTGGTTCAGTTGAAAAAGATGTATTTTGGATTTAAAGGTTTTTGCAATCAGTATTGCCCATCTTACTTTCTGGCGAACTTCTGCTGTGGTGCTTACGGGGAAAATGATATCTTTAAAACCCTTGTCAAGGTTAGTAGTATTATGAACAACAATGGCAGGAACAGGTACCGTGGCGATGACTTTTTTTGCGAAACTCATGCCGAATTTCTGTTTCAATCCTACTTTGCCGTGCGTGCCCAGTATCATCAGGCTGGCTTTGATTCTGGCTGCCGTTTTGCCTATATCGGTAAAAATATCTCCTTCCTCAGAAATGGCACTAACTTCAATACCATGTTTTTTTGCCACCGTTTTTGCGATTTTGTCAAGTTTTACCGCGACTTCCATAATGCCCTGATTTTCTTTTTTCAGTTCTGCTTTTGTTTTCTTATCAATAATATGTAACAGGGCAAGGTTAAATCCTAAAAGTTTGGCAAGCTTGGCGCCATATGTAATTGCGTTATCGCATACTTCAGAGAAATCGGTGGGAACAAGAATCAATTGTTTATTTTCCATAGTAATGATTTTTCGGTTAATGATTTGAAAGCAAATTTATACTTTTTTTAATAATTCTTCCATTTTTATGATATTTAATGATTTTCCGGCATTCCGGAGCTTTTGTGCAGCCTGTGAATAATACTTGTGGGTGGTAAGGTAATTAAGCTGGTAGTCCAGCCAGTCTTCTTCCGAGTATTTTATTTGTCTGATTACTTCCCACTCAAGCCGGAGTCGTTCGGAGATTTCCAGGTAATCGTCACGTCCAAGGTAATCGAGGTCGGCATCGCAAATAAGTTTTTCGAGGTCGTTTTGCGGGTGGGTGGGCATTTTAGTTGCCATTATAAGCAGACTGATCATTTCTATTTCCTGGCTTTTATACCCATAATCTGGTAAGACTTCATGTACCACCCGCACCGATTCTTCTTCGTGAAAATTGTAAGATTTGATAATTCCTATGTCATGAAAAATTGCTGCTGTTTTTAGCAGGACGAGTTCTGTGCCATTAATTTTTTCGGAGTATCCATATGCAGCGACGGATTTAAAAACATCCAGAGCATGGTAAATATTATGATAATAGTACCTGGTTTTTTCTATCGGCTCAAGTTGTTTGATGGCATAGGATGTCGCTGCGTCAAGATTCATCAGTCATCGAATTTTATGCAATATTAGGGATTTTTAAAATATTTTAAATAATTCCTGATAAATTTTATAAATATTTATAACGTTTCATAGCAAGCAATCAGTATCAATTACCGAAACAATTTTATTGTAATTTTCATCGAAATAGAGCAAGTGTTTGGACTTTAATTCATTCATCATTGTTTTGAGTCCTGAAATGGTAACGTTTTGATATTTGTTTTTCAATTCATGCAACATCTCTTCAAACGTACACAAGCGGGTGTTGGCATGTACCAATATCTGCCACTGTTCAGGCTGATCAAATAGTAATGAATCGGTTTTTACGTTGTTGCAATATTCTTCGAATTGCACTACATTGCCGTGTCCGTAAATTTTATAAGTGAGTTGCGCTTTATGGTAACTGTTTAATGTTTTAAAAAACTTTTCCCATAATTTTTTTTGGATTGAAGTTTTGTTTTTGCAAAAAGAAAACAACTCGAAACGGTTCATGCCGCCTGTCATTGTTTGCGGCAAATAATTATAAAAAAAATGATCATTATATTTTTCTATTTCCTTTTCATCTAATTCTTTGTAGAACTTAGATTGTTTATCCAGGGCAAACTTGCTTTCTGCAAAATTTATTAACCTGTCACCCACAAAATATCTCAGGAACGGAATGTTGTCAATACATGTTTGTATGTCTTTGCTGGTTTCACCGGGAATACCTGTTATGATATTAGCGCCGATCGGGGTTATCCCGTATTTGAGGCAACATTTGTAGGCAAGCAGGTTGTCGGAAAAGGAATTCATTTTATTCATTTTTTTTATCAGCGAATCGGCGAAAGATTCCCCGCCAATCTGCATCATCCGGAACCCTGCGAGTGCAAGTTTTTTATAAAAAGAAGCATCCAGCCCGTATGGAATTATTTCCGCAGCGAGGCTAAAATCATCCGGGCAGGCAAGTGAAAGAGCGGTCATTTCTTTTAACATGCTGTCAAGCCGGTCACTGTCAACTCCTATAAGGCTGTTATCCATAAATTGAAAATATCCCACCTGGTACTTTTTTATTGCTTGTTCAATCTCTTTTATCACGCTGTCGGCATCGCGCTCGCGGTATTTGTAACCCTTATTCAGTACGCAAAACTTACATTTATTCCAGAGGCAGCCTCTGATAGATTCGACAGGATAACCAAAAAGCCGGCCTTTTTTTCTGTCTTCTTTAGCCACCGAATAAAAATCGTCATAATCAGAATCAGGATAATGGTCAAGATCAAGATATTGCCTGTCTCTTTTTTTAGACACAATTATCTCATTTTTTTCTCTGTAAACTAAGCCGGGTATTTCTGAAAAATCAGAACCCCCATTATTGATTACATCCGTAATTTGAAGCAGAGGGTATTCTCCTTCGCCCCAGATGGCAAGATCAAAACAATCAAAATTCCTCAGCATTTCAGCAGCTGAATGCCGGGTGTCAAAGCCCCCGATAATGGTTTTGATATGCGGATGTTTTTTTTTGGTTTCTCCGGCAATGAGCAAAGCCGGTAACCACTGGTAAAATTTAGCGGTAAAACCCGAAAGGATGACATTCGTAAAGTCATATCCGGCCAGTTCATCTTTAATAAATGCTTCTATCCGGACGATAGTTTTATCCGGTAAACTGGAAATGAAGGTGGGGGAAATTTTTCTTTTATTTTTTTTAGCTGATAATTCTGCCTGGGTTAAAAGGATGTTTCTGATCCTCTCCATTGCTGATAGATCATAGTATTGCTTTGCTTTGAAATAAACAAATGGAAGTAAGCGGGCGAATTCAAAATTATCTTCGCCGAAGTTTTTAGCCCAGTCTTTAAAAAATGTTTCGAGCTTAAGATTCCAATAAATGATTTCCGCTTTGCCACCGTTTTGCCGGAGTACACTTTTTAATATATTAAGTGTAATGGAAGGCATAAGTATTTGTGCCGGAGGCATGCAATTCAAAAGTATTTTTGCATGATTGTTTTGTTCCTTCATTACACGTGTGTGTTATTTGTAAAGTGAAATCATTTGATTTTCTTTTGAATTTTGAAAATACAATACCTGTATCTTATCATTTAAACGATAAGCCTTTATAAAGAAAAACAAAACGGAAATAATTGTTACTTTCCGGTTTTTTTTACTGGCTGCTTAATAGTTTTTGCAGGAGCCGTTAACTTTTTGGCCGGTGACTTCCTTGTAATTATTGGCGGTTCAGGAGTTCTTGGATTTATGGTTGGCTTTACCCCTAAAGTGCGGCCAACTTCATCAAATTTGGTTAATTGTTCTTCTCCGACATTATTGAAAGTTACCACAAATTCTTCAACATTATGGTAAGTTACCACAAATTTTTGTTTGACATTTTTCTTTATCATACCTTGTGTTTTTGGTTAATACTATAATTGTTTTTCAGGCGTCATTTTAACAGGTACAAGACTAAAAATAAAATCATTATCAACTTATGTGAAATATGAGTTACAAAGATAATAAAATATAAAAATCAATGCAAATTAATTATAATTAATATTTTATATTTTTTTGATTATTTTGTCGCCAAGCACTAATGTGCATGGAATAGGCACCATGCGGGAAAATTTTATACAGAAGTACTAAAAACGATATATGAATTGAGAATAATTCAATCAATAATAACGAAAGGGGATTATTACCTCCGCACCTCAAAAGGAAGCAAAAAGCCAGATTTGAACCGACAATTTAAAAGTACAGCAAAAAAATATTAAAGTGTCCGGGGATTGGTGGTGGGTTTAACGCCCATCGTGGAAGTAGATTTTCCTGTGTCGAAGGGTTGTTTCTTTTTAGTCTTATTGCCGATCACGTCATATTTTTGTTTGACCTTTTTTGTAATCATGATATTTGTTTTTATTAAAAGGTTAATATCTTATTATTGTCCTTTGTTTTACCGCGAAGGTAAAGATAATCGATACCGGTACGCTCCCTTCGTAACAAAGATATAAATAAAAATGCTAAGAAAAAAATAATTATTTTTACCGGATATTTATTTTGGTGCTTAATAGTAAACATGTTTTTTAATCAGCAAATGAAGATGCGTCATACTAATTGGGGTTGGCAAAGCATGAGCGTGGCAATCCTTTTGTTGATTTTTATTTTTTTCAATAAAGGATATATTGCTTATGGCCAAAACAATACTAAAGAGGAAGTAAAAAAACTTAAATCCAAACTGGAAGATTCAAAAGGGGAGAGCCGGGCAAGAATATTTCTTTCTCTTTGTACATTGTATTTGACATTTTCTGCGGACTCTTCATTTTATTACGCTGATGAAGCATTACGACTTTCAAAAGTGTTCAAAAACGATACGCTTACCGGACGTTCTTATATGAGTATTGGTTTTTTACACATGATGACAGGCAAAGATTCTTTTTCGATTTCTGCATTTAATAAGGCCACAGAGACTTTCAGCAAAATCAGTGACTCAGTCAATCTTGCATGGAATTATGTGCTTATCGGCCAATTCTATTATTATAAAAACGATTATAACAAGGCATTAAAGTATTATTCCAGGTCACTTCAAATATATTTGGGAATGAATGATCCACAGCATTATTCAAGGATGATTACGGTATTGAATGAGATAAGCTACGTTTACTCTGATCAAAAAGACTATAAACACGCACTTTTTTATTTATTCAGGGCTTTGGAAATAGCTGAGGCAATTGATGATAATGGCCTGGGTAAGTCAAGTGTCTTTTCAGGTATCGGAAATATTTATTTTGACTGGAAACAGTACAAAAAAGCACAGGAGTATTTTATTAAGTCCTATGAAATTAATAAAAAAATCGGCGATAACAAAGCGCTGGCATATTCACTGAACGATTTAGGCAAAGTGTATTTTGAAACCGGAAAATATGAAACGGCTTTTCAATATCACAAAATGGCTGAAGAACTTTTTTTGGAAATCAACGATAATATCGGTATTTCATCATCAGCCACCAATATCGGAAAATATTACCGGGTAAAAAAGAAATATGACATAGCCCTGAAGTATTTTCAATCCGCATTATCCAATTGCAAACAAAACAAACAGCAATCATTGGTTGCCACATTGTTTTACGAAATCGGCAATGCATATTACAACATGAATATGCCCGCTAAGGCGTTGGATAACAGTATTAGAAGCCTTGAAATTGCCCAAAGTATTCCTTATCAGGAATATATTTACAAGAATTATCTGCTGATCTCTGATATTTATGCGGCCACGGCCAGTTGTACGGATGCCTTTCAATATTATAGACTCTATGTGGCCAAGAAAGACTCCATTTATAATGCAGATATTTACAGACAGATGTCAGAATCCGAAGATAGATACAAATCTTATCTGAATCAGAAAGAAATAAAGATTCTAAAACAAAGAGAGGAAATTCAAAACATAGATATGCGGAGGCAAAAAATCTTTCGAAATTCTTCATTTCTGGTTACTATGTTATTTGCGGCACTCGTATTTGTTGCCTTAAGAAGCAACCGGCAAAAACGCAGAGCAAACCTTATTATTGCTGCCGAAAAAGACCGATCCGACAAGCTTCTGATGAATATCCTGCCCGAAGAAACTGCCGAAGAACTTAAAATAAATGGCTTTGCAAAAACGCGTTATTATGAACATGTAAGTGTTCTTTTTACTGACTTTAAGGGATTTACAGGCCTTTCCCAGCAAATGACCCCTGAACAGCTTGTGGCCGAACTGGATTACTGCTTTAAAGCATATGATGCCATTATTGAGAAACACCATGTTGAAAAAATTAAAACCATAGGCGATTCCTATATGTGTGCCGGAGGCCTGCCGGTTTCAAATACTACCAATCCTGTTGATGTGGTGAAGTGCGGCATTGAGATATGTGCCTTTATGCAAGAATATAAGCAAAAAAGAATGGCTTTGGATATGCCTTATTTTGAGGTGAGGATTGGTGTGCACACCGGTCCTGTTATTTCCGGAATTGTTGGCACAAAAAAGTTCGCTTACGATATCTGGGGCGATACGGTAAATACGGCTTCCCGCATGGAATCATCGGGTGTTGTGGGGGTTGTGAATATTTCTGGCGAAACTTACCAATATATAAAACATGATTTCAATTGTGCTTACCGGGGAAAGGTCGAAGCTAAGAACAAAGGGATGATTGATATGTATCTGGTAAAGGGATGTAAAGATGAGGTTTAATTATTATAATAATTATTATTGTCATTAGAAAAGTTAAACTATGAGAAATCTGAAAATAACATTTTTGCTTTTTGTGATTTATTTATTACAAAGTTCCGGACATACGCAGAATTGGCAAACGATAAAACCAATCGGTGAATTTATTTTTTCTACCGGCAATAATTACCAGCCTTATTCAGCTTATCGTATTGATACCTTGCAACCGGTGAATATTATTGATACCATTTATAAAAGTTATTATGTTATAAAAAGAGTTGATTTTTCTTGTTATTCTGATACTATGGGCTCATGGATTGGGAAACAAGTTATAATCAAACCTAATGGCTGGAATATTTTTATTAATTATAATAATGATAGCATCAGGATTAATACATTGGCTATGCCGGGCCAGTTATGGCCGGTTTGCTCTGAAGGAAATGTTTCGGCAAATGTTGTTAGCATTAAAGATACCCTGATACTTGGGCTACAGGATTCAATTAAGATAATTGTTTTCAGTTCCACAATTCCGGAGGTGAACGGACAAAAGATTATTCTTAGCAAACACTACGGTTTAGTAAGTGTACCCGATCTTTATTCCTTTCCAAATGATCCCTGGTCGTATAATTTAAAATATTCGCTTGCAGGCATGTCGTCGCCCAAAGCAGGAATACAAAATCCCAGATTAAGAGATGTTTACACATTTGATGTCGGTGATGAATTTCATATATATACATTATACAATCCCTTTGATTATAACTGGTATCCGGAATACGAATCATGGGCAACCTTAAAAGTAATTGATACGTTGGCAGCAATAAACAGCGATACCCTGAAATATAAACTTAAAAGATGCTATACAGAAAAGTATTCACATTTAGTTGACACCATTATTCAGATTGAGTATACAAAAAGCAATGACACCACCACCGTGGCTCTGTTCCTGAACAATTCATTCGAAACAGAATTCAACCACCTGCCCGATGAACCATATTATACAAATGATGGACTTACTTCAAATAGTTTAAGGGTCCATGCCAGCGGAATTATCGGTAAAGTAACGCCTTCATATTATAATACACTTTTTAATAATTTTAGCTGCTGGAATTATTTGAATGTTGACGGATGTATTATTAATCCTATTTTCTATCCAGGCATTCTGAGCAGTTATTATGATGCATGGTATATCGATTGCAGAAATAAATCAACATTAATTTACTTTAAAAAAGGAAATCAAACATGGGGAATTCCATTCTCTTGCGATTCAATTTTAGCAATGGGCAATAGCGAAGTTCCACGCGAAAATTTTATATCAATAACACCTAATCCTGCTTACGGATATTTCACTATTAATACGAATGACCAAAATGCTAAACACTATTTATTTGAAATGTTTGACCTGTTCGGAAACTTATTATTTCAAACAAAAGTTATTGGAAATAAAACGGTAATTAATTGCAGAAACTTTCCAAAGGGTATGTGTTTTTACAGGTTAACAGATGATTCCGGCAAAACTCAAAGTGGAAAAATAATAATACAATAAGTTTCGCAAATGTTATTTTACTTGTATTATCAGTTGAAATTCCGTTCATTTAATTGATTTTGTAAATATCCTGTTCAATCAATAATAATCTTTTTTTTGATTTTTTAGAATCACGCAGTTGTTAAGAAAAATGGTTCTGGAAAAAAATGTGGGTATTTTATATTAAAAGAATGAATAAAAATATTCTGGAAGCTAATACAAAAAATTATTATACGGGTATAACTTCGCATGCATGGTCTTTACATTGTCATAAATCAATGTTTTGAACTCCTCGAGATGTGTTTTTTTTGTGGCGGAGATAAATATCGAAGGACTGGAAGTTTTGCCCATCCAGGTCTGTTGTAATTCCTCTAAGGTAAGATTTTTTTTATCAGGCGCAGTCAAATCGTCTTCATCTTTTTTTACAAAAGTATAATTGTCGATCTTATTGAAAACTGTTATTACCGGCTTGTCGTTGGCTTTGATCCCGGCAAGGGTTTGGCTTACCACATCCATTTGCTCTTCAAATTCCGCATGAGAAATATCCACAACATGAATAAGCACGTCTGCCTCGAATACTTCATCAAGAGTGGATTTGAAAGATTCGATGAGCGCATGGGGCAACTTACGGATAAACCCAACCGTATCGGACAACAAAAAAGGGAGGTTCCCGATAACTACTTTGCGTACGGTGGTGTCGAGCGTAGCAAACAGCTTGTCTTCGGCAAAAACATCCGATTTGCTGAGCAGGTTCATAATGGTTGATTTGCCGGCATTGGTATACCCTACCAGCGCCACACGTATCATTCCGCTACGGTTTTTGCGCTGGGTGATTTTTTGTTTGTCAATCTTCTTCAGCTTTTCCTTTAAAAGTGTAATCCGGTCTTTTATCACACGGCGATCGGTTTCGATTTCTTTTTCGCCGGGGCCTTTTAGCCCGATACCGCCCTGTTGTTTTTCAAGATGGGTCCACATACCCGTGAGCCGGGGCAGCATATACTGGTATTGTGCCAGCTCTACCTGTGTGCGGGCATACGAACTGCGGGCGCGGTAGGCGAAAATATCAAGGATCAGGTTGTTGCGATCGATCACCCGGCATTTTAATGCAGCTTCGATGTTGCGTATTTGCGAAGGGCTAAGCTCATCGTCGAAGATGGCAAGGTTGATATTGTTTTCTGAAATAAATGAGCTGATCTCTGCTATTTTTCCCGAGCCAACATAAGTCCTCGGGTCGGGCATATCGAGTTTTTGTAAAAAATGTCTGACAGGTATGCCACCGGCAGTTTTCACTAAGAAAGAAAGTTCTTCGAGATAAAGGGCCGCTTTTTCTTTGTTTTGCTTAAGGGTAATCAGTCCTATAAGGATCGCACGTTCTTTGTTGTTATCGGTAGTGTTCAAGGTTGGGAGGTTAGGGAGTTAGGCTGTTAGTCCGCCGCGGCGGAGTTCGACTGTCAGGTGTTTTGGTCATTTCTTTTTATTGCCGTTTGCAAAAAAGAACAGGGCTATGGCGCCGAAAACAAAGTAAACGGCCACAAACCTGCTTTTCTGAAATCCGTAATGCATTACTATCTCGTAGGCACAGCCCAGCATGAGGATCCCCGAGGTGATAATCGTCATGGTACTTTTGTTCATAAAGCCGCCTATAAAAAGCAAAATGCTGAAAAGTGCAAAACCAGCAGCTATTAAAAAATCAACATTTTTGAAATCCAGCGTGCTCAGGGGGCCGTAAAAGATCATATAAACCAATACCAGAACCGCTACACGCAGCGCCCATGTTGAAAGTGAAAAAAATGCCTTTACAGGTTCCATAACAATTAAGATTTACAGCAAAATTAATGAAACTAATTTACATTGCTTTACCTTTGTCAAAACAATTCACCAGACCCGATGTCGAAACTGGTTTTAGATCTTCACGAAATTTATAATAAGGGCAAGCTTATCGATAAGGCACTGCAGGATATTATTGAAGATGCGGTGGCCCGAAGGCTTGACTGGATCGAAATAATTCCTGGCAAAGGCAGCGGACAGCTAAAAAAGAAAGTGCTGAGGTTCCTCGAGAAGAAAGAGGTCAAAAACCTTTACCACAGGATTGAAAAGGACAGGGATAACTTCGGGAAAATATTTGTTTATTTCAGGCATTAAGGAATCAATAAAGACGGGGTTTTTTTACCACGGAGACACGGAGGACACGGAGGTTCACGGAGGGTATGTTTTTTA
>DAOQAF010000052.1:0-26344 GCA_035353775.1 Bacteroidales bacterium | reverse complement strand
ATTGATATTCTTATGTCGGGAAACTATGAGACGGTAAGCTATCAGTTAAAACAGATGTTTAAAACTTTAGATAATGAAGTAGATAAAAAGGATTATTTCAGGGCTGGGGTAATACTGATTTTCAAAACTCATACTTTTCGGAGTGGGATCATGTTTAAAACATTAATTTCCTGTCCGTATGGCAACTACGGGATCCAGCTTCGATGCCATATAAGCCGGGATATATCCTGAAATCAGCCCGATAATAGCCGAAACAGATAGTCCAAGCATAATATTGCCAAGGGTCAGCGATAAGTCCATTTCAAATCCGGCTGAAACGATAAGTGTCCCTATATACACAAGCAGCAGCCCGAGCAACCCTCCGACAATACAAAGCATGATGGCTTCGAATAAAAATTCGAACAAGATGAAATATTTTTTTGCGCCCAGCGATTTTTGAATCCCGATGATATTTGTACGTTCCCTGACGGATACAAACATAATATTGGCAATGCCGAATCCGCCAACCAGCAGCGAAAAACCACCGATGATCCAGCCCGCGATAGATATCACACTGAAAATACTATCAAATCCTTTGGAAAGGATGTCGGCTTCATTTATAGAAAAATTGTCCTCGCTGCCGGGCTTTAACCGGCGGATGGAGCGCATTGCCCCTGTGAGGTCATCCCTGACCTGTGCATTGGAATAATTTGGTTTGGCTTTCGCCACAAGTAACGGACTATAATATTCATTGGTAATATCAATGATATTTCTTGCATAATTTATAGGAATCATGGCCTGATCATCCGGGTTATTCCCGAACATGTCCTCCCCCTCTTTTTCTAATACGCCAACAACCTCCACCTTTCGGCCGAATATTTTTACGTCTTTGCCCACGGGATCGGTAGTTCCAAAAAGATTATCGGCCACATTGCTTCCGATTATGACAACATTTCGCCCGCTAGCTGACTCCATAGGTGTAAAATAACGCCCGTCTTTCAGTTTCACAGAAAATACTTTTTCGTAATCGTGCGAAACACCCGAAACAGAAACATTATCTACACTTCTATCGAGATATTTGATGTTCTTGCTTGTCGAGATCATAAAAGCGACTGCTTCTATACTATTCGTCCGCTTTACCAGTTCGTTCATTTCAGAATATCTGACCTCGGGGCGGTTGAAATATTTCCACCAGGGATAGTCATTACTGAAATCCCAGGGCCATTTCTGGATGAACAACACATTATTCCCGAGCGACTCAATATTCTTGCGAATCGTAACCTCCATTGAGTCAACAATAGTAAAAACCGTAATTACCGCAAAAATACCAATAGTAATACCCAATAAGGACAAAATAGTACGCAATTTATTTACAATAATAGACTGAAAAGCAAACAAATAGCTCTCGCGCAGGAGTCTTATAAAAAGTATCATTTATTTGTAACTATGTTTGTTTTTTATCGTTAAAGGTATAATTATTTAAATCAAATAATCGTTCAAGAATGCCATAAAAGTACAAAATTGTTTAGTACAGAACTGAAAAAGTCACTATGAATATTCATGAACCTTAATTGATTTTTATACTGAAACAAACAAAACAATAATTATTAATAATTTATCATAAATTTTTTCACAGAAATTACCGACCTTTGCATGAATTTTTACAATCTGGGCAGATGATCAGGATTAACAGCGCTTTAATATCAGTTTTTCACAAAACAGGTCTTGACGAGATCGTTGACAGCCTGAAAACTTTAGGAGTAACGATATACTCAACCGGAGGCACTCTGGATTATATCAAAAAAATTTGCCCGGATGTCGTTTCTGTTGAATCACTTACTGACTATCCTTCGCTTTTTGACGGCCGGGTTAAAACCCTGCATCCGAAGGTGATGGGCGGTATACTCTACCAACGAGGCCGTGATGAGGATGTTAAGCAGGCTGCAGAATTTCAAATTCCCTCTATCGGTCTGGTCATTGTTGACCTGTATCCGTTTGAAGCCACCCTGGCCTCAGGAGCCACAGACGCCGAGATCATCGAAAAAATTGATATCGGCGGTATTTCCCTGATACGTGCTGCCGCTAAAAACTTTAACGATGTGGTGATTGTGCCTGCCGCCGAACATTATGGCAAATTTGCTCAATTGCTCAAAGAAAAAAACGGCTTCACTTCTTTAGAAGACCGTAAATACTTTGCTGCACAGGCGTTCAACGTATCTTCGCATTATGATACGGCTATTTTCAATTATTTTAATTCAGATAACCGTATTGCTGCTTTCAGGCAAAGTTTTTGCCGGTCGACAGAACTGCGTTACGGGGAAAACCCGCATCAGCAGGGCGTATTCTTTGGTGACTTGCAGGAAATATTCGAGCAACTACACGGAAAAAACATATCCTATAATAACCTTGTGGACATTGAAGCCGCGGTGAATCTGATTTCGGATTTTCAGGAAACAACATTTGCCATATTAAAACACACTAACGCTTGTGGGGTTGCAAGCCGCGACAAACTCGCCGATGCCTGGAAAGATGCCCTTGCCGGAGATCCAGTTTCTGCATATGGCGGTGTTTTGATAGCAAACCGTACCATCGACATCGAAACCGCCGAAGCCATCAACGCAATATTTTTTGAAGTACTGATAGCACCTGATTTCGAACCGAAAGCCCTCGAAATACTTTTCCAGAAAAAAAACCGGATCATCCTGAAACAAAAGAAATATGATTTTCCGGCAAAACAGTTCAAGTCGTTGCTGAATGGCGCTATCGTGCAGGACAAAGACCTGAAAACCGAAACAAATGCTGACCTGAAAGTTGTTACAGAAACAGCCCCGGAAGCCTCGGCGGTGGACGATCTGTTGTTTGCCAATAAAATTGTAAAACACACCAAATCCAACACCATTGTTCTGGTAAAGAACCGCCAGTTGTTAGGTAACGGAACGGGCCAGACTTCGCGTGTGGATGCGCTGCGCCAGGCTATCGGTAAAGCACAGGAGTTCGGAAAGGACCTTCACGAAGCCGTCATGGCTTCCGATGCTTTCTTCCCGTTTGCAGATTGCGTGGAAATTGCCTCTCAGGCAGGGATAACAGCCGTTATACAGCCCGGAGGATCGGTAAAAGATAAAGACTCTATTGACTATTGCAACAAGCACCATGTTGCGATGGTATTTACAGGATTCAGACATTTTAAACACTAATAAATAAAACCTAAGATGGGATTATTGTCATTATTTACAAAAGAAATTGCTGTTGACCTTGGAACCGCCAACACCATTATCATTTACAAGGATAAAATTGTTGTTGAAGAGCCGTCCATCATTGCAGTAAACCTTGTTACAGGCAAAACCGAAGCGGTGGGCAGAAGAGCCATGATGATGCACGGCAAAACCCATCAGAACATCAGAACCATAAGGCCGTTGCGTGATGGGGTAATCGCCGACTTCCATTCGGCAGAGATCATGATCAAGGAATTCATTAAAATGATGGACAACAAGCACTCCCTGTTTCCTCCATCACTGAAAGCCGTTATTAGCATACCTTCGGGTATTACTGAAGTGGAAGAACGCGCCGTACGTGACTCAGCTGAACAGGCCGGCGCTAAAGAGGTAAGGCTGATACACGAACCAATGGCTGCGGCTATAGGTATCGGCATTGATGTGCTGGAACCAAACGGGAACATGATCATCGACATAGGCGGCGGAACAAGCGAAATTGCTGTTATTGCTCTTGGCGGAATTGTAAATAATAAATCTATCCGGATTGCCGGAGATGAATTTAACCAGGATATTGAAGAATACCTTCGCAAGCAGCACAATATGAATGTTGGAGAACGTACCGCCGAAAGAGTAAAAATTGAAGTGGGAGCTGCTTTACCCGAAATTGACAACCCGCCTCCTGATTTTGCAGTACACGGTCGCGATATGCTTACCGGTATCCCCAGGGAAATCATGGTGAACTATACCGAAATAGCCCATGCACTTGATAAATCTATTACAAAGATCGAAACTGCCGTCCTTAATGCCCTTGATATGACGCCTCCGGAACTTTCGGCCGATATTTTCCGCACAGGTATCTATCTGGCAGGAGGAGGAGCTTTGCTCCGCGGACTTGACAAGAGGCTGCACATGAAAACCAAGCTGACGGTGCATGTGGCTGAAGACCCTCTGAAGGCCGTTGCCCGGGGTTCTGCTATCGCTCTGAAAAATTTTGACAGATTTCCGTTCCTTATTAAGTAGATTTTTTGTTATTTCGCTTTTTTGTAGTTATCCGGAACGACCCTGAGTGTAATTCTTTTATATGCGCCCGCTCTTACTGTTTTTTCTGAAACACATTAATTTTTTCCTGTTTATTTTACTGGAATTTTTTGCATTTTTCTTCATCGTTAAAAGTAATTATTACCAGCAGTCTGTGTTTATCAATTCAGCAAACGCGATCAGCGGGGGTATTTACAAAACGCATAGCAACATCACGGATTATCTTTCACTGAAAATGATCAATAAAATGCTGGCCGAAGAAAATGCCCAACTTAAAAATTCCCGGCAAAGTGCATTTTTAAAGACGGATAACAAAACATACGTCATCAACGACACGCTTTATCAGCAACAATACGAATATACGGAAGCAAAGGTTATTGCCAATACCATTAATAAACCTAACAATTACATTACCTTAAACAAAGGATACAACCAGGGTATACGCAAGGAAATGGGCGTGGTCACCCCGCAGGGAGTTGCCGGCATTATCAAAGATGTTTCTGCAAATTTCAGCACGGTTACCTCCGTATTACATTCCAAATCGAAAATTTCAGCAAAGATCAAGAAAAGCAACTATGTGGGAACTGTGGTCTGGGAAGGCGGAGACTACCGTCTGGCAACACTTAAAGACATACCGACTCATGTTAAAATCGCCTCCGGCGACACTATTGTTACCAGTGGCTATTCACTGATCTTTCCGGGGGGTATTATGATTGGAACTGTGTACCTGTACGATACCGATAAAGAAAATGATTTTTATAATATCAAGATACGGCTCACCACCGATTTTAACAAGATCTCATACGTATACGTGATAAAATCACTGATGAAAGACGAACTGGAAGAACTCAAAACCAAAACTCAGAATGATTAATTTGATCCTGCGGAATATTATTCGTTTTATAATTCTGATATTATTTCAGGTTTTGGTGTTCAATAACATTCATGTTTTTTCATACATCACGCCCTTCATCTATATTTTGTTCGTTCTGTTACTCCCTTTTGAAACTCCGCGCTGGCTGTTATTATTGGCTGGTTTTGCCTTAGGTTTAACCATGGATGTGTTTTCAAACACAGGAGGAATACACACGGCAGCAACGGTTCTCATCGCCTTTGTCAGGCCCTGGGCTCAAAACGCCATCTCGTCGAGGCAGGAATACGAGCCGGGGATACAACCGGGAATTAAAAATCTCGGATTCAAATGGTTTTTTTCATATTCTTTGATTCTGACTTCCATACACCATGTAAGCCTCTTCTACCTTGAAGTTTTCAGGTTCACGGATTTTTTCCAGACATTATACCACGCACTTCTTAACGTGGTTTATACCATGGTGTTCATCATCATTATCCAGTTTTTATTTTACCGGAAATAACGTTATCGCGGTATGTGTAGTTGCGTGACGGCGGTTATTGTTTGCTCTGCCGCTGCGCAATTACACATCACCGCGTGTTATAGTGTGTTAATTTCTTATTTATCAAAAGTGTACAAAGTTGAATTCAAGTGTCAGTTTGATAGTGTCAATTTTAGCAGAAATCGGTTCAGACGAATCGCCATAATATTCAAACCGATATCCATTCATACAATTCTTCCAAATGCCATTTATTGTCGTATCCCGTTTTACAATCGTTTCCTTTTCGGGATATTTTGAAAGGACATCTATATTTGACCATTCAAAATACTTCGACTTCTCAATCTGATTTTTCAGTTCTTGTATTCCTTTTTTGTCAAATTTCAAATCGACATTTATTTCATAATCATTTAGTCCTTCAGTAGAATTTTCAATTGTTTCAAAGTTTTTTGGAAGTGTCAGTCTCAATTCACTTTCTAATAAATCAAGTCGAGCTTTTTCACCCGAACAACTTGTCAGAAGGAGGATTAAAAATATAAAGGTAGACTGTTTCATTCTTCGTTTTTTTAATACACTATAACGTTTGTGTTAACACATTCGGTTTATTTCTACTTTGTACCTGGGGTTGCATTTATTCCATTTCAACATCGTAAAACACTTATCTTTAGTTAATTAAATATTTGTAGTCCAATTAATTTACAAGCCCCGATATATTCAAAACATAAAAAAACTTTTAAAAAAAATATTATGAGTAAAATAGAGTTTTCGCACAGACACTACTTTTCTGATTTCTGTTCAATATCATCCTCAAGCTTTTCATCAAGCTTCAGATTCTGTATCTGCCAGGTCTGGTTGGGTTTATACAGGATAAACGAAATCTTGATAGGCTGCCGGTCGTAGCGCAGCATATAGTTAAACAACATATAGTTTTCAGAATATACAACCTTTTCAATAAGCTCATATCCGTAATACTTCCCGATCTTTGCAATAAATTCTTTGGTCTGCATTTTCAGGTTGTCGATATAGGCTTTATAATTATTCATCCATTTATTGTTTGCGAAAATATAGCCAATGGCTGTATCTGAACTTTGTTCCACATAAAGCTTGAAAAAATGTTCGGTAATGTCTTCGGGATTCTCCTGTGCAACAACAAAATTATTTTTGATTGAAATACACGCTATAACTAATATTGCAGCAATAATTTTTACTTTCATAATGATTGAGTATTATCAGATCGGTTTTTTTATGAGAAATTCAATGTAAAATTATTTATTTTTTTTTGATTTTTCTTTATTCTTATTGGTTTATTTTAATAAATTTGTTTGCTGATAACTCCATGGAGACAAATAACGAAATAACAAATACATGAAAATTAAAATCTTTACGCTGCTGCTGATTATCGTTTCATTGATTGGCACAGCCCAGACAAGTGAAACAAAAAGCAAATTTTACAAAGCAACGGTCAACAATATCACGATTGATGTTCCCGAAGGTTTTGAGGCTGTGCAGGGTCAAAACGGTTTTTTACATAAGGGAAGCGCATCCACTTTGATGATCGAAGAAATACCAAATTCCCCTTTTAGCTTTTCTGCAAATCATTTTAATTCGGAAAATCTGGAAAAAGACGGGGCAAAACTTATCGACAAACAGGATATTAAAACATCTTCAGGACAGGATGGCGTATTATATACGCTTACCGTTTCGCTTAAAAACAAAGACAACACCTCCTCTGTTGATTTTGAACGCCTGGTTTTACTGACAGGGAATGAAACCAAAACAATTTGCGTTGTCGTAAATTATCCTGTCATTATTAAAAAACTTATTCAGGAACCCCTGAAAACTTCCATGTTATCAATTATTATCAACTAATCAAACCGTTTTGCATGAAAAAAATATATTCTGCTATTGTTTTATTTCTGTTATTATTTCCCGGCTACCTTTTTTCACAAACCGAAACACAGTCCTATAATGTACGGTGGCATACCGAAGCCCAGGACATGTGGGGGCCTAACGGTACGGCATTTACCATGGACACATCGATCAACCTTTTCGATGTAAATGAAGCTGGTATTAATTACCTGGGCTCTATTACAAATATTCTGGGCGGCGACTTTGGGGCGCTGCTGACCATCGACTACTGGTTAAGAATGGGTTCGAACTTCAATATCGACGGGTTCACCACGGGATGGGTTGATGTAAATTACCCGACCATTATCAATCTTACCTATCCCGACAGCATGACGTTCAATCCGGGACAAACAATCACCATTGAATCAGATTACCAGGTCGATACCGGGTGGTATCTGCAAACTCAATTTCCTACTTCTGGCCATATTTCTTTCGACTTTTATTTCGGGTTCAATATCAATGTCGATGCAGAAGTCTGCGTATGGAGCTGTACTACTTTCGATGTATTTGAGGTAGGTGTACCCCTTGACACCACACTGCTTTTCGATATTTCCGACAGTAACGGCGTTGCATCTATCACATATCCCTGGTATGATCCCGCGATAGGTTTTTATATGGCACACGACACTATCCTCCCCCTGGTCTTCAACAACCTCGGCGGCATCGGCTTGAGCGGCGTGATCACTTTGCCATACGTGGAAACCAATGATTATATGCTTTCCAATGATAAATGCCTGTATGCAAAAGGCGACAGCGCTTTTATGTGGTTCGACCTTGATATACTTACCTTTCTTGGCGCTTTCGACCCTTCTCTCGACTCCGTCCTTGATATGTTGAACGGAACTATAGACCTGGGGGCCGGCATCACCCTTGATTATAGCTTATTAACTATGCATCTTTTGGTAACAAGTTACATGGTGCAGAATTTCTCGTTTTGCCCGACCATCTGGGCGAATCTGACTTTCCCTAATAATTATTCGTATACCGAAACCATTCCGGGCTCAGGAACGGTGGTGAACTCCGGAAATGCCAACAGCATCACTTTCCAGGTCGATCACAACCTGAACTTAGACCTTCCGTGCGACATGCCGAGTAGTATGCCGGCTTATGTACGATTCTCTATGGACAATGATTTCAGAAATCACACTTTTGATAGCCTCACATTTACTTTTGTCCTGACAGCGTTTACTTTTACACTGAATCTACCGTCATTCCCCATTATGGGAGACTTCTGCATCCCTGAATATTGCATCAACATGCCGGTTCCCTGTCCGGAAAAATCTTTAGGAAATGATACCTGCTGGCAATTGGTATGTTTCCCGGAGATCTGCGCTCCGGCTACTCAACAACCCGATCTCAGTTATACCATAGGTCCTTTGATCAATTTGAGCATCCCATTGGGCCACATAGAATTTGACTGGTTCGACGAAACATGGGAATTGGGAGAATTTCTGCCCGACAACAGCGGTATAGGATTGTTTGATACTGTTATGACGAGTCAGTTGATCATGTATCCCAACGATCCTTTCTACACCGAAATTGAAGGACCTAATGTAATCTGCTTTGGCGACACCGATGCCGTAATCACAGTTTTTGCACACAACGGAACACCGCCGTATACCTATGTATGGAACACAGGCCATTCGATCACAACCAATGCAACAGCAGACAGTATCACGGTCGGTGTCGGAAACTACATGGTTACTGTTACTGATGTCAACGGATGCTCTTCTACTGAACAGCTAATCATATATTATGTGAACCCGGAAATTTTCATTAATCTGACAGGTACAGACATCAACTGCGCCGGAGATAGTACCGGAATGATCGTGGCGAATGTCTGGGGCGGCACGCCGGGCTATACTTACGACTGGGTTCCTTTCGGAGGCAACAGCGATACGGCAAGCAACCTGCCTCACGGCACGTATATTCTGAATGTTATTGACTCCGTCAACTGTCCCAAATCAGACACCATTACCCTGATAGAACTGCATCCTTTGCCTCCTGTTAATTTCGTCGCCGACGTTACTGAAGGCTGTGAGCCTTTAGTTGTAAACTTTAGCGAATTAAGCCCTGACCAGGGACAGACCTACGAGTGGAATTATTACGACAGCACAGCACATGATACCATCAAGAACCCAACCCATATTTATCAAAACTATGGCACCTATGATGTTTCTTGCACCGTGGTTTCAATTTACGGATGCGACAGCACCATGTTCAAGCCGGCTTACATCAATGTTTACCCGAAACCGGTTGCCGAATTCACCCTGGCGCCAAATGTCGTAAAGAAAACAGAATACCCGACATGGACCGTGTTCTTCGATGACCAGTCTACATTTGCGTATTCATGGAATTGGGATTTTAATGATCCCGGATCCGGATCTGGCAATACCTCAGATTTAGAATCGCCGTCACATTCCTTTACAGGAGAAAATATTTATTATGTTTCAATGATCGTAACTTCCGACCATGGATGTAAAGATACGGCGGTTCACAAGGTGGAAGTTATTGACGATGTCCTTAAGTATGAAAACGTATTTACCCCCAATAATGACGGGTTCAATGATGTTTTTGAAATCGAAAATATCGAGAAATATCCTGAAAATAAACTGACCATTTTCAACCGCTGGGGAAACAAAGTATTTGAGGCTGACCATTACCGGAACACCTGGGATGCCGAAGGTATTCCCGATGGCGTTTACTATTATATTTTCGATGCAGGGAATGGAAGTAAAACGGTCGAAGGAACAATTACTATTATCAGATAAAATATTTTTATAATTATTATGAAACTTGTATTAAGAAAAGCTTTTTTAAAACTTGCTGTGATCTGTTTTTTTCTGACCTTATGTTCTCAATCACATGCCTCCACTCAGAATGCCAGCGGACCGCTTACTGTTACCACAACATGGTCTACAGATACCGTTAAAATTATCGGGGATTTCACTGTTAACAGCGGCGTTACGCTTACAATTAATTCCGGCACTATAATAATTTTTCAGGGCCATTATAAATTCAACGTCAATGGGCGTCTCCTTGCAAACGGATTAGAAAATGATATAATCCGTTTTACCATCAATGATACCACCGGTTTTTCCACGATGACCTCAAACAGCGGTGGTTGGTATGGTATCAGGTTTGTGAACAATACAAGTGCCGATACATCCAAACTTGTTTATTGCCATTTTTCTTACGGAAAAGCAAATGGAACCGGCGAGGATGGCAATGGCGGGGCCATTTATGTTAATAATTCATCCAAACTAAAAATTACAAGTTGTACCTTTGATCACAATGCTGCCAAAACAAACGGAGGAGGAATATACCTGAGAAAATCCGCCGTCCTGGTAAGGTATAATGAATTTAAAAATAACAAATGTACAAGCGGCGGCGGATTATATATCAGTTCCGGGGCGCCGTCGATCTATAACAACGCGTTCATATCCAATTATGCGAGTAACGGAGGGGGAGGAATATTTTTTGCCGACACCACTTTAGCCAAAGCTCACGGAAACCTTATTAGGCACAATATGGGATTGTTGGGCGGCGGTGTAGGATGTTATATGGCAAGCCCAACCTTTAATAACAATACCATTGTTTACAATAAGGCCACACATGGTGGCGCTTTGATATGCATCAATTCAAGCCCTACTTTTAAAAATAATATCCTTTACAGCAATACGGCATCCGGCATCGGTAATCAGGTTGCACTGATGACCGACCTGTGCGACCCGAATTTTTATTACTGTAATATTCAGGGCGGATATGCCGCTTTTGGCATACAAGGTACCCAGACTTATACAGGCCAGTACCTTAACAATTTAGCAGTACCGCCTCAATTTGAAGACACGGTACTGCATAATTACCTGATAAAATTCACATCCCCATGTAAAGATGCCGGAACACCCGATACAACAGGGCTTAAACTCCTGAAAATAGATATTGCCAAAAAGCCACGTATCAGTATGGGGCGGATCGATATAGGCGCCTATGAACGCGAGCAGGTAGCCAGTGTTTGCGGAAATATTACTCAAAATACCTTGTGGAATGCCGATACGGTAAAAGTCACCTGTAATATTGTCATAAATAATGGCGTAACACTGACGATAAATCCGAAAGTATATGTTGAATCGCAAGGTCATTACTCGATAACAGTCAACGGAAGAATTGTGGCCAATGCCAATGCAACTGACAGCATTATTTTTACATCTAAAAACACTGGTACCGGATGGGCAGGAATTATCTTTAACAGTACCCCGGCAGGCAACGACACCTCAAAATTCTCGTTTTGCCGCTTTAATTATTCGAAAAACACCTCTCTAAACGGAGGCGCTTTGAATGTTACTAATTTTTCAAAAATAAAAATCAGTAACTCCTTGTTTAAAAATAACGAGGCATTGAATGGTGGTGCAATATATGCATATAACTCCTCCATTTCTGTTTCTAATTCAGGTTTTAGAAATAATACGGCAAACAATTATGGTGCAGCACTCTATTGCGAAACAAATTCCAATTTATCAATAACAAAATGTACTATTGATCACAATATCGCCACTGCCGGAGCCGGCATTTATTCTAACCTTTCCATCCCCAATGTCAAATCTTCTGTTTTTTCTAATAATTATGCTCCTGAAGGCGCCGCATTACTATGTGACTCATCAAATGCCAAAATCATCAACTGCCTGATTGTCAATAATACCGCTACAAATGGCGCCGGCATTAAAATATACCGTTCAAATCCGCAACTCACCAATAATACTATTTCATACAACCTGGCTAATACTAACGGTGGCGGTTTGTATTTATCACGTTCGACCCCCACGCTGACAAACACTGTTTTGTACGACAATACGGCCACCACATCCGGAAACCAGGCATATATCAATGACGTGCTGAGTACGCCTAATTTCTACTATTGCGATGTACAGGGCGATACTACAGCAATGGGTAAAAACGGATTTACTAAGTTTCACGGGATATATCAGAATAATATTGACACCATTCCGGCATTCATGGCACCTCCGGCCGGTGCAGGAATTACGTATTCAGGACTATCTTCAAATTGGGCTCTTGATCCTTGTTCTCATCTTTATAACAGAGGAAATACCGATACTACAGGGCTAAAACTTCCTACCAAAGACCTGGACGGAAATGCACGTATCTATGCTAACCGTATTGATATGGGGGCTTACGAATTGATCAAACCATATTTTGTTGTCCAATCAGCACCTGTGGACATTTGTGCAGGCGACACAGCCATGTTTAGCGTTTCTGTTGAATCCAGTTTTCCTGTAACCTATTTGTGGCAATATAGCCCAACCGGTGGGTTGATTTGGAATAATGCCCCAAATGACAATAATGACTCTGTTTATTTCATAAATAGCGTCTCATCCGGTCAGAACAATTACTATTACCGCTGTATTATTTCTGCTTCATGCACCCAGAACATCATTTCAAATAGTGTTCCTTTGCTAGTTTATCCTCCTACCTCTATAAGCACACAACCCGTTAATGTCAACATTTGCCAGAATGCCACAACAAATTTTACAGTTAATGCTGTTGGTTCCACCCTCATGTATCAATGGCAACAACAACCCCCTGCAGGTACCTGGACAAATTGCACAGGAACATCTGCCACTCAGGCAACCTATACCATTACGAATACTCCTTTCAGTTTAAATGGTTATAAATACCATTGCCTGATCACAGGAGATTGCGATCCTGATACGGTGACCATTGATGTTTTACTGACCGTTAAAGCGCTTCCCGCAATCACCAATCAGCCATCAAACCAGAGCGCCTGCCAGGGACAGGATGTCGCGTTCAGTATTACCGCAACAGGTACGAATATTACTATCCAATGGGAAGAAAGTACAGATGCCGGAGCCTCATGGCACAATGCTCCCGGCGCATCAACTGCCACCACTTACAATATTATTGGAATAATACCAACAATTAGCGGTAATAGATACCGCTGCGTGGTTACAGGAGATTGCCAGCCTCCGGCAACGTCCAATGTTGTCACGCTTTCGGTGAATACAAGCCCTATTATTACCACACAACCAAGTACCACGCATGTTTGCGTTGCCTCCGACACATCAATACTCGTTGTCGCCTCAGGAGGCAATCTTACCTACCAATGGGAAAAGAAAGCGCCATCAGATACGGCATGGTCAAATGCTCCGGGACCAACGGCCGTTTCGGCAGCTTACCAGATAGACAATGCCTCCATGGTCAATAGCGGAACCTGGTTCAGATGCCGCATACAAAACATATGTCCGCCGGCAACAGTGTCGGATAGTGTACAACTTTTTGTTCATGCACTACCCACTGTTTATCTTGGCCCGGACGATTCGATATGGCTATACAACGAATCGGTCGTTCTGAATGCCGGCGGTGGCTTTACATCATATCACTGGTCAACAGGAGAAACAACACAGTCAATTACAGTTGTCGGGTTAACCGTACAGATAGGCCCGCATATGTACACGGTTACCGTTACTGATAGCTGGGGATGCAGCGCCACCGATAATATTACTATTACAGTGTTAGACAACACCGGTATTTCCATAACCGAATCAGAAACAAACATCAATATCTTTCCTAACCCGGTTAATAATCTCCTGTATGTTGATATAAAAAATAACTCCAAGCCTGTTGTCGTGAGTATTGCAAACATTGAGGGACAGGTTCTTCTTTCTAATATCTTTGAATTGAATCCCACGCGGCAGGTCATTGACCTTACCGGTTTTTCAAATGGAATTTATGTTATTACGGTTACGGTGGACGGGAGAATATATAAAGAAAAAATTGTAAAATACTGATTTATAAAACAAAGAATAATTTTATAAAACCAAACATTATTGTATTTTTTTTCGTTTAAATAGTGTTGAACATGATCAATCCTGATTTTATAATTAAAGAGTTTTTTTTGCAATTTCGTAAGTTTTAGTTTATATTTGTACTATCATTATGATAATTATCAACTTATTACCCAAGTATAAAATAACCAGCAACATTTTAAAAACAATTTTAGTAATTGTCTTTTTTGGTTTGTCTTATGGTTCATTTTCACAGGGGTTCAGTCAGGCGCAAAAAGATTCCATTCTGAATGCTTATGTCACTATACCCAACAGTGATATCAGCATTGTTCCGCCTGCATATTTCAAGGCATTCGTTAATGATGGCAAATTTGGTTTCATGCATGATGGCGCAGGGGCTTCAATTTCTGTAGAGGAAATTATAGGAACACCCTATCCTATTGTGGTTCAGTATATGTCAAAAGAATATCTGGAAACACAGGGTGTTAAGTTTATCACTAAAGAAAATATTCAGACAAGGGACAAAAAAGATGCGGTAATTTACCTGGTAAGCTTTTCAGTAAAAAGTAAAGACGGGATCAAAGAATTACAATACGAACGATTGATGCTGTTTACCGGAGACTATAACCGGACGATCTGGATAAGTGCAAATTATCCGATAGTTGCCCGAAAGATGCTTTTTGTTACGTTAAGGGAAAGTTTATTATCAGTGAAATTTGATTAAGCGAAAACACACAAAATGAAAAAATATATACTTATCTTTTTCTGTATTCTTCTCCTGATGTCCGGCATTAACGGAAGGGTGTTTTCGCAGACCCATACCGTAACGCATAATGTCGACTGGGTTACCCACGACCAGAATATGTGGGGGCCGAACGGCAGCCCTTTTACGTTAAACATGGATATTGAACTGTTCAATGTCAGTTTTGGGGATACATCTTCATTTGGCGGAATAACCGATCTGGGCTGGCTAGGGCAATGGGGCGCAGTGATCGATCTCGGCACATGGCTGGAAGCCGCTTCAGTCTTTAGCATTCATGGGTTCACCACTGGTTCTGTTGATGCGGAATATCCGGTAGAAATTGATCTTACATTTCCAGACAATTACACCTTTAACCCCGGCGAATGGGTAACAATCAATACGGACTGTTCCGTGGAACCCGGCTGGGATCTTACCACACATTTTCCAACGGCAGGTATCATCCAGCTCGACTTTTTCTTTGGATTCGGATTAGATATTTCGGCCACGGTATGCTTGTACGATTGCTTTACAATGGACATCATAAGCCTTAACCTGCCTACCGACTCCATCAATATCTTTTATTTGAACTCTCAGACCGGAGAAGTATCTTATCCCTGCTGGAACGGATTTTTCTTCACCATTTGCCACGATGACATATTACCGATAATCATCTACGACTGGTGGGATATCGGGTTAACCGGGTTTATAGACATACCCTATATAGTGACCACCGATTGGTTAGGAACAGACGAATGTGTCTATGCTCATGGAAGTGATCTCTGGCTCCATTTGAACATTGATATTATTCAGTTATTGTCGGCAATAGCTCAGTTGATACCTCCGCCGGCAGGCCCTATCATATCACAGATCTTAGGTTATATGAGTGGCACCTTTGACCTTGGTGGCGGTATAACAATAGACTATACTTTGCTTTCACTCAATTTTGGCCTTGACAGTTATATGGTTCAGGATTTCACGCTTTGTCCTGATGTTTGGACACGATTATCGTTCCCGACCAGTGTCCCGTATAATATATCCGATCCGGCGAACGGGGATTCAATTGTTGAATCCGGTGTTGCAGACACCTTCAATATACTTTGCGGCTATGACCTTAATTTTAAATATCCCTGCAATGATTATCCTGTTTGGGATATCGGCATCCAGCATTACCTGACCAACGATTTCACCAATCATACTTGGGACAGTATGGCTTTTTATTTTAATATTACTGCTTTTGAATTTTGGATCAATATACCTTTCAAAGCCCAGCCGGAAATATACATTCCGGAATATTGTATAGAAGTGCCTGTCCCGTGCCTCGAAAAATCAAACGCTCCCGATACTTGTTGGGACACCATTTGTACACCAGGCATCACCATCCCGCCACAAACCCCTCAGCAACCTGACTTTACCATACATATCGGACCACTGATCAATATGACCTGGCCGCTTGGATACATCCCCATTACATGGTATAATAACACCTGGCAGCTCGGCGGATGGTCGCCGAATCAGACCGGCATTTACGACACGATCATGCCCGACGAACAGATCATCCCTAACCCGCCGATGACCATGAGCGCTGAGATCACAACGCAGATCATCTGTTTTGGCGATACCAACGGAGTAATAACAGCTACTGTGGAAAATGGCACTCCTCCTTACACTTACATCTGGTCAACAGGCGATTCAATAACAATTAACAGCACAACAAACTCTATCACTAATCTTGCTGCCGGCACCTACTATATCACTGTTTATGATTCAGGGCCCTGTTATTTATATGATACCGTTGAAATACTCAATGTTGATCCGCCCCTTTATATTTCTCTCGGGATAAAGCATGTTACTTGTTTCAGCGGATCCGACGGACAAATTACGGCACACGTTACAGGCGGTACGCCGGGATACACTTACGTATGGTCACCCATCGGAGGCTTTGATTCTACAGCCAGCAACCTGCCAGCAGGAACATATTGGGTAGTAGCAACAGACCTTCTTGGCTGCACCATAAGTGACACGGCAACACTTATAGAGCTATGGCCATTACCCGAGATCGGCATAAGGGCTGAGCCCGACAGCGGATGCCAGCCGCTCAAAGTTCAGTTTTACGAATCCACTATTGATTCCGGACAAACTTATTTGTGGGATTTCCATGATAACGGAGCCATGGATTCTGTTAAAAATCCAATACATACATTTGTTAACGCCGGAACATACGATGTAACAATTTATGTAACTTCTATCCATGGCTGCCTCGATTCACTGACCATCGAGGACATGGTCACTGTATTCCCCAAACCCAATGCCGACTTTTTGCCCGAACCAAGAGAAACCGACATCCTCGAATCATGGGTGGCCTTTAACAACTTATCCGATAACACATTCTGGAGCTACTGGGCTTTAGGCGACGGGGAGTATTCACACGAAACAGAACCGATGCATCATTATGTTGATACCGGAAATTTCCATATCGTACTATATATACAAACTGAGCATGGGTGCCGGGATACAGCTTCGGACGATATTTATATCAGAGAAAGTATTACGTTCTATGCCCCGAACGCATTTACTCCCAACCGGAACGGACTTAATGAAGAATTTCTTGTAAAAGGAACAGGAATAGATAACAGCACTTTCAATATGATCATTTTCGACCGCTGGGGAAAACAGGTGTTTGAATCATCTGATGTTGAAAAAGGCTGGGACGGCAGGATCAATGACGAAACTGTTACAGACCCCGGAGTCTACTCATGGGTTGTCACATATAAGGACATCACGAAGAGACACCACAAATATTCAGGTTCGGTAATATTAATCAGGTAATTCAAATGTACCTGTGAAAATTGTCAGTGAAAACAATTAATATTATTTTTGCTGACAATTTTTTATGTAATTCGGTACATTTTTTGATAAGGGCAAACAAATTTATTTTGAATTTTTATGGAACAGAAAAAGAGAGTAATCGTTCACATTAGCAACATAACTCCCGAAGTTATGGACACCATACAAATAAAGTATCCGGACGGTTATCAGAATCATATTTTTAAGGTTACCAAACCTAACGGCGATTTTTTTCATGCAATAACAGTTGATACCAAAGATGCCTGCTATCTTATAAAAGTTGATGTGAAAATAGACACGGCTACAGATGAAAAAATTGATGAACAATTATTTGCAAAAGACGACATTCCTGATACCGATGCCAAGACTCCCGATGATGATGATACTGAACAGCCGGATAAAACCCCTGCTGATGATGATGTTGTTTTTTAATTTTCAGGGTTTTTTCTTTTAAGGTCAACTCCCCCATTTAAACGTTTTTATATCAAAACCTGCAAGAAGCAAAAGCTTGTCTGTTACCGTATTTACCAATGCTTCCATATGCTGTGGCTTTGAATAAAATGAGGGTGATGCCGGGCATATGCAGGCTCCCGACTGTATAAGTAATTTAAAATTCTCAATATGTACAAGATTATAAGGCATCTCGCGAACCAGAAGAATCAGCTTTTTACCTTCTTTAAGCATAACATCAGCGCTACGGGAGATCAGGTCGTCTGCATAACCATGGGCAATACGGCCTAATGTTCCCATGGTGCAGGGGCAAATAATCATAATATCATACCGCGAAGAGCCTGATGCAAAAGGGGCGAAAAAATCTTTATTATCATAAACTTTACCCAAAGGCAGGGTTGCGGTGGTCAACCCTAGTTCAAATTCCCTTACCTTAATTGCATTTTCAGAGAGGACAATACCAATATCTTCAATTTGGTCTTCAATTTTCCTTAACCTGTTGATCAGGCTTTCAGCATATATGGCCCCGCTGGCGCCGGTGATCCCTATTACAATTTTTTTCCTGATCATATCTCGTAAATTGCAGACAGCGTAATGTTGCTGTTGTATTGCCATCGAAAAAGGCGCCATTGCGTGCCGGTTTCAGGCTTCCGCACCGGTAACACTGAATTTTCATACCGGATATTGGCTCTCAAATGCTTTATGATATTAATCCCTAATCCGCCAGTTAAACTAAAATCAAATTTATTAAAAGGCGGCCGCTGGGAATTGGTTACTAATCCGTACTCATCTTTTTCAATATTGGAATTTTTCATAAGGACACCAAACGCAGGTCCTGCTTCCAGGTTAAACCGTTTTGAAAATTGCCATTTATACAACAAGCCAAGTTCAATATAATGAAGATTCAATTTATATACTGTATAATCATTACTCTTTGGACGGGGATTCTTGCTGCTTCCTTTTAAAATATAATAGATCTCAAGTTGTAAAAATGATTTTTCGGTAAACCCGTAGTTTGTAAATGCCCCGGCATATGGCCCTGCTTTATTGAATCCTGCAGCCTGATCTCCGGATATTTGCGAAGCTGCTAAACCCGCGAAAAATCCGCCGTGAAATTTTTGGGCATACGTACAGGATATTGTTAAAAACAAAAACAATAAAACAAATAGTTTCTTTATCATTTATAATACTATTTACAATATTCTTTGACAAACTCATCCCCGGCGTTTCCTTCAAGCGACTGATACTTCTTTGCATCTGCACATGCCCCGGTAAAATCCTCAAAAAAGTTCCTCACTACCATACGCTCCTTATAATAAAAGGATACTTTTTCATCTACAGATACGGCAAAATCCATATCTGACATTATCTGCTTTTTATCAGTTCCCGAAATCTTCCCGTCTAAATAATAGATCAGATAATAAAGATTTGTCATCGCTCTTAAATAATGGGCTTCGGCATCTGCCGGACCATACATCACAGCCTTTACAGCATATGAATAAGCTTCCGGAAATTTATTAATATAAGTATACGTAATTGAAATGTTTTTAATGTATTTGAGATTTGTAGTATCAAGTTCATAGGCTATTTTGTAAGAATATAGCGCTGAGTCGTAATCCTTATTTTCATTGTGAATCATTCCTGTCATATTCCAGGCTTCAGCATGTTGCGGATTGGCAGTGGTGGCCTGCTTGAAAAAGTCCATGGCGGCAGGCTTGTCATTTGCCATTGCTTTCATTCCCTTCTCATAAAAAACTTCATCCGCGGATAGTGGTTCCTTCCAGTAAAATTTTACCTTCTGCCCGGGAATAAAATGATTTTCCTTAACTCCGTCAATGGTTATAATGCTTTTTTCTTCGATAAGGGTAAATGTGGCCACCATGTTTTCCTTACTTACAAATTTAACATTTCCAATAGTAAGCCAACCGGTGACAGAAGTACCTAAAATTTCCTTTTCAAAACTTTTCATCAGTTCACCAAGTGTATTGACTTTGGGTATACGGGAGTTAACTTGATCGAGTTTAATTTTGATTTTCGATCCGTTTTTAGAAAGTATCGAACCAAAAATTTCATGACTGATTGAGTCGGACTTAATATTATCTTGTGCTATAAGGACTACATCAAAGAGAAAAAAACACAAAATAAAAATTACGATTTTCCTTTTCATAGAATTGTTTTTGTAAAGATAAAAAATTTTTTAAACATATTAATTTAGGATCAAAAACCCTGAACTCAAAAACACAAAATTGCATTCAGGTATTCCCATGCAACCAGTCCGCTCAACCATTTCGGTCTCGAAAAAGAATTGGCGTATATTATTCTGTATTTGTGTTACTTATAAAAATACACTTAATTATAATCGTCATATTGTCATTTAAATACAAACAACGACTGTCATTTTGTCGCCTATGCTTTTTTTTAAATATTTTTATAACAACCTGTATTAGTGTCGATTAATAATTTATTGATTTCATTACGTGGCTTTTGCATAAAGTTTGAAGACGAGGTAGTACAGACCAAAAAATTATTAATTAAAAAAAAGGAGGATAAAACCATGAAACTTATCAGATTAAACAACGAACCAACATTTTCGGACCTGTTGAACAGCTTTTTCGAAAACGATCCGGCAAATTTATTCAGCAGAAATCACTGCAATGTTCCTGCAACCAACATTGTTGAAAACGAAAAATCCTACGAACTCGAACTGGCGGTGCCGGGCATGAACAAAGAAGATTTCAGAATTGATATCGAAAACAACACGCTGACAATCTCTTCAGAAAAGAACGAAGAAAAAGAAGAAACAACCAAAAACTATACCCGTAAAGAATTTGTCTATGGAAGTTTCAGCCGCTCGTTTGTTCTGCCTAAAAACATTGATACTGAAAAAATCAAAGCCGAGTACAAAAACGGTGTTCTCTGCATGGCGCTTCCGAAAAAAGAAGAAGACAAAACAAACTTGAAAAGAGTGATTGAAATTAATTAACAGCAGTTTGTTTGCAAAAAAGGAGGTTTAAAATTAAACCTCCTTTTTTTATTTGTACTTTTGACATATTAACAAACTGTAAATGAGGCATTCACGCTTATTTTTTCTTTTATTTCTTTTGGTTGCCGGGACCTCATTTACTTCCTGTAAAACAACCAAACAAAACGCCGGCAATCATCATCATAGCAACAATAACAACACCAGTTCCAACCTTAACAGTACTTATTCTAAAGAGTTAGGAGTAACATTAAATGGCAGCGAGGATAAAAAACTGATAAACTGCCTTGCAGAATGGGTTGGTGTACCGTATAAATATGGTGGCAACACAAAACAAGGCACCGATTGTTCGGGAATGGTATTTTCGGTGTATAAAGAAACTTATAATATCGATATGTACCGCAGTTCGGCGGATCAGATAAAAAACGTAAAAGAAATTGACAAAAAAGATCTGAAAGCCGGAGACCTTGTTTTCTTTAAAATTTCAGGGGATAAAATCTCACATGTAGGCATATATCTCGCGGAAAATAAGTTTATCCATGCCACAACAAAAAAAGGCGTGATGGTTAATGACCTGAACGAGGAATATTACAAAAAATATTATTTTACTTCCGGAAGAGTGATCGGAATACCCTAAAAACCAAGCTTCTATAAATAATGCCTGAAAGGGATCAGAAGATTTTCAAATAATTTATGCATCACAGGCCGGCGTTTCCATTGCTCATAATCAAAACCCTCGCAGGCTTCGATCGTTTCGTTGACATGTACGGTCAGATCCTGCATCAGGTTACTGTCGGTTCCCAGAAGCATCACCTCATACATATACCTGAAACTTCGGTAGTCAAAATTCGATGTCCCGAAAAAAAACACCTCATTATCGACTATCATCAGCTTTGCATGAAGGTTGTAAGGCTTATAAAACAATAGCTGTACATGGTTTTTATGCAGCAACCCAAGGTATTTGCTCCGCAGGGTATCCACAATACTGACATCCGATTGTTTAGGGGTGATAATCTTGACATCAACGCCGCGCTTCCCTGCGTCCATAAGTAATTTCCTCAAATAATATCCCGGAAGAAAATAAGGAGTTTCGACGATAATTTGTTTACGCGCACGTTTGATAAGTTCAGAATACTTTTTTTTAACCCTTTGCCTGGTCAATGAAGGCACATCGCGAATAATTTTAAAATCGCCACAACTTAATGGTTTTGTCTGATGACGGATATTAAAAGTGTTTTTTTTATAAATTTTCCAACTGCTGTTAAACGTTTTTTTGAATGAATGAGCAATTCCGCCTTCGAGTTTTACAATAAGTTCCCTCCAGTTCAGCGAGTAGTCGTTTATATTGGCTGAGGCCAGATACACAATGCGGTCATCAATCACAATAACTTTCCTGTGGTTTCTCCGGTGATGTTTGGTAAACGCATCAAAACTATACCTGAGTTTCATAAAATACCGTACCTCTCCTCCCGCATTAATAAGTTCATCAAAAAACGAACTACTGGACGGAGCACCCCACGAATCAACCATCAGCCGTATCCTGACCCCCTGACGGCATTTTTTAACCAGAACATCGCGAAATTTTGTCCCTATGGTATCATCAATAAATTTGAATATCTCAAAACAAATGTTCCTCTGAGCATTTTCCATATCCGCCAGCAGCTCGGTATAAAACTTTAATGGCTCGCTGAAAACCCGGTGACTGACAACACATTCACTATGGATTTTATCTGATATCATGTTATTTTACCCTTGCCGGATTATTTACTACAAATGATTTCCATCCAGTATATGATTTCTTATCTGGTAATGCACTCTTTTGAAAATAATGACATACCGCTACACCCAAAGCATCCGTGGCATCAAGGTATTCGGGCTGCACCTCTATGGAAACAATGCGTGCAAGCATCAATGCCACCTGTTCCTTAGTAGCACTACCCTTGCCGGTGATCGATTGCTTGATTTTACGCGGAGAATACTCAAAAACCGGTATGGACTTATAAAGAGCGGCAGATATTGCCACTCCCTGCGCTCGGCCAAGTTTCAGCATCGACTGGACATTTTTCCCGAAAAACTGCGATTCGATGGCCAGTTCATCCGGCTTATATTTTTCAATGATGCCAAGTACTGCTTCAAATATGGTTTTTAGCTTCAGGTACGGGTCGGTGAGTTTGTTTAATTTGATCACATCCATCGTAATAAGCTCAATCTTTTTATCTTTGTTATGGATTAATCCATATCCAAGAATATTTGTACCGGGGTCGATACCAAGTATGATTCTGTCGATGCTCAAAACAATAATATTAAATGCTTAAAACAAAATTAATCAAAACAAGTAATTACATTATCAAAATTCTGATAATAATTCTTTCTTTTGGCTTTATTGGTTACCGCTTGTTTTATAAGCATGATGTTTCCGGGGTAGTTAACAGGTTCGTTGATATGCTATCGGATACTGCATCACGGACAATAATAATCCTCACCTTCATGATGATGTTTCTAAACTGGGGCATAGAAACCCTGAAGTGGCAATACCTCATCAAAAAAATTGAAAAAGTTTCTTTTATCCGGTCGTTTATGAGCGTGTGGGCCGGCATAACCATCGGGTCGTTCACCCCCAACCGCACCGGCGAATTTTTCAGCAGGGCATTCATCCTTGAAAAAGCCAACCGCTGGGAAGGCATTTTTATCACATTTATAGGAAGCCTCAGCCAGCAACTGCCAACGATGCTGTTCGGGACTATCGCATGTTTTTTCTTTTACCATTCCTTTCAATCAGGCCCTTTTCACGACAAATTAGCGGCATACCTTATCCTGTTGGGGATTTCGCTGATCCTGACCGTACTTTTTTTTATATTATATTTTCGACTGTCGTGGCTGAAGTTTTTATTTATGAAACTCACCCCGCGCAAATTCACAGAGTTCAGGACTCATCTCCATGTTTATACCGATTTTTCATGTAAAGAATTATTTAATGCATTACTATTAAGCGTTATCCGGTACGCGGTGTTTGCTTTTCAGTTTTATATGCTGATCCGGATATGCGACATCGACATCCCTTTGGGGGATGGGATCATGCTGATTTCCTTAATCTATCTGATCATGACGGCGATTCCCACATTCGCCCTGACAGAAATTGGCGTTAGGGGTTCGGTCAGTATTCTGGTTTTAGAAATGTATCTTCAAAACACATCACCTGCCCTGCCCGATGTTTCTTCCGCTGCCTTCCTGGCGGCTTTCCTGATCTGGTTCATTAATCTGATTATTCCGGCCATAATCGGGGGATTTTTCGTGTTCAAACTTAAATTTTTCAGAAAGTGACTTTGATAATTATCATACTATTTTCTGTTATCATTTCTGCTTGCTACTTCGGACTGATTATCTTTTTTTCTTATGGCTGGTTTAGTAACAAATCCCCCCTAAGATCACAAGAAAAACCGCACACGCGGGTAAGCGTCATAATTCCGTTTCGAAACGAAGCAGCAAACATGGAGATTCTTTTGAAAAGTTTATCTGAACAAAATTTCCCTGCAGAACTTTGGGAAGTTTTGCTTGTTGATGACCATTCGACCGATCAAAGTCAAGCCATAACCGAAGAATTTATCGTTAATAACGGAATAAAAAATTTCAGGGTTCTGGCTTTATCCGAAGCCGATGGTTTTTCAAAAAAAGCTGCTTTAAAAAAGGGCATTGAAACCTCAGGCGGCAAACTGGTAGTAACAACCGATGCAGATTGTATTTTTAATAAAAATTGGTTAAGCGCTTTAGTAGGTTTTTACGAGCAGAAGAAATGCCGCCTGATATCGGCGCCGATTGTTTCGGATGACAGTAAAGGTTTTTTTTCAAAATTGTATTCCTTTGAATTTCTTAGCCTTGTTGCAAGTGGCGCCGGGGCTATGTCTGCCAATCAAGCATTTTTAGCCAATGGCGCCAACTTATGTTTCGAGCGAAGCCTTTATGATGAGCTGAACGGATATGAAGCCCATAGCCATTATGCTTCAGGCGATGATGTATTCTTTCTTCTGGAAGCAAAAAAATACATTAAAAACAAAAATGAAATATGTTTTCTCAAAGATCCGGAAAGCATTGTAACAACGAAAGGCCCGGGAAGCCTGAAAGAATTCATGAATCAGCGCATACGCTGGGCTTCAAAAAGTACAGGATATAAAGACTTTTTTGCAAAATTCACTGCAATAATTGTTTTCGTATTCAATTTTACTATACCGGCATTGCTGATCTGCAGCTTTTTTGATTACCGGCTTGCCCTTATATCGGCCATCCTGTTTGTATTGAAACTTGCGGTAGATCTTCCGCTGATGGCCGCTGCTGCCCGCTTTGCCGGAAAGGCAAAACTCGGTTATTACTATTTCCCTTTGCAGCTACTATATCCTTTATATATAATAGCAGTTGCCATGCTGTCATTATTTATGAAGTTTGAATGGCGGGGAAGAAAAAGAAGGAACTAACGCCTGATTTTGTTAAGCATTACCCAAATTTCACATTGGGGGTATGCAAACAACAGTCTTTTGCAGTAAATAGCCGCAGCTTTCGTTTTTGCTTTCAGAAATATTCGTCAGAAGTTACCAATCGCATATTGTTTTTTCTTTTTGGGGTCGCCTACAGGCCCGCGAATCCCCGACTGGAAATTATCGATTAATATAATATGCCCGTTTATCATTAATTCAAATTGTGCAGTACCAAAAAAAAGCCATTTATCACAATCAACGGTAATGGTTATTGTGCCTACCTCTGGCTTTAAATCTATTATTTCAATGGAACCCCATTCTGTGAAATTCCCCTGATCAGCAGATTCTAATTCAAGCGCTGTTTGATGCAATCCAAAATGCTTTACATTTTTTTGAGGGTCTTTGATCTGTCTCCCGAATTGCATTCCCTCCAGGCTTATTACCATTTTTCCACTTGTGATGAAATTCAATTGTGCTGCCATAATTTTTGTTTTAATTGTTAATCCTAAGCCGGACAAGCCGGAACCAAAAAGGAAAAGTTTGTAACTTTACTTC
>DAOQAF010000051.1:0-26574 GCA_035353775.1 Bacteroidales bacterium | reverse complement strand
TCTGTTTTAACTGATAGCTTACCGTCTCATAGTTTCCCGACATAAGAATATCAATAATCGGCAAAAGCCAGCCGGTTGCACCCCACCCTTTAGCATCATTGTACAAATACTATTTATTTTCCTTTACGAGTAGGGCACAAGAAACAGAAGTAACTTCTTTGCAATAATTATAGTTATAATTATTCCAAACATCATCAATTGTATGATAATAAGAATCTTCTGTATTACTAATGATAAAAACAGCCTTAAAACCTTTATCGAAAAAAGAATAACTGTCCCCGTCCTGATTGTATTCGTTATCGTTTGCAAAATTCAAAGCAGTATAAGTTTTACCGCATTTAACAAACATCGTTCTCAGATCCGATGAATTTGAATAATCCATCACATTGACGGTCCATCCTGTAGGATCTGTGTTTGGTTCGTAGGCGGTCATATCATTGTTGAGCATCATAACTATGTTAGTGGCTTTATTTGCATAATCGGCACTTCCGTTCAGTTCGTATTCTTCTGAAGCAAAAGCAACGAATTCAATGGTGTTTTTCGGGGTAAATGAATGTTTTTTCATTACCCTGGCAATTTCAACGAGACCTGCTATCCCGCTGGCATTATCATTTGCCCCGGGGGCATTTGTAAAGGGATCTCCTTCATCAACCATGCAATCATAATGAGCTCCGATCACATAAATGTTTTCCGGGGAAGAATTGCCTTGTAAACGGGCAATTACATTATACTGCCAGGTGTAGTAAGTGGTGCTGTTCCAGTCTGCAGTTAAAGAAAACGAATCTATCCGTGTGTCTGGGTAACCAAGGTGTATGAATTTATTTTTAATATCCGTGGCTATTTGTTTCCGGTTATTGTTTAAAAAAAACCGGGTAGTATAATTTTGCATCCATTGTACATTTGCCCTAATGGAATCGGCATTTATGTCATCCTCGATCGCAGTAACAAATGCATCAGGAGTATCAGGAACTATATCGTCGTCATTGTCTTTTTTACAAGCAAGAAGAAAAAGTTGCAGCAGCAGTATGGAAAATAGAAAAATATTTTTCAGAATTTTTTTCATGGTGTTTAATTTTTTTAGTAAAAATAATGATTTCCCACTATTTGTAATCAATAATTTTACAAAACTCACCTTCTGAAACAGATCTCAGGCCAGCCTTTCTTCCAGATGTTTCTTTGAAATGTATTTTACCGGATACCATGCGGCGATAAATCCTATGATGCTTACGATCAGAAGCACATAAACAAAATCTAAAAATAATATCCGAACGGGATAGGCTTCCATCACAAAAGTTGAGCCGGAAGAAATTGTAATGATGCCGAATGTCTGCTGTACCCAGCAAACGATACCGCCCAGGAGCAGGCCGAGGAGGGCGCCGAATAAGGATATCATCATACCTTCGGTGAAGAAAATATTGCGGATGGCCTGATTGCTGGCGCCAAGGCTTTTCAGCACGGCAATATCTTTTCTTTTGTCGATGATGAGCATGCTCAGCGATCCGATGACGTTGAATGTCGCTATCAGCAGGATAAATGAGAGTATCATGAATACCGCCAGCTTTTCGGATTTCATGATCTTGAAAAGCAGTTCTTCCTGCTGGTATTTGTTTTTCACGATATATTTATCACCAAGCAATTCCTGAAGTTGTTTTTGAACTTTTGCATGATCGGCTGTTTTGTCAACTTTTAATTCCAGTGCACTGAGTTGTTTGTCGTATTCGAGCAGTTCGCGGGCAAAGCGCAGCGGAACAATCATATATTTCTGATCGTATTCCTGCTGCACGGAAAAAATACCGGAAGGCTGAATCAGCATACTGTTGAATGCATCCACAGGATTGATGCTGCTTCCTTTAAAACGGCGCGGAACATAGACCGATAAGGGATTTTCAAAATCGTTGAGGTTCAGCCCCAGATTATAAGAAACGCCTGTTCCCACAATGGCAAAGTTTTGCTCGCCCTGCTCAAGTATGGCTTTACCGTTCAATATCATCGAGTCGATCTGGCTGGTCTGGTAAAAATCGTTGCTAACAGCTTTGATGGTGCAGATATATTGCTTGTCGAGGTATTTCACAAGGGCATTTTCTTCGATCACTTTAGTCAGGTGGCTTATGCCCTGGATGCTCAAAATATT
This sequence comes from Bacteroidales bacterium, assembly GCA_035353775.1. Taxonomy (GTDB): domain Bacteria; phylum Bacteroidota; class Bacteroidia; order Bacteroidales; family CAIWKO01; genus CAIWKO01. Next base: position 24,443 of record DAOQAF010000051.1, on the reverse strand, counting down.
TTTTTGTGCAATGTCGTCTTCATTAAACGTCTTTCCTGCAACAGAGGTAACTTTCAGATCGGGATTGAAAGAGTTGAACATGGTGACGACCATGTTTTCAAAACCGTTAAAAACAGATAGAACGATAATCAGCGCAGCCGTGCCGATGGTAATGCCCCCGACTGAAATGGCCGAAATGATATTAATGATGTTATGCGATTTTTTCGCAAAAAGGTAGCGTTTTGCTATGTAAACAGGGATATTCAAACTAGTGTTTCAGCAGTTCATCAATGTGGTCGATATAATCGAGCGAATCGTCGTGGATGAATTCGAGTTCGGGAATGATGCGCAACTGGTTTTTCAGGCTGTTGCCAAGGTTGCGCCTGATTTCCTTATGGTTTTCATTGATTGACGATATAAGTTCTTCTTTGTTTTTTATTCCGAATAAACTTAAATATACCCTTGCATAGGAAAGGTCTTTGGTGACTTTTACCGCGGTAACCGTGATCATGGCGTTGCCGGCAATTTTTTTTGCCTGAATCAGAAAAATGTCTGCAAGTTCTTTCTGCACCAGGCGCGAAACTTTATTGAGTCTTATACTGTCCATGAATGCAAAGATACAAATTATTTTGCGAATTGGTTAATTTGATGTGGCGGTTAGAGATATGGATTTATTGAAATTATTTAAAAACGTTTTTGGTTTGATTTTTGATAAAAAACTCTGCAATTTTTTACGAAAAAAAATCCGGAAAAGTAGTTTAAGGATATTGATAAGTTCCAAAAAAATAGTAAATTTGTATAAATAAAATTATAATCAGGGTATTTTGCAACCACCTGTAACGGAGCAGAAACAAAAACTAAAATTTATGAAAAGGTTTATTTTAATTTTAATTGGGGTTGTTATTTTTAGCACATTGCAGGCTCAGGACGTTATTTTCAAGAAAAATGGTGATGAGGTACAAGCGAAAATTGAGGAAGTGGGAGTTTCTGAAATAAAATATAAGAAATTTGACAATCAGGATGGCCCTTTGTATACTATCCTGAAATCCGATGTTTTCATGATCAAGTATGCAAACGGCACCAAGGAAGTTTTTTCGGCAGACGCCACCGTAACTTCGGGTGAAAACGTTACCGCTGTGCAATCTGGCAGCCAGGAGCCGGCCACTGTGATTATTTACCGGAAAAATTCACCTTCAGGATTAACCGTGTTCTATGATGTTTATGCTGATACCAAGTACATCACGAAAGTTGCAAATAATACCTATTTTGCGACAAAAGTCGATCCCGGGCTGGTTAGTTTCAATGCCATGACAGAGCCTCCCAAAGTTACGGCCTCCATGAACCTTGAACCCGGTAAAACATATTATCTGAAATGCGGGGTCAGCACGGGTATGTGGGTTGGAAGGCCTACACTTGAGTTTGTTTCGGAAAATACGGGTATTTCTGAAACAGCAAAAATGAAGAAATAGGTTTGAAATAAGTTAATTCCACTGTATAAAAAGCTGCTTTGCACAAGGCAGCTTTTTATTTTTGAAGTTCATTGTTTTTCCACGTTCCACAGACCTTTTTGCCCGAAGTGTAGGTATAACAGCCTTGGCCATTAAATTTGTTTTTACCAAACATGCCTTCGTACGTTGAACCGTCCGGAAAAACAAGCAAACCCTTACCATCTTTCATATTGTCTTTTACATGGCCTGTATATTTTTTCCCGTTTTCACAGGTAAAAACTCCCTGTCCGTTCATCTTGCTGTTTTTCCAGTCCCCGGTGTAAACGCAGCCCTTGTACTCGCCGTCGGCATAATTAAAAGTGCCCTTACCGTTGCATTTGTTGTCTGACCATTCTCCGGTATAAACATCACCGTTTTTATAGGTGTATGTGCCGGTTCCGTTCAACTTGTTTTTTTCAAATTGTCCTTCATATTTATCGCCGCTGGCATAATAAAAGATTCCTGTACCGCTCATCAGATTATTTTTCCATTCGCCGGTGTATTTACTTCCTTCCCACGTTCCTGAAGCAAAAGTAAATGTTCCGGTACCGTTGAGCATATAATTTTTAAATTCTCCTTCATACCTGTTGCCGTTAGCATAGGCATAGGTTCCTGTGCCATCTTTGCAGTTTCCTTCGATACAGCCGGTTTTCTGGGCAAAGGAAGATAACATGATCAGGGAGCAGGTTATCCCAAGAATATTTTTTTTATTCAGCATAATGATTAGTCGTTAAATGAAAAAGTCATCTGTTTTTAGTGCAGATGACCTTTTCAAAACCATGATTGTTATTGTCCGGATTCTCCCTCGCCGCCGGCTGCAGATTGTGCCATCGGGACGTATTTCATGAGCATTTCGCGGTATCTTTTACTTTCTGCTTTCTGTCCGTATTTTTCCGAATACGACATCAGGGCTTGAAGAACCTGCAGCCCCTGTTGTACATCTTCACCGAAAAATCCTGCAGATTGCTGTACGCCATTGAGCGAGAAGGCCACATTCTTGTCGAAGGCTTTAGGATCAACGCTTTGGTAGTATGTCAGATTTTGATCATAAATATCTCCGACCAGGCTGAATATTTCTTTTCCTTTTGCGCTGTCGCCGGCATTAAAATATAATTCGCCATAACCTATCATATAAAGATCATAAGGTGCAACCCTGTCAGGCATTAATTCAATCCCTTTGTTGAGGACTTTTAAGGCTTTATCTTTTTTGCCTTCTGCGATCATTCCTTGTGCGATACGTGCAAAATTATTTCGTAAATACAGCGACATTCCATAACTTTCTTTGTCAACATACACCTTAGGGTCGTTAAGGTTTCCGTAAGCAAATTTGTTCATAAAGCAATTATATGACTCATCCGTAAGCACGCCACCTCTTCTGGAATCGCCTTTTACGGGTAGAAACCTGTAAACGCAGCCTTCCAGAAAACAGTAATCGTTTATGTCCATAAAATCATCAATACTTGAAGGGCTTGCAAAATAAATCGGCCGTTCCCAGTTGTTGGTGGCTATCAGGTCAAGCAACATAAGGTCGTTTTTATATAAAGTACTTTTTTTAACTTTCCAGGTTATTGCCTTTACCACCTGATCGGCCAGATAACGCGGCACGGTGCCGTTATTACATACCTTTGCCGAGTCAACCCGAAGTGATAAGTTTTTAGTAGGCATGAATGATACCTTGCGTTTATCCTGCAACTGTACCTTGCTGTCTTCTTTATCACTGTTAATGAAATTGATCATCTTTTTCAGGTCCCATACGTTGTTGGGATCTTTTTCATAGTAAGGGACAAAGTCGTTGGTGCCGGCAGTATATTTTTCTGAAGGTATTGTAAACGGTAATGGTTCGGATTCGTAAATTTTATTAAACAACTGATGTATATACCAGTCTCCTGAGGCAAGTGTAAAGTTCACCACGCGAACGTCGGTTCTGAAACCTTCAACTTCCTGGACGTACCATAAAGGGAATGTGTCGTTGTCGCCGTTGGTGATCAGAATTGCATTCGGTGCGCAAGAAGCAAGATAGTTTTTGGCATAGTCGCGGCAGGCATATTTATCCGAACGGTCGTGGTCGTCCCAGTTTTGTGTTGCCATGATCGTTGGTACAAGCAGCAAACACGCAACTGTTGCCATGATCACGCTTACCATCTGTGGGATTACCTTTGACAGGAAATGATACAGAGCGACGACTCCAAGTCCTATCCATATGGCGAATGCATAAAATGAGCCGGCGTAAGCATAATCACGTTCGCGCGGCTGATATGGTGTGGGATTCAGGTAAATAATAATCGCAAAGCCTGTGAGCAGGAAAAGCAAGGTAACTACAAAGGCGTCTTTTTTGTTTTTCCAGAAATGAAAGATCAGGCCGGCAAGGCCAAGCAATAACGGCAGAAAATAATAGGTGTTCCTGCCTTTGTTCGACAGCATTTGAGCTGTCAGTTGATCCTGGTTTCCCAGACGTGCAGCATCTAAGAACTTAATACCGCTGATCCAGTTGCCGTTGGTAACATCCTTGTTTCCGGCTTCGTCGATCCCAAACCCCTGGATGTCGTTCTGCCTTCCGACAAAATTCCACATGAAGTAGCGCAGATACTGATTCCCGATTTGGTTTCTGAAAAAGAAAGTCAGATTTTCACCAAAAGTAGGTTTGCCTTTTCCCTTGGTTCCTGTCCATGCTTTATAGGCCCTGATATGTCTTTCCTGATCGCTCCACATACGCGGAAACAGGCCGCAGCCGTTTGGATCGTATTTGTAGGAAATCTTCCGGGTGGTCGGGATATATTTATCTTTTCCTTTAATATAATTGTAAGCTCCTTCTTTAGAGTCGATTACTTTTGTATTAAAAAATTGCCCGTATAATACAGGCCAGTCGCCGTATTGGTCGCGGTTAAGATAAGTAAGCAATGTCAGCGCGTCTTTTGGCGCATTTTCATTGATAGGCGGGTTGGCATTGGCGCGGACGACCAGCATTAAAAATGAGGAATAACCAATAATGATAAAAGTAAAACTCAAGATAACAGTATTCAGTATGGTCTTACCGCGTTTTTTCGAATAGATCAATCCGAAAGTTATCAATCCGATTAATAATACGAAATAAATAATCGTTCCTGAATTAAAAGGCATGCCTGCCGTGTTGACAAAGAACAACTCGAAATATCCTGCCAGTTTCACTGTCCATGGAATAATGCCTGATTGCACAACCCCGAGGATAATTACCGAGAGGATCAGCGCCAGGATGAAGTTTTTCTTAGATTGTTTGCCTTTTCTGAAATAATAAAGCATTGTCATGGCCGGAATGCAAAGCAGGTTCAGCAAGTGAACCCCGATAGATAACCCCATCATGAAAGCAATAAAGACAATCCATCGGTTGGCATATTTTTCGTCGGCGGCTACCTCCCATTTTAATATGGCCCAAAAAACCAGGGCGGTAAAAAATGCAGAAGTAGCGTAAACTTCACCCTCCACAGCAGAAAACCAGAAAGAGTCGGTGAAAGTATAAGCTAAAGCGCCTACAAGGCCGGCCCCCAGAACGATGAATATCTGTGGTGTGGTAAGCTCGTAACTGTTGCTTTTTACAAACAATTTTTTGGCGATAGCTGTGATAGACCAGAAAAGAAATAAAATGGCAAACCCGCTCAATATGGCCGACATGCTGTTCACCATCATCGCAACCTTAGTTACATCATTTCCGGCGAATAAGGTGAAAAACCGTCCCATAAGCTGAAATAAAGGCGCTCCCGGTGGATGGCCTACCTCAAGCTTAAAAGCTGTTGAAATATATTCTCCGCAGTCCCACCAACTGGCTGTAGGCTCCATTGTAAGCAGATAGACCGAAGAGGCAACGATAAATACCATCCAGCCAAGGATGTTATTTAGTATTTTGAAATTTTTCAGAATATTCATAGTTTTAATATTTGTTTTACAATTAGTGGACGAAATTAGTAAATTGACATTATATAACTGTGCTTTTTAAAAAAAAATTACTTTTACACGGATAAAATTTTTTTATGACTACCGTCTTTCGGCTTAAAGAGTTCCTCCGGTATAAATTTCATGCAAAGTCTGAATTTAAGATACACTCACCCTTTGCCTACGATTTCTATACTAAAGTGGTTCGTTCAAAGCAAAAATTTCCGGCAGCGCTTTTAGTTGTTGAGGAGATCAGGAAAAATGCTTGCCGGTCATCAGAATATATTGTTGTCAACGATTTTGGTACGGGAAAACTGACCAAGCCTGCAGAACGAAAAATATCGGATATCATGCGGCATTATGCCAATTCAAAAAAGGATGCTTTTTTACTTTACCGTATCGTTCAATATGTAAAACCATATCAAATCCTTGAATTAGGAACCTCTTTGGGAATAAGCGCTATGTACATGTTGCTGGCGGATACTCATATTCCTGTAACTACCATTGAGGCCTGCCCGCAAACTGCGGCAGCAGCCCGTTCCAATTTTGAAAAACTTTCATTGGATATTGATATAGTTATTGGAAATTTTGATGAGGTGTTAATCCCAACTCTAAACAAAACAAAAGGTGCCGGGCTTATTTTTTTTGATGGCAACCATACCAAAGAAGCTACATTGCGCTATTTTTTTGAATGTTTAAAATTTGCCGATGAGAGGTCGGTTTTTGTTTTCGATGATATTTACTGGTCGCCGGGGATGAAAGAAGCCTGGAATGAAATATGGAATCATCCGGGAGTCAGGACCAGTATTGATCTGCATCGTCTGGGTATCGTGTTTTTTGATAAAAAAATAGCCAAACAGCATTTTGTTTTAAAGTATTAAATTACCTTTGTTTTAAGAATCCTGTTATATGAAACAAGAGATCATCAGCCTGAACGGCATTTCCAAACATTATAAGGTCGGAACCCATATTGTAAAGGCCCTTCAGGATATTTCCATCACTATTTACAAAAACGAATATGTGGCGCTGATGGGACCTTCCGGCTCCGGCAAATCTACCCTGATGAACATATTAGGATGCCTTGATACGGCCACAAAAGGTCAATATATACTTAACAGCAAAGATGTCAGTAAGCTGGAGGATAACGAACTTGCCGAGATTCGCAACAAAGAAATAGGATTTGTGTTTCAGACGTTCAACCTGTTGCCCCGGTCGACCGCCCTTGATAATGTTACATTGCCGCTGGTATATGCGGGGTTTAGCAAGCAAAAAAGAATAAAACTTGCCGAAGAAGTCCTGGCGCAGGTCCAGCTTGGCGACCGCATCACTCATAAGCCCAACGAACTTTCGGGAGGGCAGCGTCAGCGTGTGGCTATCGCCCGGGCACTGGTTAATAAGCCCTCCATCATTCTTGCTGACGAACCCACCGGAAATCTGGATTCGAAGACGTCGATTGAAATTATGGGCTTACTCGAAGAGATACACGAAAAAGGAAATACCATCATTCTGGTTACGCACGAAGAAGATATTGCCCGGCATGCACACCGCATCATAAGGCTTAAAGACGGATTTATTGACACCGACCAGCCCAATGAAAACATCCGTAAGGTTGAGTTTTATAAAAAAGATAATGTTGCAGAGAAAGAAGAATGAAACAGCGCAAAAGAAAGATTTATACCAAAACAGGAGATTCAGGACAGACCTCGCTTATAGGAGGTGTACGTGTTGAAAAATCGGACCTGCGGCTGGAGGCTTATGGTGCGCTTGATGAACTGAATTCTTTTGTTGGCCTGGTTCGTGATTTTTCGATTGAACCTGAAACAAAAAAAACATTGTTTGTTATTCAGACAAAGATTTTTAGTATCGGATCAATACTTGCAGCGGGCACGGCCGACATATTAAAATCTTTACCCGGACTTGTTGAAAAAGATGTGAAAAAGCTGGAACAGGAGATCGACCGGATGAACGAACATTTGCCTGTTCAGGAGCATTTCATTTTGCCGGGAGGACATCCTATAGTTTCCTATTGCCATGTGGCACGCACCATATGCCGGCGCGCTGAACGTACCATGTCCCGGATGGAGTTGAGCGAAGCCAAACAACTGATGGCGCTGAAATATATCAACCGGCTGTCCGATTATTTTTTTGTGTTGGCACGTTTTGTTGCCGCCGAACTTGGCACGGAAGAAAACTTTTGGATCCCGGAAAAATAAATTTTTTTATTTTACTCAATATTTTCTGATGGCCTGCGTTATGCTACAAACATTGGTCTTGCGCGAATATCGGGTGTGAATAAAATTGATCTTATCAGCGAATAATAAAATATTTACAAATTTTGCTTGACTTTTATTGAATAATTAATATATTTTTGCAAAAAATTTAAAACCAGGAAATATGTATTGGACTTTAGAGTTAGCATCAAAATTAGAAGATGCACCCTGGCCGGCGACTAAGGATGAGTTAATTGATTATGCGTTGCGGACAGGATTACCTCCTGAAGTTATAGAAAATCTCAGGGAAATTGAAGATGAAGGCGAAATCTATGAGACTATTGAGGATATCTGGCCTGATTATCCCACCAAAGAAGATTTTTTCTTTCATGAGGATGAATACTGATATTTATGGACCTTAACCCAATAAAAAAGCTGCCGGCAGGCGGCTTTTTTTATCCCTATCTAAGTCATAGCACGCATACGCGTCAACTTAAGAAAGAGTCAGTCATGAGAAGCTGATTGAAATTAGTTCTTTTGCGTTTGTCATAGGTACAATATTTGAGAAGATATTTTTCTGCAATGCAATGGTCTAAGCGGGTAGCAAATGTCAATAGAAAAGGTAGGTGCTCAATATTTTTAATGAGATAGCAAAACAATTTCAACAAGCTTAACTCTCGGTTATATCGTGATCTTATAACTTCAAAACAAGGATTATATACATACTGAACGAAAACAGCTATCATGATAAACCTTGCTGTGAGTAATATTCTTAAATGGATTTCAGAAATGTTATGAATTTTTGCAAATGAAGCGTAGCTTTTCCATGCTTTGAAAATAATTTCGATTCTCCACCGCAGTGAATATAAAGTAAATATCTTATTTGAACATGCTTTTTCCTTTGAAATTGTGGTAATAAAAATAGTCCACGACATCAATTCAAGCACGGTCTGTGATGGTTGTTTACTCCTGTTAGTCTTATTTTTAGCAATAGCACGTCTTCTATTTGAAATTTCATCACTTACAGGAATGGCTATCAATCTTACTTTTGTGCGTTGTTTGTTGTTAAGGCAAGCCTCCATATCAATGCTGTTTTTCATTTTTAGCAGTTTTACAATATCAAGCGGCTTGCCTGTTGTTGGACAAAGTAATATTGTCCCCGCTTTGTATCTGAAAATACAATCAGCATTTACATCTATATGTCTTTGTACTTCATTAACGGTGAAATACCCTCTGTCTCTCAATACCAGGTCATTTTTGCAAATAGTCAATTGAGGAGCAGCCAGTAAATCATTTTTTGAATATGGATCTATTGAAAAATCAAGAAAAACACCCGACACTATATCGTAAACTCCTTGTATTCTTGCAGCACAAACCGATGCAGCCCCATTATTCATACCGGAAAACGAACCAAACAATCGTAGCGGCAGTTTTATTATTGTGCTATCCTGCACTAATACACGTTTATGCTCTTTTATAAGTAACATTGTTTCTGCTCCCATCCTTTTGAGCCTGTTGTTGATGGTAAGGGCAAGAATTGACATAAAAAACTCAAGGCACTCTTTTTTCATTTTTTTGTTTATCGATTGTTTGCTCGTGAGTACGTTATAATCTATAGAGTACTTAGCTGCAATAGAGTTGAAGCTTGGCGTATCCAATACTGCCAAAGTACAAACAAGACCAAGAAAATTATAAGGGTCGATTTTTTTAGGCTGACGCTTCATAAATTGCGTTTGTGAAGCTAATGTAAGAATGTCCTGCTTTGATAATCCTTCAATATTTACAAAGTTGAAGAGATTTTTTTCGGGTGTTTTTTTTCATGATAATTAATTAATTTGTTTTTATTTACAATAGTATATATACTATTATTAAAAAGCAAATATTTCTTGTTAAAAAGTGATAAATTTGTAGCTTAAATTAAATTTTATGGGATATAAGGTAAAAATACAAAGGGTCGATAGAGGAAAGACCAAATCGTTTTATATAAATTTCCCTGCTGCTGTTGCAGAGGCAGGTCAAATTACAAAGGGAGAAGAAATGGAATGGGTAATCCACGACAAGGACACTTATATTCTTCGAAGAGTTATTAAGTCTAAGCCTCTGATAAACAAAATATAAAGACTCTTAGGTTGACGCGTATGCATAGCACGACTAAAAATCAAAGTGTTAGCCAGTAATTTTATTATTAAGTTATGCTACGACTTATCTATTGAAATTTTTTGTTGCGATATCAGAAACTCAAACTGTTCAATGCTCAGGGCATCTTTAAGTGATATATTTCCGATGGATTCACGGCACAAAGTTGTCAGATGTGCCCCGGCCCCTAACGATTCGCCGAAATCGCGGACAAGAGACCGGATATAGGTACCTTTACTGCAATCAACTCTGAATTCAACTAAAGGCAATTGAATATTGGTGATCTCAAAACTTTTTATGTTGATTTTTTTTGGTGCCAAAACACATTTCTCTTTGTTGCGGGCCATATCATAAGCTCTTTTACCATTTACCTTTATTGCGGAAAAGATTGGCGGAACCTGTTCCTGAATACCGATAAATTTTTTTGCATTTTGTAAAATGTCATCCTCTGTCAAGCCGGAAATGTCAAATGTCTGGTTGATCTCTGTTTCTAAGTCATAAGAAGGTGTGGTGGCGCCAAGTATCATAATGCCCGAATAGACTTTGTCGAGGTTCAGGAACTCCTCAATTCTTTTTGTTGCTTTTCCGGTGCATATTATAAGCAGGCCTGTTGCAAGCGGATCCAGGGTGCCGCTGTGTCCGACCTTGATTTTTTTTATGCCAAGAATATGTTTTAATGCGAATCTTATCTTGCCAACCACATCAAAAGAAGTCCATTTGTATGGCTTGTCAATAAAGAGTATCTCTCCTGCAGGGAAATCAAAAAACGCACTCATAAAATTTTAAGATCAACGCCGGCGATCAATAATACAATAAGCAGCAATCCTATTACAATCCTGTAATATCCGAATAATTTAAATCCGTGTTTTGTCAGAAAAGTAATAAGAAATTTTATGGCAGCCATAGCTACCAGAAAAGCTACAAGGTTGCCTACCAGTAAAAGGGAGATGTTTTGTGTGTTGACGCTTTGGTCGGCATTAAAAAAGAGATCCTTGTAATTCGAAAGCAGCTTATAACCTGTAGCGGCGAGCATGGTTGGTACGGCGAGAAAAAAAGAAAATTCGGCAGCGTTCTTACGTGTGAGTTTTTGAGACATACCTCCGATGATGGTGGCTGCCGATCGCGAAATACCCGGAATCATGGCAATACACTGAAACAAACCGATCTTTAATGCGGTTGGATAGGTAATGTTCTGGTCATCCCTGGGTTTGTTGAACCATTTATCTACGAATAACAAAATGATACCACCCAGAAAAAGCGAAATAGCCACTACTAAGACATTTTCAAGTAGCGAGTCGATAAAATCGCCGAAAATAAAACCGATCACTGCAGCGGGTATAAAGGCAATAAAAAGTTTGTAATAGAATTTCAGGCTCTGGAAAAAACGTTTCCAATATAGAATCAATACCGACAGTATCGCACCAAACTGAATATTGACGATAAAAGCTTTTGTGAATGCGGTACTTTCAACGCCAAGGAGTTTTTCGGTGATGATCATGTGCCCGGTCGAAGAGATAGGCAAAAACTCAGTGATACCTTCTACGATAGCAATGATAACGGCTTCTGGAAAGGTCATGCCCCCGCTTTTTCTTTAGGTTTGATCATGATGGCGAAAACTTCAACAACAAAACCCAACAGTATCAGAATTGGGGCTACCGTCAGTCTTTGGGTGTTAAAAATATCCGGATTGAAAACCTTTGGATCTGTTGACCCGCCGCCCGACATCACAACCAGCCCAACTGCAATTAATACAATTCCGATAAGCATCAGCAAATAATTTATTTTGTCAAACAGAAACCCCCTGTTTTTATTGTCGGTTAGCCTGGCTTTTACCGTAGCTTTTACAGTGTCAGCTTTTGGAATTACCACCGGTTCTGTTTTTGTTGTTTCAACCGGTGCGGGCTTATTTACTATGTTTGGTTTTCTTTTTTGTGCCATTTTATTTGTGATTAAAATGTAATATACTATTTAAGGATCTGATATTTTTCTTATGAATATTATTGCAGATACAGATGGTCAATGTTTAATTTCAGATATTTTCTGACGGCTACAAATGTCGAGATCAGCGAAATGAAAAAGCCTATCAGGATAACAAAAGCAAACAACACCAGAAAAAGATCGAGGCTTTGCAGGCTGATAATTTCCGGTATTTCTCTTCGTGCGATGTAAATAACCACGATCAGCATGCCGATAGCGATCAGGGAAGATATCAGCCCGTGCAATATGCTCACATTTAAAAACGGCTTGCGTATAAATCCCTCGGTGGCGCCTACAAGCTGCATGGTCTTTATCAGAAATCGCTTGGAATACACAGCTAGCCTGATAGTGTTATTAATTAATGTAATTGCGATCAGCAGCAGCAGTAAGCTAAAAACCAATAACACGGCAGAGATCTTTTTCACGTTATCATTTATTGATTGCACCAGGGATTTTTGATAGGAAATTTCTTTGACGATCGGATTCTTTTTTAGCATAGTTTCTATCTGGGTGAAATAAAAGTCATCGGCATAAGCGGCTTTCAGATGAACTTCAATGGATGTATGCAACGGATTGTACCCGATAAAACTCACGAAATCGTCCCCCAGTTCTTTCTGAAAGGTCTCGGCAGCTTTTTCTTCGCTGATGTATTCGGTAGAACGCACGTATTCCATGGCATCCAGCTCTTTCTGTAACTGTAGCATCTCGGCTTCTTTCACATTTTTGTTCATATAAACGGTCATGCCGATGTTTTCTTTTACATACTCCGAAAGTTTTTGGGTATGCAGCACCAGCAGCCCGGCCAGCCCTATGGCAAACAAAACAAGCGAGATGCTGACAATCGTTGTGATCCTCGAACTGGTAAGCCTTCGCCGTGTGAACCTTTCTTCCTTTTGAGCCATACAATTTATTTGGGTGCTAAATTAGTAAAATTAATAATATGGTATAATGGGGTTGAAAAATATGAAGCAATTATAACCCAAGGCTGTCTCAAATTTAAATTGCAGAAAAATTACATTGGTGATTCTCTTGTCGGGTAATTTGTATCGGAGCGGCGGATTCAAAGCGCTGTTGAGACAATCTTCATAAAACATTTTAAATATCGCCCTATATCCTCTCACTATAATTTCATAACTTCGCAGCTTGTTTTATTAAAAATTGCAGAGTTTATGGATTACAATTTCAGGGAAATAGAGCAGAAGTGGCAACAATACTGGAGCGAACACAAAACCTTTAAAGCGGAGATCAATCCCGCGAAACCGAAATATTATGTACTGGATATGTTCCCTTATCCTTCGGGAGCAGGCTTACATGTAGGCCATCCGCTCGGGTATATCGCATCGGATATTTTTGCAAGGTACAAACGGCTCAAAGGCTTTAATGTGCTGCACCCCATGGGCTACGATGCTTACGGGCTTCCCGCGGAACAGTATGCCATACAAACCGGCCAGCATCCCGCGATAACCACCGAAAAAAATATTGCCCGTTACCGCGAACAGCTTGATAAAATCGGCTTTTCGTTCGACTGGGACCGCGAAGTACGCACCTGCGACCCAAACTACTACAAATGGACACAGTGGACATTTATTCAGCTTTTCAATTCATGGTACAACAAAAAGACCGATAAGGCCGAAAAAATTTCTGAACTGATAAAGGAATTTGAAAATAGCGGGAATGCCGGTATTAAGGCGGCTTGCAACGAAACCTGCGAATTTTCTGCCTCACAATGGAACGCCATGAGCGAAAAAGAACAACAGGAACTGTTGATGCATTACCGTCTGGCTTATCTGGCCGACGCCATGGTCAACTGGTGCCCTGCCTTAGGTACCGTTCTGGCTAACGATGAGGTAAGCGAAGGATTTTCTGTACGTGGCGGGCATCCCGTGTTGAAAAAAACGATGAAACAATGGCTGCTGCGAATTTCTGCTTATGCCGACAGGCTGTTGAAAGGGCTGGATACGATCGACTGGCATGAATCCATCAAAGAGATACAACGCAACTGGATAGGACGGTCGGAAGGCGCCATGATAAAATTCCCAATCAAAGGCCATGAGGGTTTGTTTATGGAAATTTTCACCACACGCCCCGATACTATTTTCGGAGTTACTTATATGACCTTTGCCCCCGAGCATGAATATGTAAAGGTGATCACCACTCCTGACAGAAAAGATGCTGTTGACAACTATTTAAATGAAACCAAAAACCGCAGCGAACGCGAGCGCATAGCTGATGTGAAAAGAATCACGGGCGAATTTACGGGGGCTTACGCGATAAATCCTTTTACTAACGAAGAAGTTCCCATCTGGGTTGGTGATTATGTGCTGGCAGGTTATGGTACGGGCGCCGTAATGGCTGTTCCCGGCCACGACAGCCGCGACTGGGCTTTTGCAACTCATTTCGGCTTGCCGCTAAAAGAAGTTATTTCGGGCGGTGACATTACCAAAGAAGCTTATGAATCCAAAGAAGGTATCTGCGTGAATTCGGGATTCATCAACGGGTTAAAAGCTACAGATGGCGCGAAGTCTGTAATAAAAAAAGCAGAAGAGACAGGCATTGGTTATGGAAAGATAAATTTCCGTCTGCGTGATGCTATTTTCAGCCGCCAGCGCTATTGGGGCGAACCTTTCCCAGTATATTACAAAAATGGAATACCCTATATGCTTGACGAGTCGGAACTGCCTTTGGAGCTGCCGCCTGTGGACGCCTACCTGCCTACTGAATCAGGCGAGCCGCCGCTGGCACGCGCAAAAAACTGGAAAACAAAAGATGGCTATCCGCTTGAAATCAATACCATGCCTGGCTTTGCGGGAAGCAGTGCCTATTATTTACGGTATATGGACCCTCACAACGACAAGGAATATTTTTCGAAAGAAGCAAACGCATACTGGGAAAATGTGGACCTGTATATCGGCGGTGCAGAACATGCCACAGGACACCTGATCTATTCACGGTTCTGGAACAAGTTTTTATTTGATCTCGGACTTGTATGCAAGGACGAACCTTATAAAAAGCTGATCAACCAGGGGATGATACAGGGCCGGTCGAGTTATGTATACAGGATAAAAGGCACCAGCAAGTTTGTTTCATATAATCTTAAAGGTACTTACGAATTTGATCCTATGCTTGTGGATATCAATATGGTTGAAAATGATGTTCTTGATATAAATGCTTTCAGGGCATGGCGCAATGATTTGGCTGATGCTGAATTTATTCTTGAAAATGGAAAATATATTTGCGGCTCGGAAGTAGAGAAGATGTCGAAATCAAAGTTCAATGTCGTTACGCCCGATGACCTGGTGGAAAAATACGGCGCCGATACCCTACGGCTTTATGAAATGTTTCTCGGCCCGCTGGAGCAACACAAACCCTGGGATACCAAAGGCATAGAGGGCGTATTCCGTTTTATTCGCAAGCTTTGGAAATTATTTCACGACCATGAAAATAATTTTAGCGTTTCGGATGAAGCACCCACAAAAGATGAATTGAAAGTTTTGCATAAAACCATTAAAAAGATTCAGGAGGATATTGAGCGGCTTTCCTTTAATACCGCCGTCAGTACGTTCATGATAGGTGTAAATGAACTTTCAGAACTCAGGTGTAACAAACGGGCCATACTGAGCGATTTTACCGTGGTGCTTTCACCGTATGCCCCGCATATTACTGAGGAATTATGGAGCCTGCTCGGCAATAAGGATAGTATCAGCAAAGCTGTTTTTCCTGCATTCATCCCTGAATATATTGTAGAGAATACCTGTACTTATGCCGTTTCATTCAATGGAAAAATGCGCTTTACACTTGAGTTACCCGTAGATATGTCCAATGCAGAAGTTGAAAAAAATGCCCTTCAGCATAAAGATGCCGAAAAGTGGCTTGGCGGTAAACCACCAAAAAAGGTGATCGTCGTTCCAAGAAAAATTGTTAATATAGTTGTTTGAAAAACAGCGCGATGCAATAGTGTGTGCGTTTTGGAACAGATTTTGCCTTATGCCATTCAAATAATATAATTCAAAATGAAAACACGGATCATATTTGCGATTGTCTTTAGCCTGATAATAACAGCAAGCTTCGCGCAGTTAAGGGTCGAAAAAAACGAGGCGTTTCAAAGGGGTGAATATCTGAAATACAAGGCTTACTATGATGCTTTGCTTACAGGTGAAGTTATAGCGGGAACCTGTGTTTTTCAGGTTAAAGATGAAAATAAAAAAATTAAAGACCGCGAGACGTATCATATGGAAGTTGTTGGAAAAACCAAAGGCGCTTTTAACTGGTTTTTCAAGGTTTATGACCGTTACGAAACATATATGGATGTGGAAACGCTTGCTCCCTGGTTGTTTATGCGCCGTGTCGACGAAGGCGGCTATATCATTAATCAGGATATCACGTTTAACCAGAATAAAAATGCAGCCTATTTTGTTGACAACTACAGGCCGAGAACAGCAACGGTTCAAACACCGGAATATGTGCAGGATCTGCTTTCTGCCATATATTATGCCCGCACAATTGATATTACCCAGTTGGATGTGAACGGGGAGTTCAAAGTTAAGTTTATGCTTGACGATACCGTTTATTCGACAAAAGTCCTTTATCTTGGAAAGGAAACCATAAAAACCAGTTTTGGGAAAGTGCGCTGCCTGAAAATTAAACCTCAGGTTCTTACCGGCACGGTGTTCAAAGATCCTTATCCTGTAATAATTTGGGTTACCGATGACAAGAATAAAATTCCTATCCTTGGAGAGTCTGCGATACTTGTGGGGAAAGTAAAAATGGAACTTATTGAATATAGCGGGCTTCGTAACCCTTTTACTTCCATGGTCAAATAAATAATTTTTTTTTAAATTTTCGTTGAAAGAATTATTAATTTCGTAAAAAAAATAAAATGAAAAAAATAAGTTTTTTAATCGCAGTTATCCTTTTGGGTACTGTTACTTTCGCCCAGAAAGTTGAAAAAAGCCAGGTTCCGCTTGTGGTAAAACAAACACTATTCTCCAAAGTACAAGATACGCTGTTGTCAACATGGGAGTTGGCTGGTGAAGTATATAAGGCCTCTTTTGTAAAGGGAGAATTATTAGCAAATGTTGACATCAGGCAAAATGGCGAATGGGTTAAAACGGTTTGGGGTATGCCTTATAAATATGTACCTCAGAAGATAAAAGACAATGTGTTGGTAAGTTATGCCGATTATAAAGTGGTAAAATCTTCAATACAGTACCGTACCGATGGAGAATATTATGTCATTGAAGCGAAAAAGAAAAAAGATATAAAAATACTGTTGTACAATCTTCAAAGTGAGTTTGTTAAAATAGACGGAGCTCTTGTTTCACCTGTGCCCGTTCCAAAACCATAATCTATACAAAAGAGGTTTTATCAAAAGTAAAAAAAGCAACCCGATCGGTTGCTTTTTTTGTTTTACAATGCAGTTTTGTCTATCCGCATTTTGAATAACCGCAGGAAGTGCATTTTAAACAGCCTTCGGTATATATTAATGCAGATTCGCCGCATTTGGGGCATTTCTCATCCGGAGCCTCAGTTCCGTCGGGAATAAAACGTTTAAGCGCGCGGACCACGCCGTTTTTCCAGGTGTTAATGGATTCGCTGTCGAGACGCAGGTTTGAGATCAGGTCGACGGCATATTGCAGCGGCATTCCATGACGTAAAATCCCGGAGATCAGCTTGGCGTAATTCCAGTATTCTTCGTCAAAAGAACGCGAAAGGCCTTCGATAGTCGTTTTGTATCCCTGTTTGTCTTCGTATTGAAAATCGTAACGTGAATTTTCATCGTTTTCTTTGCTTTTAATTACCCAGCCTTTTTTTACAAACGGGGGCAGATAAAAATCATCTGCTTTTCCGGTAAATATTTCATAGGGTTTGCCATTAATAAGGCCAACAAAGGCAATCCACGATTCGTAGTCGTTCTTAAAGCGCACTATTTCTGTTTCGAGACGCTTTGGACGCTGAGGAGCACGGGTTTCCCTGAAATCTATGTTGGCGTCATCCTTTTTAGGGGAATCTGAAACCAACACACCCGCCCGAGAACCATCACGGTAAATAGTTACTCCTTTGCATCCTGATTCCCATGCTGTATAATAGATGCTGCTAACCATTTCTTCTGTGGTTTCTTTAGGAACATTCACAGTAACACTGATCGAGTGATCAACCCATTTTTGGATAGCCCCCTGCATCTTCACCTTGGCAATCCAGTCAATATCATTTGCCGTGGCTTTGTAATAGGGCGAACTCTTGATGATCGGCGCCAGTTGTTCGTCGCTGTATGTTTTAACTTCTTCAACATCGAACCCTTTTACTCTTAGCCATTTCAGAAATTTTGGATGGAATACATTATATTCTTCCCATGAATCATTGTTTTCATCAACAAAGTTGATTTTTGCATTTTTATCATTGGGATTAACTTTTCTGCGGCGTTTGTAACTGATCTTAAATGCCGGCTCTATGCCTGAAGTGGTTTGTGTACAGATGCTTACGGTGCCTGTTGGTGCGATGGTAAGCATGGCGATGTTGCGTCTGCCGAATTTTACCATATCATCATAAACCATGGGTGCCACATCTTTAATTCGCTGAATAAAAGGATTGTTTTTTTCTTTTTCGGCATCATAGATTGGGAAAGCTCCGCGTTCTTTGGCTAAGAACATGGATGAACGGTAGGCGACAATGGCCATTTGTTTATGAACTTCAACGGAAAAATTGATGGCTTCATCAGAGCCATAACGAGCTCCCAATGCAGCGAGCATGTCACCTTCGGCAGTAATGCCTATCCCGGTGCGGCGCCCCATTAATGTTTTGGCTTTGATCTTTTCCCAAAGTCTTCTTTCTATTTGTTTTGTTTCGTCGTCTTCAGGATCGGAATGGATTTTCTCAAGTATTTTGTCAATTTTTTCGGATTCCAGATCGATAATGTCATCCATCATACGCTGAGCGCAGGTTATATGCTTTGTAAATAGGTCTGAATTGAAAAACGCATCATCGGTAAAAGGATTTTCAACATAGCTGTAAAGATTTAATGCCAGTAAGCGGCAGCTATCATAAGGACATAAAGGGATTTCTCCGCAAGGATTTGTGGAAACCGTAGTAAAACCGAGATCAGCATAACAGTCAGGAACAGATTCATTAAGTATGGTGTCCCAGAATAAAACTCCGGGTTCTGCTGATTTCCATGCGTTATGAATAATCTTATCCCATAAATAGGTGGCTTCTATTTCTTTTGTACAAAGTGGATCTTTTGATTTTATCGGGTATTGCTGCCTGTAGGACGTCTTATTTTTTACAGCCTGCATAAATTCGTCATCGATCTTCACCGAAACGTTAGCACCGGTAACTTTTCCCTGTTCCAGTTTTGCGTCAATAAAATCTTCTACATTCGGGTGTTTTATCGAGATGCTGAGCATGAGCGCTCCTCTCCGGCCATCTTGCGCCACTTCACGTGTAGAGTTGGAATATCTTTCCATGAAAGGTACTATTCCGGTGGATGAAAGCGCACTGTTCCTGACCAAACTTCCCTGGGGACGGATGTGTGACAGATCGTGACCTACGCCACCGCGTCTTTTCATGAGCTGTACCTGTTCCTGGTCTATTTTCATAATGCCGCCGTACGAATCGGATGGTTTATCGTTGCCGATAACAAAGCAATTCGATAGCGATGATATCTGGAAATCATTACCTATTCCAGCCATGGGGCTACCCTGCGGAATAATGTAACGAAAATCTTTCAGAAGGTCGAAAATCTGATCCTCTGTCATCGGGTTCGGGTATTTTTTTTCAATACGTGCAATTTCTCTTGCTATACGGTGGTGCATGTCATCAGGTGTACATTCCATCAGGTCGCCGTTTCTGTTTTTCAGGGCGTATTTATTTATCCAAACATCTGCTGCAAGCGTATCCCCTTTGAAATATTCAATGGTTTTTGCCAGTGCTAAGTCATGCGGATAAATTTTTTGTCCTGATTTTGTTTCGTTTTCCATTTCTTTTGATTCTTCTGTTTCAAATATACTGTCGGGTGTCGGTGGAACCCTGTTTACATATAACTTATCGTACGGAGATTCGTTATTCGAGTCCTGCTTCTGCTGGTTTTCTTCTGTTACATGCTGGTTTAAGGCCGGGGATTTTTCTTCCATAAAATATTCAATATTTTGAAAACCTAATTATTTGTTAATGTGTTTCTTGTTTGCTTTTTTCTGTGGGCGAAAAAGGATGGCTAAATTATACAAAGTGCCCGCGCAAATCAAACCAATTTTATCAACAAAAGGCCGTATTTATTAACTATGCAACTTTTTTACATAACGTTCGAAAACGAAAAACTTTGTTGATAAAAAGTTTATAAATTATCTAAAATACTCCATATGAGTTTTGTACCAAAACCGAGCCGGTTGTCTGTCAGTTTGAAGAAGTCGGGAGCGATGCTCCAAAAAGGAGTGTCCTTCAGAAAAGGCTTGGTATATGGAAATTTCAGAAGGTATGCCTTACGGGCGGCCTTTAATTCCTGGTCTTTCAGTTCAGTCATTGCTCCGGTAAACTGTAAACCCCTTATTTTCCCTATGATGGCTGTTTCCAAAGCTATGGATCCCGCTACCATAGGCTGTTTCATACACTGGCCGATATGCCTGGTGTTATATTCGGATGTGAAAATAAAAAGATTTTTTTCTTTGATATAAGAATAGAAGCAGGTGCAGCAATAGGGTTTGTTGTCTTCTGAGGTGGCCAGGGTGAAAATATGGTGTTTGCTGATGAACTTCAGTATGCGTTTGTCGATGGGTTTCATTACGCCGGGATCAGGTAAAGGTCTGCATTTCACAGAGTTTGTGATAAAGTCCTTTTTTCGCGGACAGTTCATTATGGGTGCCGCGTTCTGCAATGCGGCCGTCCTGAAGTACGATGATCTCATCGGCAAACTGCACGGTGGACAAGCGATGGGCGATGACAACCGATGTGCGGTTTTGCATGAGTTTTACCAATGCTTCCTGCACCAGCCTTTCAGATTCTGTATCCAGTGATGAGGTGGCCTCATCAAGTATCATTACGGGCGGATTCAGTAATACCGCGCGGGCAATGCTCAGTCGTTGTTTTTGTCCGCCCGAAAGTTTCATGCCGCGGTCGCCGATGTTGGTCTGATACCCTTTGTCCATCTGCATGATAAACTCATGGGCGTTGGCGATTTTTGCCGCATTAACCACAGATTCCTCATCCACTTTTTCCATTCCGAAAGCAATGTTGTTGAAAACCGTGTCGTTGAACAAGATCGTTTCCTGTGTTACAATGCCCATCAACTGGCGCAGGTCAGAGATCATATAATCTTTAACATTCACACCGTCGACCAATATGGTGCCTTCGGTACAATCATAAAAACGCGGCAGCAGGTCGACAATGGTTGATTTGCCGGCACCCGAAGGGCCTACTATCGCAATGGTTTTTCCTTTGCCGATCTCCAGGTTGATGTTATGAAGAACTTCTTCTTTTTCGTAAGTAAAACTTACATTATTATATATAATAGATTTTGTAAAATCTTTGATAGGTTTTGCATCCGGTTTTTCAGTGATAACCTCTTCGGCGTCGAGTACCTGTTCGATACGTTCAACGGATGCGGCGCCTTTCTGAACATTGGAATAAGCGTCGGTAAATGATTTTACGGGATTGATGAGTTGTGAAAACATGACCAGGTAAGTGATGAATACGGATGCCGAAAGCTCCTGCGAACCTTTCGAGAGAATTAAGGTCCCGCCATAAAGCAGGACAGCGCCCACCACAATGATGGCCATGAATTCACTAAGGGGAGAGGCCAGATCCCGTTTGCGGAACAGGCGTATCATCAGTCTGGTATAGTCGTTGTTTATTTTTAAAAAGCGTTCGTATACCGGGTTTATAGCGTTAAAAGCTTTTATGATCCGCAGTCCGCCAATTGTTTCTTCAATATTTGAAAGCAGTTCACCCATTTTTGCCTGTCCTTTTTCGGAAGTGCGTTTCAGGCTGCTGCCGATCTTTGCAATGATAAAACCGCTGACCGGGAACAGGATGAACACAAATAACGTGAGTTGGGGACTGATCAAAAACATAGAAACCAGGTAGGTAACTATAGCAATGGGTTCGCGGAAGATCATCTCCAGCGAGGTCATGATGGTCCACTGTACTTCCTGTACATCGTTAGTCATTCTCGACATGATATCACCCTTGCGCTGTTCGGTATAATACGCCAACGGAAGTATCATTATCTTCATGTATAATTCGTTGCGAATATCTTTAACCACTCCGTTGCGTATGGGGGCCAAAAAAAACATAGCCATATAACGGAAAAAGTTTTTCAGGAAAAACAGTATGATAATAGCAATACAGATATACATAAGAGCGGCAAATTCGCCGTTTTGCTGGATTACGCTGCTGATCCAGTGATAAAAATTCAGTTTTATGGATTCGGGGTTCAGTTCAAGAGGCGGAGCTGTCGCAACCGTATCAATTTGTTTGAACAGAATATTGAGCATCGGAATAAAGAGAACAAAAGAAACTACTGAAAATATGACGGAAAGAATATTGAAACATATTGTATACAAAGCATCTTTCCAGTAAGGTTTTGCGAAGCGTAATATTTTGTAGAGTTTTTTCACAGGACAAAGATAGTCAGAAATTCAGAATGCAGAAGTGAGAATGAGGAATTTTGAGAGAATGAGGCGACTAATGGGAGGATTAGGAAAGTCCATTAAAATTGAAGCCAGCCATCAGATATGTACAAAATAAAAAAGACCGCCTCAATTTTAAAAATGCTGGATTTACCTTGGTGATTTCCTTGTTGTGAAATTGGTGCCCTTGCGGCGGATATTATTCCATAGAGACATAAGGTGCATCGCACCGAAATATTTATAGCCAAAGAAATTTATATTTGGGATATTTGAGGTACAGCGTACCGTAATATTTTACCAAAACTAAGCGATCCCAATGTTGGCGATACATTGCACGAAGTGTTTTGAAAAAAATCTAATCCCATTTGTTCTTATTTTTAAGTCAATCCT
This sequence comes from Bacteroidales bacterium, assembly GCA_035353775.1. Taxonomy (GTDB): domain Bacteria; phylum Bacteroidota; class Bacteroidia; order Bacteroidales; family CAIWKO01; genus CAIWKO01. The sequence goes on along the minus strand of DAOQAF010000051.1, from coordinate 1,745 downwards.
AAAAAAATAAGTTACAATGCCTGCCTGACGCGCAGTCAGGGTAATTGATCTGAATATTTCGGTGCGCTGCACCTCTTTTTTTGAAAAATCAGTAAAAGGTTCTTTTTAAAAAATAATAATTTTGTACAAAGGCGCACAAAGTAATTAAGAAACAGCCTCTCTTTTTGGAATATAAAAAAATTATTCTTTAATTAATTTCCTGAATGCGATGCCGTTGTTCCCGGCTATTTTAACAATATAAATACCTGATGGCAAAGTTGAAATATTTATCTCTGTTTTCTTTTGTCTGACGGAAACTTGTTTTATAAGCTTTCCTTCAATGCTGTATATCTCAGCAAAAGTGCCATTGTCAATATTTTCAGCAAACTCAATGGTGAACGATTCTTTGGCAGGGTTTGGAAAAACCCTGAAAGAATTATTGTACATTGTGATGTCTATTATATTGGAAAGTTCGCTTTGAACAACATTTGATTTAGCAGCATGAATTTTTGATTTCGAAGGGGTACAGGCGCTCGGATTCACTGCTTCGATATGATAATATTGGTTTCCGGCCGGAGGAGTAGTGTCTGTATAGAAGTTTGTTGTGTTGAGTACTGTCGCCAGCAAAGTCATATTTGAAAAGTTGGTGCCTCTGTAAATATTATAAGATGCAAATGTAAACCCTTCATAATGTGTCCATGTCAGATCATAGGTATTACCAATACCCTGATTTATTGTTAGGTGAATAGAACGATGATGATTACTTAAAGTTGATTCTATCCCGGAAGTATCAACCGCAGATAGTTTATAGCGATAGGCCTGTTGCATAGGATCAGCCGAATTATCTACGAAAATACTCAGTGAATCATAACTTACCGAACCCAGCAAACTATAGACATTTGGCTGATTACCTTCACCATAAATATTAAAGTGATCAATAGAATTTGTAAGTGGTTTGTTCCATATTACCCTGTTTTTCCCCGAAATACTGTCAACACTCACAAGGCATATATCATAGATAAATGATGCTGGATTTGTATATACCGTCAGGGTGGCCGGATTTGATGTTGCATTGTTGACACCGTTGCAATTTGTAATATAACAACGATAACTATACGTATTAACGGCAGAAATTCCTGCAATAGTCAATGTCTCTGTATTAGCATTGGTGTAAATTGCGCCCAAAGGTGCTCCGTTTACAACATTAACCCATGAAGTACCATTATCATATTGCCATTGATAGGTGAATGGCGCAGACCCGTTTGCAGATACATGCAAATTGGCGGTGCCATTCGTAGCATACATGCCCTGATTTAAAGGCTGGGTGCCAATGGTTACTCCTGAGCAAGTTCCCCCGCAAATTTGACCATTTACATACGTTACATTATAGTACACATACATCCCATCTGCAACCAGGGCGTCTATTGGATTGTTGGAAAAGTTTAAATACGAACACCCTGGCCCGATATAAGTAAAATTAAGTTTACATAACACACCATTAATTGCTGCAGGTGTAGGTTGTTCACCCCATATAAACAGGATTTTTCCAGGAGTTGGGCTGGTAACCGAAGCGTTAGAAACACCTGTATGCCAATCACTCGTGCTCACATAAGTCATAATAGCCGGATCGTAGTCGATCGTCCACTGAAAAGCCGACACCTGATTGTTAAATCCGGTCATTGTTAATTCCGCCTGCGCAGGTCCGGTGGGAAACAACAATGATTGAAGGGTACATGTTTGTGAATAGGTATTATTAGTACCATAAG
>DAOQAF010000050.1:0-26626 GCA_035353775.1 Bacteroidales bacterium | reverse complement strand
GCAAGCAGCTTTTTTACACAAATGACCATGAAACCGGCTGGAATGGTGAATACAAGGGGGTAGTTATGCCGCAGGATGTTTATACCTGGCTGATCAGTTTTACCGATATCCGGTTGAAAAAACATAACCTGAAGGGAATAGTTACCCTGATAAAATAGTACTTGTTTACAATATATTTTGCAGAAATTAGTTTTAGTAATCTAAAAATGACTAATTTTGCACCATGTTTAAAACTATGCGCATTTCAATCGTCTGTATCTCTTTATTGACGGGCATTCTGTTGTATTCATGCGGTACATTCCGCAAGGTTCTTAAGAGTTCGGATATCAGGCTCAAATATTCTACTGCGGTAACTCTTTATGAAAAAGGAGATTATCACCGTGCTATGCAACTTTTTGATGAATTGCTTGTATATTATCGCGGAAACGATACTTCTGAAAAGATAAATTACTATTATGCTTATTGTTACTATGGTGAAGAAGATTACCTTGAGGCCGGATATTATTTCACAAAATTTTCTTCAGCTTTTCCTACGAGCAAATTTGCAGAAGAATGCGACTATATGTCAGCTTATTGTCAATATCTTTTTTCACCGGAATATGGCCTGGACCAGACAATCACCCTGGATGCCATCAAACAGTTTCAGCTTTTTATCAACGAATATCCCCAAAGCACCCGTGTGGTTAAGTGCAATGAACTTATCGACGAACTTCGTTATAAGCTCGAAAAAAAGGAATTTGAAACTGCAAGGCTTTATTATAAAATTGAAAATTATCAGGCGGCATACGTAGCTTTTAAAAATGTCCTGAAAGACTATCCTGATACAAAGCATAAAGAAGATGTTTATTATTATATGCTGACTTCAAGTTATCAATATGCGATAAACAGCATCGAAACAAAAAAGAGAGAACGGCTTGAACTTGCCAGAGATGCCTACAACTCATTAAACACCACATTTCCTGAATCAGGTTATGGCAAAGAAGCTAAATCAATCATGAAAAACATTGAAAAGGAATTAACTAAATATTCCGAAAAAGATAAAAAACAGATTTAATTTAACGAAATAAATAAATAAAATATCAGATGGAGCAAAAAAAAATAAAGGTAGGAACACTTGCGGTTACCAGAAACATCAGTGATTTCACAAAAGAAACAGGAAATATCTACGAGACGATCGTGATACTTTCGAATCGTGCCAACAAAATTGCATCCGACATTAAAGAAGAACTTAACGGAAAGATCGAAGAGTTTTCAACGACAACTGACAATCTTGAAGAGATCTTTGAAAACCGCGAACAGATCGAAATAGCCAAATATTACGAGCGTCTTCCCAAACCATCACTGGTGGCCATAAATGAATACCTGAACGATAAATTATATTTTCGTAATCCCCTCAAAGAAAACCCCACCGATTTTTAGTCTGCACGAATGCTGAAAGGGAAAAAAATAATTATTGGTATTACAGGAAGTATAGCGGCTTATAAGATTCCTATACTGATTCGTCTTCTGATAAAAGAAGGAGCCGATGTTCAGGTAGTTGTTACACCCTCGGCAAAAGATTTTGTAACACCGCTCACATTATCGACACTTTCGGGACACCCTGTTTTATGCGAAGGTTTTGATTCAGTTGATGGTAAATGGCACAGCCACATCGAATTGGGAAGCTGGGCTGATATTTTCCTGATTGCTCCTGTATCGGCAAACACATTAGCAAAAATGGCCAACGGCCTTGCCGATAACCTTTTGATGACCACCTACCTGGCAGCCAAGTGCCCGGTATTTTTTGCACCGGCCATGGATCTCGATATGTACAGGCATCCTGCCACACAAAAGAACGTTAAGACCATATGTTCTTTCGGCCATCATCTTATTGAACCCCGCGAAGGCGAACTGGCAAGCGGCTTGTGCGGCGCCGGCAGGATGGAAGAACCCGAAAAAATTGTTGAGACGTTAAACAATTTCGTAAAAAAAAAACAAACTTTAGAAAATAAGAATATCCTTGTTACCGCAGGGCCGACCTTTGAAAGCATTGATCCTGTGCGTTTTATAGGTAATCATTCCTCTGGCCTCATGGGCTTTGAAATAGCAAATGCCTGTGCCGAAAGAGGAGCTAAGGTGACTTTGATTACCGGGCCTGTGGCTTTAACTAACGATGTGCCTAACATCCGCCGTATTGATGTCGTATCTGCTGTCGAAATGCAACAGCAATGCCTTAAATTCTTCCCTGATGCAGATATGACTGTGATGGCTGCTGCTGTTGCAGATTATATGCCATCAAAGATGCGGGATAAAAAAATTAAAAAATCAGAACCGGCACTTTCCCTTGATCTGGTAAAAACACCGGATATCTTGTCTTCATTGGGGAAATTAAAAAAGAAAAATCAGATACTTGTGGGTTTTGCACTTGAAACAGATAATGAAACTGAAAATGCTGTATTAAAACTGAAAAATAAAAACCTTGATCTCATCGTTTTAAATTCTCTGAAAGATAAAGGAGCCGGTTTTAAACATCCGACAAACAAAATAACAATCATTGACAAGAGCCTCAGAAAAAAAAGCTTTGAACTTAAACCAAAAAATGAAGTAGCTATAGATATTGTCAATGAAATCATTAAATTAAGTAAAAATAAAATATGAAAAAACTCATTGGTATAGTTTTAATTATTTTTTCCATAAATATAAGCAGCAGCAGTGCCCAGGAACTTTTCTGCAGCGTATCGGTCAACTCTGCTCAGATAAGCGGAAGCGATAAAACGGTTTTTGAGGAAATGCAGAAAGCGATCATGGATTTTCTCAATAACAGAAAATGGACAAACTATTCTTACAAGCAGGAAGAAAAGATCGAATGTACTTTTTTTATTAACATTACTGAAAGGACGTCAGATGTTGATTTCAAAGGCACCATGCAGGTACAGTCGCGCAGGCCGGTTTTCAACTCTTCCTATAATTCGCCGATGCTGAATATTGTTGATAAAGACATTTCTTTTAAATACATCCAGAACCAGGCGCTCGATTACGACGATAATAACTTTTATTCAAACCTTACTTCACTTTTGGCTTATTATGCCTATATCGTCATAGGTATTGACTTTGACTCCTATATGATGAAATCAGGCGGCCAGTTTTTTACCAAAGCTCAGAATATTGTTCAGTTGGCACAGAATACCGCTGACAAAGGATGGAAATCGTTTGAAAGCAGGAAAAACCGCTACTGGCTGGTTGAAAACCTCCTGAACGATTCATACAGCGGTTTCAGGGAATGTCTCTATCTCTATCATTTCAAGGGCCTTGACGATATGAAAGAAAATATGGCGAACGGAAGGACTTCAGTGATTACGGCCATGGATAAAATGAGGACCGTGGTCAAAGGAACACCAAACCTTTATTTTGCGACTGTATTCATGGATACCAAGCGCGATGAGATCATCAATATTTTTTCTCAGGCACCCGCTACGGACAAAAACCAGGTAGTACCTTATCTGAAAGAAATTGATCCTGCACATTCCAACGACTTCAACTCAAAGATTCTGAATGCCAAATAAATATCGGTAACCATGCTTGCACACCTTTCAATCCTGAATTACGCATTGATTGATGTTATCGAAGTTGATTTTCATGCGGGTTATACAGTAATTACAGGCGAAACGGGTGCAGGAAAGTCCATTATTCTTGATGCACTATCTCTGATATTAGGACAGCGCGCAGATATTCAATCCCTGACCGACAAGAAAAAAAAATGCGTGATAGAAGGGACTTTCAACATTGAGAAATACAGCCTGAATAATTTTTTTGAAGCCAATAACCTTGATTACGAGCATGCGCTGATCCTGAGGCGTGAAATAAACCCTGAAGGAAAATCGCGTGCCTTTATCAACGATACGCCGGTATCACTGGCACAAATGAAAGAACTGGGTGAAAAGCTTGTAGACCTTCATTCACAGCACCAGACGCGCCTCATCAATGACGAGGATTTTCAATTGCTCGCCGTCGATAGTTATGCGGATATTTCTAATTTGGTTAAAGAACATGCCGGTCTTTTTGCTGGTTACCGCGAAAAGAAAAAAGAACATCAGAAACTTTGTGATTTAGAAAAGCAGTCGAAAGCCGATGCCGACTATTATAATTTCCTGTTCAGCGAACTGGAAACAGCCGCACTGAAAGAGAATGAACAGCAGGATTTGGAGCAGGAACTCGAATTATTAAATCACGTGGAGCAAATAAAATCTGCATTGAGCAGGTCGGTATTTGCACTGGGCAGTAGTGAGAACAGCATTAACCAGCAATTGAGCAGTATATACAGCCAGCTTTCACAGGTCGCTAAGTTCGATTCCGGCCTTGAAGAAAATGTAAAACGCCTGCAAAGCGCCTGTATCGAGTTGAAAGACATCACCTCAGAAATTGGATTTATCGAAGAAAAAATTAATTATTCCCCCGAACGATATGAACTGGTATCACAGCGTCTCAACGAAATATACCGCCTGGAGCAAAAACACCGCGTCAACACTGTTGCCGAACTTCTCGGGATTAAAAACGGCCTTGACCAGAAACTTCAGAATATATCTTCACTCGAAACAAATATTGAAAAACTCGAACTGCTGATCAGCGAAAAAGAAAAGGAGTTACAGACCTCCGCCGAAAGTATCTCTGCAGCGAGAAAAAGTGTTTTTAAAGAGATCGAGCAGAAGGTGGTTCATATTCTGCAACAAATTGGCATGCCCAACGCCCGCATAAAAATTGAACATCAAAAATTATCATCCATAAATGAGAATGGCTTTGATGAGATAAAATTCACGTTCAGCGCCAACAAAGGCTCCGAACTGAAGGAAATTGACCGTATCGCCTCAGGTGGGGAATTATCGAGACTGATGCTTGCCATAAAATCAATCATTTCAAGAAAAAAACTCTTGCCGACCATTATTTTCGATGAGATCGACAGTGGTGTTTCTGGCGAAGTAGCCTCAAAGACCGGATCCATCATGAAAGAACTTTCAAAAGATATGCAGGTGATATCAATAACACATCTCCCGCAGATAGCCGGCAAAAGCGATTACCATTATCTTGTTTATAAAAAAGAAGAAAAGAATGCGACGTATACCTGTATTAAGATACTGAAACCTGAAGAAAGGGTAGGGGTATTAGCCGAAATGCTAAGTGGAGTCAATGTTACCGAGGCATCCATAAAAACCGCCAGGCAGTTGCTGGATTGATTTTTTTATTATAAAGACCGGGGGCAACATTCTGTTTTTTTGAAATAATAGTTCTGATGGAATGCAGGCGAAAAAAAATTATGTTTGGAAATTTTGTAATAGTTAAGAACAAATCGTGTCTTACTCCAAACTAAACTTACCAATATGGAAATAGTGAAAAATAAAAAATTCAGATTGAACAGCATTTTTCAGAAAAAAGGCATTTCGGGAATAGTACTTATCCTAATGCTTTGCTTGTTTGCAAACATCGCATCTGCACAGGAAAAAATCTTTGTAAGTAAGGAAGCCATGAGGGCTTATCAATCAGAAACGAGGGCTATGGACGGCAAACCCGGTAAAAATTACTGGCAAAACATATCCGACTATAAAATTAAGGTAAAATTCTTTCCTGAAACCGGCATCGTGGAAGGACAGGAAGAAATAACCTATCATAACAACAGCCCGGATACTTTGAAAATGCTGGTCGTGAGGCTTTATCAGGATATGTTCAAAAAAGGCGCTGCAAAAACACTTGAGGTATTTCCTGATGACCTGACTGATGGTGTTCTTATTAAAAGTGTGATAAATAACGGCAAGGCCATTTCTGTTAAAGCTGAGGACAAGCTTATCAACAGAAGAGGTACGAATATGTACATCACCCTTAATGAAGCAATAAAGCCAAAAGCCACCACCAGGATTTCTATGGAATGGAGCTTCAAAGTCCCTTCAAAAACTCAGATCCGCATGGGCACCTATGATTCCACGAGTTTCTTCATCGGACAGTGGTATCCACAGATTGCAGTTTACGACGATATAAGCGGCTGGGATACCCATGATTATACCGGATTGGCTGAATTTTATAATGATTTTGGCAATTTTGATGTTGAAATTTCCGTTCAGGGTAATTATGTCGTATGGGCCACAGGTAATTTGTTAAACCCCGGCGAATTGCTGAAAGAACCTTGTCTTGCAAAATATCAGCAGGCATTGAATTCTTCAGAAACTGTTACCATTGCCATTCCTGAAGATTATGCCAAAGGAAATGTAACTAAACAGGCGGCATGGAATACATGGAAATATAAAGCAGACAATGTAAGTGATTTTGCATTTGCTCTCAGTGATCATTATACTTGGGAAGGCTGTAGCCTCGAAACCGTCACAAACGGCAGAGAAGTTTTTATACAGACCGCTTACAATGCAAAGCACGGAGATTATAAAGAAACCATCGAAATAGCACGCAAAACCATCAGGTTTTTATCAGAAAAACTGCCGGGGGTGCCTTATCCCTTTCCCTGCATGAGCATTTTCGACGGCGCTGATGGAATGGAATACCCGATGATGACCAATGTCGGCTCATTCGAAGACAGGGGCGATGTGGTTTATGCTCATTCGCACGAGATCACACACACTTATTTCCCTTTCTATGTGGGAACAAACGAAACAAAATATGGCTGGATGGACGAAAGCATGGCTGTATTTTTACCTGAAGTATTACAAAAAGAAATTGAACCGACTAAAGATGTGGCGCCTTATACAACTTATGTCTATTCATTATACGGCGGCAAGGAGTTTGAACCCGCCGTGATGACGCCTACTTATTACCTTACACCGGATATTTATTTTATCCTCAATTACGGGAAGGCAGAGCAAATATTAAGGCTGCTCGAAATGCACTTAGGTAAAGATGTCTTTATCAAATGTCTGCAAGGATTTATGGACAGTTGGAAATACAAACACCCCACGCCCTACGACTTTTTCAACACGTTTAATACTGTTTCAGGCCAGGACCTGACATGGTTCTGGAAGCCCTGGTATTTTGAACAGGGTTATCCCGATCTTACGATATCGTCTGCTAAATACGAAGTAGGAAAATGCATGGTCGAAATAAAAAATTCAGGGACAGTTCCCTTGCCTGTTTATTTATTTTTTGATACGGAGAACGGAGAAGAAATCCGGTATGATGTGCCGGCAGATACATGGAAAGACGGGAAAAACAAAATTATAGTGACGCGGGATATTAAACAAAAAGTGACAAAGATTATATTGGGTAACAGCCAGGTTCCCGACAGTAATCCTTCGGATAATAATTATAAAATAAAATAATATGAAGTTGACAATTAAAAAATCGCTATTCAGTTTATTGGCCATAATGATGCCTTTTGTGATTTTTGCACAAGACATTACCACCGAAATTGCAAAAAAGGTCGTTACTGCCCAAATTGCTCGTTCCGGTCATGGTAATGAGTTTTCTATGAAAACTATTACTCCTGTCAACAACGAAAACCGTATATGTTTATACGCGGCAGCGTTAAGCCCTGTAGGCTATGTGATCGTTGCTGCCGATGACAAACTGCCGCCGGTAATAGCCTATTCGTATAATAACAATCTGGATGCTGAAGGAACTTTTTTAAGGATCCTGAAAAATGATATTACCAAACGCCTGGCAAATACAGAAAATATCCCTGCACAAAAAATCAAAAACAGAAAAATGCAATGGGAAGCATTAATAAATGGCACAGATAAGCTCATGGTTGTTTCTCAACAATGGCCACCATCAGGAACAACGGCAACAGGTGGCTGGCTTGAAACAAACTGGACTCAAAGCGCCCCATACAACCAGATGTGCCCTGTTGATCCGGTAACTTCATCGAGAAGTTATGTCGGTTGTCCTGCCACGGCTATGGCACAAATCCTCAATTATCACAAGACAACTAACAATACGGTTTTCGACGACGGGGATGATTACTACCATAATTATGCAGGCCGCACGTACACTATAGATGATGACTTTAGCATTCATGGTTTTCCTTCTTTTTCTCAACTTAATGAGTATCTCGATACGCTCAATGCACATTATTTGAATAATATTTCACCTACCAACCAGGATAAGGCTGCATTATCGTTTGCCTGCGGGGTAGCCGCCACACAGGTTTTTACTTCGGAAGGTTCCGGAACTTTTGGCGTTAATCAGGCCCTGGATGCTTATCACAGGTTTGGCTGCAACACTGTTGAATTGCTTATAGAAAATGATACAACTCTATTTTCACGGCTGATTCAGAATATGCAGGATTCGCTTCCCGCGCATCTTGCCATTGTTGATGAATCAAATACTACCGGGCATAATGTGGTGGTCGATGGCTATAATACCGATAATTATTTTCATGTGAATTTCGGATGGGGAGGCTCAAGCAACGGATGGTACCTGCTTCCGGACGAAATGCCGTTAAGCCTTACTGTGATCGAAGGCCTTATTGTGGATATCATGAAACATGATTATGCTTCAACTCCTTCTATAGATACTGTTCCTCAATTTGAAATATATCCTAATCCTGCCGCGGATAATATTACGATCATTTACCCCAAAAAAGCGACCATAGAAATAATAAATATAGAAGGGCAAATTTTAAAAACGGTCAATAGTGTAAAAATAAATACCACAATTAATTTAGAAAATTTACCAGGCGGTGTCTATATAATAAGAGCAACAAGCGATAGGAGTGTTGTGATAAAGAAATTTGTTAAAGAATAAACGCCCGTAAATAGGTAACAGTGATAATTATTATTGCAAAATAATTTCTGGGTTCATTGCAATAAAAAGTCCTTTTAAAGCTTGCTTTGTTTATAATTAAATATTATATTTACAGTCGGTTAGAATAATTGCAATTATTTTTTTGCCTTTAAAAAACGACACCAGTGAACATACTAATGAATTTGAACACATCTGTAATTGCTCTCGGGGCGTTTTTCCTGGTTTTTGCGGTTATCCAGTATTTCCGGCTACGGAAACTAACTGTAAAAGGTATTAAGACAACCGCCATCATAAAAGATTTCGAAGATGCTCTTCATAATATGCGCTTTCCGATATTGGAATATAGAACGCTGACTGGAGAGGTCATTACACAGAAAAGCTATATTGGCAGCAAAAGAGGCGTGCAAAATATTGGTGATAAAGTCAACATTGTTTACAACCCAAATAAGCCCTGGCAATTTTTGCTTGATACAGGAATGGCTAAATACTGGAAGATACTGGGGGCAGCTATTATGGGCGCTGCTTTTGCTGCTTCGGGATTTCTTCACATGTGGGGAAAGTGAAATAATGTTATGCAATTTCTTAAAAACTAAAGGCCGGCTATAAATCTCAAAAAATTATTTTTATGAAAAAAACCATTACGTTTTTTTTGCTTGCAATGTTTTTTACATTTCAGGCTTTTTCGCAAGGTATCCTTGTTAACCATACGTGTACTAAAATAGTACAGATACCTGAAGCAGCCATAATTGCAGCTAAACAAAACCTGCATATCGCTTATGGCCATACTTCTCACGGCAGCCAGTTGACCGATGGCATGACGGGATTAGTTACTTTCATGAATGGACTGGGCCATACCAATGATCTTTATGACTGGAATAACGGAGGGACCGGCGGGGCGCTGGACCTGCACGATTACGCCATGGACGGTGATGTGGGCTACTATCCCGATTGGGTAGATAATACCCGCGCTTATCTTGGTACGGTAAATCCGTCAACCGGCAGGGGAACAGGGGCCAACCAAGATGTGAATGTGATCATCTGGTCGTGGTGCGGACAGATTGAGGAAAAATATACCGCAGGTACTCTGATGAGTGAGTATATCAACCCGATGGTGCAGTTGGAAACCGATTATTTCGGCATTAAATTCGTCTATATGACAGGTCATTTAGATTATTGGGACGAAGCCAATAACAAGGCAGCCAACCAGGTGGTCAGGGATTTTTGTATCAATAACAATAAAATTCTTTATGATTTCGCAGATATCGAAAGCTGGGACCCTGACAGCATTTATTACGAGCATGCAGGTGATGATTGCTCTTACTATTCTGCCGGAGGGGATTCTCTTGGAAACTGGGCTGCTGAATGGCAAAACAGCCATACCGTTGACGTTGACTGGTATAATTGTACTTCCCAGCATTCGGAACCCCTGAATGCAAATCAAAAAGCTTATGCAGCATGGTGGCTATGGGCCTGGCTTGGCGGCTGGGACCCGGCTGGAATAACAGAAACAGAAAATAATTCTCAGGAAATAGCTGTCTTTCCAAATCCTGTCACAGATAACATTTCTATCATTGTTCCTGAAAAATCAAAAATAGAAATTTTAAATGTTGAGGGACAACTTCTTAAAACAATCCTTGCCAGGGGCATTGAAACAACTGTTTTTTCAGATGATCTGGCCAGTGGGATATACTTTATAAGAGCAACCACAGAAAATAAAATTATTACAAAGAGATTTATTAAAGAATGATGAGCACAGGCATAATTGTTGATACCCATCCATCCTTATGAAATTTAGAATATTTTTTTTAACGCTTGTATTTCTTTCGACATACCTGACTGGCATTTTTATCACACAGGCATGGGCTCAGATAAATCCGATAGACACGACACAACTTGTATTACGCTTTAGTGCAAAATACACCGGGAGCATTGGCTGGGGCGATGTGTATAAGTGTAAGATCGATCAAATTGACAATGGGAATCTGGAAGATTCGGTGATAATTTTATTTATTAATGGGAATGATTATAGCAATATATTTATGAGGGAAACGCCTGTTAAAGGTAAGAAAACCGCCATCAGTGAATATTATTTATCAGGGAGATTCAGGCAAATTGAAAATGATCAGCCTTACGTAAATTTCAAAAATGCCTTTATCGACAATAAAAAACGAACATGGGAATTGCTTGATTTGATACCAAACCGCTAATGTTAGCCAGTCATCAGATGACTTTAAGTCATCTGATGACTAAACAATGAAGCTGAAAAATTTAAAACCTCAATGAAAGCTTCACTCCGCCTGCTAAATTCCTGCCTCCGTAATAAGTAAGGGAATTCATATCAGGTTCTATTTTCAGTAAAAGATCGTCGGAAATGTCGAACTTGTACAAATGCCCGTCAACAGATGCATCTATGATATTGAGGATGTAGAAGAGGCTTCCAACAATACAGGTAAGCTCAAAATTCCTGCGGTAATAATTCCAGTTCTCGTACAGGATATCTTTCGACATGATTTCGGGAAAATAATCGGTAACCGTTGAATCCAGCCCCGATCTGAATAAATAGGTATCCTTGTATTTGTTGAACTTGGTATAATAATTATACCCGAGGTAGCCGATAACGCCAAGCCCCGCATAGATCACAGGTACTTTCCAGTATTTTTTATTGTAAATCTGTCCGAGGCCCGGCAGTAATGCCGACATCCACGCTGCTTTTTTCGGTGAATGAAGTTTTACTTTTACCGAATCGTTTACCGTGGTTTTCCCGTTTATCGTTTTATCTGAAGATATATATAAATCAACAGCGCCGGTATTTACAGTATCACCCGAAACACTGTCCAAAGGCTCGTTTTGAGCAATGAGAAACGGGCTGTTAATAAGTAATAAGAGAACAAGAGCATATTTAAGGTAATAGAAAGGCATATTTAGTAGTTACTGTTTCATACGGGCGATGATTTTATTCAGTTCATCATCAGACTTGAAAGAAATAACGATGCTTCCTTTGCCTTTATTGCGGTATTTAATATCAACGGGTGCCTGAAAGCGGTCAACCAGTATTTTCTTTATTTCTACAATTTTATAAGGTACTTCTGTTTTTGATTTGGGCTTTTTTGTTTTTTCATGAGCCGTTTCTTTGGCAAGTTTCTCAACTTCCCTCACCGAAAGGTCTTTATCAATGATCATGTTGAAGATACGCATTTGCCTGTCAGCTTCCTCTATGCCGGCAATAGCGCGTGCGTGGCCCATGCTCAGCCTTTCTTCTTTCAGCGCTTTTTGAATCATATCCGGGAGTTTGAGCAGTCGGAGGTAATTGGTTACTGTGGTACGTTTCGAATTGACTTTCTCGCTAAGTTGCGCCTGGGTGAGTTTACATTCATCCACAAGGCGCTGGTATGATAAGGCTATTTCAATAGGGTTGAGGTCTTCGCGGTGAATATTTTCAATCAGCGCCCATTCGAGCATCTCTTCATCATTGGCAATGCGGATATAAGCAGGTATTTCACTTAATCCGGCAATTTGTGCTGCCCTGAAACGCCGTTCGCCCGTGATAAGCTGGTATTTGTCAAAACCCAATTTACGTAAAGTAACAGGCTGGATAAGCCCGTGCATTTTTATAGATTCTGCTAATTCATCTAAAGCGATTTCATCAAACTGGTCGCGCGGCTGGAAAGGATTTGCTTCTATTTGGGATATGCTGATGTCGGCCACCGAACCGGCAACATATTTCCCCATCACATCGCTTTTGCTGGTAATGTCAGTTTCAGGGTTTTCAAGCAAGGAGCTCAGGCCTCTTCCCATAACACTGCTTCTTTTTTTATTTGTCATCTTCGGTATTAATTATTTTATCGCTTTGTTTTATTTTGGTCAGTTCGTTTTTCTGTAATATTTCTCTGGCAAGATTCAGGTAGTTGACGGCGCCTTTGCTGTCGGCATCATACATAATAATGGTTTCTCCGAAACTCGGCGCTTCACCCAATTTTGTGTTGCGCTGTATGATCGTATTGAATACCATTTGCTGAAAATGTGTTTTTACCTCTTCAACAACCTGGTTTGATAAGCGTAAACGCTGGTCGTACATGGTCAGCAGGATACCTTCTATATCCAGATCAGGATTCATGTGTTGCTGTACGATTTTTATTGTATTCAGCAGTTTACCAAGGCCTTCCAGTGCAAAATATTCACATTGCACAGGAATGATAACGGAATCAGCGGCAGCAAGAGAGTTAACAACAATCAGTCCGAGCGAGGGAGAGCAGTCGATGATAATAAAATCATAGCTGTCTTTGATCTTGCTGATGACCTTACGCATCATCTTTTCGCGGTGAGGCTGGTTAATCAGTTCTATCTCAGCACCGACGAGATCAATATGGGCAGGCAGCAGGTCAAGGTTGGGAGTTTTGGTGTTCAGTATAATATTTTTCGGCTCAACATCCTCGATAATACATTCATAGATACTTGTCTTGATATTTTTCGGATCGAATCCAACACCGGAAGTAGCATTTGCCTGAGGATCGGCATCAATCAATAATGTTTTGAATTCAAGCACAGCAAGACTGGCACTAAGATTGATGGCTGTTGTCGTCTTTCCAACGCCTCCTTTTTGATTTGCAATAGCAATAACTTTTCCCATAGAAAACTCAGGTTATAAATCAGTCTGCAAAAGTACTTTCTTTTATTTGAATAAATAAATAAAGTTTTTCACTAAATGTGAAAACACAAATAAATACAAACCAGATAATTATGGTTTATCTTAACAAAAAATATGAAAAGAAGAATGGATTATTTATAACTGTCCGTATCTTCTTCTGAATTGTTCTCGTTGATATCCAAAAATTCATCTGTCGGCAACGATTCCTCAGGATCGGGTGCAGGCATCTCACCTGTCTCGATAAAAGTTATGGTACCGTTTAACCCTTTCAGAAACTTTTCAAAATCTTCACGGTACAGGAAAAGCTTGTGTTTTTCGTAAAAGAACTTTCCCGTTTCGTTATTAAAACGTCTTTTACTTTCGGTGATCGTCAGATAATAATCTTCGCTCCGCGTTGATTTAACATCAAAAAAATAGGTTCTTTTCCCTGCCCTTACTGCTTTAGAGAAAATCTCTTCACGGTCGTTTCTTTCTTTAAAATCTTTCTCTTCCATAAAATCCTTTTTTATTTTTACAAAAATAAAACTTTCTGAGAATATTTGAAATATCATTTATGACAAAATTTTCATCAATAAGGTTGTTTCCTTTAAAATAATTCTGACAAACCAGGTAATTTTATGTAATTTTGTGCAAAATTTGAGACATCTATAAATGCTTAACCGACGAGTACTCAGAATAAAGGTAATGCAAGCCATTTATGCGTTCTTTCAATCCGATAACGACCGCATGGATCTGGCAGTGAAAAACTTACATAAAAATGTTTATGGCATCTACGACCTTTATATTTACCAGTTATCTTTTTTGATTGAAATTATTGATTTCGCCCGCGAAACCATCGAAATCCAAAAAAACAAATATTTCCCAACACAGGAAGAAGCGCACCCCAATACGAGGTTTGTTGATAACATTATTATTTCAAAAATTGAAAATAGTCCGGATTATAAAAGAAAACACGAAGAACTGCACATAAACTGGGCCGACCAGGAAGTGCTTATCCGTAAAACATACCAGCAGGTCAAAGAATCACCCTTTTTCGTTGCGTATATGAACGATAAGCAAAGTTCTGTTGAAAAGGATTTTAAAGTACTTGAAGAAATTGTGGATACGTTCTTTGCCGAAAACGATGCGCTGCAGCAGTATTTCGAGGATATAAATGTATACTGGGCGGATGATTACGACATTGCCTGTTACATGGTAACAAAAACACTGAAATATTTAAAAACTGCTGACGAAAAAAATCCTTTTTTACCTAAGCTCTTTGGCAATCTTCAGAACGACGACGAAAAAGAAGAACTCAAATTCATTACAAATCTTTTTTCGAAAACTATTATCCACAGATCTGAATTTGATGACCTCATCGAAGCCAAGGTTGATAACTGGGAATTAGAGCGCATCGCACTGATGGATTCACTGCTGATTAAAATGGCAATATGCGAATTTATTGATTTCCCGACCATCCCAACCAAGGTAACCATCAATGAGTATATCGAAATATCCAAAATGTACAGCACCCCTAAAAGCAAAATATTTATCAATGGTTTGCTCGATAAACTCTTATTTGACCTGACGGAGAAAAAGATGATCAAAAAAACAGGCAGGGGATTAATCGGATAAAAATATTACGTTATGATTTTTTGTATTTTTGTGAAAAAAATTTCTTTTATGTTTCGACCGGTAACATTATTGTTTATTGTTTCTCTCATATTCGTTTCGTGCGGCAATAATTCGGATACGATCAGCACCGACCTGGTAAACAATCCGAACACTGCATCCGGTGATGCTGATCTGAGCGGCCTGCCTGCTTTTCAGTTCAATACCGAAGAGCATGATTTTGGCAGAATAACCGAAGGCGAGAAAGTAAGTTTTACTTTTAAATTTAAAAATTCAGGAAAATCAGACCTGATCATTTCCGATGCAAAAGCTACTTGTGGATGCACCGTGGCAGATTATCCGAAAACCCCCGTAAAGCCCGGCGCCGAAAGCGGCATTTCTGTTACTTTCAATAGTGAAGGAAAAAAGGGAATACAGAATAAAACAATTACACTGGTGGCCAATACCCAGCCGAGCACCAAAGTTTTAACAATAAAAGCAGAAATAGTAAATTTAGGTATCAATTAAAAAAAAGACAAAATGAATTTAATGAACGTTTTATTAATGATGGGCGGACAAGGTACCGGCCAGCAAGGAGGTGGTAGTATGGTAAGCACGATTATCATGATGGTGCTGATTGTTGCGGTATTTTATTTATTCTTCATCCGCCCGCAATCTAAAAAGAACAAAGAACTGAAATTATTCAGGGAAAACCTGAAAAGAGGCGATAAAGTAATAACTGCCGGTGGTATTCACGGAAAAATCATTGAAATTCAAGATACTACGGTGATCATTGAAACAGAAGATTTAAGCAGACTCAAAGTCGAGAAAGGTTCCATAGCTTCTACAGTAGCCGGACCGGGTGAGGGACAGCCGCTTAAATAACCGGGTAAAATTTTTTCGCTTTGACATCGGGAAGTAATGATATTTTTCTTGATGAACAAAAAGATAATCAGAGACATTCCAAAAGAAAACTGAATATTTTTTTCATTTGCCTTATTATAGCCTCCATAAGCTGGCTAATGATAAAGCTTTCGGGTACTTATACCCATAACGTTGTTGTGTCGGTGCATTATAAAGGCATCAAGAAGAACAAGATATTACTGCCTGCATCGGACACCCTGCTGATAGCTAATATTCAATCTTCAGGATATAATATTATTTATAATCGCCTGTTGAATGACGATTATAATCTTGAGCTTGACCTGAATCAATATCCTGAAAAACTGAACAATAATATTTATGAAATAAATATCGAATCATCAACCCTTATCAGAAGGCTGGAAAATTATTTTAAATCCGGAGAAAAGGTAGCATCATTATATCCTGCCAATCTCAAAATACGACTCGAAAGGGCATATACTAAGAAAGTTCCTGTTAAGCCCAATGTGGATATAACTTTCAAAAAGCAGTACAGTGTTTATAAACATATCTACCTGGAACCAGATTCCATTTTTGTAACAGGCAGCAGGAAAGTTACAGATGCTATCAAATTTGTCGAAACAGAAAAAACTGAACAGAAAAATTTGTCGGAAAATACGTTTTTGGAGTTAAAGTTAATAAACCCGTTGAACAAATTTGTTTTGCGGTATTCTGCGAATCAGGTTAAAATGTATATCCCTGTAGCTGAATATACAGAGGAGTATGTTGATATCCCGCTTAGCTTTGAATCCGTTCCGAAAGACTATCAAATCATAGCTTATCCTAATAAAATCAGGTGCTATTTTAATGTAAGTATTCCTGACTACGAAAAAATTTCTGTTGAATCGTTCAAAGCCGGGATAAATGAAAAAGAAATATTCCATTCAAAACACCATATCGCGAAAGTCATTCTTAAAAAAGTCCCTTCATATGCAAGGGTGCAACGTATTGAACCCGATAATATTGAGTATTTAATCCGAAAGAAATGATAAGGGTCGGACTTACAGGAGGGATAGGAACCGGAAAGACAGTGGTTGCCCGCATATTTTCCGAATTGCAGGTGCCTGTTTATTTCGCAGATACAGAAGCTAAAAAAGCATATTTGGATGCGGCCATCCTCCAGAAAGCAAGACAGTTATTTGGTGATGAAGTTCTTGATGACAACATCCTTAATTATAAGAACCTTGCCCGTATCGTCTTTAATGATAAAAAGAAACTCTCCGAATTAAATTCATTAATTCATCCTTTTATTATCAGCGATTTTGAAAAATGGGCGATCGGTCAGAAAAACGCTTCTTATATCATCATGGAAGCGGCAATACTCTTTGAAACTTCACTCCACGTGTTATTTGATAAGATCATTGCCGTTACTGCTCCGGAAGAATTGTGCATCGACCGGGTAATGAAAAGAGACGGCATCAGCAGGGCAGAAGTTGTCCGGCGCTCAGAAAAACAGATACAGAATGATATTAAAGCCACGCGATCTGATTATGTAATTATCAACGACGGAACCCGCTTGCTTTTGCCGCAGGTGCTGGGGATACATAAAAGAATACTGGAATCAATAAAAATATAAATGTATGAATAGCATGAAAAAATCTGTTTTAATTATTGCCGCATTATTTGTTTCATTATGTTGCTACGCCCAGGAAACAAAAAATATTTCTTTGCCCGCCCCGAATATGGAAGGAGGTATGCCGCTTATGGAAGCCCTGAAAAACCGGCAGACAAAAAGGGAATTCAGCAAAGAAAAGCTTTCTGATCAAAAACTGTCCGACCTGTTATGGGCTGCATTTGGAATAAATCGCCCGGAATCGGGAAAACGCACGGCCCCATCAGCTGTAAACTGGCAGGAAACAGATATTTATGTCAGCCTTGAATCAGGCGTTTATTTATATGACGCACAGAAAAACATGCTAAAGGGAATAGTAGAAGGTGATTATCGTATGGGTATGGGCAAACAAAGTTTCGCAGGTGATGCGGCCGCGGTATTGGTTTTTGTTGCTGATTATTCAAAAATGGGTGCGATGGCAAGCAAAGAAGATAAAGATTTTTATGCGGCTGTTGATGTCGGTTATATCAGTCAGAATGTCTATTTGTTCTGCTCTTCAGAAAATCTCGCTACCGTAGTGTTGGGTATGGTTGACAGAGAAAAAATCAAGAAAACTTTAAAACTTCAGGATAACCAAAAAGTTTTTTTAACCCAATGTGTGGGTTTTCCTAAGTAGGAGTAACTGATAAATTATTTTGAACCTTTTTTACCATCCGAAATGCGGACTTCTACCTCATCTTTTTTGGCATCGTAGTCAACAGTAACGATATCGCCTTCATTCAGTTTTGATTTTATTATTTCTTCGGCGAGTACATCTTCTATATATTTTTGGATAGCACGTTTTAAAGGGCGTGCGCCAAAATTAGGATCCCAGCCTTTATCTATGATAAAATCTTTTGCCCGGGTTAACACTTTTAATTTATAACCCAGCGCTTTGATCCTCTTTTCAACAAACGACAGTTCAATGTCGATGATCTTGTGAATATCTTCACGTTTAATATCTTCAAAGATAACCACATCATCTATTCTGTTTAAAAATTCAGGTGCAAATGCCTTTTTCAAAGCATTTTCGATGATGCTTTTTGCATATCCTGCTTTGTTACTTTCTTTAGCAGTAGTCTGAAACCCCACACCCTGGCCAAAATCTTTCAGTTGGCGTGAGCCGATGTTCGAGGTCATGATGATAATCGTATTCTTAAAGTCAACTTTTCTGCCGAAACTGTCGGTAAGTTGTCCGTCATCCAACACTTGTAACAAAAGATGAAAGACATCGGGATGCGCTTTTTCGATCTCGTCGAGAAGCAATACAGCATAAGGTTTCCTGCGTATCTTTTCAGTAAGCTGTCCGCCTTCTTCATAGCCCACATATCCCGGAGGCGCTCCTATAAGTCTCGACACGGCAAATTTTTCCATGTATTCGCTCATATCAACACGAATGAGTGCATCATCCGAATCAAAAAGGAATTTTGACAGTACCTTGGCAAGATAAGTCTTACCAACACCCGTAGGGCCTAAGAAAATAAAAGAACCTATAGGCTTGTTCGGGTCTTTCAGGCCGGCTCTGTTTCTGCGGATTGCCTTGACTACCTTTTTTATGGCATCATCCTGGCCGATCACGAGTTTGCGCAGCTCCTCTTCCATGGAAATAAGACGGTTGCTTTCATTTTGTGCGATACGCTGAACGGGGACACCGGTCATCATGGCTACCACTTCGGCAACGTTTTCTTCGGTAACCATTTCCAGGTTCATTTGGCTTTCGTCCAGCCATTGTTTTTTTGCCTTTTCCAGTTCGATTACCAGTTGGCGTTCATTATCGCGAAGCTGGGCTGCAACTTCGTATTGCTGGCTTTCAATAGCCTTTCTTTTTTTCTGTTTTACTTCTTCAATGCCGGTCTCAATCTTGATGATGTTCTCGGGTACGTGTATGTTGGTAATATGTACGCGTGCACCGGCTTCATCAAGGGCGTCAATAGCCTTATCCGGAAGGCACCGGTCGCTGATATACCGGGTTGTAAGGCTTACGCAGGCCTTTATGGCTTCGTCGGAATATTTAACAAGGTGGTGTTTTTCATACCTGTCTTTGATGTTATTAAGGATATCAATAGTTTCTTCGGGGGTGGTAGGTTCCACAATCACTTTCTGAAAACGTCTTTCCAGCGCTCCGTCTTTTTCGATGTATTGCCTGTATTCATCAAGCGTAGTGGCTCCGATACACTGAATATCCCCGCGCGAAAGAGCCGGTTTGAACATATTGGAGGCGTCCAGCGAACCGGAAGCCCCGCCTGCGCCAACAATCGTATGTATTTCATCAATAAAGATGATAATATCGTCATTTTTTTCAAGCTCGTTGATGACTGCTTTCATGCGCTCCTCAAACTGTCCTCGGTATTTGGTGCCGGCCACAAGAGAGGCAAGGTCAAGTGTAACGATACGTTTGTCGAACAAAGCCCTCGATACTTTACGCTGAACAATCCGTAAAGCAAGGCCTTCGGCAATGGCAGTCTTACCAACACCAGCCTCACCTATCAGTACCGGGTTGTTCTTTTTGCGGCGGCTTAATATCTGGGCAAGACGCTCGAGTTCTTTTTCACGTCCGACAACAGGGTCCAGGCGGTCTTCTTCGGCAAGGCGGGTAAGATCCCTTCCAAAATTATCAAGCACCGGGGTTTTTGATTTCGGATCAATAATTTTTTTAGATTCTCCGCCGAAAGCTCCTTCATCAGCATCATCATTACTGGAACTTCCCGGCAACTCGTCCTTAGGATCCTGACGGCCATCACTACTATCGCCGATGATGTTCCGCAGTTCATTGCTCACCGATTCATAGTCTATGCCGTTTTTGTTAAGGCTTTTTGTGGCAATGTTGATCTCATCTTTAAGAATAGCAAGTAATAAATGCTCTGTTCCGATGATGTCAGCCTTGTATATTTGTGCTTCCAAAAAGGTGTATTTGAGAACCCTTTCTGCCTGCTTGTTCAAAGGAATATTCTGATTGTTTGCTTCCTGGTTGTCGTTAAAGTTGATCTGTACATCTGACGAGCCTTTAATGTTGCGTTCAATAGAATTTTTGATTTCAGTGAAATTACAATTCAAACCATTTAAAATCTTTAAAGCAAGGCTGTCCTTATCACGTAATAGACCAAGGAACAAGTGTTCAACACCGATATAATCGTTCTTTAAACGTATAGATTCTTCTTTGCTGTATTCAAAAATGTTTTTTACCCGTTGCGAAAATTTAGCTTCCATGTGAGTTTTATAAAGTAATTATTCAAAATTACAAATTTTTATCTAATTGTCCAAAATTATTCAAGAATGCCTATCCCTGAAAGGATTGAAATACTTATTTTTCAACAGAATTTTGTTAGTAATAAATTTAAAAAAAAAGCCTTCACGAATCCAAAAAAAAGTAGTACCTTCGTTAAACTTTTTAAAATACTAACTAATTAAAAATGAGCATTTTATAACTATGAGTAATTTAGACAACATTATTAAAGTTAACATCGAGGAACAGATGAAGACGGCATACATTGATTATTCAATGTCTGTTATAGTCTCGCGAGCGCTGCCTGATATACGTGATGGTTTAAAACCTGTGCACCGCAGAGTATTATATGGTATGTACGATCTTGGATGCCTTTCGGGCCGTCCTTATAAAAAGTCAGCAAGGATTGTCGGGGAAGTTTTAGGTAAATACCACCCGCATGGCGATACCTCCGTTTATGATGCCATGGTACGTATGGCTCAGGAATGGTCGTTGCGTTATCCTATGGTCGACGGGCAGGGAAACTACGGCTCTATTGACGGGGATAGCCCGGCTGCTATGCGATACACCGAAGCACGCCTTCAGAAAATCGCCGAAGAAATGCTGGTTGATATCGACAAAAATACCATCGACTGGACACTGAATTTTGATGATACGCTGCAGGAGCCATCGGTACTGCCCGCCAAAATACCGCAATTATTAGTAAACGGCGCATCCGGCATCGCTGTTGGTATGGCCACCAATATGCCGCCTCATAACCTTAAAGAAGTTGTTGACGGCATAGTAGCATATATTGACAACAACGAAATTACTATAGCCGAACTGATGAAGTTCATAAAAGCTCCCGATTTTCCTACAGGAGCCACCATTTATGGCTATGAAGGAGTAAGGGATGCATATGAAACCGGAAGAGGAAGGATTGTATTACGGGGTGATGTCATCGTTGAAGAAGAAAACGGCAGGGAAAATCTTGTGGTAACATCCATTCCTTACCAGGTAAATAAAGCCGAACTGATCAAAAAAACCGCCGACCTCGTCAACGATAAAAAAATTGAAGGCATCTCTGAAATACGTGACGAATCGGACAAGAACGGCATACGTATCGTTTATGAATTAAAAAAAGGAACAATCTCCAATGTTATCATAAACAAGCTTTACCAGCAAACAGCCCTGCAGTCATCATTCAGTGTGAACAATATTGCCCTGGTAAAAGGCAGGCCCATGCTGCTTAACCTTAAGGGATTAATTACACATTTTGTCAATCACCGGCAGGAGGTGGTTATCCGCCGCACACAGTTCGACCTGGAACAGGCCGAAAAACGCGCCCACATCATCGAAGGTTTGCTTATAGCACTGGATAATATCGATGAAGTTATCGCCATCATCAGAGCAGCAAAAACTGTTGACGAAGCCCGTACAGGCCTTATGGAACGTTTTGCACTGACTGACTTACAGGCCCGCGCCATCGTAGATATGCGCCTGCGCGCTTTGGTAGGACTTGAACGCGAAAATCTCAGGAAAGAATACGAAGAATTACAAAGACTTATCGAATATTATAAAAGCGTTCTGGCTGATGTAAACCTCCGGATGGAAATCATTAAAAAAGAACTTCTGGAAATCAAGGAAAAATATGGTGACGAGCCTAAAACCGAAATTACCTATACTGCTGAAGACTTCAAAATTGAAGATACAATTGCTGATGAGTCTGTAGTTATTACCATTTCACGCATGGGTTATATCAAGCGTACACCATTGATTGAATACAAGCGTCAGAATAGGGGAGGCCGCGGCTCAAAAGGCACCGATATTCGTGATGAAGATTTTCTGGAATACCTGTTTGTAGCCACGATGCATAATTATATGCTGTTTTTTACTGAACAGGGAAAATGCTTCTGGTTGCGGGTGTTCGAAATACCCGAAGGCACCAAGACCAGCAAGGGCAGGGCTATACAAAATATGATCAGCATCGCTCCGGATGATAAAGTAAGGGCATTTTTAAATGTAAAAGATATTACCGACAAAGAATATGTGAAAAATAATTACATCATTCTGTGTACGAAAAAAGGTGTTATTAAGAAAACCACCCTTGAAGCGTATTCCCGTCCGCGCCAGTCGGGCATCAATGCCATTACGGTCCGTGACGGAGATACATTGCTGCAGGCAAAACTTACCGACGGCAAAAACGAAGTTTTGATGGCTCTCCATTCAGGAAGAGCGATCCGTTTCAATGAATCTAAAGTACGCCCGATGGGTAGAAATGCTGCAGGAGTCAGAGGTATAACACTGGACAGTAAAAAAGATGAAGTGATCGGAATGATCTGCCTTGAAAATGAGGAGTACGATATTCTGGTTGTATCCGAAAATGGTTATGGAAAACGCTCAAAATTAGAAGATTACAGAGTGACGAATAGGGGGGGGAAAGGCGTAAAAACCATCAACATTACGGAAAAGACCGGAAACCTGATCTCCATACTGAATGTTCTTGATACCAACGATCTGATGATCATCACCAAAGCAGGTATCCTCATACGCATGGCTGTTGCTGACCTGCGTGTCATGGGCAGGGCGACCCAGGGCGTCAGGCTTATCAACCTGAGAAATGATTCCATTGCTGCTGTTACCAAGGTCGAATGCGAAATAGAAGAAGAACTGCTGGAAGATGATATTCTTCCTGAAGGCAGCGAAAAAACGCTGGTTCAAAACGAAACCTACAAAATTGGTGATGACGAAATTTCAAAAGAACTTCTTGATAAATTAAAAGATGAGGATATTTCTGAGGAAAACGGTGACGAGAAAACTCCCGAAGAACCTGAAAATTAATTTTGGCAAAGAAGTTGATTAATAAAAAAAAATTTAATTTTGTAACGATTCAGAAATTAAGAACAAAAAGTAAGTATTTAGAAATATAAAAACAAAAAAATGAAAAAGTTAGCATTAGTAGTTTTAGCAGTATTTGTTACAAGTATTGCTTTTTCTCAAAACACAAAAGTAGTCAGTGCTTACAATTACCTTAAAAACGGACAGCTTGATAAGGCAAAAACCTACATTGACGAAGCATGTGTAAATGATCAGACTAAAGGTCTTGCAAAGACCTGGTTTTATTGCGGGAATATTTATCTTAGCATTTCTCTTACAAAAGAAGATAAATATAAAACATTGGATACAAACGCCACGCAGATAGCGTATGATGCCTATCAGAAAGCTATCCAGATAGACCCGGAGATTTCGAATGAAGCCCTGATGCCGAACTCGCCAAAAATGGGCTTGTACTTCCTTGGTGATCAGTATTATAACAAAGGGGTGGACTTATTTTATAAGAAGCAATACACTGATGCATTGACGAATTTTGAAATGACTAAAAAGATAAATAATATCTTCGGTGTCAAAGACTCAAATGCCACTTTTAATGCAGGTTTATGTGCTGTACAATTAAAGGATAATAAGAAAGCCAAAGGATTTTTCGAAGAACTGGTAAAAAATAATTTCAAACAGGGTTTGATTTATACACAACTTTCTACCATTTATAAAGCAGAAGGCGATACCGTTAAATCTGAAGGCATAATAGCCAAGGGAAGAAAAGCAATGCCCAACGACCTTAACCTTATTATTGCTGAGATTAACAACCTTTTGTCAAAAGGAAAAGTCACAGAAGCTCAGGATTTGTTAAATTTAGCGGTATCCAAAGACCCGAACAATGCAACACTGCATTTTGCAATAGGTGCCAATATGGATGAATTCGGCAATTTTGAACAGGCTGAAAAATCATATTTGAAGGCAATAGAACTAAAACCGGAATATTTCGATGCACATTATAACCTGGGAGCCTTATATGTAAATACTGCTGCAAACGTTATGGATGAAGCTAATAAATTGCCGATTACGGAAACAGCTAAATATGATGAATTAAAAACAAGAGCCGATAATTTGCTGGAGAAAGCATTACCGGAACTGGAAACAGCGGAGAAGTTAAACCCCAAGGATAGAAACACGCTGATTACACTAAAGCAATTATACGCACGTAAAGGTAACGCAGAAAAAATTAAAGAATACGATGAAAAAATAAGCAAACTATAATAACTTTTGTTTCAGGTAAAGGAGGGTACGCTCTCCTTTATTTTCATATTTTTTATTTAACATAATATTAATTATAGGACAAAATAGAAAAAAGGGTATATTGAAAATCAATGTGTTATAAAATAAAAAGTAAATCATTATTGGGGGTTTCCTTTGAGGCCAAATTTAGAATGCTAAAACAAAGCTTTTTAACTGAGCAAAAATCAAATTGTATTTTGTTTTTGCTCATGTAAGAAATTGATTAACAAGCAAATTTTTTATAAAAATAAAACTTCTAAAAGTTGGAAATGTTTCGAAAATTAATAAAGATACTATCTATTAGATTATTGGAACTTTACAATTTTAAATTTAAAAAATATTTTTATTACTGGAATCTCATAAATAATCAAAATTCATAAGTGAACATCCTGATGATTGAATTAGACCACGAAATGGGTGTTGGTTAGAGCCCTTGCTATTTTAGTTGCACAAAATTTGGATATAAATCAATGCACCATCCTTATCACCATACATTTTGATTTATCAATTCCTTCAAATTCAAGTTTAAACGTGTACATGCCATAAGACAGGCTTTGTTGCGAAAATACAACAGTATGGTTTCCGCCGGCCTGAGTTTCATTCACCAGTTCTGAAACCAACTTGCCAATAGCATTGTATACATTCAGTTTTACCTTGCCGTTTTCCGGAATAGTATATGTCAAAGTAGCATTATTACTGAAGGGATTGGGATAACCGGAAAATTTATATCCTGCTTCCGGTTCATCACCCTGGACAAAGATCTTTGGCATAGTGAGGTAGGCATCTTCATTAATTTCACCATATTGATTGGCTATCAAACCGGTACCCTTCAGTTTAAAATCCAGCTCTCCCCGACCCTCATTGTTGAGCGGGCTGAAGCCCAGCCTGACCAGTTCTTCATTAGCAGCAATATCAAAATAATCTGTGGTGGCAAATACTACTCTGATGACACCATTATCATCGGTCACCAGCAGATCATCATTTGCGGCAATGATTTCTTCCAATGTAGGATTGATCTTTACCGGGCCGCTGTCTTTGACGGTATTCGACATGGAGGCGCTTATAAGTTTGAATTTTTCATGAGGATAACACAGCTCCAGCCCAATAGCGGCAAGCTCATTCATTTTTGTGCTTATCCGTAAAGGAACTTCAAAATATTCGTGCTTATTGGTAATAAGAGATTCGTCGGATTGCAGTATGATATTCTCCTCAGTTAATTCTTTTACCATAGCCCAGTTGGTTGATGCACCATAGTATTTTACGCTTGAAGCGTCGTAGTCGCCGTAAGCAAGGGTTTGCAGGGTTACATTTAATAAGTCGGTACCGGCCACTGTTACTACCGTATCAAAAGCTACCCAGTTTCCTTTCGGGTAATTTCTGGCGGGATCGTTTGGCAACCCGATCTTTGCACTGATTCTCGCTAAATCAACAGTATTAACTGACGCATTATTATCCACATTCGCGCCCTTCATGTGTTTGTTTGAAAAATTTCTTGACGGATCGCTTACCGGATTGTGGCCTATGTTGTATTTTAATAAGGCTAAGTCAACAGAATTAACATGATTTACATATTGCATGGTGTCAGGATAAGGGATGTGGTCGTATACCAGTATATAATCTCCATCCGGGACATTGGTAAATTGATAATTCCCGTTGGCATCACTTACAGTGGTGGACACTACCGCCCCGCCCGGACTGGTCTTAAGGATCACTTCTACATTATCAATATTATATAGTACAGCGTTGTAAGCAGGTTGATTTGGCGAGGGATTCCCGGCGATTGCCTTTTTCAGATACCGTGTTTTCCCGGCAATGATATGCCCGGATACAATTAATATGCTTAATTGTT
>DAOQAF010000049.1:0-26871 GCA_035353775.1 Bacteroidales bacterium | reverse complement strand
AGTATGCACGGTGGTGTGAGAGGGCGGGGGAGCAATCCCCCTACCTACTCGATTTTAGGGATACAGTTAAAACTCTTTTGATAAAAAAATATGTAGTGGTATAACCCTGTCAGATTGTCGCAGACTGGCAGGCAAATAAGAATTATCGATACGTCCTATTGGACTATTTGATATTTAAATTTGGTATAAAATGACAGTTGTTTTAGGTAGATCAACAAAAAAAATTGAAATACTGTAACAATAACATATATTTTTCGTATATGATCGAAATATGGATAATGTGTGATAATTAGTTAGGCGTTTAAAATGAATACTTTAAGTCAGTGATATTTGAAGAATTTTAATGGAAAACTTGTTAATCCAGAAGTGTTAGGAGTAAATAGTAAAAAATAGTTTTGTTCATGGGTGAAATATTCTTGTTACATGAGTGAAATGTATTTATTGTAAAGTAAAAAAAGACTTGACTTTAACAATTAGATTATTGTATCTTTGAAACCAATATATCGATATTTTTTTTGTCCTTGAAACTAATATTTAAAAAATAATTAATAGAAAAATTTAATAGAATTTTTTAATTAAAAAAAGTATTTTTTATTTAAGCTAAAAAATAATTAAAATGAAAAAAAGTATAATATTAATTTTTCTGACCATTTTGGGGCTTACTGCAAATTCACAAACAGCATCCATACAAACGTTAACCGGTGCGATCCCAGGCAATTCCTGTACAGTTGATATTACATTAAATAATTTTTCACCGAATAATATCTCCTCGTTTCAATATACAGTAAGGTATGATACAAATTATTTAAAATATATTGCTACAACAAACTGGGCTTCGGGTGTTAGCGGGGTTACAATTCAGGTGGTTAATTTTGGAAGTATTAATGCTATACGTTTTAACTGGGTAGGAACACCAGTTGTTATTGATGGTTTGCTTTGTAAATTAAACTTCCTTTACAAATTGCCGGAAAGCGGTTGCCACTCTGTAACTTGGTCTGATGATCCTTTACCAAGAATTTTCAAGGATGGTAGTAGTGTTGACTACATGGTTACTTATGTAGACGGGCAGGTTTGCCCCTGCACTGCTGTATCAATAGGGATACAGCCATCAAGTGTCAGCATCTGTGCCTCTTATGAGAGCGGAACGTTATCCGTACCTTTAACTAATGGAGATGTTCCGTTCACTTATCAATGGCAATATTATAATGGCAGCACATGGGCTAATGTTGTAGGAGGGACTCCCACCGGGGCAATATATATCAATGCTACCACGAAAGACATGATCATCAGCCAGGTCTCAGCAGCAGGTAGTTATCAGTACAGATGTTATGTGACAAACTGCAGTGGGGCCAATAACACCGTTACTAATCCTGTAATACTCACAGTAAAAGATAGACCCGCTGCTCCACAGGTAGGAACCATAACTCCCCCAACATGTTCCGTATCAACCGGAAGTGTTGTATTAAGCGGTTTACCGTCAGGAAACTGGCAGTTAACAAGAAGCCCCGGAGGCAATACTCTCGGATCGGGATCAACTACAACTGTTACCGGAATCCCATCATCAACATATACTTTTACTGTCACCGATCTGAATCCATCTTCTTTATGTACTTCTGTTCCCTCTGCACCTGTTGTGATTAACGTCCAACCGCCAACGCCTGCAACAATAAGCCTGGGGACACCGGTACAGCCAACATGCACAGATACAACGGGGCATATTACGGTGAGTAATTTACCTTCAGTTGGCACATGGACATTAACGAGCAACCCTGCCGGGATATCAATTAATGGAACGGGAACATCTGTAACCGTTAATGGGATTCCGGCCGGGCATACATATACTTTTACTGTAAACAATGGCTACTGTTCTTCTGCAGCATCAGCTCCATTTACTATTAATCCGAAGCTTGTAGCACCCACACCTCCGATAGTAGGATCAATTACTCAACCAACATGTGCCGTACCAACCGGAAGTGTTGTTTTAAACGGTTTGCCATCATCAGGGACATGGACACTTAATCCTGGCGCTATAGGTGGATCCGGAACAACTAAAACTATCAGCGGCCTGGCACAAGGAACATACAATTACACAGTAACAAGTGCGCTATCAGGTTGCACTTCAGTTGTATCGGCAAATATAGTGATTAATGCCTTTCCTTTGCCTCCTGTTGCGGCAACAACCACTGTAACACAACCAACCTGTGCAGTGGGTACAGGAACAATTACTGTTACAGCGCCCTTAGGTGCATTTGAATACAATATAGATGGTGGAGCTTATCAGAGTTCTGCGATTTTTTCAGGAATTGGGGTGGGATCACACAATATTTTGGTCAGAAGTACCACCGATAATACCTGTATTTCCTCAAGTGCGTCAGTAACAGTAAATACGGCACCTTTGCCTCCTAACTCAGCAACGGTGATACCTACACACCCAACCTGTGCTGTAGCAACAGGGACCATTGAGGTGGCATTTCCTCTTGGTACAGGATACCAATATAGTATTGATGGCGGCTCATATCAGGCTTCTACAACTTTTGCCGGAGTTTCGTCTGGCCCCCACAGTATTGTGGTAAGAAGCACTACCGATAACACTTGTATTTCCTATCCGACAGCCGTTACTATTAATGCCCAACCTACTCCGCCTAATGCACCCTCAGCGAATATAACCATACAGCCGACTTGCGCTACACCCACCGCGATAATTGATGTGACATCCCCGGTAGGTGCGTACGAATATAAAATTGACAATAACGCTTTTCAGGTATCTCCAACTTTTATTGGGGTTGCAGTAGGCTCACACAATATTGTGGTTAGAAGTACCGCAGATAATACCTGTGTTTCCACTGTTACAACAATAACTGTGAATGCGCCTGTAGTTCCTGCGGCAGCAACAGCCAGTACAACCATACAGCCGACCTGTGCAGTAGTCACAGGAACAGTTGTTGTAACAGCTCCTACTGGCGCGTATGAATATAATATTGATGGCGGCGCCTGGCAGGGGTCTACAACTTTTGCCGGAGTAGCTCCGGGTCAACACAGTGTTTTTGTGAGAAGTTACACAGATGGTACTTGTGTTTCCACAGCAACCACGGTATTTGTAAATGCTCAGCCTTCACCTCCTGCTACAGCTACAACCAGCGTTACACAGCCTACCTGTGCAGTAGCTACAGGAACAGTTGTTGTGACTGCTCCTACTGGCGCATATGAATATAATATTGATGGTGGGGCTTATCAGTCCTCATCAAGTTTCACCGGAGTGGGATCTGGTTCGCACATTATTTTGGTAAGAAGTACCGCCGATAATACCTGTGTTTCTCCCAATGCAATAGTAAATATATCTGCTCAGCCCTCGACTCCTATAGCTGCGACAGCAAGTGTGACAGTAGAGCCAACTTGTGCATCGCCAACAGGTACAATTATGGTAACGGCCCCTATAGGTGCCTACGAATACAGTATTGACGGCGGGGCAACATGGCAGGTTTCTACCACTTTTAACGGAGTAACACCAGGTTCACACACTATACTGGTAAGACGCATTACTGATACTACCTGTGTTTCTACATCGGCAACCTTAGTAACTTTAAATACACCTACAGCTCCTGCTGCAGCAACAGTAAGTACCACCATTCAACCAACCTGTGATATAGCTACGGGAACAGTTGTGGTGACATCCCCTCTGGGTGCTTATGAATACAGTATTGATGGCGGAGTATGGCAGGCTTCTACAACTTTTACAGGAGTAGCACCTGGCGTACACTCTGTTTTGGTGCGGAGAACAACGGATAACTCTTGCGTTTCAACCGGAACAAATGTGACTGTTAATCCCCAGCCGGTATCCCCTGACAACATTCCGGATCAGTTCGTTACAATTTATTCCGGCCAGACATTCACTGTCACTCCTAGCCCTGTACCGAGCGGAACTACTTATACATGGTCGGGTCCAACTTATACCAATGGGGTGTACGGTGGCGCTGCCGGAAGTGGTTCAAATATCCATGGAACATTGTCTATCCCTTCAGATACCGGAACAGCAATATATTACGTAATCCCCAATACCGGACCCTGCGTTGGAGACACTTTCACAGTAACAGTAACAGTTATTTCAGTGATGCACTTTGTTGGTGCTATTACTGTAGATAATGATACTGTTTGTTTGGGAGACAGTATTCATCTTAATGTAAACGTTGCTGGCGGTAATCCGCCTTATACATATACCTGGACAGGACAAGGGTTGTCCAGTAACTCGGTAAAGAACCCTGCTGCACTGCCCGATTCAGAAGGCGAAAATATTTATATTGTTTCAGTTACAGATGGAGCAGTTATATTAAGCGATACCATTTCAATTTTTGTAAACAGCCTTCCTTCAATAACGCTTAACTATAGTTGTGCTTCATTTACCGCAACCGTACTGCCAGAAACTCTAACCACCTATGAGTTCTTACTGAACGGGATCATAATCCAGGCTGCAAGTGCAACTAATACCAATTTCTCTACTTCTGTTGTAAACGGGGATAGTATTACAGTAAATGCTACGGATCAGAATGGATGTACAGCAGCTGCAACGATAGGCATAAATTGTATAAGAGGATCATTCCCGACGGCCTTCACTCCTGATGGTGACGGCTTTAATGATAAGTATCCTACGGATGATTATCCTCTCATCAATTATGAATTAACAATATTCGATCGCTGGGGGCTAACGCTATATACTGGAGAGTCCGGATGGGATGGAACGTATAAGGGAAAACTAATGCCACCTGCAACGTACTATTATCGATTGATCAGGACAGAACTGGACGGATCAAAAACAGAAGAAATCGGATCTGTAACTCTTGTTAAAAATTAAAATATTTCATAAAACATATTAAACATAAGACTATGAAAAAAATAATTTTAATACTGAGTTTTTTGACAATAACAGTTTCTGCTTTTGCTCAAAACGATATTCAGCTCAGCCAGCAGATAAATAACCGGATCGTATTTAATCCTGCAGCAACCGGACAATCGGGTTGTTATAATTTTACAGTACTGGACCGTGAACAATGGACAGGAGTTAAAGATGCCCCGTCGACGCAACTTTTTAATTTTAACAAATATTTTAAAACGGCCAAAATAGGATTGGGATTAACGATGATACACGATCGGCTTGGAGTTGAACGATCGTTTAATGCGAAAATCGCTGTGGCCTATCATGCATGGTTTACCGATGAAATGGTTCTTTCTTTTGGATTAGGATTGGGAGTTCTTAATAAGTCATTAGACGGGACAGAGCTTATCTATGAAAACCCTAATGACCCTAACAAGATGGTTACAAAGGTGAGCAAAATTACTCCGGATTTTGATTTTGGCCTGGAGTATAATTGGAAAAGTTTAAGTATTGGCGCATCTGCAACTCATCTGGTCACTTCTTTAAAAAAAGCGACAAGCTTTAAAGTCCCGAGGCATTTCTATGCATACGCTAAGTATGCCATCAAATTGTCTCCCTCGGTAGAAATTGTACCTGCTTTATCTTGGAATAATTGTGGAAAAGTTAATATGGTTGAAATTAATGCCATGGCGAACGTCAAAGACCGTGTTTCGGCTGGGTTTTCCTATAGAGTTGGCGATGCCATTGTTTTTATTGCCGGTGTAAAACTGGTTGATGCGGTTCGTGTATCGTATTCGTATGATATGAAAATGGGCAACATTGAATACGGATCAACCAAAGGGAGCCACGAAATAATGCTTTTATGCCGTTTTGGTTGTAATAATCTGGAAAAAGCGCCTCATCCGAGATTTTTCAATTGATCCGATTTTAATTTAAATTATCAGGGAGATAAATTCTATATCCCTGATAATTTTTATATTTAGCAGCAGATAAAACTCAAATTTATGGCCTTTAAAGCAATAAAAGTTTATTTACCTGAGTTTTTTCATCCTTTTCTGCCTGAAATTTTTTCACGGGAAATTCCATCAGAGATATTTACTAATTGTCTGGAATGTCCCATGATCTGCGGAAGCCGCAATGAATTAGGCCTTGACGAATCAAGGCCTTTTGCACCCGATACCAAGTGCTGTACCTATTTCCCGCATTTGCCAAATTTTCTTGTGGGAGCAGTATTCTTTGATACCGATGTATCGCTGGATGCCGGTCATAACAAGTTACGCGATCACATAAAGAGCAGTAAGGGGGTTTTTCCGCATGGTATCTATCCCACGAAAAAATATTCGGCCTTATATGAATTGGGTAAAACAGAGGGATTTGGCAAAAGTAAGGCACTCAAATGCCCGTTTTATCTTGAAGGAATGTACAATTGCGGGTTGTGGAAATACCGCGAAGCAGTATGTGCTACATGGTTTTGCAAACATGTGGGCCAGCAATCCGGCCATTTATTCTGGAGTTCCGTTACAAAATGTCTTAGATATATCGAAGAAAGCCTGATAGCGTATGTTTTGAAAAATGAAAATCTCCCCTTTATTCATCCCTATGGAGAGAATAAAAATATTTCATATGAAGATCTTGATGATCTTCCGTTGAACAAAGATGAATATAATTTCCGTTGGGGTAAATGGGCAGGAAAAGAAGAGGATTTTTATATCAGGGCATATCAATATGTTAAAGATCTTACACCAGAAAAAATTTCAAGCCTGCTGGGTATTAATTTCCAGGTACTGCTTGCCGAACTCGAAGAAAAATATAATGTAATGATGGAAATTCCCGAGCAGATGATTGCCGACCCTGCCCGTGAATTTTCTGAAATTAAAAAAGGATACTACCGGATATTGCTGAAAACCTGGATTGAGAGAAATGATTCCTTTATTACGTATGCATTTGATATTCCATCAGTAGTAATTGATAAATTTGACGGGGCACTTACCACCTCAGAAGTATTAATAACACTGAAGGAAAAACACGATATTGATCTTGGAGGGGATATACTCATAGCCCTTTATCAGCACGGGATACTTATTAAAAGTTAAAACACTTGATTTTTATGAATATTTATTGTATTTTTGGTTACTAAAAAATAAAAATAAAGATTATGAAAACTTTTCAGTTGAAATTTGTAGCCCTTCTTCTTGTCTTTATTACCTGTGCCGGTTTTATTTCCTGGAACAGGGAAGAAGAAGCCAGATATCTGAATAACAGAACAGCAATCTTTGCTGACAAGTGCTTTGCCAATTTTATGAAAGGTATGAACGAGCTGGGCGCAATATATTATATCCCCGACACCAAACTTGAAAAAGGTAAGGAGCTTGGGTTGCTGCCAAAAGAAAAGAGTGCTAATCAAACAGAAGCTTTTGATATGTTTTTGTCTTTCGACCAAGTATCGCCGGTTATGCTTCCAAACGATGAGTGCGCCAGAAAAGTTCAGTTGACGCTGGAGGATTTGGGGATGGTTATTTTTGTTGATAAAAACAAATCGCGGCAGTATTCAAAGTATGGGGTTCAAAAAACGGAATTCAAATTTACAGGCTTAAAATTTAAAGTCGAAGGGAAACTGATGCCTGCGGATAAAATGTTTATCAAACTGTCCAATAATACTACTGTCGTTATGCGTCCCATGGCCTGGTCATGGGGAGAATAATCTGGGAATCTTTTTTCGTTTTCTTCGTAAGGATTAATTCAATTATATTAAAAATAAAAAAAATAACACGATGAAAAAGTTTATGTTTTTGGTGCCATTGGTATTGGTTTTCTTCTTCGTTATTCCCGCACAAGGTCAAAACGAAACAGGTAAAGGGATTTATTTTAAATTCCAATCCCGCTTGAAGGCAGGTTTAGGACAAACATTTAAAGCCCTTCCTACAGCTTTCGATTTCACAATGCAAAAGCTGGATACCCCCGGCTTGATCATGGACACATCGTTCAGCGACGTAAAAAATGATTTTCTGAACACCAAATGGGGCTTTTTTGGAGGCGCCAATTTTGATTTTTACTTTCATCCGAACTTTGGTTTTGGTGTGGATGTGGATTATTTTAATAACAAACTGGATTTTATTATACCCGATACCGCAACTAATTATGTAAATACGCATCCCCCTGTGGAACTTAAGGAAAGCAGGCGCACCAATCAGTCACTGATCTTTGTTGGGATAGGCCCGAGTTTTAAAGCGTTTACCAATGATCACTGGGATGTTGATATTAATATCCGCGGAGGATTGAGCCATCTCAACATGGGCTCTTTATTATATAAATTTTATAATGTAGACAATCCAAATCAAATGCCCATTTATGACACACTCCTATATTTTGATTACACCAAACCTGTAAATGCCTTCGGGCTTAAAGCAGGTCTGTATGTAAATTATTGGTTCAACTCATGGATAGGAGTTACCCTGGGAGCTGATTATATTCACACCTTTGTAACGGCCAAAAAAATTGATGACGACCCTGATTATATATTTAAATATAAAGACCCTGATTATTACCTGGGCTACAATGGGAAATTTGATCCTTATTATTATTTTAGCCGGACATCCCCGGATTATCATCCCACCAAATTAAATGTCAATCATTTTTCAGTATCGGCAGGAGTGGTGTTCAGGTTTATTAAGCCTGAAATAAAAACACCAAAACCTGAAATTCAGCCAAAAGATAAAGATATTGTTGTATTGGTTAAGGACTCCATATCCGGTATTCCGGTCAAGGGTGTTCTGGTCAGCCTTAAAGACAAATCAGGAAAAGTAAAAGATAGTAAAACAACCGAAGACAACGGCAAAGTTACTTTTCCGGGAGTAGCTCCCGGAGACTATACCGTGTCGGGAACTCTTGGGAATTTACAAACAAATGTAGAAAGTATTGCAAAAAAGGAATTCGATACCAAAAAGGATATTATTTACAAGGAGCTTTTATTGAATAACCTGAATTTTGTGTTGGAAGGAACCACCGAAGAATGTTCCAAAAAGAAAATTCTTGGGGATGTTCAGGTTGAATTAACCAACAAATCAACAGGGATAGTTACTAAAACGAAATCAAGCCCTGAAGGAATATTTACCTTTGCTCTGGAGCCAAACACTGACTATTCTGTTGTCGGAACCCGCGACGGATATTATTCCGGCATACAGGAAATAACAACCAAAGGGCTGAAAAGAAGCAAGACGCTCTATGTTAAATTAACCTTATGTGTTGAACAGCTTGCGGTCGGCAAAACATTTGTTTTAAACAATATTTACTACGATTTCGACAAATGTAATATACGCGCTGATGCCTCTGTCGAATTAGACCGCCTGGTTGAAATTCTGAAAGAGAATCCCACCATGGAAATAGAATTGTCATCGCATACCGACCAGCGCGGAACAGACGCCTATAATGAAAAACTCTCGCAATGCAGGGCAGAAAGTGCTGTTTCTTATATAGTAGGTAAGGGGATAAGTAAAGCAAGAATTACTGCCAAGGGATATGGTGAGAGCAAATTGTTAAAAGATTGCACCCTTGAAAAAGACTGTCCGCAAACATCAGAGGGCGATTGTCCGTGTCATCAGAATAACCGAAGAACGGAGGTGAAAATCACCAAGATGTAATAATCTGATTGGGTATTGCCCCATATCAAATATTGAGAACGCCGGCTGTTTAGTTACAAGCCGGCGTTTTTTTTGTTATTTATGGTGGCAATTTTTAAATCAAACTTTTATTTATTTCAGTTACAAAATACAAAAAATATCTATATTTTTGGGCCTGGTCTTAATTAAAAACACATTGACAAAAGAATCCGTATTATTTACACCGGCATCCATTGGGCCGGTTAAGCTTAGAAATCGCAGTATCCGTGCCGCAGCCTTCGAGGGCATGTGTCCCGGAAACCGTCCTTCAAAGATGCTGCTTGATTATCACCGGTCGGTGGCAGCAGGAGGTATTGGAATGACTACTGTTGCTTATGCATCTGTAACCCGCGACGGCCTTTCTTTTCCGCACCAGCTCTGGCTGCGAAAAGAAATAATTCCTGAACTGCGCCAACTTACCGATGCTATTCACCATGAAGGTGCTGCCGCCTCAATACAATTAGGCCATTGCGGCAATATGTCAAAAAAAAGCGTGGCAGGAAGGATGCCGCTTTCCCCCTCTGGCGGTTTGAACATCTATTCGCCTACGTGGTCGAAAAAAATGACGAAAGAAGATATCGTACATGTTGCACAGGCATACGGCGAGGCGGTCAATATTGCCCGCGAATCCGGCTTTGATGCCATCGAAGTACATGCCGGTCATGGCTATCTTATCAGCCAGTTTCTTTCTCCTTATACCAACCACCGTAAAGATGAATTTGGCGGATCATTTGAAAACCGCGCGCTTTTCATGCAGATGGCGATGCGCAGCGTATTAAAGGCGGCCGGAAACGATATGGGTGTGGTGGTAAAAATGAATATGAGCGATGGCTTCCGTGGCGGAATGGAAACAGCAGAGTGCATAGAGGTAGCCCGCATACTTGAACGCGAGGGCGCACATGCGTTGGTGCTCAGCGGCGGCTTCGTAAGTAAAGCGCCTATGTATGTTATGCGGGGAAGCATGCCGATAAGAACACTGACCTATTACATGAAAAATATTCCGTTGAAACTTGGTGTTAGTATAGCGGGAAGGTGGATGATACCATCTGTCCCTTTCAGGGAAGCCTATTTTCTGGAAGATGCGCTGAAATTCAGGCAAGCGGTGAAACTTCCGCTGATTTATGTGGGCGGGTTGATTTCAGGTGAAAAAATTGACGAGGTGCTCGATTCGGGATTTGAATTTGTGTCTATGGCCCGGGCGCTGCTGAATGAACCGGGATTCGTTAACCGGCTGAAACAAGACAGGGAAGCGAAAAGCCAATGTTCGTGCAAGAACTATTGCATAGCGCGCATGTATTCCATCGAAATGGCCTGTCATCAACATGTGAATGATTTGCCCAAATGTCTCGGCAGAGAACTTGGGGTAGAACAAAAATAATATCTTTGGAATGACAAAAGCTGCAAAAGGAGAAACAGTCCTGATCACCGGCGGAAGTTCCGGTATCGGTTATGCCATTGCCAATGAATTTGCATTGCAGGGGTACAGGCTGATACTGGTCAGCAACCAGGAAGAACGCCTGAAAGAAGTAGCCGGAGAATTCAAAAAAAAATATAATACAGAAACACGCACATTGTTTATGGACCTGGCCGCACCGGATGCCGCCTTTAAACTTTACGATTGGTGTCTCAACGAACAATTTCAGGTGGATATCCTCGTAAATAACGCCGGTATTTTTTTCTTTGAAGAAGTTGTGGAAACCGGCGGGGCAAAAGCCCGCGACATCATGGCGCTGCATGTGTCTACGCCCGCCTTGTTGTGCGCATTATTTGGCAAAGATATGAAACAGCGCCGCAGCGGGAACATCATTATTATTTCATCGTTAGCAGCCTATATGCCCTATCCGGGCATTGCCCTTTATGCTGCCACCAAACGCTTTCTGAAAAGTTTCGCACGTTCGTTGCGGTCCGAAATGCTGGATTATAATGTAAATGTTACCTGTATCTGCCCGGGTGCAGTTTCTACCGATCTGTATAATCTTAGCGAGGGCAATCGTAAAATAGCCATTAACACAGGGATCATGATGCGGCCCGAAAAGCTGGCACAAAAAATCGTCAGTGCCATGTCGGGCCGAAAACCCCTGGTAGTTCCCGGACTGCTCAACAAGATATCGTTGTTTTTTCTTTTTATCGTTCCGCAGGGATTTGTCGTTTTGGTAAGACGCTACTCCCGGTTTCTGCCTCCTGACAAATAATGATGAAAAAATTATTTTTTTATCATTGCCTGTGTAAAATGGTAAATAGCGCCATTACTACTTTCACAAAACCCGCCCTGGGGAACCCATCCTTTTTCAATCAGATCATTAACCTGTTTTATCAAATCTTCTAATTTAGAAGCTGTAAGAACTGTGTATGACATGGATTATTTTTTTTGTTATTAAATTTTTACTATTTTCGTCATAAAGTTATGATTATTTTAAATTATAAAACAGGAACATTAAATAATTATCAGAAAAAGGAATTAGTAAAAAAAACAAAATGAAAAAAACTGCCTGTATTATTGCCATATTGTTGTTGGCCTTTTTTAATTCGTCATTTGCTCAAAAAAGAGGGAATGGTGCTGTGTATGATTCTGCGATGATATATTTTTCGCTTGAAAATTATCAGCATGCGCTGCCTCTTTTCCAGAAAATATATGTGCAGGATTCCGGCAATGCAAATATTGCCTATCACATAGGTGTCTGTTATAAACATATGCCTTCTGAAAAAAGCAAAGCCATCCCCTATCTGAAAAAAGCCTGCGATAAAGTATCGCTGGATTATACGGATAATCAGGATGAGCAAAATGCTCCCGTTCTCGCATATTATTATCTTGGTACGGCATATCTAATAAATTATGATTTGGACGAAGCAACGATAGCGACAGAAAAATATAAAACGTTTCTTAACGCAAAGACCGATGTAAGCCTTATCCGCGATGCTGATCGTCAGATACAAATGTGTAATGTTGCAAGTGAAATGATCAAAAATCCCATCCCCATTGATGTTGAAAATTTGGGAAGCCATATTAATACTATTTATCCTGAATATGCGCCGGTTGCCGACACCTCGGGCAACTCAATAATTTTTACTGCCCGCCGCAATACCAATATAGGCGAAATGATGGAGGATAACGGCTATTATTTTGAAGATATTTATATCTCAGGTAAAGATGGCGAGGGCAAATGGGCAGAAGCCTTGAATATGGGTGAAAATATTAATACGTTTGACCATGAAGCATCCATCAGCTTGTCGCCCGACAACAAGTATTTATACATTTATAAAGATGATGGCGGTGATGGAAATATCTATGTCAGCATTTTTTCAAATAATGACTGGGGCAAACCCCAGAAGCTTCTGGCTCCTGTGAATACAGGCTCCTGGGAAACTCATGCAAGCCTTTCGCCCGATGGAAATACACTCTTTTTTACAAGCGACAGAAAAGGGGGATATGGCGGCCTGGATATTTATAAGGCCAGCCGGATGCCCAACGGAAAATGGGGTAACGTGGAAAATTTAGGTGCGACGATTAACACTGAATTTAATGAAGACGGGCCTTTTATATTGTCAAATAATACATTGTATTTCTGTTCTCAGGGACACAGAACCATGGGCGGGTATGATATATTCTTTAGTAAACTCAAGAAAAACGGACAATGGTCGGAGCCGGTCAATATCGGATATCCTATCAACACTACCGACGACGATATGTTTTATACTCCTTTTGACTCAACTACTGCATATTTTGCCTCTGTGAGAGCTATTGATGACTTCGGGGTCAAAGGGTTCGGGAACCTTGACATTTATAAACTCACCATACACAACCTGATAATCAAAGGGCTTGCTATTGACAAGCAAACAAATAAAATTATTCCCGGAACGGAAATTACTTTAAGGGATGATAAAATGAACGTGATAGCTCAGGCCATTGCCGACGAAAAGGGCGCATATGCTTTCGGGGTGGAATATGGCAAAAATTATAACTTGCAAGGCAAAAAGGAAAATTATTCGGATGGATTTAATACCGCAACGACAGTTGATATAGGCACTGTCAAGGAGGTAACGGCAAACCTGCTGCTGGAAAAAGCACCTTCGGTTTCCCTTAAAATACTGGTGGCCGATGCTAAAACCAGACAGCCTCTCAATGACGTCAGTGTAACATTGAAAGACGTGAAATCGGGTAAAATTGAAAACCTTTTTACAAACGAAAATGGTGAGATATTGAAAACACTGAAAAATATAAAAATTAAGGATAGCCTGAAGTATGATATACAGTTTAGTAAAGAGGGGTATATTACTAAAAATATAGCGTACAGTCATCAGGTATTAAATTTTAGCGAAATATTAATTTCAGAAACATTGGAAAAAATTGAGGGAATCAGGATCAGTGGCCTGACTTTAGAAAAACAGTCAAAAGAAATTATACCCGGGGCTGAAGTTACGTTGATGAATGATAAAATGGAGGTGATTGCCAAAACCCTTTCCGATGCAACAGGTGCATTTAACTTTTCGGCAGAATTAAATAAGAAGTATAATTTGATAGCACAAAAGAATAGTTATACTGACGGTATTAACGCTACCACAACAATTGATATTGGAAATACCAGGGAAGTTAAAGTTAACTTATTGCTTGAGCAAATACTTTTTGTTTCTGTTAAAATAAGGGTGATTGATGCTAAAACCAATCTGCCCGTCAAAGACGCTTACGTGATGTTAAAAGATAAGAAATCAGGCACTGTGGAAAACCTTACGACAAATGAAAACGGCGAGATTCTGAAACCGCTCGGAAATAAAAATTTGTTCGACAGTCTTAGGTACGAACTTCAGATCAGCAAACAAGATTATCAAACCAAAGATGTTGATTACAGATACCGTATTGTTAAACCCGGTGAAATATTGATTTTAGAAACAATAGGTAAAATGGAAGTGGGTGCCGACCTTGCCAAGATCTTTCAGATAAACCCTATTTATTTCGATCTGGATAAATATAATATCCGGCCGGATGCAGCCATCGAACTGGATAAAATTGTTAAAATTATGAATGAATATCCGGCGATGGTCATAGAACTCGGCTCCCATACCGACTGCCGTGCAAGTTATGCCTATAATATTACACTTTCCAACAACAGGGCAAAATCATCAGCGGCATATATCAAGCAACGCATAACAAATCCGGAGCGAATTTATGGAAAGGGGTATGGAGAAACCAAGCTGGTAAATGAATGCGAATGTGAAGGGAAAACGATTGTGCCGTGTACTGAGGAACAACATCAGATGAACCGAAGGACGGAGTTTATTATTGTGAAATATTAGTAATAATAGTTGTTTCGGAGCAATGGCAGCTTGCTGTCATCAGGTATGAATACTTTTTATTTACACAAAATCCAGGACTTCGATTTTATGGAGATGTTAAAATGTTGTGGATAGACTGAGGATCATTTTGCTTTCCCTGATTAGCATTTTCGATCAGCAGCAGTATGTTCTGTGCTTTGTCTTCCCGTCCGGTTTTCTTATATATTTCATAAAGTTTGTTTAAGCTATAGATAAAGTTCGGATCGATCATCAGCGCCAGATAAAACTCATTGATCGCTTCATTAATAGCACCCTGGCTTAGATAGATATTGCCGATGTTGTGATGCGGTTGCGGATAACGGTCGTCTGTTGCGACTGCCTTTTTATAGTAACTTATCGCTTTATTCGGCTTGTTTTTATCGGCATAATACATGCCTAAATTATTATATATCCTGATCGATGAGTTGGTATATTTCAATTCGTTCAGATAAAATTTTTCAATGTCGGCCCATTCTGTGTTCCGCGAAAAAGTCCGGAAACCCAAAAAAATAAAAACAACTATTAACGGGATTACTAAATAAAAAGTCTTCTTTTTATTGATCACATAATTAATTAGTGTGGCAAAAAGTATTGTCACCCCGATCATTGGTATGTAGAGCCAATGCTCGAGAAACATAGCGTTTAGCGGGATAATGCCGGTATAAGGGCCAAGCCCGATAAAAAATATGCTCATCCCTAAAAATGTATTTGGCAGTTTTTTGTGTTTGACAATAACAAAAACCATCACAATAAATAATAATATCCCAAACCAGGATTTCTCATTGAAAAAGTCAGTA
The DNA here is from genome assembly GCA_035353775.1 of Bacteroidales bacterium. Lineage (GTDB taxonomy): Bacteria > Bacteroidota > Bacteroidia > Bacteroidales > CAIWKO01 > CAIWKO01. The sequence continues at coordinate 11,245 of DAOQAF010000049.1, read as the reverse complement.
TAAGCCGTATATGGTTTCTCATAATTCAGATCCAGCGGGAAAAAGATCATCTTTCCATATTCAATAAGGATACTGAGAAATGTGATCAGGCGTACAGACAGCTTTTGTGTATAAATATTTTCTTCACCGGTGAGGCCTTTAAAAGAAGAAAAATTAAAAACGGTGAACTTGAGCAATATATATAAGCCTGCAATCACGGTAAAGACCAGCATATATTTGAGTAAAGGCTTTATGGATTTTATTTTTTTTGTGATGACAAACCATATCAGCAGTATCACTATTATTGGCAGGAACACCACCATGTTTTCTTTGGTGAAAAGAGCGAATAAAAATAAAACGCCTGCAAGTATCATCCATTTGGGCTGTGAGTTCAACTGCTTCTGGTTTATAAGTACTCCTTTTACAAAACAAAAAATTCCCGTCAGCAAAAAACATGTACCCAGCGGATCTGCCGCTCCGGAAATATAACTTACGGCCTCAGTATGTACCGGGTGGATCAAATACAGCGCTGCGCCAAAAAATGCGGATAATTGCAGAAAACCAAGCTGTCGTAACATCAAAAAAAGAAGAAATGAATTAATGATATGCAGCAATATTGAAATCAAATGGTAGGGGACAGGGTTGTCGCCCCAAATCTGATAAATAAGTGCAAATAAAAGCTGTTGGTTGGGCCGGTAGAAATTGCTGTTTAACATCGCACCCTCCGTAACACTTGAAGAATATATTTTTGAGATGTTCAGGTCGTGGACATATTTGTTTTGCTGGATAAACTGCTCATCGTCGAACAACATCGGGCCTTTTAGCGCCACGGCGTAACATGCAAATCCCAAAATCAGATATACAAAAAGAATGTTGATGCTTTTTGAAAGGAAACGGTTCATCGCCTGTTTTTTTTCTTTGCCGGATATGTCCTGTTTCGGCGCTACCGATGACTTCATTCAATAAAATTTTTTTTCGTCGTGAAATTATATACAGACGAAGGTACTTTTTTTCGATAAAGTATTCAATCGAAAAACAAAAAACCCCGGGGGAGAACTAAAGAATACTGACTTTTTCCAGCCAGCTCAACGCTTCATTTCCCGCCTGCTGCATGTTGCCCGCCATCGAAACAAAACCGTGTTCTTTGATCACAATAAAACGGTGCTTATCTAAAATATTCAATACGCTCTCGGCAAGTTCAATGGTGCCGTAAGATGTTTTTTCTTTTGTTTCCGGTATGCCCAGAATACCTGCGTTTTGGGTAATAAGCGCATGGTGCCCGTGAAAAATTGCATTTACATCAGGTCTGTTGCTGTATATGGTATGATGCATAAAACTCTCTGAAGACGGTTCACGCATGCCTTTTATGTAAACATTTTTCTGAGGTATGTTGCAATAAGTAACTTCGACAAAACAAGAATTATCAAGAGTGTCTTTTAATCCAATACTTGTCCCCGTAATAATGAATGAATTGTTTTGTGTCCTGAAACTGAGATTTCCGTAAGAACCGCCTGTATAAGGTGGAGCCAGGCCTTTTTCATGAAAAACTGCACACCATTTTTTAAGTTCTTCAAGAAACGGATGATGTGGCAGGTTTTTTAAAACAAAAACCGGTTTGAATTTCACCCCGCAATATTCTTCTTTGCTCATTTTTCAAACAGTTTTTTTATCTCATGAGCATCAGGATTAATGATGCCTTTTTCTGTAATTATTTTTGTGATAAACTTTGCGGGTGTAACATCGAAAGCCGGATTCAATGCGGTGGAGCCGGGTGAGCATACGAGGATTTCATGCATGATTCCTTCTTTATCTGGGCCTTTTTGGTAAAGTATTTCATCGGGATTTCGTTCTTCAATGGGAATATGTTTTCCGTCAATGCAATTAATATCAAAAGTGGAGGTGGGCGCTGCCACATAAAAAGGAATGCCGTATTCATGCGCCACGATGGCTTTCTCCTGTGTGCCTATTTTGTTCGCCACATCGCCGTTGGCAGCTATTCGGTCGGCGCCAACAATGACCATATCAATCTTTCCGAGGGACATAAGATGTGCTCCCGCATTGTCAGGTATAATTACGTGAGGAATGTTTTCGTTTTTCAGTTCCCATGCAGTCAGCCTTGCGCCCTGGCTTCTCGGGCGGGTTTCGTCCACATAAACAAAAATATTTTTTCCGGAATTGGCAGCTTCGTATATTGGAGAGAGGGCCGTGCCGTAATCTGTAAATGCCAGCCAGCCAGCATTACAATGAGTTTCAATAGTGAATCCTGATGTTATTAATTCGTTGCCGTACATGCCTATCTTCTTACTTGCATCCATATCTTCCAGTGCAAGTTTTTCGGCTTCAATTATTGCATTATCACGATTTGTCAATCCTGCATTATATACACGTTCAACAGCATAAAACAGGTTTCTTGCCGTTGGCCTTGTTGCTTCTATTTCAATTTTAGCTACTGAAATATATTCCCTGAAATTTGTTTTTGTGCTTTCCAGAAAAGCCTGTGCCATGGCATATCCTGCTGTAACCCCGATAGCTCCTGCACCACGGACGATCATCGTTTTTATGGCGTGGCAGGTCTGTTTGTAATTTTTTGATTCGTAGATACTGAATTCGAATGGCAGCAGGTTCTGTTCTATCATCAGTACAGAGCCGGATTCCATCCAAACGGTTCTGTAGTTTTTACCGTTAACGTGCATAGGTTATTTATTATTCCTGATCGTACCAGCTTGCGTACATCATATAGTTTTTTGAAATGCGGTTTACCTGTCCTTCAAGCAAAGTTTTATCGATACTTTTTATTTTTTTTGCAGGCATGCCGGCATAAATACTGCCTGATTCAACCAGGGTATTTTCGAGTACAATAGCGCCGGCCGCAATGATGCAATTGCTTTCGATCACAACCCCGTCCATAATTATTGCGCCCATTCCTACCAGGACATTGTCGTGGATCGTACAACCGTGAACGATGGCCCCATGTGCTATGGATACATTGTTGCCAATAGTAACCGAAGCTTTCTGATAAGTGCAGTGTATAATTGCGCAGTCCTGGATGTTGACATTATTGCCAATGCGTATCGAATGAACATCGCCGCGGACAACGGCATTAAACCAAACACTGCAGTCATCGCCCATAACAACATCACCGGTGATCGTGGCGTTTTCTGCCAGAAAACAATTTGCGCCCCATTTTGGTTCAACCCCTTTTACTTTTTTTATCAGTGCCATAACATTATTTTTTTAAGTCAGGGTAATCGAGAGAATAGTGTAAGCCCCGGCTTTCTTTGCGTTCCTGGGCCATTTTAATGATCATATAAGCCACATTTATCATATTGCGCAGTTCGCAGATCTTTACGGTCAGGACAGAACGTTCGTAAAGTTCTTCAGTTTCACGATATAGAATATCAAGCCTGTCCATAGCCCTTTTCAGGCGGAGGTTTGAGCGGACAATGCCGACATAGTTGCTCATGATCTCGCGAAGTTCTTTCGTGGTCTGGGTGATTAATATCATCTCTTCGTTAAGAACCGTTCCTTCTGCATTCCAATCGGGAATATTTGTGTTCAATTCATAGCGTTGAAATTTTTCTAAAGAATCAATAGCGGCGCGGTGTGAGAATACAACGGATTCGAGCAATGAATTTGAGGCGAGGCGATTGGCGCCGTGAAGCCCTGTACAGGCACATTCACCGGTGGCATAAAGATTTTTTATGGAACTTCTTCCGTATTCATCAATTTTTATTCCTCCGCACATAAAATGAGCTGCAGGAACAACGGGTATCATTTCTTTGGTAATATCAATTCCGATGCTCAGGCATTTTGCATAAATGGTCGGAAAATGATCGATAAGTTTATTTTTATCAAGGTGACGGCAGTCTAGACATACATGTTCATCGCCGCTTAGTTTCATTTCGTTATCGATAGCCCGGGCAACAATGTCGCGTGGTGCAAGGCTCAGCCGGGGGTCGTATTTTTGCATGAATTCGTTACCTTTGATCGTCTTCAGTATACCGCCAAAACCCCTCATTGCTTCCGTAATAAGAAACGATGGGCGTTCCCTGGGATTGTACAAAGCGGTAGGATGAAACTGAAGGAATTCCATATGCTTTATTTCTCCTTTTGCGCGGAATACCATGGCGATGCCGTCGCCTGTGGCAACAGGAGGGTTTGTCGTATTACTGTAAACATTGCCTGTGCCTCCTGTAGCGACAAGTGTGATCTTTGATAATACGGTGATAATCTCATTTTTTTCAGGGTTTAAAACATAAGCTCCGAAACATTTTATCTCGGGCGAATTATGTTTTATTTCAATACCTAAATGGTGTTCGGTGATAAGATCGATGGCAAAGTGGTTTTCTAAAATTTCGATGTTTTTGTTTCGTTTAACCTCCGCGAGCAGGGCTTTTTCGATAGAGGCGCCGGTATGGTCTTTATTATGCAGCACGCGGTGTTCAGAATGTCCTCCTTCTTTTGCCAGATCAAATTTTCCGGATTCCGTTTTGTCAAATTCTGTCCCCCAGCTTACAAGTTCTTTAATACGTTCGGTTGATTCAGTGATCGTAATGCGTACAATTTTTTCATCGCACAGGCCGGCGCCGGCGATGAGCGTGTCGCGGATATGTTTTTCATAGGTATCAGGATCGTACATAACAGCAGCAATGCCGCCCTGAGCATAATTGGTGGAAGATTCTTTGGCTTGTGATTTAGTTACAATACAAACGCTTCCTTTTGAAGCCACTCTCAGCGCATAACTCAGCCCGGCAATTCCGGAACCGATAATAAGAAAATCAACCTGTTTTCTCATAAAAAAAATTTATAACAAAAATACTAAATTCGGCAAAGTAGAATGAGTACTAAAAAAAAACCCTTCCGGATGGGAAGGGTTTTTGCAAAAACATTGCAGTGATTATTCCGGGTGAATAGCTTCCACCGGGCATACATCAGCACATGCGCCGCATTCGGTGCAAACTTCAGGATTGATTTTATAGATGTCACCTTCGGAAATAGCTTCCACGGGACATTCGTCAATACATGTTCCACATGCTGTGCAGTCATCAGAAATTTTATAAGCCATGTCAATAAATTTTGGTTAATAAACAGTACAAAGATATTCAATAATTTATAAACCAAAGAAATTTTTTTATTATACATGTTCGTTTTGTAATAAATAACTGGAAATTTTGAAATTGGCCCGAAAAATATGAAAAAAAATTATTGCTGTTTGTGAGGAATTATTCGTAATCATTTTGTGAGTTGCGAAAAATATTTTGATAAGGGGCCGGTATAAAATAAATAATCATGTGTCAGCCGCTGCCACTATTGTTGATGCTGTTAATAATTATGTTTATTTTTTTTGATAAGCGATTTTTATCAGCAAAATTTTGTAGTATTTTTACATCAATATTTAAACTTAAATAAAATGGCAACGGCAAAAAAAGAAACCAAAACAAAAACTGAAAAACCGGCAAAAGCTCCTGCAAAAAAAGGATGCGGCTGTGGTAAGAAAAAATAATAATGATTTAAAATCATTTATAATTTCAGGCATTGATCTAAAATTGATGCCTGTTTTTTTTTGAAAAAAAATAAAAATTTTAAATTTATATAAATCGTTTTTTTTAAATCTTTGCTGTAATGCTTGATTTTAAAGGTTTGTAGAGTGTTGTGAAAAAAAACGATTGTTAATAAATATGTTTATTTTTTTATTAATGTTGAAAAAAGAAATGAATGAATGATAGTACTTTTATAAAAAATAATTTTAAAAACCAAATCAAAATGGCAACACCAAAAAAAGTAACAAAACCTGCTGAAAAAAAAGCAGCACCTGCAAAGAAAGCCGCTCCTGCTAAAAAAGTAGTTGCGAAGAAAGCTGCTCCTGCTAAAAAAGTAGTTGCGAAAAAAGCTGCTCCTGCAAAAAAAGTAGTTGCAAAAAAAGCTGCTCCTGCTAAAAAAGTGGTTGCGAAGAAAGCTGCTCCTGCAAAAAAAGTAGTTGCAAAAAAAGCTGCTCCTGCTAAAAAAGTAGTTGCGAAAAAAGCTGCTCCAGCAAAAAAAGTGGTTGCAAAAAAAGCTGCTCCAGTTAAAAAAGTAGTAGCAAAAAAACCCGCAGCAAAAAAGTAGTTGCATAGGAAAACTTTTTTAGCTTTAAGATTCCGGCGCCTGCAAATTAACAGGCGCTTTTTTTATACAAAATTTTAAAGGTCTTTTTAGTTTTCTTTTACTATTTTTGTTTTATGATTATTATTGGAATTACCGGAACCCTGGGAGCGGGCAAAGGCGCCATTGTTGATTTTCTGTTGAAAGAAAAAAGCTTCGTTCATTTTTCTGTCAGGGAATATCTTACAAAAGAAATTGTTGCACGAGGATTAGTAGTGAACCGTGACAGTATGGTGCAAATTGCCAATGAACTTCGTGCATCGCATTCTCCCGCATACATTGTTGAACAGCTTTATGAGCAGGCATTGGTCAGCGGTAAAAACTGTATCATCGAAAGTATTCGTACTCCCGGCGAAGCTGAGATGCTGAAGCAGAAAGGCGGATTTTTTCTTTTTGCCGTGGATGCACCGCCCGAGATCCGCTATCAGCGCATAAAACTGCGCGCGTCAGCAACCGATTATATTTCGTATGAAACATTTCTTGAAAATGAAAAACGCGAAATGATTTCTGACGATCCCAACAAACAAAACCTGAAAAAATGCATAGAGATGTCTGATTATTTTTTTGAAAATAACGGGGACATCGGCGAACTTCATAATAAGGTTGCGGTTGTTTTAAATAAAATTGAACACATGCCTGACGAAAAAAAAAATGAACACCACCGTCCCAGTTGGGATGAATATTTTATGAAAGTTGCCGACACAGTGGCACAGCGTGCCACATGCGACAGGGGACGGAGCGGCTGCGTGATTACAAGGGATAAACAAATCCTTGTTACAGGTTATGTTGGCTCACCCATGGGATTGCCGCATTGCGACGAGGTAGGGCATCTGTTCAAGCAGATGACGCATGAAGATGGCCGTGTTACCAATCATTGCGTGCGCACGGTACATGCCGAACAAAACGCAATTTGCCAGGCGGCGCGGCGCGGGATCACGCTGGATAAAGCTACCCTGTATTGCCGCATGACACCCTGCAGAACCTGCGCGATGCTGATTATAAATTGCGGCATCGTAAGGGTGGTATGCGAAAAAAAATACCATGCAGGCGGTGAGTCCGAAACGATGTTCAAAGATGCCGGAGTAGAACTGGTGTATATGAGCGAAGACCTGATGAAATATAGCAATCAATAAAAAAATGATGAACAAAGGCTGGAAACCCTTACCGGTATTATTGAAAATTATTTTTGTAATTCTCGCATTCCGTGTATTTAATTCTTTTTTTTCATTGTCTTTTTCTTTTGAACAAGGATTTGACTTTTTTGGATTTACGTTTTATGGGCTGTATGCCATCAATGTTTTCACTGTTGTTAAAATTCTTGTGCCCATCATCATTCTTGTTGAGATGTTTCAGCGTAATAGTTATACCTGGATAGTGGCGGCTATTTACTTTTTTTTAATAGCGGTAAGCGCTCTTTTATCGTTAATGAATTTGACCGATATGGTCGGAAGGATCATGGAGCAAATGCCTGAATTTTTTCAGGTTCCGGAGGGTATAGATGAAAATGATTATCTGGCTGTCATAAATACAGCCTTTACTTTTTCAGTAATTTTTTCTGCCGCATTTGAACTGGCTATAATGATCATCTTTATTGTCAAACGAAAATATTTTTCGGAATATATTTCTGATAAAAAATCGTTACCGGAAAATGACTTACCGTCTTAATTCAAAATTTTCGCCCAGATAAACTTTTCTTACCTGCGGGTCTCCGGCAAGTTCCTCGGCGGTTCCGGCTTTCAGAATAGAGCCTTCAAACAACAGATATGCCCTGTCGGTGATGGAAAGTGTTTCGTGAACATTGTGGTCGGTGATGAGTACGCCGATATTTTTTGTTTTTAACTTCGCAACTATGGTCTGAATATCCTCTACTGCAATAGGATCAACTCCTGCAAAAGGTTCATCGAGCAAAATAAAATTCGGACTTACGGCTAAAGCCCTTGCTATTTCTGTTCTTCGGCGTTCGCCTCCCGAAAGCGTGATGCCTTTTCCCTTACGTACATGTTGTAATCCGAATTCATCAAGAAGCTCTTCGAGCCGTTGTTTTTGCCCGGATTTGCTGAGTTTGGTAAATTCCAGAACTGCCATTATGTTGTCTTCAACACTCAGGCCTCTGAAAACGGATGCTTCCTGCGGCAGGTAGCCAATACCTTTTTGTGCGCGTTTATACATCGGTTCGTCCGTAATATCAATATCATCAAGATAAACGGTGCCTTCGTTTGGCTTTATCAGGCCGACGATCATGTAAAAAGAAGTTGTTTTTCCGGCGCCGTTGGGCCCAAGCAAGCCAACGATTTCGCCCTGCCCGACTTCAATGGAAACATTTTTTACCACCGTGCGTGAGCGGTATTTTTTTATTAGATTGTCGGTGCGTAATATCATGTGCTCTCTGATGAACTGTTGCAAAAATACATTAAAAATTAAACCTGAGGGATACCATAACCATAAATTTATTTGTATGAGGATGGTCAAGGTAGTTGAGCCGCCAAATGCCGTCAATACGAATAAATTTGAAAATATTTTCAATGGCAACGCCCGCCTCACAGAAAGGGCCTTTATTTAAAAAATATACGTTGTCGGGGAAAATATTGTAGTCTTTATTTTTACTGCTGATACTCCCGGCAACACCATTGAAATATACCACTTCACGCCATTGTAGTTTTTTTAAAAGGGGGATGCGGTTTAAAAAGAAACCATCAAAATGATGTGTATAATACAGACTGAAATAGACATCGCTGACAAATTCATAATAGTTCATGGTGTTAAAAGCATACTCATCCCATAAATAGGTTTCATTGCCTTCGTGGATCTTAAGCATCTGATAAGGCAGTGTTCCCCAAATCTTACCGGCGCCGATAATGTAACGCGACCAGCCTATGGTCCCGATATTGAACCACTGGCGCAGGCGAAGATCTAATTTGTGGTATTCAAAGTCGCTGTGCAGACAGTTCTTTATGCCGTATGAATAGGTTACATCTAATATCGGGTATTTTGTGCCAATACTTGTCCGCCTGTAAGCCCCTGAAATAAATTTTTCATTGTAACCAAAATGGGTTAACAGTTGAACTTCGGAAATCGTGATCACCTCTTTGGTTATAATGTTGTTCCCTTCCCTGAATTTAAAAGCAGACTCGCCTTTTAACGGATAAAGCACCCGATATTTCAAAAACAAATCATTATAAAATCCCATGAACCAGTCTTTTTCTGCGAACACAAAAAAAGTTCTGGCCATAGTGAGTTTTTCGGCCTTATTACGGGAAAGCACGCCTCTCAGAATGTAATCTTCGCTGAATGCATTTGAGCTCTGGCCCAATTGTTCGATGTCATATTTGTAATTAAATCCGACGATGGTATGGGGGTTTCTGCTGAACATATAATACGCGCTTACCCCGTATTTGAAGGCGTCATCATAGGTGCCGTATGCCCCGTGCATCAGCACCTGAAATTTTCTGCTCAGTTTGGTGCTGGTACGAAACCCAAGCCTGATGCGTTGCCCCTCAACCTGATTCATGCTGAAAATTTGTAAAAGCGGCCCCAGATCGAAAATGCCCATGTGGATATAATTGCCAAGAATGGCCTCGCCAATTCCTTTATACAACTGGAATCTTTTTAGTGTTTGAAGGGTATCCACAAGGTGGGTGATCTTTTTTTCTTCTGCTGAAAGTTCCGCGGGCCTGACCTTTTCCCAGTATTCTTCTTTCAGGCTGACAGCGGAGTCGGCAACAAATATGGCTTCCGGAATTTTGTAAAATTTACTGTCCACAGGCTGGTTTATCAGGAAATTTTTATAGGAAATGGTTTTGTGGAGGTACATGCCTATAATGTTACTGGTGTTTTCAGTAATGTTGAGATCTGCAACCATATAATCCTTTACAGGCATCCAGTATTTGTTATCAACAAGCGTGAATTCCTGGTCAAATAAAATTTCGTTGATGAAATTTAAATTGGCATCTTTTACTATGCGGATATTAAGCTTAACGACTCCAAAAGTGGTATCGTGTATCCATAGGTTCCCGGTATAGGTCATCTCCTGCGTCCTGCGGGGCTTGAACATCAGGTGATAGCACCACCGGTTGCCAATAAACCCGCTGTCAATAAGATAATATTTATAGTACGACAACCCGAAATTTGCAATAGGGCTGACGAAATTTTTCTCGAACAACTCATTGTAATTATCATATATGTTGATCTTCTGGTAGGTGTCGCCGAAAAACTGCGACATGGTTTTGTTTTCCATGCCCGAAACTTTACTCGCCTTAATGATTTCCCGGTATTTTTTAGGCTCCTTTTGGTAGTATATATCGGACATGGATTCGGAAAAAAATACCGGCAGGTATACTTTTCCGTTGACGGTGGATGTGTCGGCATTATCAAAAACAAATTGGAACGGGCGAAGAAGTAAGTTGTTTTGAAGTTTTTCAGAATAGTTATTTGCATCAATTTGTACCTTGGTATAAGCCTCGTACTGGAAATAATCAAAAAATTCCCTGTTATTTAAAGGCTTGTTTTTAATAACTTTTTTCAGCAGTACTTCGGCGGGGTTTTCACCAGGTAAAATTACCGCTTCGGCCAGTTCAAATGATTGTGGCGTCAGTTCAAAATCAATGTATTGAAATTTGTTTTTTACTACGGCTTTTTTTTGGGTCAGGTACCCCATGTATTGCGCGGTGAGAGAATCTTTTGCATTTTTGATTTCCAGCGAGAACTTGCCATCAAAGTCTGTGACGGTCTGTATATCGGATCCGGCAAAATAAATATTAACAAATGGAATGGGGTCTTTGGTCGAGGCATCTATCACTGTACCCATAATTTTTGTGGTTTGCGACTGCCCATAATTCAATAGGGGCATCATCAACACCGACAGGAAAAATATGTGGTATGTGAATTTTCGGAACATGATAAAAAAACAAAAATAATAAAAATAGCAAATTTTGCCATGTATTTTTGGTCGTCAGTTTTATACAGAGAATATTCTGCATGGGCCAATACCTTATGATATGATAGTGTTTAATAGTATTAGAGGCTTTCATGGAGTTGATCAAACAGGTTTTGTGCCGGTTGATTAAATTAAAATTAATTGCTTGTCCACATTAAGCAAGTTGTTTAATAATATCATTATAAGTCGTCG
>DAOQAF010000048.1:0-27180 GCA_035353775.1 Bacteroidales bacterium | reverse complement strand
TTTTTTTGTATATTTGCTTCGTGGAGTGCCTGGTCAATAACGGGAATAATATTTATCTGGTGTGCCCTCGAGGCATACTCGGGGACGACACCGCCGAAGTTCTTATGTATTGCCTGGCCGGCAATAATATTGGACAAAAGCACGTTTTTATTGACCACAGCCGCAGAAGTATCGTCACAGGACGATTCAATGCCCAAAATAAATGTGTTCATTAACAGGAATTAAGTTTTCAAAGGTATAAAAAAAACTTTCAAAATATTGATCATTGTCTATGCGGTATTTTTTGTGCTGCCTGCTGGAATATTCACGCTTGTGCAGAGCAATTTGGTCCAGACCTATATCGCAAAGAAACTTTCGGGATACCTTTCCGAAAAACTCAAAACGGAAGTTTCTATCGACAAAGTAGAAGTCCGCTTTTTTGCGGATGTTGTCCTTAAAGGTGTGTATATCGAGGACTTGCATAATAATCCTTTACTCAGGTCTGAAATGATAAATGTAAAACTTGGCGAGTTTGATTTATCGAGTGATTTCTTTGAATTGAAAAAAGTAGTACTGGAAAATACCAGTTTTAACCTTAGAAAATATAAAGACGAAGACAAGACTAATCTTCAGTTCATTATCAATTATTTTAAGTCGGATAAAAAGAAAACTGCTGAAGAAAAGTATCCTTTAAAAATCAGGGTCGGGTATTTGAAGCTTTCTAATTCGGGGTTTTCATATCTGGATGATAATAAAGACCATAACAACAATGGCGTCATGGATTTTGACGATATAAATATTTCGCAGCTTAATATTGAAATGGAAAATTTGGGCATACTTAGCGATTCTGTTTGCGGAAACATAAAAAAATTGTCGTTAACCGAAAAAAGCGGATTTATTATTAATGGTTTTTCAGCAAGGTCGATCGTTTCAAAAAGAAATATTATTGTAAATAACCTTCTTGTAAAAACGCCAAACTCTGATCTTAACCTTGACCTGACTTTTGCATATGAAGATTTTAAAAGCTTCACGGATTTTGTAAATAAGGTGACAATAATCTCCGATATACGCAATACCAAACTTAACTTTATTGATATCGCTTATTTTGTCAGGCAGATGTATGGTATGAATAACCTGATTTATTTTTCATCCGGTGTAAAAGGCAGGGTTAGCAATCTTAAGTTGAAAAACTTTTTGATGAAATACGGCGCAGATACCTATTTTGATGCGGACATATCAATGAATGGCTTGCCCAAAATTGAAGAAACCTACATAAATTTGAAGATCAGAAACCTGACTTCTTCTGTATATGATCTTAACCATATAATAATTCCTGGTACTAATCGCTCAGTAACGCAACTTAAGCTGCCACAGATGCTTCAGCGCCTTGGAAATATTCATGTACAAGGTGTCTTTACTGGTTTCTATACAAATTTTGTTTCAAACGCGACCTTAAACTCTGATCTTGGAAGTATTTCAACAGATGTAATTGTTAGTAATACAAATAAAAAAATTTCTTACGAGGGGGAAGTTGTTACTGAAAATTTTTACCTGGGTCAATTGTTGAATTCCCCCGATCTGGTTGGGAAAGTCAGTCTTATCGCTCAGATCAGTGGTTCCGGTTTAAAGGCTGATGATGCTGATTTTTTATTTAAAGGTAACATCAATCAATTTGAATTCAAAGGCTATAATTATTCTGATATTTCTGTTGACGGGAATTTTGATAAGCGAATATTTAAAGGTTTGATCGACGTGGATGATGAGAATCTGAAAATGGTGTTCAACGGCAAGGTGGATATTAATGATTCCCTGCCTGATTTTGATTTTGTAGCCGATATTGAATATGCTAATCTGAAAATGCTCAAAATTACCCCAAAGGATACGGTCTCAGAAGTAAAGGCCCATTTGAAGATTGACTTCTATGGCAATAATATAGATAATCTGAAAGGTTATATATCACTGCAGGATGCCTCTTTTCGGCAAAACAAAAAGTCTTTTGACCTGCGTTCATTCAATCTGAATACTTATATCAGCCCAAGCGGTTACCGTACTTTTGACCTGAAATCCGATTATGTGGATGCCGTTTTTAACGGATATTTTGTGTTTTCCGAGTTGGGTAATTCTTTCAAAAAGTTCATTCTGAACTATCTTCCCAACTTCTATTTTGCTATGGATACCAGTAATAAGAATATTGCCCGTCAGGAATTCGATTTTGATATCAGGCTGTATAATGCTTCTCCTGTGCTGGATTATTTCGTGAACGGGCTGGGAGCAGCAGGCAATACCATTGTAAAAGGGAATTTCAACTCCCTGACAAATGCTGCGAAAATTGATGCTGTTTCTTCAAAACTATCTTATAATAATACCACCCTTGAAAACTGGAACCTTGCACTGAATGCGGAAGGCAGCAGGATTGACCTGTTAATGAATTCCGACACGCTGCAAATGTCAGACAGTGCTTACCTCACTAATTTTGGTCTTGCCTCCAGTGTATTGAACGACAGCATCAACAGCAGACTTTTTTGGGATAATAAAAAGATGAAGAAAAGAAATGCTGCAGATCTGAATTTCTATACATATTTTTACAGTAACAGCGAATCTGTGACAGGTTTCAGGCACTCAGACCTTATCATCAATGACTCGCTGTGGACTATCAGCGACCATGGCAACATCGTTTTTGATACAAACAAGATCGCGTTTAACAACCTGAAATTGTTTCGTAAACAGCAAAATCTGCTGATTAACGGGGCAATATCGAAAAATCCTTTTGATGCGCTTACTGTCGATTTTAATTCCTTCGATATTTCAAATATTGACTATCTTACCAATGCAAGAAAGTTTGATTTTGACGGGATTATCACAGGAAGTGTAATTATTTCAGATTTATACAGCTCGCCGACTTATTATGCCGATCTTAAAATAAAGGATTTAGGCATCAACTACGACAAGTTGGGCGATGCTTCGATACAAAGCAAATGGGATGATGCTAAGAAAGGGATACAAATAAAAGCAGAGATATTTTATCTCGGGAATATAGGCAAGAGCACTCCTGTCATTGCAGAAGGGTATTACTACCCGGGCGATAAACCGCAGAATTTTGACATAAATATCAGTGTTGAGAACCTGAGGCTAAAAGCACTTTCCAGGTATGTAGAAAGTTTTGGATCCATTGTCAGCGGAACAGCAAGCGGGAAGCTGTTTCTGCGCGGAAAGGGAAATCCGGAATTAACAGGCTTGTTGAAAGTTATGCGCGGGGCATTAAAAATAAATTACCTGAATACGGTTTATGCTTTTGCATACGACAGCGTGAAAATTACCAAAAATGCCTTTACGTTTAAAAACCTGATCGCGATTGATCAGCCCGACTATGAGCATCGGACTGTTGACACGGCTATTGTTAGCGGAAAAATTACTCATGAAAATTTTAAAAACATTGGCTTTGATATTTATATTGAACCTAAAAAACTGTTAAGCCTGAACACCAATGCCTCCATGAATGATTTATTCTACGGTAAGGGCTATGCAACAGGCAATGTACACATATTCGGTGACCAGAAAAAAATAAATTTTGATATTTCTGCTACTACTGAAAAGGGGACGAAGTTAATTATTCCTGTCGGAAACACTTCTTTTCTGGAAGCCAGTGAGTACATTACGTTTGTCAAAAAAGGGCAGCAGGATACCGTTATTGAAGAGAGGGGAAAAGAAATTCACGGCATCAACCTCGATATGTCATTTAACGTTACCGATGAAGCTGAAGTGCAGCTATTGTTTGACCCGAGGGTAGGCGACCGTATTTTAGGAAAGGGAAATGGTAACATCCGTATCACGATTGCCGATAATGAAATGAATATGTTTGGTGATTATGTCCTTACATCCGGAGATTATCTTTTTACTTTTCAGAACATCATCAACAAACGTTTTGAAATTGATCCTGGCAGTACTGTCAAATGGAACGGTGACCCTTATAATGCCGAGCTGGACATACGAGCCAGGTATTCCATGAGGGCAAATCTGGCAGGCCTGGGTGTTGATACGAATACCAGGTATGTTAACGTTGATTGTATTATCAATATGAAAAATGTACTGGCCAATCCGGAGTTCACTTTTGAGGTTGACCTGCCTTCCATGCTGGATTATGAAAAAGGCCCTTACCTTGCGGCGATCAATCAGAATATTAATAATAACTTCATCTCTTTGCTGGTCATCAACAGCTTTGTCAATCCTAATGCAGGAATCGGCTCTGCAGCATCTGCCGGTGCCAGCCTGTTGGGGAAAAGCGCCAGCGAAGTGCTTTCCAATCAGCTCAGCAACTGGCTTTCACAGATCAGTAAAAATGTAAATATCGGGGTAAATTATCGCCCGGGCGACAACATTTCACAGGAAGAAGTCGCTGTTGCTCTTTCAACGCAGCTTTTTAACGACAGGGTCTCGGTCTCGAGCAACCTGGGAGTGGCAACCGGACAAAATATTGCTGGTGATAACAAAAACTCGAACCAGATCGTAGGTGATGTGGATATTGAGGTAAAGATCACAAAGGCTTTAAAATTAAAAGTTTACAACCATACTAATCAATATAGCATTCTGCAATATACGGCGCCTTATACGCAGGGGCTGGGTATAGTTTACCGTAAGGAGTTTAATACCTATAGAGACTTATTTCTGAAAAAGAAAAAGAAGATGATTCAACAGCCCTGAAATTTGGTGTTATTTCAACACGGCATCGCCTATGCTGCAATGAAGACATTTTTTGTTACTGCAGTATTCATTGAACAATTGGATCATTGCCTGCGATTGCATGGCATTTAAAGGTTTAATACCTGCAAGAAGAAATTTTTCGGTGAAATGGTTTTTTTCCGGAGGCAACACAGACAAAAATTCCAATGCTCTTTCAGTGAAACTTTCATCATCTTTTATTTTCCCATAGGCAAAAACAAATGGCACTATGGTATTTATTATCAAAAGGTTTATAGTGCTTTTCCCCGGATTTTTTGGTGATTTGGCTGAAAGTTTATCAAAAACATAGTGGGTCTGCCAGTAATCGGAGCAGTCAAGGTCGAACAGTTGATATATTTCTGTATGTGTCCGGCTTTCCAGTATCTTTGAAAATAAATTATTCGATTTATATATCAGGCTGGCAAATTGTGCCAACCGTATTGTAGGGAAATTTTTCGGGCGTATCCGTAAGAATTTCCATAAATGTTTCCCTATGGGTTTCAGATTATATTTTTTTTGAAAGTACGAATATTCAGTTTTAAGTTTTTTGGGGTAATCATCGGTGAAATCATCATCAAGCAAACCCGCCTGCCCGAAAAGCAAGGCCTCTATCTGAAACAGGTTGTTTTTACTTTTTGCAAAGTACTGTTGCGGAAGAGTTTTTGCAAGCATTTCAAAGGGTTCGGCATTCACATTGAAGCCGAAATTCCTTGCAAAAATTTCATAAAACGTTTGTTCCCAATTATTTTTATATAAGCTTAGTTTGTTGAAAATAATGGCGGTTTTAACCTGTAAACGTTGAATGGCCAGATTTTCAAGCCAGTTATAAATAATAATTTCATTCACCATGTCGGTCAATTTCGAACAGGGGATCGTATTTTTGCTTTCAGCAAATTTTTTGTATTTAGAGATCAACTGGTCATCGACTGTGTTTTTTAATTCGACCGTTACAATTTTATTCCCGATTTTGTCAAATACAGGCTTATCGTCTTCATAAACAACATGAAGTATTATATTATCATAGGCTTTATCTTGTTCGTGCCTGTGAGCATACCAATCGGAAGAACGCAGGTGTATTTCAATATTTCCGGCCCATAATGTATTGTCAATACGTATTTTAGCGTTTGTGAAATCCGGGCCGGCATCCGTATTTGCTGATCCGGGACTTTCCACTTTTATTTGTTTGCCATCAGTTGTAAAGATATTTGCACTGAACCGCTGATATTTCCAGATATAACAAAGCAAATCTTCATTCATATAGATACAGATTTTAAAAAAATTGAATGTATAAAACTATCAAAAAATATTAAATAATGATAAAATAATTTGTTTTTTTATACAATATAGTATTACCTTTGTAAAAGAAACAAATTGCTGAGTTATGGAAGATCTTGCGGCTTTGATGTCCGGTATTGAATTCAAAACTCATCAATTGATAAAACAAGTTAATGCCTTAAAGCATGAAAATGCAGAAGTTAAAAAAGAATTGGATTTATTAATCAAAAGTGAACAGGAAAACAAAGAAAAAATAAAATATTTAGAAGAAAAGAACAAAATATTACGAATAGCAAAAACAATTGAAGGAGAAGACAAGACAAAAGCAAAATTAAGAATTAATGAACTTTTGCGGGAGGTTGACAGATGTATTGCTCTATTAAACAAGTAGATATTTATATACCCTGATGGCAATGGAAGATTTTTCAATTTCAGTAATGATCGCAGACAGAAGTTACAAGCTGACCATTGGCCGACAGGAAGAAGAAATAGTAAGGAAAGCTGCTAAGACTATCAATGATAAAATTAAGGAGTTTGCAAGTAGTTATGCTTTTAAAGATAAACAAGATCTATTGGCGATGATTGCCTTACAATACACTTCTAACGCATTGAACCTGGAACAGACAAATGTATATAAAGATACTAAGTTGAAAGACAAATTACTGGAACTGGACAAAGTACTGGAACAGCATCTGGACAACAAATAAGCGTTCTTTGAAAAGAAATTAAACCTAACCCGCATTAAATCAAAAACATCGTTTGATAAACTCAACATTATCAAATTAGAGTAATCTCTATAATGGTAGAACAGGCTTCAGTCCGCTTAGGCGGAATTTCGGAGGGAAACCTTCGGGACGGTAGAAGTTCGAACAAAATAGGTAGCTCTATCCATGTTTTACAGGAGTTTATTCTAAACCCCTTTTGATTTTAATGCGGTTTTTTTTTGAAATTAATTAATATTAACTAAATAAATTTTACACTATGAATCTTTTTTTTATAATAATCATTGCCGCCATCGGGGGGATCCTCATAGGGATAGCGATCTCTGTGTTGTTGATCCAGAAGTCCATTGTGAAGAAGTCGGAAAGAATTATCCGCGAAGCCGAAAGCACCGCTGAAGTTACCCGGAAAAGCAAGGAGTTGCAGGCAAAAGAAAAATTTCTCCAGCTTAAATCTGAACACGAAAAAGTAATTAACGAACGTAATAACAATATCCTTAAAAGCGAAAACCGCATAAAACAAAAGGAATCGCTGGTTTCACAGAAACTCGAAGAACTAAACCGTAAAGAAAAGGAGTTATCTACTGTTCGTGAAAATTTGAATGTACAGCTCGATATTCTTAATAAAAAGCAAGCCGAAGTCGAGCGGATGCAGTCGCAACAGGTTGAAAAGCTTGAGGTTATCGCGGGATTATCCGCTGCGGAAGCCAAAGCCCAGATTATTGAGATGCTTACCTCAAAAGCACAGGCTGATTCTGCAAACCATGTCCGTGAAATAATTGATGAAGCCCGTGATACAGCGAATCTTGAAGCCAAGAAAATCGTGATTAAGACGTTGCAGCGTACTGCCGCAGAACATGCTATTGAAAACTCCGTCTCCGTATTTAATATTGATAACGATGAAATCAAAGGCCGCATCATTGGCCGCGAAGGAAGAAATATCCGCGCACTGGAAGCGGCTATTGGTGTTGAGATCATTATTGACGATACCCCGGACGCCATCATTATTTCAGGTTTTGATCCTGTCCGCCGCGAGATTGCACGTTTGTCCCTGCATCAGCTGGTAACCGACGGGCGTATTCATCCTGCACGTATTGAGGAAGTTGTCGCAAAAACAAAAAAGCAGATCGAACAGGAAATCATTGAGGTAGGTAAACGCACAACCATTGACATGGGTGTCCATGGTATACACCATGAACTTATTCGTTTGATAGGAAAAATGAAATACCGTTCTTCCTACGGGCAGAACCTTCTGCAGCATTCACGCGAAGTTGCCAACCTCTCGGCCGTTATGGCTTCGGAACTCGGGCTGAACCCTAAACTTGCCAAAAGAGCTGGTTTGCTGCATGATATTGGCAAAGTCCCTGATAATGAGCCGGATCTGCCACATGCAATTTTAGGGATGAACCTGGCCGAAAAATTCAAGGAAAAACCGGAAGTATGCAATGCGATCGGAGCCCACCACGATGAGGTGGAGATGACTTCATTGATCTCGCCTATAGTACAGATCTGTGATGCCATTTCCGGAGCACGTCCCGGTGCACGCCGCGAAATTGTGGAATCTTATATCAACCGCTTAAAAGATCTCGAGGAACTTGCGCTTGCTTACCCTGGCGTGGTGAAAACATATGCTATTCAAGCCGGTAGAGAATTACGAGTGATCGTTGGCGCTGAAAAAGTTACGGATACCGAAGCCAATCAGCTGGCATTCGATATTTCCACTAAAATTCAGAATGAGATGACTTATCCCGGACAGATTAAAATTACTGTCATCAGGGAGACACGGGCGATCAGCTTTGCTAAATAGTTGCGGTCAGTAAAAGCAGCCGACAAAAATATCCGGCTGCTACCATTGATTAAATGTAATACCTGATGCAAGTTAATTCTTCAAGGCAATATATAAAACTGTCACTGGGTATTACAAATTGTTTTTTGATACCATGCGGTGATAATTATTTATTGGTTGATACTTCAACTGAAAAATATTATAAGAAATTCAAACAGGAACTTTCCAAACGATCCATTGATCTGTCTCAGATATCGTTTATTTTTCTAACACATCATCATACCGACCATACGGGATTTCTCAGTCGCCTTCTTGAAGAAACCAATGCCATGCTGATCGTTCATGAAAAAGCCCTGCCTTTTTTGGAAAAAGGGATTGATAACTATGAGATGACCGGCACTACAGCCTTGATAAGATTTATGGTCCGCCTGAAGAAATTTTTCCGTTTAATGGCAACCAGCAAGGCGGTAATACCCGGAGAAAGGGCAATAATCATTGATTCAGATAACAACGATTTATTAAGGTATCTGCATCTTCCTGCAAAAATTGTCACTTTACCCGGACATACCGGTGATTCTATGTCTATAATCTGTGACGATGGCAACGCTTTTATAGGCGATGCAGCAATGAATATTTTGGGTTTTTTAAAACTCCGGCACAGGCCTCTGGTGGCGGAAAACCCATTGGAAATAGAATCTTCCTGGAAAAAAATAAAGTTTGAAAATGGAAAACTGCTTCATGTTTCCCACGGGAAATTTCTTACTATTGAAACACTGATTTCATCCTGAAAACAATGTCCTATATATACGAGTATCCCATGCCGGCTGTAACTGTCGATGCAATTGTTCTCAGAAAAAATGTACATGCTGACAAAAGCGAAGTATTACTTATTAAAAGGTTGAATGAACCCTTTAAAGGACTTTGGGCTTTACCCGGTGGGTTTGTTGAAATAGACGAAGAGCTTGATGATGCCGTAGTGCGTGAACTCCAGGAAGAAACCGGTGTGATTCACAGATCGTTGAAACAGATATTTACCGTTGGAACTGTCGGGCGCGATCCGCGTTACAGAACCATTAGTGTGATCTATTATGGCTGGTTTGATGAAAGTATTATGCAGGTCAGGGCAGGGGATGATGCCTCCGATGCACAATGGTTTGAGGTGAATGATATGCCTTCAATGGCTTTCGATCATATGGAAATAATAAAAGAAGCGTTTTGCACGATCAATAAAGAATTTTGATAATGTCTGTCAGGCTAAACATAAAATCCATTATTAAAGACTTCAGATTCTGGGTTTTATTGTTTTTTATGATTAGAATGTACGGAATCACAAACCCACCTTTAGAAGCTGCTCATAACTGGAGGCAATCTTTTACCTGTATGGTTGCAAGGAATTTTTATGAGGTAGATCCCAATATTTTTTTCCCCAGAATCGATATTGACGGGAATCGTTCCGGCATCGTTGGTTGTGAATTTCCACTTTTAAACTATATGATTTTTCTGGTTTCAAAAATATTCGGGTATGCTCATTGGTATGGCAGATTAATAAACCTGATCGTATCTTCTTTGGGCGTATTTTGCTTTTATTTGATTCTTCGAAAATATTTTGGTGACAAAACTGCCTTTTATTCAGGCTTGATTTTATTGTGTTCACTTTGGTTCTCTTATTCGAGAAAAATCATGCCCGACACTTTCAGCTTGTCGTTGATAATGATAGGAGTTTATTATGCGACAATTTATATCTCTGAAAATAAAATATTCCCTCTGATATTGTTTATTGTTTTTTCGATGTTAGGCGGATTGGCCAAGTTGCCGGCAATAATAATCTTAAGCTTTCTGATCATTCCGTTTATCTTAAAATCAATTGCCCCGAAAGCATTAGTAATATTAGGCTTTGCAATGGTACTACTTATTAGTGTTGTTGCTGCCTGGTATTATTATTGGGTGCCTTTTCTGGTTAAAAATTATGGTTTTCAGCATTTTTTTGAGAAAGACATAGTCACAGGAATCTCCGAAGTTTCAGTACACTGGAGAGAAGCTTTTGAAAAATTTTATTTTGGTTCGTTTCTTTCATTCATCGCTTTTGCAATATTTCTTTTTGGATTATTCTGTTCCATCAGATCAAAATCAAAAACTTTGTTAGGCGTTTTTACTCTTGCTTTATTGATTTTTTTGTTTTTTGCAGTGAAAACAGGCGCTGTTTTCCCGACACATTCATATTACATCCTGCCTTTTGTACCCTTTATGGCCCTGATGGCAGGATATGGCTTATCTGAAATCCGAAAAAACAATATTAGAATTATTTTTGTTGTAGCAATAATGATAGAAAGTATCGCTAATCAGCAACATGATTTTCGGATAAAGGACAGTGAATTGTATTTATTAAATCTTGAAAAAATCGCTGATAAAGTGTCGGAAAAAAATGATCTGGTTGCATTTTCAGGAGTTTTTGGATATCAGCAAATGTATTTTGCACACCGACGGGGATGGTCGCTTGATTTTTCTGGGTGGAATGATCCAATTTACCTCGAATCTATCAAACAACAGGGTTGTAAATTGCTTTTTATTAACAAAAAGGACTCCTGTACAAAACTGAATCTGAAAATAATTTTCGAAAATGAAAATTATACTGTTTATAAATTATAATTTCGCAATTAAATAAAATACGGCTACATGCAGAATATGGAAAAGAAAATTCAAAACACTAAGAATTACAGGATTAATTATGCGATGGAAAACCCTTTAAATCCTGATGAAACCGATTGGTATGAAAAAGATTCTTTTCTGTCATCCCTTACCGAATATGATCAAAACGGAAACACGCTTAAAACACTTTCATATAATCATGCCGGCGAAATTATTGAACATTATGTATATAAGTATGACGAGAAGAATAACCTGATTGAAGAAATAAATTTTTTTGATGAGAATGAAATAGCCGAACACCGTTTTTTTCAGTACAATGAATCAGGTAAGCCGGTTGAAGAAAAGATTGTTTATCTGGAGGGGGGTGAGAATTTTATAAAATTCTTTTATGACGAAAAGGGAAACCTTACAAAACGGGTACAATCAGATGTTGACGGAGAAATTGAAGAAACCGAAATCCTGGAATTTATGGATGGTAAATTATTACGGGCTGTGCTGACCGACGGAGAAAATAACGAAATGAGCCGAAGGGAATATACTTACAATGACGATGGGAAGATGATCTCGTATACAT
The DNA here is from genome assembly GCA_035353775.1 of Bacteroidales bacterium. GTDB lineage: Bacteria > Bacteroidota > Bacteroidia > Bacteroidales > CAIWKO01 > CAIWKO01. The sequence goes on along the minus strand of DAOQAF010000048.1, from coordinate 15,485 downwards.
TTACTTCGGCTGATCCGGATTCGAACTTCAGGACAGAATATTTTTATGATGAAAATGGTTCACGCGAAAAAACGTTACGATATAATTCCAATAATCAGCTTATCGAAAAAAATCTTTTTACGACAGATGAAAATGATAATGTTACTGAGCTTTATGAGGAAGATCCCAGGTCGGCAAAAACAACAAAGTTTACCTTTGATGAGAATAACAATATCGTTAAGCAGGAAGAATTTAATACGAACGATGAGTTGCTTTCAAGCATTGAACGGACCTTTGACGAAGAAGGCCGGCTGACCGAGTCGCTGGTTTTTCTTCAGGATCCTACGCAAAACATCAGGCAGATGTATGCTTCAAAATATGAATACGAATTCTTCGAATAATATTCTTTAAATTCCACTATTGAGTCCACTTCGAATAGCCCCGTTTCTCTTTCCTGCGACTTTTTGCCCTTAATCCCTAAATGGAAGTCGCGGAAAATCAGCCTCTCTTTGGGCCGGGGCCAAGCTGATTTTCAAAAATCGTACTTTCCGGAGTGGGCTCGTTATTGATCTTCAAAAACAGATACAATAAATTTTTCGTAGAATTTATACTCGTTTTTTAATTTGTATCTTTCTTTTAAAGTATTGTATATGTTATTATCGGGGAAAGAAAAATTGGCGGCAGCATCTAAAAAAACAATTCTTTTTGTTGAATACTGTATCAGATCTGCTGAGTTGATCGGGTAAACTTTATCATCGTTTAATCTTTTAGTCAATTTTTGATAAAGGTTGCCATTATCTGCTTCGCAAAAAAAATCTTTGTTATAATAGTACGCAAAATTCAGCATAAAAAACGATGGACAAATAATTACAGATGTGTTTTGGTCTTTAAGTTCTGTCACTTTTGCCACGGTTTCTTCAGCATGTCTTTTATTATCCATCTTTGGGTTGAAGGTAACTATAAATAAAATCAAAAAAATTCCTGAAAATAAATAGTTGAATTTATCTGATTGAAAAATAAATGATATAGCGATGGCTAACGTGAAATAATATCCTATCGAAACGAAATACAAATATCTGTCGAGAAACATGGGTAGCCAATACGAAACAAAAAACATAGTAAAAAAGGGGAACAAAAACCAAAGCAGTATTATTTTATTATTGGTTACATTGCCCGTTTTTTGTTTTGTAATTAGTGTTTGTAAGAAAACGCCAATTTTTTCGTTACGCTTGCAACAAAAATGCTCATTTACACCAGTAAACTCCGCTTTTTGTTGCTTCGCAAGCCTCAAACTTGACGTTTTCTTTTTACAAACACGAGTTTTCTTATAGACACTAATAAAATATTTTACAAGTGCTGCAACCAATATCAATAAACAAAATACAGTGGTTACCGGTTTATTCGAGAATGTCCATAGCATATCATAAATACTTATTATTCCATTTGGTTGGTCTAACCATGTCCCAACCGGTGTGCCTGAAAATCTATTCAGCAATAAAATAATATTAGGAATAAAAAAGCAGCTAAACAGCAACAAATAAATCATATAATATTTAAAAAGAGGTTTCCTTATATCTTTGATCAGCAAAACGGCAATAGTTTGCACCATAATTACAAAAATTCCCAAATAATGTGAATACACTAATAAAGTATTTGTTATCAGAAGAAATATGTAGAAATATCTATTTTTATTTTTCCTGATACTCAGAAAAAAAAACATCGACAACGTTGCTAATAACCCAAATAAGGTATAGACACGCGCCTCATGAGACAACAATAAGTTTAAGTTGGAAAATGAGAACAATAAGCTGCTGAGCACTCCTGTTTGATAACTGAAAAAATCCTTACCTATCCTGTAAACAAAATAAACAGTTGTAACACTAAAAACCACAGACAAAAACCTGACTGATAAAGGACTTATTCCGAACAATTTGATCCAGTAATGAAGCATTATGAAATGCAGAGGTGGATTGTTTCCGTTCATACACAGGTCAATAATAGATGAAATTCTCATTTGCGAGTGATATATTGAGAAGGGTTCGTCTCCGGCAATTGAGTTGGAGGAAATAAAAAGAAACTCCAAAATGGCACTAATTGCCACTATTGTCAAAGGAGTCAGTCTGATGATCAATTCTTTCCTGACCCCTAAGAAACTTCTACTTTTCGATTTGTTTGCAACACTCGATAATTGGTGATCCATGAATATATATATAAAGAAATATTATAGATATTTTATAGTTTTATCAATTCACCATCGCCTGTGTCACCCCAGTTAATAAGCGTGGGATTCCCATAATAATATATATTACCTGTCCATGTAATAATGTAGTAAAGAGATTCGCTTACATTTACATAAATATCCCCTGTGCTTTTGTTGGTTACGATTGTATTTTTTGCATTTACATTTTCACAGTGGATCATACCATTGCCGCAATAATACACGTCAAGATAATCGGTTTTCCCACTTGCATTTACATTTAAACATCCCGTGTGTATGGTCAGGTAACATTTTTTCACATCCATTTTTACTGTTAAATCTCCTGAACTATTCAAGGAATAAAAACGTAAACTGTCACCGGTAAAAGTGTTGGTTGTTATAATGGTGCCACATCCGGCATTTTGAAAAAAGTACAGCACCGGCAAACTGATATAAACATTAACCTGTGGTTTGTAACTTCTCACCCAATTACATCTGTTTTTATTTTCAATGAACAATGAATCGTGTCTCAGTTCGGTAGTGATCAACGAGATAAGGTGCTCGCCGGCTTCTACCTTTACATGGTAACCCGAATCCTGAGTAAGAATAAGGTTTACATTATCTGAAACGAATATGCTGGAAAAATCCCTGATTTTTCTTTCTTCTGTTACAATTTTTCCTGTACTTTTAAAACAATCGCAGAGGTTTTCTTTCTTGCACGAAGAAATGAAAAAAAATATGGAAAAAATGATGCAGCAGGTTTTTTTCATGAAGAGTAAAATTATGATTTTTTTTTAAATTCTCCCCAAAAATAAAAGATTTATTTAAATTTGTACATTATTATATTGAAAAAGTAATATTATGAAAAAACGCATATCTGTTTCTTTGATTTTCTTTATTTGTTTTTCTACTCTGGTTTTTTCGCAGCGTGGTAAGAATTCAGCCTTAACGGTATCAAGTACGGGAACAGTAGTAAATGCATACACGACACTAATATCCGATGCGTCTGCTGCCAATATGAGCATCACTGTCGGGAGCAATATTTTAAACAATCATTTTACTTCCAATCTGGCAGCAGGCGACCTGATCTTTATTATTCAGATGCAGGGAGCTACCATGCAAGGAGGTGCATATTGGTCCAATTATGGATATCTCGAAAGTTATAACAACAGCGGTAAGTACGAATTTGCGCAGGTAGCTTCTGTTTCCGGAAGTAATATTATTTTTTTAACTTGCGGTTTAATTAATGATTATTCTGCCGGTGGTCATACACAAATCGTCAGGGTTCCCCGGTATACCACCCTGACCATAAACTCCGGGGGTGAGTTGACCTGTGATCCCTGGAATGGCAGCACCGGAGGGGTTCTTGTAGTTGAAACCCTGGGTTCGGTTACTAATAATGGCGTTGTGAATGTTACAGGAAAAGGGTTCCGGGGCGGGGTTGCTTCAACAGTAATTGCAAATTCTTACACGCAAGACGTCTTTGCATCTACAGATCCGACCTGGGGCGGACAAAAAGGTGAAGGTATTGCAGGGCAGGGAGGCGTTGATGGCACATACTGTAAAGGACCGCCGGCAAATGGCGGTGGCGGTGGTAATTCACATAACCATGGCGGAGGCGGTGGTTGCAATGTCAGCGGTATTAATACGTATACTGGTAAAGGAATTCCTGATCTGTCCTGTCCTTTATGTGCGGCCGCATGGGAACTGGAAGCTGTGGGTTTTTCCACGAGTGTTTCATACGGCGGCGGCAGAGGCGGTTATTCATTTTCGGCCAATAATCAGGATGCTTCGATGGTAGGACCTACCCAATGGGCATGGGGTGGTACAGGAAGAACTAATCATGGCGGCCTAGGCGGATGGCCTCTCTATGAAAACGAAGGCGGGTACAAGCGTTTGTTCATGGGCGGTGGCGGCGGCGGCGGCCATCAGAACGATAACTGGGGCGGAGCCGGTGGTAATGGTGGCGGCATTATTTATTTTATGTCTTATGGAAGTGTAGTGGGCAGCGGATCTTTTCAGGCGCACGGAAACCCCGGTGGCAATTCGGATGGTCTTGTACAACCTGACCCATGGACTCAGGATGTTACAGGTACCGACGGCTGCGGTGGCGGAGGTGGTGGCGGATCCATCGTTATCAATACATTGGGGGGCATTTCTAACATCTCAGCATACGCTGATGGCGGTAAAGGTGGTGATCAGATTAAAAGGGTCAGTATAATAAATTACGTCAATCAGGAAGCTGAAGGCCCCGGTGGTGGCGGTGGCGGCGGCTATATAGCCGTTTCCGGAACTCCCTCAATAACAAAAACTACTAATGGCGGGGCAAACGGTACTACTTCAGTTGGGCCTGGGACCGCCCTAGCCCGAAACAGCCTCGATGAATTTCCTCCCAACGGCGCTACTAAAGGTGGGCCGGGAATAAATAACGGCGTGGTGACAAATTTTATACTAAGTTCTCCCAATGTAACTGCCTGTCAGGGTCAACCAGTCACTCTTTGGGCAGATATCACCGGAAGCCTACCAGGGGGGCTTAGTTACGGTTGGTACACTGCTCCGATTGGTGGAACCTTGTTGTCTCCATGGCAGGATTTGGTTATTAATAATCCTCAGGTTCAGGACACTTTTTATTTCCGTACCTGTCCCGGGACATATAGTATTGCTGTTATCATGTTCGTTTCTCCTTTTTTACCTGATGCAGGTAATAATGTGAGCATATGTACAGGTAATACCGTCGGTTTGCAGGCTACATGCGGAGGATGTACTTCATCAACCTATAATTGGTTGCCTGCTACAGGCCTCAGCAATAGCCATGTATCTAATCCTACATTTTCGGGGACAACCACTACCACCTATAGCGTAACCATAACTAACCAGATTGGCTGTAGCGCAGTTGACTATGTTACGGTAAATGTGAATCCTACGAATACTATCACCTTGACATCACCGTCATGGACTAATGCTCAGACCAAATGCATCAATACGAGTATATCAAATATAACTTATGCTACCACTGTAGCGACTGGGGCAACGATTACCGGATTACCTGCCGGTGTGACAGGCTCCTGGGCTTCAAATATAGTTACGATCAGCGGTACCCCCTCGGTAACAGGCACCTTCACTTATACCATTACCCTGACAGGTGGTTGCGGAACAGTGTCTGCAACAGGAACGATTACCGTTTGGCCTGACGGTACGCTCACTTTAACCGCGGGTGGTACACAGACAACGTGTATTAATACTGCTATTACAACCACCACTTATTTTACCACAATATCGTCTGGAGCAACCATTGCCGGTTTACCTGCCGGTGTAACAGGTTCATGGGCTTCAGATGTGGTCACCATAAGCGGCACTCCATCTGTTGCAGGCACATTTACGTATACTGTTACATTAACCGGCGGCTGTGGTTCGGCGAATACCACGGGCACCATCACGGTTACACCGAACAATACGATATCATTGACTGCCGGTGGAACTCAGACAAAATGTATCAATACCGCTATCACACCGACCACCTACGCGACCACCGGGGCGACAGGCGCTACCATTACCGGATTACCTGCAGGCCTCAGCGGCAGTTGGGCTTCAAATGTGGTAACCATCAGCGGAACACCAACGGTATCAGGAACATTTATCTACACCATAAACTTAACAGGTGGTTGTGGAACAGTAACAGCCAATGGCACAATAACGGTAACACCGGATAATACCGTATCAGTAGCATCCTCGACACCAACGCTTTGTATAAACACTGCTTTGACGGCCATTACTCATACAACAAGCGGCGCTACAGGCGTTGGAACAGCCACAGGGTTGCCGACCGGTGTGACTGCATCATGGGCATCGAACACTATTACCATCAGTGGCACACCGACAGTATCAGGAACCTTCACTTACAGTATTCCGTTGACAGGGGGATGCGGCACGGTAAACGCTACCGGAACAATCACGGTAACGCCAAATAACACAATAACATTAGTTGCCGGTGGTACTCAGACGAAATGTATCAATACTGCGATCACAACGACTACCTATGCTACCACAGGCGCCACGGGGGCTTTATTCAGCGGATTACCTGCGGGAGTTACAGGCAACTGGGCTTCAGATACGGTAACGATCAGCGGTACACCGACTGTAACAGGGACATTTACCTACACAGTAACATCCACCGGTGGCTGCGGCGGCACAACAACAAGCGGAACAATAACTGTAATTTCTAATAATATTGTTGCTTTGAGCTCTGTAGCAGGCACTGATGCACAAACCAAATGCATCAACACTGCAATTCTGAATATCACCTATGCGACCGGTGGCGCAACAGGAGCGGTAGTCAGCGGGTTGCCGGCCGGGGTGTCGGGCAACTGGGCATCCAATGTGGTGACAATCAGCGGCACACCTTCCGTATCTGGAGCTTTTACTTATACAATTGCCTTAACAGGTGGTTGCGGAACAGTAACTGCCAATGGCACAATAACGGTTACACCCAATAATACAGTAACTGCGCCATCTTCAACACCAACGCTCTGTATCAATACTGCTCTGACTGCCATAACGCATACGACATCAGGTGCTACAGGAATAGGGACCCCAGCAGGATTACCCGCCGGGGTGAGCGCTTCATGGACTGCCAATACCATTACTATCAGCGGAACTCCCTCAATATCTGGTATCTTCAACTATAGTATTCCGCTAACCGGCGGTTGCGGCACGGTAAGTGCCACCGGAACCATAACGGTGACACCAGACAATACCATCACATTGGTTTCCGGTGGTACCCAGACGGTATGCATCAATACGGCTGTAAATGCGACTACTTATTCGACTACCGGTGCTACAAACGCTGTATTTAGCGGGCTACCGGCGGGAGTGACCGGTATGTGGGCCTCAAATGTTATAATAATCAGCGGAACCCCGACAGAGTCAGGAACATTCACATATACTGTAACACTGACAGGCGGATGCGGAACAGTAACAACAAACAATACAATTACTGTAATTCCGAACAACATAATCACATTAAGTTCTGCAGTTGGCACTGATGCTCAGACTTTATGTGTAAATACCCCAATCACGAATATAAATTACGCTACTGTGGGGGCGACGGGGGCAGTAATCACAGGATTGCCGGCAGGTATAACCGGCTCCTGGGCAGCTAATGCAGTGACCATCAGCGGAACGCCATCGGTAACCGGTACTTTTACTTACACCATCACATTAACCGGAGGCTGCGGAGTTGTAACAACTAACGGTACGATCACTGCAAGCCAGGATAATACGATCATCCTGAGTTCAGCGGCTGGCACCAATGCACAAACCAGATGTGTTAATACAGCCATCACCAGCATCACCTATACCACTACAGGTGCTACTGGCGCTACGTTCATCGGTTTGCCCGCAGGAGTGAACGGCAACTGGGCTTCTAATATGGTAACGATCAGTGGAACACCTTCTGTTTCAGGTGCTTTTATTTACACTATAACCTTAACAGGCGGTTGCGGAACAATCACAACAAGCGGCACGATAACGGTAACACCTGATAATACGATCACCCTTTCATCGGCTGCGGGCACCAATGCACAGACCCAATGTATCAACACGGCGATCACGAATATTACTTATACCACCACGGGAGCAACAGGAGCAACATTCAACGGGTTGCCCGCGGGGGTAACGGGCAGTTGGGCTTCTAATACGGTAACCATTAGCGGAACACCAACTGTTTCGGGGACTTTTAATTATACGATTACATTGACAGGCGGTTGCGGAACAATAACAAATGCTGGTTCCATAATAGTGACCCCGGCTGATAATCCGGCATTTCATTATCTCCTGTCAACCTATTGCCAGTCCGGCACAGATCCGGCAGCCATTATCACAGGCGGCGCTACAGGCACATTTTCTGCTACTCCTGCCGGATTGAATTTTTTAAATACTTCATCCGGCCTCATCGATCTTAGCGCCAGTGCGGTGAACAATTATGTTGTGACGTTTACAACCAACGGGACATGTCCCTCTGATACCACCTTTGCTATATCAATTGTAACAGCGCCTTCGGCAGCATTCAGCTATGCAGGGCCTTATTGCCAGGATGATACAGATCCGACACCTATCCTTGGCATGGGAGCCATCGCGGGCATTTTTAGTGCTGCCCCGGCCGGATTGGTATTCGTAAATACAAGCACCGGTGAGGTGAACCTGGCTGCAAGTACTGCCGGAACTTATACCGTAACAAACAATATTGCTGCCACGGGAGGTTGTCCGGCTTCAAGCGCTACAGCGAATATTACTGTAAACCCATTACCTTTGGTAACTATCCCCGGCAATATGAGTGTTTGTAATAATGACAATGTCCCTGCGACAAACTTTGCCACTATACCAGCCGGAGGTACTTTTACATGGACAAATTCTAATACAGCAATTGGCCTTGCAGCCGGTGGAACAGGAAATATTGCGGCATTTAATGCTACTAATCCGGGAACAAACCCAATAACGGCCACTATCACGGTTACACCCACGGCCAATAACTGTACAGGTCATGATACAACTTACACTATTACTGTTAATCCGACACCGACAGTAGTTGTTCCCGGCAATATCACGGTGTGTAACGGGGCTACTGTTACAGCAACAACTTTTTCCAGTCCTACCACAGGTGCTGCATATTCCTGGACGAATTCAGACAGTAACATCGGCATTGGAGCCAGCGGAACAGGAAATATTACGGCATTTACAGCAACCAACACAAGTTCTGTTCCGATAACTGCAACTATCTCTGTAACACCAACGGCTTATAGTTGTACAGGTACAGTTTCAGCCTATTCGATTACTGTTAATCCTTCACCTTTGGTTGTTATTCCTTCTGATACAAGTGTTTGCCATGGAACTACGATTGCCGGAACTGCTTTTAACAGCCCGACCAGCGGCGCTACTTTTACCTGGACTAATTCAAGTACATCCATTGGCGTTGGTGCAAGCGGAACAGGTGATATAACTTCATTTACAGCAACGAATACAGGTGCAGTTCCTGTCGTGGCAACAATTACCGTTACGGCTACAGCAAATTCCTGTGCAGGGACACCATCTTCGTATACAATTACTGTGAATCCGTTGCCCGGCATCGTTATGAATAATACCTTACCAACATGCCCGGGACTTAACAATGGTACTATTACCCCTGAAATTACCAGTGGAACTGCACCGTATCAATATTCGTGGAGTACCGGCGCTGTTACTCCGCAACTGACCGACCTGGGCAATGGTACTTATGTAGTTACAGTTACTGATTTTAAAGGCTGTGCAGGAACCAATTCCATAGAATTCAGCGTATATGACGATTGCCTCGATCCTGTGGTTTATGTTCCAAATATATTCTCTCCGAATGATGACGGACAGAACGATATTTTTTATGTACGCGGCCAGGATATTAAATATATGGATTTGTTGATCTATGACCGCTGGGGTGAAAAAATATTTGAATCAGAAGATATTGCTGTCGGATGGGATGGAACGTATAAAGGAAAAGAAATGCCATCCGGTGTTTATGTGTATAAACTGACCGTTACCATGAATGATGGTTCTGAAATAAAAAAGAAAGGTAATATATCCCTGGTAAGATAGAAATGGCCCGAGGAAATCTCTGAAAAACTGATTTTCAGTATTATATTAAGAGATGCTCTTAGCGAAATGTTTAAATATCCGGCTTTGGTCTCACCTTAGCCGGATATTTTATTTCAGGGGATTTAATGCTGGAACCAGCCAGATATTCCTCAGCAGGACTTTTTAAAGGGGCTGCATTATATTATTTCGTATTTGTATGAAAATGAATTTTCTTACAAATACATCGTTTCCGTTCAGACACTATTTATCCGCTACAAGAAAATTTTTCGTTTTGTAATTTATGAAATTCCCGGTGCTGTCCGAAAAAATGAAATATGCCTCCAATCCGGGATGCGATTTTAAGAATTCTTTGGCTTTATCCAAACCCATTACCATGAATGCTGTGGCATAGGCATCGGCAGTGGCGCAATCGTCAGCCAATACAGTTACGCTCAGCAGCGAATGATGAACCGGGTATCCTGTGAAGGGATCAATAGTATGCGAAAATTTTATCCCGTCTTTTATGAAAAATTTACGGTAATTGCCCGAAGTGGCTAATGACTTGTCCTGAAGTTCCACTTTTTCATAAACGACCTGCCCGGCATCCATACTGTCAGCAGGTTTTTCTATACCCACTGTCCAATGAATTTTTTCTTCTTTTGTGCCTGCTGCCCTCACTTCACCACCAATCTCGATAAGATAATCTTTCATGTCCTGATTATTGAAGTATTCAGCCACGACGTCAGCGGTATATCCCTGAGCAATGGCATTAAAATCGAGCATGGTTTCCGGATGTTCTTTCAGTATGCGTCTTCCTTTATCCGTATTTATCAGGCGTATTTTGTTGTACCCGACAAAGGCAAGCAGGCTGTCAACCTGTTTCGCACTCAAATCCATGCCTTTTTTCTTCCAGAAACCCCAGGATTTTACCAAAGGGCCAACCGTGATGTCAAAACACCCTCCGGTAGCTGCAGAAACTTCCTGCGACTTATTGAAAAGTTTGATAAAATGGTCGCTGAGTTCTGTTTCGCGGTTGGCATTGACCAATGATATTATCGAGTTGCTGTCGAATACCGACGCTGTATGATCCACTACTTTAAACAGTGAATCAATGCCTGTTTTCAGTGAATTACTGTCGGCCCCGGCATAGAATTTTATCAGGAAAAAAGAGCCCTGAACATTGCCTTTGTAGGTAATAAGGTTTTTCTTCTTGTTGTTATTGCAGGCTATTGCAAAGATCAACAATGCCAACATCCATAAAACAGATTTTTTCATTATATCATTTTTTGCAAAATTAATTAAAAGTCCGGAACTTATTCAACGATAAAAACCCCTGAGATATATTCCATTATTTTAAATTTTAATTAACTGTTGTCTGCTAAAATTTAACCTTTTTAAAAGGATATAAATAATTGAAGCTTCCTTTTTCCTCTTATCCTAAGATGTTGTTTAAAAATTCTCCTATAAAACTACTTTATTGATTTTTATCAATTTACATCATTTAGTAACGAGGCAAAATAAATTGATGTAAAGCAATTCTTCCCATAATAAAATGAAGGTCATTTTTTTTAACGTTGTCTGAAAGTATGTAACGACAAGGCTTTTCATATATATACAGAATATTAACCAGACACCAGTGATTTTTATTACCTTTGAAATATAAAACCAAAGATATGAATCTTAAAAAAATCGGAATATTATTTTGTATGATCTGCTTTTGTGCTTTCACCACGATGGCCCAGGCTGATACATGTGTCTATATTTATGGCAAATTCAATGACGGAGCAAAAGTTTTTCTTTTTGCGGATAAAGTAAATATCAGGGAAGCCGATTCCCCCAATTCAGCGATTTTGTGCAATTTGCCGATCGGAACACCCATGACTACTATTTCCCGTTCAGAAAAATCTTATGAATCGAATGGTATTTCTGCAAATTGGTATCATGTTGGTTTTTATAGTGATGGGAAATACTGTACCGGGTATGTCTGGGGAAATCTGATATCACATGCCAGCATACCGTTTTCGGAAAATGGTGAGAACTGCTTGTTTGTCTGTGCCCCGGTTTCAAGATCAGAGGAGGACGGATTAAAAATGACTGCAAAGATCATAAGTAACGGTAAAATATTAAACTCATTAAGTTTTACGCCGATCTATACAGAAATGTCTGGTTCCGGCACATTTGAATATTGTTTGTCGGGCAGCCGGCTTGATAAAAGCGGATTCACAGGTGTGTCAAAAATATTTGCCGTCAGTTTTGAATACGGTGCATGTGGCTATGCCAACGGAGATATATTATTTTTCAGGGCCGGCAACAATCTAGTGGAGTTTGCTAAAGCCATCAGGGTTTCAGAGGCCGGTATCTTTAATGTTTCTTACAACTATATTTTTCCACAATATAAAGGTGGTGATGACAATACATTATATATAGAGGAACGTCACGTTGAATATGATCCCGACAAGGAAGACATAACTATCACAAGCGATGTTACTTATAAACGCAAAATTTTCTGGGACGGAAAAAAAGGAATTGAATCCGAAAAAAAAGAGGAGATCAATAATCTGAAACTTGAAGAAAAGTAAAGATCAGGGATATTTTGAGCGTTTTCTAACGGTAGAGATTTTTGAAATTAAATTCAACATACGCCTGAATGATACAATCGGCATGGTATCCTTTCGAGGGGCAAATGCTGAACCCAGTATAAATTTGATTTTTATTTCAAGTTTTTTTTATTGTAAAAGAAAATTTTCTGTTCAGTTTTTTGCGAAAAGCAAAAAGCGTAAAAAAATATGCAACCAGAAATAATACAACCGACAATCCTATAACAGGTTCAGAAAAGCCTGTGTAATATTCTGCTATCATCAGGGATATCATAACCACAAATGGAAGAATATATGCAAACAAAACAGCCTGGGTTCCCATGGACTGGCTCATCATAACTTCTACATTTTCGCCGGGTTCAAATCGTTGCAATGGTTTTCGCACTGTTATTATTTTCTCTTTGGTTTCGGATACACCGCATAAATGTTTTGTCTTACAGGTCGAACAGGCTGATTCGCTGATTATCAATACATCGATGCTATCCTGATGTATTTCTTTTATAATTCCGTGATGTGAAATGTGATTTTGTGCCATAGCAGTAGCAAAAGTAGTTTTTTTTTGTATAAATTCTTAATAAATATAATTCAATTAAATTTTAAAGGTAAGAATATCTGTATTTTAGATAATTATTAAATGAGTAAAAAAAATTCTTTTTTATTTTATTAAATGATAGAAGTTTTGTAAATAAAAATTCTAATTTTGCACCTGAAAATAAAATGAAAAATATGATAAATCTCACTACCAAATACATGGGTTTTCAATTAAAGAACCCTTTGATAGTAGCAAGCTCCGGATTGACTAAATCTCCTGAAAAAATCAAGGAATTTGAGGAAAAAGGCGCTGCAGCCGTTGTGCTGAAATCTCTTTTCGAAGAACAGATCATGATGGATACCCACCATATTATGGATTACCCGGATTCATACAATAATTATCCTGAGGCACTTGATTATATCAAAAATTTTACTAAACACAATTCTGTTGAAGAATATCTGAAACTTATAAAAGACGCTAAGAAAGAAGTCAGTATTCCTGTTTTTGCCAGTATCAATTGTGTTTCGCTAAACGAATGGATTAACATTGCCCGCGATATAGAGAAAGCAGGAGCCGATGCCCTGGAACTCAACATATTTATCATGCCCAGCGATTTAAATACCACAGGAGCCGAACATGAGAAGATGTATTTTGATATTATCGAGAAAATCAGAAAAACGGTGAAGATCCCCGTTGCTTTAAAAATAGGTTACTATTTCAGCGGGCTTATCAACCTGCTTCAGAAGTTTTCCTGGACGGGCATTTCCGCATTGGTACTTTTCAACAGGTTTTATACGCCTGATATCAATATAGATACGCTGCGCCTGCAAGCAACCAATCTTTTAAGCACACCTGCCGAAATGGGAAATTCGCTGCGCTGGATCGCCTTGTTATCTGATAAAGCCGGGTGCGATATTTCTGCATCAACAGGAATCCACGATGCAAGCGGCGTCATCAAACAATTGCTTGTCGGAGCCACTACCGCACAGTTATGTTCTGCCTTGTACATGCATGGTTCTGATCGTATCCAGGAAATTCTTGAAGACCTGACTAAATGGATGGAACAGAAAAATTATAACAATATCAGCGATTTCAGAGGCAAGCTCAGCCTGAAAAAAGCGGAGAACCCTATTCTGTATCACAGGGTTCAATATATGAAACATTTATCGGATACTGATTAATATTGTTTAACATTTAATAAATAACTCAAGTGAACATTGCAATTATTTTCGCAGTTATTACGCTCAGCGTCATTGGAATTTTGTCAGCGGTGATATTATATTTCATTGCACAAAAATTCAAAGTTATCGAAGATCCCAGAATTGATGAGGTGGCTGCTGCACTGCCCGGCGCTAATTGCGGCGGCTGCGGCTTTGCCGGTTGCAGAAACATGGCTGAAAGCATCGTTAAAAAAGAATCTACCGAAGGTTTTTTCTGTCCTCCCGGCGGCAATGCCACGATGAAAGCTATTGCATTAGTTTTTGGACAGGTTGCCGAAGAAAAGGATCCGATGATTGCGGTTCTGCGATGCAACGGCACCAAAGTAAATGCCATAGCCAAAACCGAATACGACGGACTGAATTCGTGTTTTTTTATTAATAACCTCTATTCCGGCTCCAACGGATGTCCTTATGGCTGTATGGGCGGAGGCGATTGTGTGGATGCTTGCCAGTTTGAGGCTATGTACATGGATAAAGAAACTGGGCTTCCTGTGATCATCCAGGATAAATGTATCGCTTGTGGTGCTTGCGTAAAAGCCTGCCCGAGAAAGATCATCGAACTAAGAAAAAAAGGTAAGAAAGACCGCCGGATTTTTGTCAGTTGTATTAACAAGGAAAAAGGCGCTGTAGCAAAGAAAAACTGCGAAGTTGCCTGTATTGGCTGCGGAAAATGCGTCAAAGAATGTAAATTCGAAGCGATCACACTCGAAAACAACCTGGCCTATATTGATTTCGAAAAATGCACCTTATGCAGAAAGTGTGTTGAATCCTGTCCCACACATTCTATATGGGAAGTCAATTTTCCGGAACGCAAAAAGAAAGAGGCTGATTCGCCTGCAGAAGAAGTTGCAGCTAATTAATAAGAATACCATATCAAGTGGAAAAAATGTTCAACAATCAATGTTCAATTATCAATGTTCAATATTCAATCCGCCACGGCAGATTATTGTTCAATTATAATTGTTCATTGTTCAATAATAATGGAAATTAAAATTTACAGGAGGATTCATATTTGAAAACTTTTAAATTAGGCGGTGTTCACCCGGAAGAAAACAAACGTTCTGCCGGCATACCGATAAAAAACATCGCACTGCCCAAAACGGCCGTGATACCCTTGGCTCAGAGCCTGGGAGCTGCTTCAGCTCCTTTGGTGAATAAAGGTGACAAGGTACTTGTAGGCCAGTTAATTGCTCAGGGCACATCGTTCATTTCTTCCAACATCCATTCCTCCGTATCGGGAACGGTGGTAAAAATTGATGATGCCACCGATGCCAGTGGTTACCGGAAAAAGTGCATCATTATTGATGTGGAGGGCGACGAATGGGTGGAAAGCATTGATAAAAGCCCTGAACTAAAGGCTG
>DAOQAF010000047.1:0-27242 GCA_035353775.1 Bacteroidales bacterium | reverse complement strand
TGACGAAAACATTGTCAACCGTATATACGGTACCACCACCGATGTACATAGCTGTGCTTGTCGGAAATGCATCTTCACTGATCTTTACCGTATTGTAAATAAAATTACCGGTACCAGTGCCGGATATGCCGACAGCCATGGCCCTGATTACCTGGGTTGAAGAAGCTGTCGCTATTCCATGATTCAAATCAGAAACCATATTATTAAACACGTTTGTGGTATAGGTCGAATTGATATCCGTTCTGATCCCATATACAACATAGGAGGTGGAAGTGCTCGTGGTACCTATTGAATACACCTTATTGTTAAAGATATTATTGGTGCCCTGGCCGCCTTCCAGATAAATGCCGTATAGAGAAGCTCCGGTAGTACTTACATTCCTCACAGTATTGGCTGCTATCATGACTCCATTTTGATAAGAAGCGCGGATTCCATTAGTTGTGGATGAGCCGGCACCAATATCATTAGCCGTTGCAGCACCCACAATATTATAAGTAATATAAGTGCCATAATCAGGATAGGAAGAGGACCCATAAACATAAATCCCCATATAACTGTTTTCAATGATATTAGATTGATACAGATTGTGTGAATTGGTGCCATTGGTATCAGAAGCTGTTACTGAGCGATACTGGTAAATACCTTTTGAGGATGTATTTGTTCTGTTTAAAATGATCTTACTGTTTTTTACCGTATTATACTTTGCTCCATTAGTTGCAGAAGCATTGCGAATAAAATACCCATACTCTACAGCAGAGCCTGTGGCAATGGTAATATCAATTCCGTCGAAGGTAATGTAATCACCGCCGTTTATAATAATCCCAGCATCAGAAGTGCCTGTGGTACCGGTAGGTTTAATAACAGGATTAGCACCAGAGCCAAATCTATGGAAAGTAATCGTGTTGGCAGCGGTTCCTGTAGCAGTAATTGCCGGGCAATCTTCAGTAAATATAAGGTCCGTGAGAACATTGAAAGTAACATCATCAGAAATGCCTTCGGAATTCATATGATTGATAGCAGCAGTAAAGCTGGCAAAATTGCCTGTTCCATCATGAACCATAGGAGTGGTTGTCAGCATGGTATTATCAATAGTATAAATACCATGTAATGGATCGGGAACAGCCGATGTCAAAGAAATATTATCAATAGATGCACCAGGAGTAGTGCCGGCAGAATCATCATTCTGCCAGGTTAAAATCAGCCTGAATGTGGTTCCGGCCAGATTTGAAGGAAGACTGATTGTCACAGGGCCATAAGCTGTCTGAGTATAGGATGTCTGTGTATAAATTAAAGTAGCCCCAGTCAGCGCTGTTGAACTCGACAGAGGGTCATCAATAACTGGTGTGACAGATGTGGGTGCAACATAGATTAACAATCTGTCATAACCACTTTCACCGTTTCCTTTCCACTGAAAAGACAAATTGATTTTTGATTCCCCGGCAGGAACAGTAATATCCCTGTAAAAGTGAGAAGTCTGGTTAAGGGTATTCGTATAGGCATAGGATACACCGGCGTCGTTTGAAATAAACGCACTGTTTGATCCTGCAAATGGCACGGCTACACCGCTTACCTGCCAGGTATTTGTCGTGGAATTCACCACCGTCCAGCCATTGGCTGCCAAGGTAGCGCCGGTTTCAAAGCCACCGTCTCCGGTCGGAGAAATTAACACCGTCTGTCCCCAGGTTATACTGCTGAAGACCAACGCAATTAAGAAAGTCATTAATTTTTTCATAATTCAGATTTTTGTTATTAATTTTTGTTTGTAAATTTCGTATAAGTACAAAAATATTCGAGTACAAATGTATTCAAAATATAGATTTGATTGAATATTTTTTTGTTAAAAAAAGATGAAATCATAAACAAATAATAAACAAGTACTTATGATAGTCCAGAACAATAAATACATCAAATCATATTTGAATTTATCTAATACCTATATTTACAATACATGTACCCGCCATCTTTTCGTTTTCAGAAAAAAAAATCATTTTTACAACTGAAATTTGTAGGTTTGTTCTTCAATAAGAAAAAATGCAGGAAAAAATACCCGGAAGCAGAATAAATATTTTTCTGCTGGGATTTAACACGGTAGTTATTCAATTGGTTGTTCTGAGAGAATTATTCAGTGTTTTTTCAGGCAACGAGTTGCTCACGGGACTGGTGATGTCGTGCTGGTTCCTGTTCACCGGCTCAGGGGCATTACTGATAAAATTTATAAAATGCAAGTTCAACTATTTTCTTTCTTTGCTGCTGCTGACAATTCCCCTGCTATTAACGGCCTTGCTGCTGCTTGCATTTACGTATTATAAAAATCAGCTTTTTCAGCCCGGCGTAATGCAGGGGCCGCTCGAAATATTTTATGTGATCGCTGCTGTATTATTTCCGGTATGCCTGTTGTCGGGGGCAGCATTTACGGTATTTGTATCTATCAGTTCCGGCGATAAAAATGAAATTTCAAAATTTTATGCTGTCGAATCCCTTGGCAGCATCATAAGCGGGGCCTTGTTCAGTTTTGTACTGATCCGTTTTTTTGACGGATACCAGGTAATTTCAATGATTGCCGCAATCAACGCCTTTGTTATGATTGCTCTGCTGACTATCAGCAGAAAAAAATGGGTATTGGTTATTAATGTAATCATACTGCTTTCGCTGGTGGGTGTTTTGACAAATACCGCCATCAAAAATATCGCTCTCGGAAAATTATTCCCCGGCCAGTCAGTAGTTGAAAGCGTGGAGAATGAATTTGGCAAACTGATCGTTACCAAAGGCTCAGGGCAATATAATCTATACGAGAACGGTTCGCTCATCAATACCGGAAATAATGAAATTGCCAATGAGGAGGCCGTGCATTATGCGATGGTTCAAAGGCCTGATGCAAAAAGCGTATTGCAGGTTTCGGGCAATATCGGGCATACCGAAAAAGAGATCCGGAAATATCCGGTCAGCCGGATCGATTTTGTTGATATAAACAAGGAGTTGTGCGACCTTGAAAAAAAATATTTTTCCGCAGTTACAACAGCAGGTATTGATCAGCATTTTCAGGATCCGGGAATTTTTATCGGTAAAACAAAAAATACTTTTGATGTGGTGCTGCTCAACACTCCTGAACCGTTATATGCACAAACGAACCGGTATTATACTCAGGAATTTTTCGAACTTCTGAAAAAACATATGAACAAGAATGCAGTGGTTGGACTGGGCCTCCCCGGAGTTGAAAATTATATGAACCGGTCCTCCGCTCAACTGAATTCATCCATATATAACACCCTGAAAACGGTGTTTGGTAATGTAACTATTATTCCGGGGAACAAACTGTTTTTCATTGCTTCGGACGGCCCGCTTACCACAAATATAGCTGCTGCCATAAATCAGTGCGGGGTCGATAACTTATATGTGAACGAGTATTACCTTGATGATGTCTTATTAAAGCAAAAATCCGACCTTATCCTTTCGAAATTTTATCCGGATGCCCCTGTCAACCATGATTTCAGGCCGATAACCTACTATTACGGGCTTCAGTTCTGGCTCAGCTATTACCATGTAAGCCTCATGGTCCCGTTGATAGTGGTATGCGTGACACTTCTGCTGTTTCTCATATTTCTTAAACCGGTTAATATCAGTTTGCTGGCCGGAGGCTTTACAGCATCGTCTGTCGAGATGCTTATCATTGTTGCATTTCAGGCATTATATGGTTTTGTTTATGCTCAACTGGGGATCATATTTACCTTGTTCATGGCCGGGTTGTTTACAGGAGCCTACATTATTGCAAAAAAAGTCAAAGCGGATTATCGTCATTTTATCGGTTTACAGATAACCTTGGCAATTTTTCTTATGCTTTTCTGGCTTGTTATAAACTATATGATTCATTATTCATTGGTACTGAAATATCTTTTGTACCTTTTTATATTCATGCAGGCATGTATAACCGGAACCCAGTTTGCCCTGGCTACAAAACTTAAAGATCAGGCCAATACGGTGATTGCCGGTAATTCGTATGGTATTGAGCTTTTTGGTTCTGCAGGAGGAGCCTTGCTGATCACCAGCCTGGTGGTCCCGCTGCTCGGTGTCTCCAGCACACTTATTGCCCTTGCCGTGTTCAATGCTGTCGCTATCATGATCATGGTGATCAATAAAAAGTTTTTCGGGCGGCTGGCGTGAACTATGAGAAAAAAATAATTTTTTTCAACTTTTTTATTAAAAAGTATTAATTTTGCACTCTCAAAGGCCCCGTAGCTCAACTGAATAGAGTATCTGACTACGGATCAGAAGGTTACAGGTTTGAATCCTGTCGGGGTCACACGATCATCAAGGGTTTCAGGATTAAAAAACCGAGACCCTTTTTTCATTTGCCAAACAATTTGCCAAACATCCGGGTTTATTTTGCTTCTAAAAAATTATTTTTTTCTTATCAGTCACACATAGGTTAGTGTCAATCGACAAAACTATTACATACCCAAAACCTTTTACTTCGCCTGCCTGTTTTATAACTCCTATTATGTTAATATTGCAACGAGACTAAAACTACCAAAATAGCAATCCTGTAGCCGGGCAAAATATGAGGGTGCAAAGAGCATTTTGTCCCGGCTACAAGTAATAAAGCATATTATTTAATCAAAAGATTACTTAGTAATATGATAAATAATTTATTATCAACTAAATTTGCAACAAAAATATCATTTATAGAATTAGACAAAAATCGCTTACTTTAATCTTATTTTTAAATCGTTTAAAATAGCGTTGGCATTTTCATCATTAGGGTCAATAGTAAGCACTTTCTCACAATATTGTTTTGAAATTAGACCGTCATTAAGCTTCTTGGTTTTATTGAATTGAATCAAATAATAATAAGACAGGTAGGAATATGCTTGCTTTAGCTCAGCAGCATATTTAATGGTATCGTTTTTTACATTTTCAATAAGCAATTCAAAGGCTGGTTTTGCCATACCCTCTTTGGCATCGGGATCCATATTAACAAGAGAATAGGCCTTCCATAAATAACCTTTAATATATCCCGGATTAAGTGAAATAGTTATGGAAAATACAGAATCGGACTTTCTCCAATCCTGAAGGCTATAATAAATTTTTCCCAACGTATAATAATCGTTTACCACATCCTTTTTTATCATAGTTTTCTTTATCATTAACTCAGCAGCTTTTCCGTATTCTTTTAGTTTGATATATGAACTAGCTGCCTGATTAAGGAGATCAGTTTGGGTTGTATCCATTTCAAAAGCTTTCATAAAAACCTCTGCTGATACGGAATCCATATTATTCTTTGATAAAAGTTTGCCATAGTAAACATAATCTAATGCTCTTATTTTTTCGGGCTGAACCTGTTCGAAAAATTTATTAATGTAATGTAAGCCTTTATCATAATGGCCTGTCTCATAGTATGAATATGCCAAGGCACGATTGAAATCATTATTTGATGAATCCTGGCTCATAATAATGTTGATCTGTATAATTGCTTCATTATAATCCTGTAAATCGAATAGCGTATTGATATATTGAATACGTGCACTTCTGCTACCCGCTGATAATGATAAAAACCTGGCATAACTTTCCTTTGCTTTGCCTGGCTGACGTGTTTTGAAAAGAAGATATCCTTTTTCACGATATGCAGGAGCATAATTAGAATCAATTTCTATAGCTTCATTATAATAGTCAATGGCAGAAGAGTAGTTATTTGCCCTTACCCATAACTGTCCTAATCTCAATTTTGCTCTTGGGGATTTTGGATTAAGAATCTGTGCCTGATTATATTCTTTTATTGCTTTTGATCCATCATTCAATAATTGCAGATATGCATCACCCTTGACAATTTAGAGATCAAAGTTTTTATTGTCTAGCTTTTCCGCATCACGCAGTAGCGGAAAAACCATTGCGCTGTCAGCAGTGTGAGCCTTGAGATAAGCATTGGCCATTTTAATAAGGACAACTGCCTGTTCTTTTTTTAACAAACCGGAATTTTTATTGGTTTTAGATGGGAGTAAAGAAAGTGCTTTTTCAAAATGTTTTTGGGCTTGAGTTGTATCTTTGTTTATAAGCTCGATTTCGCCAAGCCCCACATAATTCAATGGATTATCAGAATACAGTTCTATCCCCTTTTGAAAAAGGATTTTTGCCGAATCGGCCATTTCACCATATGAATATGTAATAGTATCTGAGAAATATTTTTGCAAATAGTTTTCACCATAATAAAAATAGATGCTACCATCGCCTGGATTTTTCTCAAGAATAGATTTAAATATCTGATCAGCTTTGCAAAACTGCTCACTCCTTGTTAATTTGATGGCTGATTGCAAGTCTTGTGCAACAATGATATTGCCTTGCATAAAAAGAAAAGTAATAGAAAAAACTAACGATTTAAAAATAACCTTTTTCATAAGATGCCACCGTTTCATTTATTTTGTAACACTTCAACTGCCGATTTTTAAATTAATAATACTATATAGCATCAAGTGAAGTATTTCGATTTTATAAATTGTTTTTCCAATTCTTCTACTATGTCGGCAGGGTTGGTTATTGGCATATCGCTGTAAAATAAATCATAACCTAAAAGTTCTGATTTTTTTATTTTTTCGATAACAGGTAACTTCGTCCTGTTTGTTGTTTCAATATGGGTACCATCTTTGTCGACAATAATTACTTTGGGAAGGAAAACCCCTTTTCTGCCAATAAATTTATCCATGATATTTACCGCGTACTTATATTCTTTGCGAGTAGCCCTGCCAAGAGCTTCGTATCGCTGTAATTCTTTACCATCCCATGTAACCACTGTAGCATAGCTTTCAGATATTTTTTCATCAATGCTCGTTTCGTCATTCAGCGTATCATGACCGGAGGGCATTAATAGCACCTTTCCGCCACCACCTTCGATATTTGCAGCGTATCTAGGCATTGTAATACCGGATATCCAACCCTGCAAATGCTTCATGTAAATTTTACCGACCTGTATAGGGGTGATAAAATGAACAATACCTCTTTCTTTATGACATTGTAACAGATAATATGGATGTACCCCAATCCAGAACATTCTTCTAAATGTTTCTGCCAGAGTTTTGTAGTAATCATTTACATGATTTAACAAAACTGTTTGATTTCTTATTGTAAAGCCGTGATTACGGATTTTTTTAATTGCAACAGCTAAATCATATGTTATTTCCTGATAATGATTAATATGCGTCATAAAGTACACATACTTATCCGGACCAGTGTTATATTTATTAGAAGAAATATTGATCAACTCTAATAGCTCGTCTGTAATACCCATTGGCATTACAACAGGGACCCTGGTTGCAATGCGGATAACTCTAAGGTGTGGTATCCTACTTAGTTCCTCAAGAATATATTGCAGACGGTTTCGGCTTATCATTAAAGCATCACCACCGGTAACGAGCACTTCATTGATATTTTTGTTATACCTTATATAAAATAGCCCTCTATTGATGTCATTCCGGTTTAAATCAACAGTCCCATCGAGTGATTTTGCCCGCTGACAATGCACACAATACGAAGCACAACTTGTGTTTTCCGCAACAAACAAAGCAACCCGGTTAGGATAACGCTGATAGGCAGCGCCATAGCTTCTTGAGCCTTCGCTCATAGCACCTTCTACACCTGTATTAGGGAAAAGGAGATTAGCCGGAGTTGGCACGCTTTGCCAGAAAACCGGGTCAAGACGTTTTTCAGCTTTTTCACCGGGCAGCAACACTGGATGAAATGGATCCTCGTGCATAAGAGTAGCGTAATAAGGTGTGATGCGTAACGGTTCTTTGCCCTGACTTTTTAATGTCTTTAGAGTTCTTTCTATTTCTGTTTCCTGAAACTTATTTAATTTGATTACCTTTTTAAGCTGTTCAATGCTACGAATGGAATTTTTTGTTTGCCAGGCAGCGTTGTACCATTGCTCATCTGTCAGATTTTTCCATAATTCAATAGAGTTAAACTTTCTAGGTTCGTAAAATATTTGGTTTTTAGATTTCATTATTAGTACTGTTTAATGATTCTTATGGAAAAATTCATCTGCTTATTTATAATAAGATAAATGCATATTCATATTCGTTGTTATTTACTAAAACGATTTATCTGAAATTGATTTGTCCTTATCACAAAATTCCCTTTGTTTTCAATTAAAATATTTCTCACTGCATTTAAAGAAAATGAGATACTACTTCCAATATATTGATCGGGTTCATTTTCTCCGAAACGATTACATTCATAGGCAATATATTCACCATTATAATTTTCCTGCCAGGAGGATTTTATCAGAAAGTCATTACTTCTAAAATTGATAGTTTCGTTCAATTTAAGCATCGTCCCATTCTTTAACTTCTTATGAGATGAAAATAATAATGTTAATGACCCGTGCATTATTTTATTTTCTGGGTGCTTAAAAAAGTCTTCCAATTTTATTAAATCAGGAATATTAATGTTTTTTTCTTCCGACAAAAAGAAGTTTATTTTAGAAACTAGTTTTGGTAGTTCTTTAAAGGCTGTTTTAGTATAATTCATAATGTGCAAAAATCATTTAACTATTATTGTTGAACATGTTTGTGTTTATTGACAGGTAATTATCATTATTTTATTTTACTTATTAATACTTAGAGATTAAAAAACTCTTTTCATTACAAAGTATAAAAGTCATTTTCGTTTGTTAATCAATGGACTGATGCAAAGCACAGGACATTTAGACTCATCTAAAATTGTGCGCGCGAAAGCTTCAAGAAAATTTACTTCAGAATCATAATTGATGTGAGATGAAATCACGATCAAATCAGCATTTATTTTATTTGCAGTTTCAACTACTTTGGATGAAAAGTTATTACTTGGGAATACAATGGTTGAATATTCAATTTTTTCTTCCTGGCACATTTCCCTTAATAAATCAATGGAAAAGACAGTTTTACTAATATGTTCGGTGTTATCTTTATTTGCTAAACCGGCAATTATTAATTCGGAATTATTTTTTTCAATTATTGGCTGAATATAATTAAATTTCTCAAAAACTTTTTGATCCATACGAATGGGATAAACTATTTTATTAAATTTTTCATGATTCCAATTGCCTGGAACAACCATTACCGGACATGCAGCGCCAGTTACCACATTAAATGCAACTGAACCCATTTTATCAGTATTTCCCGATTTGCCATGTGCTCCCATAACAATAATGCTGGCATTGTCCTTTTCCGCATAATTACGGATAATTTCAGAAGGGGTGCCAATTTCAACATAAGAGTTTACTTCTAATTTAGATGACTTAGAAATTTGAGATGCCAAAGCTTTTAATTCCTTATGAACATGCTTTTGAAATTCTTTAAATGTTACAAACCCAACATCCGATGACGGTGGAGAATCAGCCATATTCGTTTTGTCGATAACGTGAATTAAGGTCAATTTTGAATTTTGCCTTTTACAAATAGCTACAGCAGTTTTAACAGCACTATGGTTTGATTTAGAAAAATCAACCGGGAGCAGCATGTTTTTAATTTTATAAGTTTTCATTTTATCAGATTTAGGGTTATTAATACTATATTTTACTTTATATTGCAAACAGTCCAAAACAAACCGACAAAAATTGATTGATGATTGAAGGAAGCATAAGCTATGGTTTTATAATTGATCATTTTTTTTGCGGCTACTTATATTTTTTGTTTTTTTACGACGCAGTACTTTTTGTAAAGAC
Source organism: Bacteroidales bacterium (assembly GCA_035353775.1). Taxonomy (GTDB): domain Bacteria; phylum Bacteroidota; class Bacteroidia; order Bacteroidales; family CAIWKO01; genus CAIWKO01. The sequence goes on along the minus strand of DAOQAF010000047.1, from coordinate 17,554 downwards.
AATACAGCCTCAGTAATTGACTTTTCATAGTTATCACTGTTCTTTTTAATAAAATGGTTTTCACCGGGAACAGAAAGATTTATTTCACAGAATTGATTGTTTGGGTTGCCGGATGCGCCTTCAAATAAGGTTACATCTGCCCTGATGATAGAATTATCCTGATCAAAAAGTTTGGAAACTTTTTCGTTTATAAAGGCCTCAAGATGAGAACTGGCTTTAAAATGTATGGATTGAAATGTTATATTGTTCATGATTATTATTTTTAAGGTTCTTTTTTGAAAATGGTTTAATAAAAATTATATTGACAATTAAGCATTGTAATAAATTTAATCTGTTTGTACCACAACATCAGAAAAATCAATTTCCCCGCCCCATTTATCAGCTAACAAAGAATAGTCTGTTTTGTCAGCGACAACCATAGATGGCTTAATACATAAAACAGGACGTTTAGAATGATTAACAATCTGTTGAGAAAATGCACCAATAAAGTATGCTTTTAAATCATAATCAAGATTTGCAGTAAGGACTATCAGGTCAACATGGTTTTCATTCGCACTGTTTATGACTTTTTCAGGGAAATTCTCACATGGGCATAATAATGGTTGAAACACCACATTGTCATTATGCAATTGATACTTAAACTTGTCCATTAAACCTGCTATTTGATACACTTCATCAGGTTTTTTCTTATCAGCCAGACCTAACAAAATTAATTCTGACTTGTTTTTCTCAATAATAGGCCTCGCAAACGAATACTTATCCAATGCGCCCGGAATAAGCCGTATTGGGAATAAAATTTTTCCGAACTCAGTTTTTTGCCAGTCACCCGGGACAGTTAACACGGGGCATGTCGCATTTTTCACCACCCTGAATGCTTCAGAACCCATAAAAAACTCTCGTATACCAGAAATGCCATGCGAGCCCATGACAATCAAACTGAAGTCTTCCTGAAAGGCGAACTCGCAAATGCAATCCGATGGATTACCAGCAACAACTTTGAAAGTGGTATTTATCTTAGTCCTTTCATGAATTTTTTTTGATAACACGTTAAGTTTTTCTTCCAGTGATGATTTAATATCCGGGCCAATTTTAACGCCGGGTAAAAAAACTTCGGATGGCTGCAAATGAGAATATCTATCAAGAACATACAACAAAGTAATATCAGCTTTTTGTCTTTTGGCTATAGCCGTTCCAACTTTTAAAGCCCTTTCAGAAGGTTCTGAAAAATCTGTCGGTATCAGTATTTTTGAGATATTTCGTTTCATGATGACAATATTTAAATTTTTTAAAAAAAATAGTTAGTTATAATTCATAGATCGGTATTTCTCAGGAGGCATCCCAACTACTTTTTTAAAATAGCGGCCAAAATATGAGTTGTCAGCAAATCCCAACTTGAAAGCAATTTCTGAAACGCTCAACCCCGAGTGTGCCAGCATACGCTTTGCTTCCAAAATAAATCGCTCCTGAATGATCTCACTCACAGTTTTATTATAAATTTCCCTGCAGAGTGCATTAAGGTAATTTGGAGTAATATTCAATTTCATTGCAAATGCTTTCGGAGTTTTTAATTCGGAATAACTGTTATTTACAAGTTTGCGGAATTCGCTAAGTAATTGCTTCCTCCGGTCCGAAATAATCAACAAGCTTTTTGCATAAGCATTACGGCGGTACATAAGTATTAAAATCTTTAGCGTAAGACAAAGTATTTCTGTTGAGTTTTCTTTTAAAAGAGCGTATTCCAGCAAAAGAATGTTAAATACATCAGCCCATTCTTTTTCGTGAATATCCTGTATCTTAATATAAGGGCTGATGTCACCAATCAACGACTGATCGCTTTTAATTTTTGGATTGCCCGTGTAGATGTGATTATAAAAGGCGTCTGTAAATTGTACCATTACCCCTTCTATCTTTTGAAATCTGATCCACTTGAAATTTTTATATTTTTCAATGAAGAAAACTTTTCCTTTTACTGCAGTGTGCTCATCAAAATCAATATGTAAAACTCCCTTTCCAGCGGTAATGTAAATAAATGAATGCCATTTACCGTTTGCTATTTCAATTTTTTTTTTCAATTCCATGACATTCAACTTGAAAATCCGAAACTGAAATCTTGCATCAGTAATAATCAGGTTTGAATTTTTTGCAACCATATAAGAATTATTTATCGTTGAATTGTACTATAACAAATATAACGAATTTATTGACTGTTAGTATGGGATTTTCACGGCGAATAATGGCACTATTTACCTTAAAATAAAAATCTAATATGTAAATTGTGCTATTTTCGAATAAAAAAGAAAAACTATCAAGAAATGATATTACAGGGATTTTAAATAAATTATAGGAAAACAAAACAAAAATCTTATTTTTGAAAGACAGGAAATAGTATACCAACAAATATTAATTTAAAAATATAAATTGACGAAAATGCAATCAAAAGAAACTAAATGATTACATCTGAAATTATCATAATCTTATGTGTTTTGCTTTTGCTGGCCTACGCGTTTGATCTTAGCTCTTCGCGCACAAGAGTACCAGCAGTAGTACTTTTGCTTCTTTCAGGGTGGCTTGTAAGGCAAGGGTCGATTGTATTGCAAATAAATATTCCCGATCTTTCCATTGTACTGCCCGTGCTTGGGACTATCGGCTTAATACTAATATTGCTGGAAAGTTCCATGGAACTTGAACTTACCCGTAAGAAGCAACCCCTGATCATAAAATCTTTTTTTATGGCGCTTTTGCCCTATGTCGCCCTTACATTTATACTTGCCTGGATATTTCAATATTTTGGGAATACAACTTTTAAGGCCGGCATGATCAATGCGATACCCTTATGCAACCTGAGCAGCGCAGTAGCCATCCCAAGCGTCAGGCATTTGTCGGGCAAAAACAAGGAATTTGTCATTTACGAAAGCAATTTCTCTGATGTAGTAGGTGTGCTTTTCTTTAACCTAATGCTTATGGGCGGCACTTTTGGCATCGAGACCGTCGGATATTTTCATTTGCAAATTATTATAATGGCATTGATATCTTTAGTGGCGACTCTTGGGCTTTCCATATTACTGAACAAGATAGAACATCATATAAAATTTGCACCAATCATACTTATCATAGTGCTCATTTATGTTATATCAGATGTATATAAATTACCCGGATTAATTTTCATATTAATATTCGGATTGTTTCTTGCTAATTTTAGTAAAATAGGGCATAACAAGTGGATAAAAAAACTGAAACCGGAAGCATTGGAAAAAGAAGTGACCCGGTTCAAAGATAATGCAACAGAAATGTCGTTCATCATCCGATCGTTGTTCTTTCTTTTATTCGGCTTCCTCATGGAGACCTCTGATATTTTGAATACAAAAACCATATTATGGGCCATCGTTATCTTTGCAATTACCTACCTGGTGCGTTTTATCTGGCTGAAGATCTTCCGATTAAAACTGAAGCCCTTGTTTTTTATAGCCCCCAAAGGACTATTTACTATTATATTGTACCTTACAATACCCTTAAGCCTGACCATTCCTTTTATCAACAAATCGCTTATCATTCAAATAATCATACTTTCTTCTTTGTTTATGATGTTCGGACTGCTTGCCACCAAAAAAGAAACGGAAGTCAGGAAAAAGACCGAATCAGAAAAACAATGACTGAAAAAAATTAAAAAAAATAACAACATTTATTATACATGATGACCGTATTAATAATATCAATTTTTGTTCTGGGGTACATTGCCATTGCGTTTGAGCAAACCATTAAAATAAATAAGGCAACCATTTCTTTTACTAAAGGATACCCTTCATCTTAATCAAATTTTATGAAGGATGCAGTAAACCGCTTATGTCTTTCCAGAGGCAAGCATCATTCATTTTTTCATCTATATTTGCGAGGAATTCATTCCTTCGAATGATATGCCGGGAAAATTCACCAATGGGTTCCTATATGATCTGAACCAGATCAATGTCTTAAAAATATAAAATAAAATATATAAAAACTGCCTATTATAAGATCTTAAAACAATATTATTAACAATTCCTTGTTTTTTACCCTTCAATTTTGTACTTTCGCACTACCAATACAACACTATAAAAATATATATCATGAAAAAATTACTAATACCTTTTTTATTACTGACAGGATTTTTCTTTCTGACCGGAAATCACCAGGTCAAAGCTCAATACAGCTGGAACACAGCGGCTGTTTTTGATGGCAGTTGTTATCACAAGCAAATGGTCAGCGCCCTCAACACTACTTCGGGCGAAATGACTGTGGAGTTCTGGATTAAACCGGCAAATCATTTTGACGATTATGCTATTATCGGGAAAGACCAATTCAGGATTATGACAGACTCAAAAAAAATTCGCGTCCAGGTGAACGGTGCGTCCCTCCTCTATTCAAACGCCGAGCTGGATACCAGCCGGTGGACGCATGTTGCCGTAACTTTCAGCCATGCCATTGACCAAATTAAGGTATATTTAAACGGGAGCCTGGATAATACTTATTCAACTTTTACCGGAACTTTCGCCGCTACACCCGACACCCTGTTTATTGGCGTCAATCAGTATGTAGATACCCTGCAGGGAGAACTGGACGACATCAGAATTTGGAAAACTGTCCGTTCAGCCAATGAAATTCAAAAAAATTACAAAACTCATCTGAGCTGGTACGGATTATCCTATTATGATAACAACCTGGTGTATTGTCAAACCTATGATTTTGATGTGTACAGCCCTGGTTTTTATTTGCCTTATGGTGGATCTTTTGGAACTTTTCACAGTGATATTCTCGGCACCCTGCCCTCCAACACCGTGCTGCATAACAATAGCATGTATTTCACGGGAAGTTCTTACCTGGAGGCAACGTCGGCCAATGATCCCGACATCTCGTTAACAGGGCCTATGACCGTGGAAGCATGGATTTATCCCGCGACCATAGGTGCCATACAAACCATTGTTGATTTGACTCAGGGCGGCGGAGGTTATAAATTAACATTAAATGCCGCTGGTAAAATTTCCTGGTCAATGGGCAGCACGATTGGTACCAGCGACCTGGTGCTGACACCCGGCAGATGGTATCATATCGCGGTAGTATGCGGCACACCCGCCAGCGGATCGCAAACAGCACACATCTATATAAACGGAAACCTGGATGCCGGTTATAACTATAACCAATTAACGCTGAATACGGGAAAACTCAGAATAGGCGCCAGCGGCAGCAGCACTGATTACTTTGACGGATTTATTGACGAAGTACGCATCTCAAATTATTCAAAGAATCAAGCTGAGATCCAGCGTTACCTTCACACTCCGGTATTATATAACAACAAACCGGAGGCACCCCAGATAACCGTTGCCTATAACTTTGATGGCGCTTTATATTCAGGCACCAGGGATGGCGGTGCGCTGAAGAATTACGGCTGCCGGTTTACCTATAATACCGACACCTATTCACCCATGTTTCATACAGGCAATTCACACGAAGCGCTGCTCGACAGTTTAACGATGTCGCATCCCTTTGCCCCCATCCCATCCACGGGCACAGCTGGTTATACCTACGATACTTTGCTTGTCAGCCAATCGACACCTATTGATCACAGTACCATGAAAGTGTTTGTCTCGCTGAACCATAACTTATTCAGCGACCTTAGAATCGAGTTGATTTCGCCCGATAACGATTCCGTAGTTTTAGCAAATCAGGTTGCCCTGCCCACCAAAGGGATTACTTGCATTTTCAAGGAAATTACCGACCAGGTAATGGCCACATCCTTTGTCGACAACGCACCCGTAATAGGTACTTACGAAGACTTTAGTGTTTTTCAGGGAAAGAACAGCCAGGGAAACTGGCGGATCAAAATCACCGACCTGGCCAACGGCAACACGGGCGTGCTGAACAGTTGGGGCATTTTATTTAAAGAAGGCCCTTATTTCGTTGACGAACAGGACAATAATGACAATCCTGTCATTTATCCAAATCCTTCCGATGGCATGTTTTATATTGAACTGTACGCCGCTGAAGGCTCCGCCAACAGGCTGGAAGTGTTTGACATCCTTGGTAAAAAAGTCTATGAGGAACAACTTACCGGCAATAAATCAGCCATAAATCTATCAGGACAACCCAAAGGTGTTTATTTTGCCAGAATATTTTCCGGAAACAAATTACATATTGAAAAATTAATTTTACAATAAGCCATTAAGTACAACCAGGAGGAACACCGGGCACATTTATTGGTTTTTGTTATGCTCCCGGTATATTTCTTCGGCAGTATTGCCCTGCCTCAATAATTTGCGAAACTCCCAGGGAGCAATAGGATTTTTATCGTACCAGAGTCCTTTTTTGGCATTACGGGCAGCAACCTCCGACGCTGCAAAGACTTCATCATCACTATATTTTTTGAAATGCCAGGCATATCCTGCCTTAATCATTTCATGGCTTAACTCAAGAGAGTCGTCTACAAAAGTAAAACCCAGCACCCTGCGATGGCCGTCGATACCGGTAACCAGCACTTTAACATTTTTGCCAAAACACAAATCCGACAAATACGTCTTTGCCACCTTGTTAAAAGCCATGCCTTTTTCAGGGGCATCAATGCCTTGCATACGCACACGCAGGGTTGTGTCGCGCACCAGCACATCGTAGGTATCTCCGTCAATCACGGCTACCACTTTGCCTGCAAGTGTGTCGCCATTAACGGGCGGCCAATTTTTGAAGGCAATACTTGCGGAAGGTGGTCTCACATTTTCCTTATTACTTTCAGGTTTGCCCATGCCACAGGAAGAAATGAAAAAAACCAGTGCAAAAAACCACAGATGAACCAATGGTTGTCGCATAAGACAGGCATTTTTTAACATCACTGTTTTCATGAACAAAGTCTCCTAATTTTTTTTACTCATATGATCAACCAAACTGCCCGTCAAAGCAGAAACCACATCCCTGATCTTATCCTTAATTTCATTCCAGGCCTGGTTTTTTCTTTTCATACCCCACTGATAAGGGCCATAACCGGGAGGACAATCTTTTTCATTAGTAATAAAACCATAGCTGTTATAACTATCCTTACCTTCCTGAAAAAAGTCCGTAAATTCATATTGATAACTGCCATCATAAGCAAAAATCCTTAAAGTATAATTGATAGTGCCCTCTGAAAAATTCAAATTATAGTTAATCTTGCTTTGAATTGTAATCCGCGCGCTGTCTTTATTACAGCAATAAGGGGCATCTTTCGGATCAATGTAAAAATAGGTGCCGACCCAGGTCAGCGCAGCGTCAAATAACTTGCTTTTTGTGCGGCTGCTGCCATCTTTTACAACTTCCGAAATAGTCATATTTTTACTTTCCGAACTATTCATATTTTCTTGTGAAGAAACAGGAACGGATTCTTTATAAGTAAAAACGCTATCAACAAATCTTTTTGCAACGGTGTATACTATTTCCTTTTGGAGCATCTTATGAAATTCCACGACCGAATCATTTTCAACATCAACAATACATGGTGTTTTATTCCCGTCTTTCGTATATATCGTATCATGATCCTGACTAAATCCACTTTGAATTATCAGGAAAAATAATAAAAGAAAAGCAGGAATTTTTGAAAACATAAAATTCATTTCTTCACAAACTTACATAAAAAAAATACAAGATATGACACCTGCCCGAAATAGCTGCCAACACCCGAACATAATATATATGCCGGTTTTTATGAAAGCCAGGTATGATTTTTACAATTATGTTGTGGTGTTATTTTCTGTCAAAAAAAGGATTTTTGGAAGTTGCCGACAAGGGTATCCCGAAAATAACAGCCGCTTCCTCACCCAGCAGGCCGAGTTCTTTCACGGCCATTCCCACAGTGTACATCACGCGGTTGTCAATATGGTGTGTGGCAGCCACACTCACCGCCGAACCGATAGCAATACCCAGATCGCCTGTATTGAACACACAGGGAGTTTGAGGATGCCTGTTTTTTTCATCACAATTTTTGAATCCGCATAAACCGCAGGTTGGCAAGCCCAAAGAATTAATTTTTGTGGCCAGTAAAAGCATATAGGGCGCCAGTAAAATATTTTCGGCATCGCGCTGAAAAAACGTAGCATTTAACCTTGTCCCGATCTCTTTCATTTTATCAGAAATTTTCTGAATATCCTCTTTTTCGGCTATGGTAATAATCAGGTTATCCACTCCCCTGCCCTTGGGAGCAGTCCGGGCAGCTGCCATCATTTTTTCCGCAACACCCTTCACTGCCTGTTTAATTAAATCTTTTTCCTGTATCATCAGTTTCTGTATTATTTTCTATAAATTTTATCAATCCCCCAATCTCCCAATCTCCCAATCTCCTATTCTCCTATTGACTAATGACCTAATGACTAATGACCTAATGACCTAATCTCCCAATCTCCCAATCTCCTAATCTCCTATTCTCCTATTGACTAATGACTAATGACCCAATGACCTAATCTCCCAATCTCCTAATCTCCTAATCCCTCACCCCCATCGATTACTTTCCCTTTTTTAAAAAAAACCTCCCGCTCCACCGTTCCGTCTTCGCGATACCAGATTTCTTTTCCTTCTTTTTCGTTCAGTTTGTAGGGAACTTCCCGTTTAAGCCGGCCATTCCAATAATATCCATACAACACACCGGCTCCCGAATCAAAATCACCACTACCAACCACTATTCCCTTATCATCAAAATATTCCCACTTTCCCTGGTAGAGGCCATTTTTGAAATTTCCTGATACTTTAACAACCCCGTTGGGATGGTACTCAACATAATGCCCATTCAGGGTATCGTTTGAGTAATTTTCCTCAGTATAAACGCTTCCATTCTCGAAATAGGCCAGACTTTTGCCATGGCGAAGGTTATGAGAATAATACTCTTCTCTTTCCAACAGTCCTTTAAAATTCCAACGGGTAAGTTTTCCTTCTATTAGTCCGTTGGCATAAGTACATTCCATTTGTTTGTTTGAATTCAGATGATACCATGTCTGCAATCCGTCCAAATTGCCATTACGATAGGTAAGTTCCGATTTCAGGGTACCGTCGGGATAATACTCTTTGCGCGTTTTGTTGCAAGAGGTGAACAACAGCACAACCGTCAATAAAAACAGGAAGTTTTTCCCGGTCAGGCTTGAGATTTTCATAAAACTGCACGAAAATTTTTATGCCACCATGAGCATGGAACGGTCTATCCTGTTGATCTTTTCTTCAGCAAATGCACGCGTGATATGAAGATCGCTGGTATCGTTTCTGGAAGGCATTTCGAACATGGCGTCTGTCATGATGATTTCAAAAATAGAGCGAAGCCCGCGAGCACCAAGTTTGAACTCTATGGATTTTTCCACTACAAGATCCAGTGCAGCGTCATCGAAGGTCAGTTTTATTTTGTCCATTTCGAATAATTTCGTGTATTGCTTTGTCAGCGCATTTTTCGGCTCAGTGAGAATCCGTTTCAGGGTTTCTTTATCGAGCGGGTTCAGGTGGCTGATAATAGGCAATCGTCCGACAAGTTCGGGTATAAGGCCGTAACTTTTCAGGTCTTGCGGGGCCACATACTGCATCAGGTTTTCTTTATCAATATTCTTACGTTTTGAGCCGGAAGCATAACCGATCATGCTGGTCATCAGGCGGGAACCTATTTTGTTTTCGATTCCGTCAAAAGCGCCGCCGCAGATAAAGAGGATGTTTTCGGTATTTACCTGTATCATGCGCTGTTCAGGGTGTTTGCGCCCTCCCTGAGGAGCCACATTCACCACGGCGCCTTCAAGGAGTTTCAGCATGGCCTGCTGCACACCTTCGCCTGAAACATCCCGGGTGATGGAAGGGTTGTCGCTTTTTCGGGCAATCTTATCTATCTCATCAATAAATACAATGCCTTTTTCGGCTTCTTCCACATTATAGTCTGAAACCTGCAACAAGCGGGTAAGAACACTTTCCACATCTTCGCCCACATAACCGGCTTCGGTCAGTACGGTAGCATCAGCAATGCAGAATGGCACATGCAGCATCTTAGCGATGGTGCGGGCCAGCAAGGTTTTTCCGGTTCCGGTTTCTCCGACAAGGATGATATTGGATTTTTCTATCTCCACATCATCGGCAGATTTTTTGTTGCTGATCTGGCTGATCCGCTTGTAATGATTATAAACAGCAACCGATAATACCTTTTTTGCATGATCCTGGCCAATAACGTATTGGTCGAGATGATGTTTTATCTCTGCCGGTTTGGGAAGTTCAAATTTATGAGTGGCGCTGCTTTTTTTACGGGTGACAAACTCTTCATTGACGATCAGTTGCGCCTGCTCTACACAAGAATCACAGATATGTCCCTCCAGCCCGGCTATCAGCAGGTTTACGTCAGCCCGCTTTTTACCGCAAAAAGAGCATTTTTCAAAATCTCTGCCCATTATTTACCGTTTTTTGACTTATTAGACAGCACTTCGTCGATCATTCCGTATTTCTGGGCTTCCTCTGCTGTCATCCAGTAATCGCGGTCAGCGTCTTTCCAGACCTTCTGATAGGATTGTCCTGAATGGGCTGCAATGATCTCGTAAAGCTCTTTTTTCAGCTTTTGAATTTCGCGTGCCGTAATTTCAATATCTGAAGCCTGGCCTTCTGCGCCGCCCATCGGCTGGTGAATAAGAATGCGCGAGTGCTTCAGTGCCGTCCGTTTTCCTTTCTCGCCTGCGCATAAAATAATAGCTGACATAGATGCAGCCATTCCCGTACAGATAGTCGCGACATCGGATGTGATATATTGCATGGTGTCATATATACCTAACCCGGCATAGACAGAACCTCCCGGGGAATTAATATATATCTGAATATCTTTTTTTGCATCCACTGATTCGAGGAATAGCAACTGTGCCTGGATGATGTTAGCAACATAATCATCTATAGGAGTGCCAAGAAAAATGATGCGGTCCATCATAAGCCTTGAAAACACATCGACTTCACGGAAATTGACCTGGCGCTCTTCAATAATAGTGCGGGTCATATCCTGAGTTGTGCTGAATTTATCAAGCTGCGAACTTGTGATGCCAAGGTGTTTTACGGCATATTTGCGAAATTCTTTTGAGGAATCCATAATTATTGTTTTTTTGTGGATACTATTTTTACAAATTCATCGTAATCTACATCAACGAAATTCATTGTCAGTTTATTTTTCAGAAATTCCAGAAATTTATCATCAAATATTTTGTCGCTGATACGTTTTGCCTCTTCTTCATTCTTTAGGACAGTATCAGCGATCTGGTCAAAATATTTTTCATCCGGTTCATGATGATGCTCGTGCTCCTGTCCTTCCCCGTGATCATGCTCATGTTCGTTGGCTTTACGGAAATAACCTTTGATAAAATCACGCATTTCCTCTTCGGTAACATTTAAATTATGTTCCTTGATCATTTTATTCTCAATAAGCTGCCATTTGATAAGGTCTCTGTGCTGTTCAAAATCTTCTTCAATCTTTTCTTTCGTAAGTTTTTCATCGGTCTTTGTTTCCAGCATATATCTTTTCAGAAATGCTTCGGGCAGGTCGAACGGGGTGTTTTTGCGGATAGCCTCAGAAGCATCATTCACAAATTTGCGTTCACATTCCTTTGCATAACCGTCAACCGCATCTTTGCGGATCTGTTCCCGCATCTGATCAATATTTTCAATATGTTCGTTCGGGTAAACTTTTTTATAAAAGTCTTCGTTCAGTTCGGCTATTTTATTACGGGTGATCTGTTTTAAAGTGAAACGGAATAGTGAATTTATTGCGTTTAAATCCTCCTTTTTCTTTCCGATAAAATAAGCAGCTTCAAATTCGTTGCGTGCAATTGTTTTCGGATCGAGATCAACAAAGTCACCTGTTTTCAAACCGATGAGTTTATTTTTCTTTTCTTCGCTTTCGAGATGCTCCATGTAAATGTACGAATCATTTTTAATACCGCCTTCTTTCAGGTTTCCATTCTCATCCAATTCTGCAAATTCGCCGGAGATCATTTCATTTTCTTCAACAGTATCAACGTTTTCATATGTACCATGACGTTTACGCATTTCTGCCAGGTATTTATCAACCGTTTCGTCAGTAACACGTATCCTGTAATGATCCACTTTTAACTTATCCGAAATGTCGATTGTAAATTCAGGAGCAAATGCGATATCAAACCAAAAAATAAAATTGGTTTCATTATCGATATCGATTGGCTGGTTCCTTTCCTCACTGGCAAGGGGCGCTCCCAGGATATTAAGTTTTTTGTCATCCAAATATTTGTACAGTGCCTCACTGTATAATTTGTTCACAACCTCATATAATAGGGCTTTCCCGTACATTTTTTTTACCAGGCTGAAAGGAACATGGCCGGGCCTGAACCCGGGGATGCTGGCTTTGCGCTGGTAATCCTTTAGTTGTTTGTCTACTTTTTCCTGATAATCGGCGGGTTCGAGTTCAATTTTTATCGATGCCGTCAAATCTCCTGTTTTTTCCTGTACTATATTCATCTGAAATTATTATTAATATATTATTGATAATCTACTGGTTAAATCATATTAAAACCACCTTGTGGCTGTCAGTCACAGCAGGGTTAAAAGAACTTCCGCCAAAGGTAAAAAGCCTGCAGGCTTCTCGTCCCGATCGCTATCAAAACTTAAAATCAATCCATTCCTCCTTACTACGTGCGGATGAAGGGACTCGAACCCCCACGTCTCTCGACACCAGATCCTAAGTCTGGCGCGGCTACCAATTACGCCACATCCGCAAAACGAGGTGCAAAGATACAAAAAATACTTTTACTCAAATACAAGCAACAATTTTATATTGTATTTCCGGCACCTGATTTTAATCAGTTTTAAAGTTAATTTATTCTATTTTTGCAAGCTTCAAACTTTGCTCATGATCTATCTCATACTTGCCATACTCAGCTCAAGCATCATTTTTATCCTGTTCAAGTTTTTCGACAGGTACAAGATCAGCAATATACAGGCGATCACCGTCAACTATCTTGTAGCAGTTCTTTCAGGTTATTTTTCCACACAGGAAAACATCTCATTTCAGACAGTTATTGATAAACCCTGGTTCAACATTTCTGTAATTTCGGGAATGATGCTGATGCTGACTTTTTTGATTTATGCTTTTTCAGTTCAAAAGGCGGGTATTGCCATCACCAGCGTATTAGGTAAAATGTCTGTCATCATTCCGGTACTTTTGGGTTTTTTAATGTTCCGTGAAAAGATCACATGGATACGAATAAGCGGGATCATCATGGCCCTGATAGCTTTTTACCTGACCCTGCAAAGATCATCGCAGCAAAAAACCAGGATCAAATACCTGATATTGCCCATCTTACTGTTTTTTGGCAATGGGTTGAACGACTGTTTTTTTAAAATAGCCCAGGAACTTTATATCCGTAATGATTACACGACGTTTCTCATCACCGCATTTTTTATTTCGCTGGTCATTGGTTTCCTGATACTGATGGCATTAGTGCTCAGAAAAAAGGAAAAACTACAATTTAAAAACATTATTGCAGGAATAATACTGGGAATCTTCAATTGGTTTGCGACCTATTTGTTTCTTGTCGGTCTCAGCTATTTTGATGTGAGTGTTTTTGTTCCTGTTTTCAGCGCAAGCATTGTCAGTATTGCTGCTTTGACCGGGTATTTTTTCTTCCGTGAAAAACTGTCCAAAACAAACATCATCGGAATCGTATTGGCTATCATCGCCATTATCCTAATCGCCGGAATAGAATAAAAAAAGGGGCTTATCCGAAAATAAAGCCCCTCTCAAAATTTTTATTCAAAAACTATTTTTGTTTCACTTCACTTTCTTTGCTGAGTTTGCCTTTTAATTCTGCATTTTTCTTATCAAGTTCATTTACCTGGGTTTCCAGATCGTCGAGTTCTTTTTTCTTTTTGGCATATTCAGCATCAGTTATCTTCTTTTCTTTTTTCTTCAGCTCAAGCTTTTCTTTTGCCTCTTTGATCTTAGTACGGGTATCTTCATTAGTCTTGACTGTCTGATCAATTTTCGATTCGGAAACCGTTATAGCCTCTTGTTTTGATTTTGCTTCGGCAGCCCTGTGTTGCCCGAATTCCTTTCCTTCCAGGCCTTCCTTGTCTTTTCCATAGGCGTTGCCTTTGCCTTGATTGTCCTTGGCTTTATCCTGTCCCTTTCCCTGATCAGAAGGTGGCACAGGTGGAGGAACGGGTTTGTTCGGCTTTACAACATTCGGTTTTGGCGGTTGTCCGGGAAAGGGTTTAGGCTTTGGCGGAGTTTTCCCAGGGACAGGGGGTTTTGGCAGCCCGTTGTGTCCATGTTGAGCATATACCTGGGTGCCGAAGACCAGGCCTGTGATGAGTAATGTGATCAAAAACTTTTTCATGTTTAAAATGTTTTAAATATTGTTCAATAAACTGTCCGCTTTTTGATTCAGTTGTTCTGCTTCCGCATTTACATCATCAGCAGTCTTCTGAATTTCTTTCAATTCAGGTGATACGATAGTATCATTAGTGGCCTCTGTACTGCTGCCACCGCCACATGCAGAAAACATGCAGGCACATGCAAAAATCAAAAAAAGTTTTTTCATAATTATTATTTTTTAGGATACAAAAATACATAGTTTTTTAAAATGTATTCAGGAGTAAGTTCTATTATGGTATATTTTTTTTAATTTTGAACTTTTATTTTAAAAATTTCTACTAGAACATAACCTAAAAGAAGAATCATGACAGAAAAAATCGTTAACGAAAAATATCTTGAAAGTGCTATCAACAGGGCAAAAGAAAAAGGTATCATCCTTCCTACTTTCGAACAGATGCAAAACCCGGATCTTATTCCGGAAAAAATAAAAGACAAGCTGAAAAATATCGGCCTATGGGAGCTGCATCCGCTGAACCTATTCCGCATCAGTTGGAAAAATGAGCCCAAAACTTCCGGAGGTTTATACGGAAATGTCAACTCGCTGGAGCTTCCGAAGGAGATCACGGGTGTTGATGCCCGTATCGTGCTGTTACTGGGGAAATGGTTCCCGACCGGCGCCCATAAAGTAGGCGCTGCTTACGGCTGCCTCGTTCCGCGTATTGTTACAGGCCAGTTCGACCCGAATTATCATAAAGCAGTATGGCCCTCCACAGGCAATTATTGCCGTGGCGGAGCTTTCGACTCCTATTTGCTGGGAGTAACCGCAGTAGCCATTCTCCCCGAAGAAATGAGCAAGGAACGTTTCGACTGGCTGAAAGAGATCGGCGCCGAAATCATCGCTACCAAAGGCTGCGAATCAAATGTAAAAGAAATTTACGACGCCTGCTGGGATATTAAGAAAAACAGAAAAGATTGTATCATTTTCAACCAGTTCGAAGAGTTTGGCAACCCTTGCTGGCACTATCATGTAACAGGAAAAGCTGTCGAAGAGGTCGTGAGAATGACCGGGGGCAATCTTGCAGCATACGTTAGTGCCACCGGTTCGGCAGGGACTATTGGCGCCGGCGATTACCTCCGGACTATTTATCCTCATGTTAAAGTTGTTGCTTCAGAAGCCCTGCAGTGCCCTACCCTTCTTCAAAACGGCTTTGGCGCTCACCGTATCGAAGGTATTGGCGACAAGCATGTTCCCTGGGTTCACAATGTCAAAAACACCGACATGGTCACCGCCATTGACGACGAAGATTGCATGAGGATACTCCGCCTTTTCAATGAAGCCGAAGGAAAAAAATACCTGAGTGATAACGGCGTGTCAGACGAGTTCATCAAACAATTGCAGATGATCGGCATTTCAGGAATCGGTAACTTATTGTCGGCAATAAAAGCAGCCAAATATTACGAGATGACCTCCGACGATGTGATAATTTCTCTGGCCACGGACTCTGCTGAGATGTACCAGTCGCGTGTTGCGGAGCTTAACGAACAAAAAGGCGCCTATTCTGCATTGCAGGCTACTAAAGATCATGAAAAGTGCCTGCTCGGAACCGGCATAGACAATCTGAAAGAATTTACTTATTACGATAGAAAAGCCTTACATAACCTGAAATATTTCACATGGGTGGAACAGCAGGGCAAAACTGTTGAAGAAATCAATGAACTATGGTATAGGAAAAATTTCTGGCAGGATACTTTTTCACAGGTTGCCGGCTGGGATGAACTGATCAAAGAATTCAACGAACGCAGCGGCGTATTGAAAAACCTGTAAATATGTGCGAATTTTTCAAAAACCCGTTCTATAAAGAGGTCCCGGGATGGACTAATCAAAAGAATGCTTTCTTGAACGATGATATTTATAAGTTTCACCGTTCGCTGGATGGCTATGAGCCTACGCCGGTGCACTCGCTGGACGGGCTTGCACAAAAGTTAGGGATAGGTTCGGTCTATGTTAAAGACGAATCATTCCGCTTTGGAGTAAAGGCGTTCAAACCTCTCGGGGCATCTTATACGATCTACCGTTTTCTGAAATCAATGTGGGAAAATAAATTAAAAACTGATTTTTCTGTTCTTGATTTTAAGAACCCGGAGAAAATGCAAAAACTGGGCACCTTTACCTTCTGTGCCGCCACCGACGGCAACCACGGACGGGCCGTAGCATGGACAGCCCGTATCCTGAAACAGAATGCTGTGATCTATATGCCCGCCAATACCGCTCCATCAAGGATAACAAATATTGAAAGTGAGGGTGCAAAAGTGGTATTGATCGACGGGACATTTGACGAATGTGTAAGCCGCGTGGATGCCGATGCAAAAGCCAACGGATGGATCATCATTTCCGACACAGCCTATCCGGGGTATATGTATTTTCCTCAGTTTATCATGGCAGGTTATTCAACCATTTTCCATGAGATGGATAACATCATAAACATGCAGAACGAATGCAGGGCAGATATCGTCTTCTTGCAGGCCGGTGTTGGCGGGCTTGCTGCTGCCGGTACCTGGTACCTGACAAATAAATACGGAAAAAACCGTCCAAAGATCATTTGCCTGGAGCCCACCCGTGCCGATGCCTTCATGGAATCCGTCAAAAACGGTAAACCCGTACATTCAAAAGGTGATTACAATTCCATCATGGCCGGGCTAAACTGCGGCGTGTCGCTCCTTGCCTGGGATTACATCTGCGAGGGAGTCAATTACATGATGACGGTCAGTGATGATTATGCGGAAAAAGCCATGCGGCAATATTATCATCCATTGGAAAATGATCCCCGGATAATATCAGGAGAATCCGGATCGTCAGGGATGGCAGGGCTGCTGGCACTGTTCGGAGAAGATAAATTTTCAGCATTACGCAATGACCTGGGTATTAACCCCAAAACATCGGTATTGCTCATCAATTCAGAAGGAGACACCGACCCTGAGAATTTTAAAAAAGTTGTTTCATAAAAAAATATCAATTAGATTTAACCTAAATATTATTAATATTTATTAATTTAGGCACCAAGCAAATGTTGGTGCAGAGCACCAAAATATTTGTAACCAGAAAAAACCAAAATAAATAGAGGTGCAAAGCACCGTAATATTAAAACAATAAATTATGGCAGATACATATACACAATTCTATGTTCATCTGGTCTTCTCCCCAAAAAACAGAAATGCTTTAATACAAAA
>DAOQAF010000046.1:22651-27879 GCA_035353775.1 Bacteroidales bacterium | reverse complement strand
GGTATATGTGGGGGCTGGGCTCTCCCAGTTCTTATATGGATAATTATTTTCAAAACCATGGCATGACTTCCGTCAGGTCTTCGTCCACCACCTTTGCCGATGTGCAGGCTGAAATCAACAACGATTACCCTTTTTCAATTTGCAGCACTATTACCTCTGCGGGACACCTCACCCTGGCGGTAGGCTATGTTAACGGCCAATATACTATAATCTACAACGACCCATACGGAAACAAAAATAATGGTTATACGAACTATTATGGTAAAAACTCATATTATGACTGGCCGGGTTATAATAACGGATACCAGAACATAAATTCGATGGCGTGGTCGGCATCATCCGAAACTACACAGCCAACATACAGCAATACGATTATAGATGATGTGTATTATAATCACGGCTTTTATCTGTACAATCAGGGTGTCAGCCTTATGAGATACTTCCGCGATAATATTTCGGGCGGATATAACGGGCATTTCTGGTGGACCCTTACCAGTGCCGCCACTGCCCTCGACACCTGCTATGTTACCTGGACACCCACTCTGACCACTACCGGCTATTATACCGTTTCGGCTTATGTGCCGAATTCTACTAATGTTACAGCCACCTCGGCCAGATACAAGGTGTATTATTCCGGGGGCAGTACCACTGTCATCAAAAATCAGGCTACACAACTCGGACAATGGGTTTCTCTCGGATCATTTTTGTTCAATCCTGCCAACCAGCACTATGTCAGGTTAGGCGATGGATCGGGGATCCAGAGCCAGAAGGTGGCTTTTGATGCCGTAAAATGGGTGTGTGCCGTACCTGCTACTGCAGGAACAATCTCGGGAAGCACTACGGTATGCCAGGGGCAGACAGCGCTTACTTATACGGTTCCGGCAATTACCAACGCTACATCGTATTCATGGACGCTACCCAATGGCGCCACAGGTACCAGCACTACTAACAGCATTACTGTTGCTTTCGGAACAGCAGCTGTTTCGGGGAACATAACTGTTCAGGGCATTAATTCCTGCGGCACAAGCGGAACGGCCTCCTCTCTTTCTGTTACCGTTAATCCTTTGCCTTTGTCTGCAGGAATGATCTCGGGAAGCGCCACGGTATGCCAGGGTCAGTCCCCGGTAACCTATACCGTGCCGGCTATTACCAATGCCACATCCTATGTGTGGACATTGCCTTCGGGCGCCACAGGCACCAGCACAACCACCAGCATCACCGTTAATTTCGGCTCATCGGCAGTATCCGGAACCATTACCGTTAAGGGACACAATGCCTGCGGAGATGGCGTAGCCGCGTCAAAGTCAATCACGGTCAATCCTTTACCGGTCGCAGCAGGAACCATAACCGGCAATGCCACGGTATGCCAGGGTCAGTCCCCGGTAACCTATACAGTGCCGGCTATTACCAATGCCACATCCTATGTGTGGACATTGCCTTCGGGCGCCACAGGCACCAGCACAACCACCAGCATCACCGTTAATTTCGGCTCATCGGCAGTATCCGGAACCATTACCGTTAAGGGACACAATGACTGCGGCGACGGCGTGGCCGCATCAAAGTCAATCACGGTCAATCCCTTACCTGTCGCAGCAGGAACCATAACCGGCAACGCTGCGGTATGCCAGGGTCAGTCCTCAGAAACCTATACAGTGCCGGACATAACCAATGCCACATCCTATGTGTGGACGTTGCCCACGGGAGCCACAGGGGCCAGCACTACCAACAGCATCACTGTAAGTTACGGCACATCGGCAATTTCTGGAGAAATTACCGTAAAAGGCCATAATGCATGCGGCGATGGCACAGCGGCTGCTCTGCCGGTTACAGTTAATATAACACCTACAGCTGTTATCACCTATTCCGGAACACCATTCTGCGAAACAGTAAATACTGCACAAGCAGTAAATCTGGGCGGAACCGGTTCGTATTCAGGCGGAACCTTTACTTCAGCGCCATCGGGACTTGACATCCATAGCGCCACGGGAGCCGTTATTCCCAACACAAGTATTCCAGGGACATACGCTGTAACTTATACGATACCGGCTTCGGGCGGATGCCCCGCTGTTGCGGCGATGACCACAGTGGCTGTTACCGTTTCTGAACCGCAAACTATAACCGGAAATTCAAATGTGTTCGTTGGTGATTCAATTACCCTGGTCAGCACCACCCCGGGAGGTGTCTGGACAAGTACTATGGACTCCGTTGCTGCTGTGGATCCGGAAACGGGAACATTAACAGGTATGGCTCCGGGAACATCCGTTATTTATTATTCCTTGACTTCAGGGGGTTGTATAAATACCGCCTCTCATATAATAACGGTTGAGGGAAGATATGCTATAAGGGGAAAAACCCGTTATGCGGGCAGGGCCTATACCGGAAACCCACAAAATAATCCTGCGACATACAATCCTGCTATTTATGATATTGATCACGTAATTGTTATCCTCAAATCCCAGGCATCGGGAGCCGAAATAGCACGTGATACAAGCGACGAATCCGGCTTTTTCCAGATCCCGTTTGTAACTAACGGTAATTACGTATTGTCTTACGATAAGTATACCCCGGATACGATGCAATGGGCCAATGACGTGAATGTTCTTGATGTGGTACTGTTGAAATATTTAATAGGCCACGATGTAAATATAGATTCCTCCCGGAATTTCTCCGCCATTTATAAGAAAGCCGGCAATGTGGACAACAACTTATTTATTACCGCTGGTGATATTTCCAGGTTAATGACCAAGATCGGCATTCCGGAAGTACCTTCGGCAAATTTCCCGAAAGGCAACTGGGTGGCGCTTGACACCGCCCTTGTTGTTGCCGGTTCGGATATAAATATTGTTTTGCCTGTTATTGCATACGGCGACTATAACGCGTCAAGCATCAGGTACCGTGATTCGGCGACCACCTGGAGCCTGTCGAAAGCACTGACAGAAAATATTATTTCGGTTTCCGGCGAGTATGTTTTTACTAACGGCCTGACTTATTTTGAAATTCCATTGCGTATCAGTTCCAAAATGAATGATTTGTCCGCTTTAGGTCTGGAATTGTATTATCCGGACAGGGCTTACCGCCTGGTGAATGTTTCGATGCCTGATGGCGTAAATAAAAACCGCCCGGTAAAAATTAATCCCTGCATAGAAGAGATCATGGCCGGTGATCATGACCTGCTAGTAACCGACAAAGACGGTATCATCCGTGTGGTATTTGCTACAACCGTTAGTTATGATGTAGCGGCAGGTGATGAAGTGCTCAGGCTGGGATTCCGCCCACTGAAAAATCTGCCTCAGGGGGAACTCGATTTTGAACTGTCCGGAACAGGAGTTTTTGGTAACAGCTTTGGAGAAAAAAATGATGATGCTTACCTGATCATGCCCAACATCATTGTTCAGGACAACAATACTCAGACAAGATGCGACTTCTCAGGATATCCCAATCCCTTCAAGGGTAATGTCACCCTGACTTATACGTTACCTGAAAAAGGGCTGGTTACCATCAAAGTATATAGTGCAGGCGGCAATCTTCTGGCGGAATTAGTGAATGATGTTCAGATTAAAGGAATACATTCGATGGAATTTCTTCCGGATCATCTGGAGCAGGGTTTTTATACGTTTAAACTGAATTTTTACGGCATGGATTCAGATGTTTCATTTTATGAGATTTTGAAGTTGATACATTAATACGGGGATTGAATCCGGTGAAGTGATTTGTTAATACCAATATAAACATATTTAATAGATGAAGGTAGTAACTGTTAAAAAGATAAGCATCGTTCTTCTCTTGTCGCTTTGCACATTTTTTTTGCAAGCACAGACTGTAACTTGCGACATGACACTTTTAACGACCATTGAAGGATTTAATGTTTACCGCCACAACCCCTCAGGGGCCATCATGTTCAGGGCGAAGATGTATATAGATGCCGATGGAAGCCCGCGTGCCTATGGCCCCAACAATAGCGGGCTGGACTGGACAGCCAATGCCGGCTATACCGGTAATTGGTGGGGCGTTGTTACTGATAGTTATGGAAATCCGATTATTCAGGGCGCCGGTGATCCCTATCCCGGAATGTATGTTTCAACGACATCCCTGGTTAATTCTGCTTATGGCAGTACAAACCCATTGCGATACACCAATTCTGAAACTGTACCTTTTTACGTATTACCCTCAGCGGTTGTATCTCTCGGTTCTATTCATATAGGAGATATGGGATATGTTTATAACACGGCCACAGGACTCGGTTGTTACGCGATTTATGCGGATGCCGGCCCTTCCGGGAGCCTGGGCGAAGGGTCCATTTATCTGGCAGAACAAATAGGAATTAATTCAAATCCCAGGACGGGAGGCACTTCGTCAGCGATCATTGATTATATTGTTTTCCCGCAATCGGGTTATGGACAGGGAACCATTCCTACCCTGGCACAAATCAATACTATAGGTACGACCGAAGTCAATATCTTAGGGGGTATCGGCATTGTAGGTTGTCTCGACAATCCTGTAAATAATCCGGTCAGCCTCCAGGCAACACTGTCCGGATGCCCCAGCAACAATGTTGCTTTTTCATGGACAAATTCAGGGTCAAACTGGCACATAGATATCTCAACATCTTCAAATTTTACAAACTATTTTTTGAAATATGTTTCCAATACAACATCCTGTGCCGGTCCTGCCGGATTTGTTGATCATACCAACGGGACGACTCCTCTTGTTTTTCAGGGCGGAACAACCTATTACTGGCGGGTTACCAACAGCAACGGCAGTTTTACGGGGCCATCATTTACTATCCCTGCGTGCGATGTAACTCCACCGGCAACTGTTATCAACGCCCCGGGCACCTGGCAAACACAAAACTTTACGGCAAACTTTACAGATACTGATAATACAGGGGGAACAGGCATTGAGAAAAGCTTCTATCAGGTACTCGATTATAATGGAACAGAATGGCATGCAAACGCGCAGAACGGATTTTTTGCCGATAATTATGATTCGTATAATTCTTCCGTGTGGAATGTTCCTGCCAGTAGCGGGACATGGGTTGTCAGCGGCGGGAAGCTTATTCAAACGGACACTTCGGTAAACAACACCAATATTTATGCTGCTTTAAACCAAAACCTTTCGAATCGCTACATCTATCAATTTTATTTTAAAATGGATGCGGCAACGTCGGGGACCAACCAGCACCGGTTCGGGATGCATTTTTTCAGCGATAACGCAAGCCTTACCAATCG
>DAOQAF010000046.1:0-22551 GCA_035353775.1 Bacteroidales bacterium | reverse complement strand
ACCAGCACCGGTTCGGGATGCATTTTTTCAGCGATAACGCAAGCCTTACCAATCGCGGCAATTCATATTTTATCTTTTTCCGCCAGGAGACTTCTAAACTTGAATTTTACAAAGTGGTAAATGATGTTTATACGCAGACACTGGTCGTGGACAATATCACAACGACATTCGGGCAATGGTACGACATTAAAGTGATCTTTGACCGGATCACCGGGAAAATTGCAGTTTACCGCGATGATTTGCTGCTTGGGACCTGGACAGACTCAAGTCCTCTCACCATAGCCGGAAACTATATTTCGTTCCGTACGGGGCATTGTAAGACCTCTGTTGACGAGATGAAGGTCTATAGGTCAAGGTATCCTTCCGTTACGGTTACTGTCGGCGCTGCAGCGACCAATGATATCCGTTACCAGAACCCGGATCCGGCTACTTACGGCGCAAAAATAAAATCCATCGTAAACGATGCTGCCGGCAATCTTTCCGCGATTTATCATTACAACCTGAACATTGACTGGACAGAACCCGTGTGCGGCTCAGTAAATGATGGAACAGGAAGCGACATCAGCACGACCACATCGCTGACAACACTTTCGGCAAACTGGCCGGCATCCAGCGACTCCAACTCCGGAATATCGGGATACCGGTACGCGATAGGGACAAGCCCGGGCGACTCAAATGTTATCGGATGGACTGATAATGCATTGAACACCTCTGTAACAAAATCAGGGCTAACGCTTACTAACGGACAGACCTATTATTTCAGCGTAAAAACTGAAAATGGGGCAGGACTAATAAATGTTTGTCATTCAGATGGAGTGCTGGTCAGCGAGGTTACAGATATTACAGAAAACGAATTTGGCCGGATAATTTCAGTTTTTCCGAACCCGTTCAACGAAAATACTACATTGAATTTTTATTTAAACCATACACAGCAGGTTAAAATTTCTCTGACAGATATACCGGGCAGAGAGATACAGGTCTCGGACAAAATTTATCCTGCAGGAAATAATAGCATAACAATAAACTCAAATAAATTAAAATTATCTCATGATATTTACACAATTAAACTATATTCGGACAAATTTTCAACTTCTGCACGATTGATCAAATATTAATTTTCAGGCCTACTATTACAGCCATATTATGAAGAAATTCATTTTTTTCATTTTCGTTTCAGCAACATTGTCGGGCTTTTCTCAGGTGACTATGGAAGGCGCGCCCCACACAAAAAGTTCAGCAACAAAAACAGAACAGGAGATATTGCTTCAGAGCGATCCGGCTCAGGATACCGGATTTACGCAGGGTGTTGGCTCTACACATTATAAATCAATACATCAGGAACAAAGCGAACATTACCGTGTTTTTAATTTCCAGAATGAAAAAGAATGGGACAGCTTGTTTTTAGCTGAAAACCCGGGAATGACACGAACAGTCTTGCCAAAACAGAAAACCGTTTGCACATTAAATAAAGTGGTGTATGGCTGGAATCCATACTGGGCAGGATCTACCTACTTAAATTATCAGTGGAACCTGCTTTCACATTTATGTCATTTCTCTTATGAACTTGATTATTCAACAGGAAACGCCATCAGCACTCATAACTGGGCCAATGATGCGGCTGTAAATATGGCTCTTGCCAACGGAGTTAAAGTAGATCTTTGTGTTACACTGATGAATCAGTCCCAGCTAACTTCTTTCCTGGCAAATTCCACAGCACGGCAAACGCTTATTACGAACCTGATCAATCTCATTCAGACCCGCGGAGCCAATGGTGTCAATATTGATTTTGAAGACTTGAAAAGCTCTGATTCTGCAAACTTTAAAACCTTCATGATCGACCTTTGCACACAGATGCATGCATCAATACCCGGGTCTCAGGTTAGTTTCTGCCTGCCGGCGGTAGAATGGGTAACAAATAAATTTTCGGCACGCGCACTTGCTCCTTATGTGGATATGTTTATTATTATGGGGTATAATTATTATTATGGAGGATCTTCCATTGCCGGCCCTTGCGATCCCTTATATAATTTTATTACAAGCTATAACTACACATTAACAAAATCGGTTACCTATTACCTGAATCAGAATGTCCCTCCATCAAAACTTATTTTAGCCTTGCCATACTACGGCGAACAATGGGCTACGGCAAGCGATGCCGCAGGCGCGGCAACAACCGCTTCGGGAACCGCGGTCACATATAATGTGGTCAGGACAAATACCAGTGGTAATTATTCGAACAAACAATGGAATGCGACATCATACACTCCTTATTATCCATTCCAGTCAGGAACACAATGGTACCAATGCTGGATCAATGATGCTTACAGTTTAGGCAAACGTTTTGATATGGTCAATCAGCGGGGTATAGGAGGGATCGGAATTTGGGCATTAGGTTATGATAATGGGTTTACTGATATATGGAATAAAATACGTGATAAATTTTCAAGTTGCGCGGTTGTCAACTGTTCCGACACCATCTATGACATGGGTGGGCCGGAACGGAATTATTACAATAGTGAAAATTATACTTTTACGATAGCTCCAACAGGCGCCACGTCACTCTCACTGGCATTTTCTTCTTTTAACACCGAAGCAAATTATGATTCATTAAAAATATATGACGGGCCAAGTACTGCTTCACCCCTTATCGGCGCTTATCATGGGGCAAATAGTCCGGGAACCATAAATTCTACGGGGCCATCCCTGACGCTGAAATTCAAATCGGACGGAGCTACTGTGAGCACGGGCTGGCAGGCCGTTTGGCAATGTTTTGCGGATCATGTTGCGCCAACAACCCTTACCAGTGTCAGCGGAAACTGGCAAACACAAGACTTCACGGCCAACTTTACAGACACTGACAATGCAGGCGGTTCGGGTATTAGTAAACGTTACTACCAGGTGCTTGACTTCAACGGTACCGAATGGCATGCCAATGCACAAAACGGTTTCTTTGCCGATAATTTCGACACATATAATTCTTCTGTCTGGGCCGTGCCTGCCAGTAGCGGGACATGGAATGTTACCCAGGGAAAACTTGTTCAGACGGATAATTCAGTAAGCAATACGAATATTTATGCTGCCTTAAACCAAAATCTTTCGAACAGTTATATTTATAATTTTTCTTTTAAACTTGACCCTGCCGGAACAACCCAGCACCGCTTCGGATTTCATTTTTTCAGCGACAACGGAAGCCTGACCAACCGCGGAAATTCATATTTCATCTTTTTTCGTCAGGAAACATCAAAGCTTGAGTTTTACAAAGTGGTGAACGATGTTTACACACAGACACTGGTCGTGGACAATATAACAACCACATTCGGGCAATGGTACGACCTTAAGGTGATATTTGACAGGATTACCGGAAAAATTGACGTTTACCGCGATGATGTATTGCTTGGCCGATGGACAGACACAAGCCCTCTTTCAGGCCCGGGAAGTTATATTTCTTTTCGTACAGGAAATTGCGTTGCATCGGTTGATGAACTAAAGGTATACCGGTCGAGGTATCCTTCCGTTACGGTTACTGTCGGCGCTGCACCGACCAATGATATCCGTTACCAGAATCCGGATCCGGCCACTTTCGGTGCAAAGATAAAATCTATTGTCAACGATGCTGCCGGAAATCTTTCTGCTATCGATTATTACAACCTGAACATTGACTGGACTATCCCGGTATGCGGCTCTGTTAATGATGGCTCAGGAAGCGACATCAGCACCACCACATCACTGACAACACTTTCGGCAAACTGGGCTGCATTCAGCGATTCCAATTCGGGGATTTCGGGATACTGGTATGCCATAGGGACAAGCCCGGGCGACACAAATGTTGTGGGCTGGACAGATAATGCCCTGAACACTTCTGTAACAAAATCAGGGCTAACGCTTACCAACGGACAGACATATTATTTCAGTGTAAAAACTGTAAACGGGGCAGGATTAATAAATACGTGCTATTCAAATGGCGTAGTGGTCAGTGCAACAACCGGTCTTGACGAAAATGAAGATGATCTGGCTTTTTCTGTTTACCCCAATCCTTTCCGCGATAATACCACCTTGTTTTTTCAGGTTAGCTCCGATCAGTATTTCAAAATAAAACTTATCGACGTGATAGGGAAAGAGATACTAATCTCAGACAAGATATTCACAGCAGGAAAACACCGCATAAACATCAATGCTGACAAATTGAATTTGTCAAAGGGTACGTACTATCTGGAATCCGGAAATGATAATGTGACGAAAACAGTGAAGATTGTTCATTACTAAAGGGCCAATCTTCTTTCCCCCAAAAAACCTATTATTTGCAACTCTTACAATGCCTGCATACGGCTCGCATCCTGCTTAATAAATACAAACAGCATGATTGTGAATGCGAGCAGCGATGAGCCGCCATAACTGATGAAGGGCAGGGGTATTCCCACCACAGGTGCCAGGCCAATGGTCATGCCGATGTTGATTAGCACATGAAAAAATATGATGGAGGCAAGGCCGTATCCGTAAATACGGCTGAATGCCGAGCGTTGTCGCTCGGCAATATAAAGTATCCGCATGATAAAAAAGAAAAACATGATCAGAACCACACTGGTTCCGATAAAGCCCCATTCCTCGCCTATCGTACAAAAAATAAAATCGGTATTTTGCTCGGGAACAAACTTGTATTTTGTTTGGGTTCCATGTAAAAATCCCCTCCCTAAAAATCCACCGGACCCAATGGCTATCTTTGACTGATTCACATTATACCCGGCGTCTTTCACATCGGAAATTTTACCCAATAACACATCAATACGTTTTTGCTGATGAGGCTGCAACGCGTGTTCATAGATCAGGTTTACACAAAAGACAAAACCTATGATCCCGGCAACAATAAAGGAATACGTCAGAATATTCTTTCTGTTTCTTCGTATATAAAAGAACAATATAACGGCTACGGCCAGGATAAAACCACTGACGATAAACTTGTTGATCAACAAAGAAAAGATGAATAAGATGATCGTTGCGAAACCGATGATCAGGATATTCCCTGACAGCCCTTCTCGGTAAAGAATAAATATAAAAGCAACAAAAACGAGCGCCGAACCTGTTTCGTTCTGCAGCAGTATCATGATCACGGGAAAGGCTATAAAGGCAAAGGCCTTCAAACGCGTTGACATATCCTGTATCCTGATACCGATCTGGCTCAAAAACTTTGCAAGCACAAGATTCGTCGCGAATTTTGCCAGTTCAAGCGGCTGAAATCTTATCGATTCAGAAATGATTATCCAGGAACGCGACCCGTGTACCTCTTTGCCAACAAATAATGTAATGATAAGCACGAGCATTGACAGGCCGTAAATGATATAAGCAAATGTTGAAAAAAAACGGGCTTCGATGATCAGGATACACAGAACGATTACCAAAGCAACGGCGATCCAGATAATTTGTTTGCCGTGTTCCTGTGAAAAGTCGAAAAAGCCCTTGTACTCATCGGAATACCCTGCAGAATAAATATTCAGTAATCCCACGCTCACAAAAAACACATACAGGGCCACCAGTGCCCAGTCGATGTTTGATCTTGTGTCACGCGAACGGCTCATTGGTTATTATCAATTAATTTCGACTCCATGATCTCTTTTTCGAGTTCAAGTCTTTTTACTTTGTGCGTAAGATATTTTTCGATCATCAGGCTGACCACCGGCGCTGCCCATGTAGCGCCGTATCCCGAATTTTCAACCACTGCGGCTATGGCGATCTGTGGATCATCCTTGGGGGCAAACGCGATAAATATGGAGTGGTTTTTTCCTGCATTTTGAGCAGTACCGGTTTTTCCGCAGACTTTAATGCTGTCCATCTTTACATTATGTGCCGTACCGCCTTCAACCACAGCATACATTGCCTCAACAATATAATTAAAATATTGAGCGTCCACGCTGGTTACATTTTTTTTAAGGTATTTTTTAGTATATGCTTTTTCATTGCCTATTGCCTTTACAATATGCGGGGTATAATAATATCCGCGGTTAGCAATGATAGCTGCAAAGTTTGCCATTTGTAAGGGGGTAAGTAAAATTTCGCCCTGGCCAATAGCCAGAGAGATTACCGTTAATGCCCGCCACCTGTTTTTTCCGAAATACTTGTTGTAATAATCGCTGGTAGGTATATTCCCGCTGGATTCACTCGGTAAATCAACACCCAGCTTCTTTCCCAGGCTAAAAGTCAGTACTTGCCTGCGCCATTCATTAAAGGCGGCCGCCGTGTTTTTATATTTTTTATTTTCGAGTATTGTTTTAAACACCTTACAGAAATAAGCATTACACGATGTCTGGATGGCGCCGTGAAGCGCTATGGGAGAATAATGCCCATGACATTTTACCATTTTTCCGTTTCCCAGAGGGAAACCTCCGAAGCAGGGATAAGCAATGCTTGTATTCAGAACACCTTCCTGAAGTCCGATAAGTCCGGTCAATGGCTTAAATGTTGATCCGGGAGGGTACCGGCCCGATAAGGCGCGGTTGAACAAGGGCAGGTTTTTATCAGAGATCAGTTTGACATAATTTTTGGTCCTGTCGCGTCCAACAAGAATATTGGGATCGTAGGTCGGGCTTGACGAAATGGCAATAATACCGCCTGTTTTAGGATCGATAGCCACCACGCTGCCACGCTTATCCTGAAGCAGTTTTTCAGCATACGACTGCAATTCTATATCAAGGCTGGTATATAATTTCTTCCCGGCTTTGGCTTTCAGATCATATTTCCCGTCCATGTAGCGCCCCATGTCCCGGCCATGAACATCCACCATGATGATGTGGTACCCTTTTTTACCCCGGAGGTCTTCTTCATATGATTTTTCAAGGCCGCTAATCCCCACATAATCACCCGGACGGTAATATTCGTCAGTGCTTATCAGTTCAGGGGTTGCCTCGCCAATGTAACCCAGAATCTGGGCAGCATAAGGCTGAGGATAATTACGGATCGTTCTTGTCTGAATAAAAAAACCCGGGTATTCCGTCAGCTTTTCCTGCAACATTCCATAGGTTTCTTTTGGTAATTTTTCTTCGATGATCGTTGGCAGATATGGTGAGTAGGTTTTCGCCGCTTTTAGTTTTTTTCTCAGCGCCACACGATCAATTCCTGTCAATGCACAAAACTTCAAGGTGTCAAAATCTTTTTTTATCTGGCGCGGAATGGCCATCAGGTCGTAGGTGGCTTCATTAAACAACAGGAGTTTCCCGTTTCGGTCGTATACCAGCCCTCGTGCAGGATATTCGGTAATATATCTGAACGCGTTGTTCCTTGCAGATAATTTATAGGTGTCATCAACCACCTGTATATAAAACAGGCGGATCAGAAAAATAATTCCAAAAACCAAAAAAATGGCAGATATAACATAACGCCTTGATGAATAATTTTTCTGAAGCCGCATCACCGTATTTTAGGGTTCAAAATTAGTGATTTATCATGAAGCCGGTAATTCTATGCCTGTAAATATTTATTAAAGCCAAAACTTTGCTGGGGATCAGGTGTTCATTTACAATTTTACAATGGAATTGTACCAAATGTTTGATTCATCCAGCGAATTGCTGTACGAAAAACTATCCATCCGGGAAACGCAAAGAAAATATTTGCAAATAGATTTAATACCGGTTGCTATTGGGAAACAAACTTTCAATTTATAATCGTATAAAGCATTAATAAACATTTGTATCGGGAAAATTTATTCTTTATTCTCAATTTTGATTATTTTTGCTTAAATTTTCAAATAGCTTATCTGCCTCATAGAATTATAGAATCATATTATCAACCATTTAAATAAAATCAAATGAAAAAAAATCGACTATTCAAAAGTTTTTTGGGAAATCATTTAAAAACAGTATTGACCGGATTAGCAATCATGTTTTTTCTTTCCGGTTCGTGGGCACAGTTCGTGTCTGTAGAAAGAGCTAAAACCGTAGCTAAAAACATTTATAATGAGAATTTTTCGACCGAAACAAAATCCCTTGCCAATGTTCAGGTGCTAAATGAAAAAACGTTTTATGTTCATGAAGTACCCACATTTTATGTTTTCAATATGGATGAAGGAGGTTTTGTTATGGTAGCTGCGGATGAAAGAATAAAGCCGGTTCTGGGTTATTCTTCTACCGGTGTTTTTGATATGAATGATCTGCCCTGTTGCCTTCACTGGATGATCGACCAGTATAACAAACAGATTTATGAGGTCGCAACCGATGATTTAAGTAGTAATAATTATGAAGTGAACGAAGACTGGGCTATTTATGAAAATCCTAATTTTCAGAAATCGACACAGGCAACAATAGCTGTTTCACCCATGACAACAACCACCTGGTCACAGGGATGCTACTACAATGCCATGTGCCCCGCCGACGCTTCTCTCGGAACTACCAGATGCGGCAGATGTCCGACGGGCTGTGTTGCCACCGCTTTTTCACAAGTTTTAAAATATTATAACTATCCGGCCCAGGGAGTCGGCTCAAAATCATATACCAGTACTGCTTACGGAACCATCTCCGCCAACTTTGCGGCCACAACCTACGACTGGGCTTCTATGCCAAACAAACTGCTTTCAAATAATCAGGCCGCAGCAACACTTCTGTATCATGCAGGGGTTTCTATCAACATGGATTACGGCCCCAACGGGTCTTCTGCATATACCACGGATGTTAGAAAAGCCCTTGTCAATACCTTTAAATATGCTTCTACCACCCAATACGTTTATAAAACATCATATACCGAAATACAATGGGCCAACCTGATAAAGGCGGAACTTGATGCATCCCGCGTTGTTCTGATTAACGGCTATGACGAAACGGCTAAAGCAGGACACGGCTTTGTTTGTGACGGTTATAACGCGACCAATTATTTTCATATCAACTGGGGATGGGGTGGCAGTTGCGATGGCTATTTTTATTTAAATGCACTCAGCCCGTCTTCTTACTCCTTTAATTCTTCGGTGGGCGCCATCATTGGAATTAAGCCTTCTACCACGGCTTGTGCCTGTTCCGGCCAGCAGACATTAACCGCCACATCCGGCACGGTGACCGACGGCAGCGGCGCCAACGACTATGCCAATAACCTTGATTGCAAATGGCTTATCAAACCAACGAATGCAGGTTCTGTTACATTGACTTTTACAGCATTTAATACGGAATCTAATTACGATTTCGTGAAAATATATAATGGTGAAACCACCGCTTCCCCATTATTGGGAACATACAGCGGCACCACGTTACCGGCGCAAATAACGGCTTCTTCAGGGAAAATGCTGATCCATTTTACTTCTGATAATTCAACTGTCAGAGCAGGCTGGAGCGCCAATTATGTCGGAAATCCTGTTACTACCTACTGCAATGGCACAACAACCCTTAATGCAGCCACCGGCTCGCTTAGCGATGGCAGCAGCAGCCATAATTACAGCAATAATTCCGATTGTTACTGGTTGATTTCGCCTACGAATGCGGCTTCTGTAAAACTTACTTTCTCATCCTTTAATACAGAAAGTGCAAACGATTTATTATATATCTATAATGGAACTACTACAAATGCTCCCTTATTGGGTACCTACAGCGGGTCAACAAGACCAGCCGCTGTTACAGCGAGCAGCGGTAAAATGCTTCTCAGGTTCGTAACCAATGCCTCCGTAACAAAATCAGGATGGTCAGCGACCTATACTTCTACGGTATCGTTCTGTTCCGGCACAACTACCCTGACAAGCAATTCCGGCACGATCACGGATGGCAGCGGCAGCCAGTATTATGATAACAACTCCGATTGCAGATGGCTTATCAAACCGACAGGTGCAAGTTCTGTTCAGCTCACTTTTACAGCGTTCAATACAGAATCCGGTCTTGACTTTGTTAAAATTTACAACGGAGAAACCACTTCTGATCCGTTATTGGGAACATACAGCGGAACGACCATCCCCGGTGCCGTTACTGCAAGTTCAGGCAAAATGCTTGTCCGCTTCACCTCAAACGCAACGACAAAAAAACCCGGATTTACAGCCAACTACGTTAAATTGTCTAAAGACTTCACCGGCATTGAATACGAAGATCCTGAAGAAGATGTCGCTCAGATTTTCCCGAACCCCAACAGCGGGCAGTTCAGCATAAAGTTTTCTGAAACAGCCGATGTGAAAGCCTTTTGCATAACGGATATGTTAGGTAAGGTTATTTACACAAGCGCTCAGGATGATTTTAACGGCGAAAATGAGATTTCACTTTCATTGCCGCTGGCAAACGGACTTTACTGCCTGGTCATAGAAACACCACAGGCCAGGGTAAGTAAAAAGATCGTTGTAAGCAATGGTAAATAATTACGGGTGGTTCTGTAAAATCCCGATTTTATTAATTTGTTCAGTTTAATATTAACATAAGATGAAAAGAATATTTCTTTTAACCATTATATTAGGGGCTTTCCTCACGGCAGGTGCACAAAATAAAGTAAAGCCCCAGGTCATCCGGGGTGTTGAAAAAACACCTGCTTTAAAAAAGAAGAGTGACCTTAAAGCTATAACAATATCCAGGGATGATTCAAAATTCAAAAGGTCTGATAATAGATCGTTACAATCCGATAATAAATTGTCAAAGAATAAGGGACTGGAAAAAAGCAACGGCATATGGGATGTTCAGTTTGCTCATGATGTTACGATCGGCAGCGGCATTGAAACAGACGGTAGTCAGTTTTACGTTTCGCAATGGAACTCTGACACCATCTTTGTGTATAACCTGAATGGCACTTATAACGGGAAGTTCGCGCTGCCTGTTACCGGCATCCGCGACATGGCTTATGACGGCACATATTTTTATGGTTCCGACGCATCCAATGTTATTTACAAAATGAATTTTACCACGCATCAGATCGTTGATTCTATTGTTTGTCCTGCCTATATCAGCGTGAGGCATATTGCCTATGATAATACCAACAGCGCTTTTTGGGTCGGTGACTGGGACAGCGATATCTACCTGGTGAATCAGTCAGGAACCGTTATAAATACCATCAGTGCGTTAGATCATAATTTGTATGGAATGTACGGCTCTGCTTTTGACAATACCACTGCAGGAGGCCCCTATTTATGGGTGTTTGACCAGGGCGGTTACGGTTGCGATATTGTGATGATCAAAATTTC
The DNA here is from genome assembly GCA_035353775.1 of Bacteroidales bacterium. Classification (GTDB taxonomy): domain Bacteria; phylum Bacteroidota; class Bacteroidia; order Bacteroidales; family CAIWKO01; genus CAIWKO01. Next base: position 11,435 of record DAOQAF010000046.1, on the reverse strand, counting down.
GACAGGTGAACAAACAGGCATTATTCATGACTGCACCGACGATGTGGCTTCTGACCTTATGGACCCAATAGCGGGAGGCCTTTTTATTAAATCGAACCTGGTAGCGGGAACGGTCACTCTGGGCGGCATTGTACAGCGCCAGCGCCTATTCGGTTACGATCTTTCTTCCGTGGTGGCTAACAACGATGTGGGTATTGAAGATGTGATTTCTCCTGTCTTATCCTCCGGCTGCACCTTAGGCAGCAACGAAAGTATTACAGTCCGTCTTAGAAATTACGGGTTGAACAGTTCGGGAAATTTCACGCTGCATATGAACCTGAACGGTGTTGATTACAATAAAAATGTCACCACAGCGATGAACAGTTTTGCAACGCTTGATGTTACATTTACCGGCACATTTAATTTTTCGCAGCCGCTGGTTTACAAGATGCAGTTTAACTCAAGCTATACATCTGATCAAAACACAAGTAACGATACCGCTTATTACAGGGTCATTACAGGCAATGGGCTGATAAGTATTGATGTCCAAACTGATAATTATCCCACAGAAACTTACTGGGAGGTATACAATAATTACACGTATGATCTTTATGGTTCGTCCGATGTGATGACAGACACCAGCGCTTATTACACCACAGATATGTGCGTGGACACCAACCTTTGCTATGGCTTTACCATTTTCGACGATTATGGTGATGGCATGTCGCCTCCGGCGTATTATGAGATCTTTTTTAACGGCAATTCTGTTGTTTACGACGATGATTTTACAGGACTTTTCGAAGAAGTGCCATTTATCGGCCATTGCGATTATGCTGATGTCGGCGTTTCCGGCATACTATCACCGGTGTCTTCCTGTGAACTTGGTACCGAAGAGCAGGTAACCGTAATTGTGAAAAACTATGGCACGCAAACCGTTGACAGCGCCGAGGTGGCTTTCTCCATCGGTGGTAACACGTATTCGGAACCATTGCCTTTTTCTCTCAATTCACTGGAAGAAATGGAATATACTTTTGTGAATCTATGCGACCTGTCTGCCCTGGCCATTCACGATCTTAAAATTTACAGCATCATGAGTAATGACATGAATTCATTTAACGACACCCTTTTTCATCAGGCCGAAAACTATACCCCCGCTGTAATACCCTATACTGTTGATTTCGAAAATGAGGCAGTGAATGCTCAGTTGCTGGTCGAAGATGAAAACACGGATTATTTCACCTGGTCTTTATATGATAACGGAGGAGTTAATAATTCGAGTTGTGCCATTTATAATTTTAATCCGAATGAACCGGCAAATGACTGGTTGTTCTCAAAATGTATCCAACTGGATTCCGGGCAACTATATGGTTTGATTTTTTATTATAAGGGACAGGATTATAATTATCCGGAAAAACTGAAGGTTCACCTGTGTCAGGCGCCATCTTCCACCGCGGCATTTACAGAAACAATAATTGACCTGGACAACATTACGGATACAACCTACACACTGGCATCGGCTGATTTTAATGTGAATGATTATGGCAGTGGAAATTACTTTCTCGGTTTCAACGTTTACAGCACTTTAAGCGGCTGGAATTTATATATTGACGATATCTCCATCACATTACCTGAAGGGATTTCCGAAACAGCCGACTTGAAAAATCAGTTTACAGTTTATCCCAATCCGGCAAAAGACAACCTGACCATTGAGAAAATCTCAGGTTTTTCAAAACCGAATAACAATGAGACTATTTTGATATACAATATTCAAGGTAAATTAATTGTTCAACAAGCATTCAATACGTATAAGTCAATTATTGACCTGCAAAACCTTGAACAGGGAATGTACCTGCTGAAAGTGGAAAGCGAAGAAGGCTACTGGATGAAGAAATTTGTGAAAGATTAAACTTGTTCATTAGCTGGTAGTCCTGGATAATTATCAAAAGCTTGTCTTTTAAAATAAGGGCGAAAAATACACTAATGTTATTTTCCGCCCTTGTTGCTTTTAATACCGCATAGAGTTATAAAACAGGCTATGATTATCTTGTATCACTCAGGCCTAAATGATTATTGGGGGACTTGATCTTTGGAACATAACCTCAAGTTCGCAAGTCACGAGGTAAAATTGATTTTCAACACACCCTTTAGGGCAGGAGGAAATGTTGAAAATCAATACAGTAGTTTTATATAAAAATTTTTTAAACAACATATAAGGCATAAATAAAAAAAACCCGCATTTCGCGGGTTTATATCAGGATCAAACAGCTTTTTGTTTAGATGGCCTTTGTTTGACATATATATTTATTTGAGCAGTTCAAAGTCAAACCGGTAGTAGTATGTTTTTCCTTTATGGGTGCCGGGATTTTCGATTTGAATTTCTTGCAGTTTTTTCTCAACGTATAATTGAAAATACAGCGAATTGGTGTTGAGTTCTGAGATCTTAATTTTTCCGGTTTCGTCAATGGTGAAAGAGATAACCACAAAGCCCGAAAGCTGGTTTTCCTTGGCAAATTCAGGATATGTCACTGAATTTTTCAAAATGGTTTTTAAATCTGTTGACGATTTGCGGGGGCTTGGCGATGCAAAACTTACCGAAAGGGTAAAAAACATTATTGCAAGCAGCGCGACTGATTTCATAATTACTTTTGTTTTCATGGTGCAGGTTTTTAATTGTTTGACATTTAATTGTTGGTTGTCTATATGATACCCCATGATTAAAAAAAGTTACAAAAATTTAAAAAAAATTTTACAAGTATTTTGAAAATAAAAAAAAACACCCGCCTGCTTAGGTGGCAAAAGGATAGTAATACCGATATCATTCAGTTAACATCTGTACCTGTCCGGCACATGAAATACTTTTTTGTGGCGAAAGTGCAATGAAAAACTATAATTTTATTTGATACCCTTGGGCAGTGCCGCAGGGTCAATTATTTTTTTATAAACCCCAGCGATACTGAATTTACGCAATACCTTTTTCCCGTAGGTGCCGGCCCGTCGTCGAATAAGTGCCCGAGATGCCCGCCGCATCGTGCACACATGATTTCAGTCCGGTTCATATTGAAACTCGTATCCTGCCTTGTCTCGATTTTGTCTTCGGCTATGGCATCATAGAAACTCGGCCATCCGCAGCCGGCATCAAATTTTGTTTCGGAAGAAAATAATTCATTGCCGCAAGCCGCACAGCAATAAATACCCTTATCATTTACTTGATAATACTTGCCCGAAAACGGTTTTTCGGTGGCTTTCAATCGTAATACATTGAATTGTTCTTCTGTAAGTTTTTCGGCCCATTCCGTTTCGCTTAGTATGATTTTATCTGTTGAAGCCATACTTGTTGATTTATGGTGTGTAGAAGTGTTGCAGGCTGGAACTACTAATAAAATAATGATCCATAATTTTATGGTAATAAACAGCGATCTCATTTTTTCGCTTTTAACTATTAACCCGAGTTTGGGATAAAACCATATGGTACTTAACCTAAACTCAGGGTATTATTAGTTCTAAAACAGAAATTATTCAAACGGATTTGTCACGTGCGACCCGTCGCAGAAGGGTTTGTTCTTGGATTTGCCGCAACGGCATATCGCAACAACTTCTTTTGTTTCGGATTCATGCCCGCTTTTATCAATTATGGTGATATTTCCTTTGACAATTGCGGGTCCGTTTTCAATGATTTCAATTTGTGTCTGGGTGGCTTTGTCTTTGTTTTCCATATTTTTTTGTTTTTGGGGTTGATTGTTATAAAAATAGGTAAGGGCATCGGTAGGGCACCTTTCGACTTGTTTGATAATTCTCTCTGTCGATGCTCCATACGGACTTATCCAAGGCCTTTTCATAGGATCAAAAACTTCGGACAATTCGGTGAAACAGTAACCTACATGTGTGCAAAGGCATGGTTTCCATACAATGGTAATTTCGCCGTTAGAGTAATACTTTGTTTTTGATGAGTCGTCTTCCATATTTTTTTTTCTATGTTCTACAAATTTAATACTTAACTGCCATAGTTTTTCGGCAGTATGCATGCTTTGTGCATTTGCCGAAGGTGTAATGATCTTTTTCTTTTTAAAATAGTGGCCTGTCACACCTTCAACTTCGGCTGAAGTTGCAAGGAAAACAGAGGTTTCGGCACCTTTTGCCGGGCTGATCATAATTAATTTGAAAAGCGAAATTGCCAGACGGTTCATGCCTTTAAAGATGTTTGTCTTCACAATTCCCGGATGCAGGCAGTTTACAGTGACCCCCGTATCAGCCAGATTTTTCGCTAATTGTTTTGTAAAAAGAATATTTGCAAGCTTTGATTGCCCGTATGCTTTCATGCCGGAAAAACTGTTTTTAAGTTCAATATCATTAAAATTAATAAACGAGCCCCTGTGCGATTCAGATGCCACATTGATGATCCGGGCAGGAGAACTTTTTTTTATGGTTTCAAGCAAAAGAGTTGTCAGTAGAAATGGAGCAAGATGGTTTACCGTCCAGTTAAGTTCTATGCCATCCCGGCCTGTTCGATATTTTGTTTCATAAATACCGGAATTATTAATGAGCAGGTGAAGACTATCGTGTTTCAGCAAAAAATCATTGACAAAATTTCTTATGGATTCGAAGGAAGAAAAATCACAGAAAAATGTTTCAATCTGTTTTCCGGTTTTTTTCAAAATCAACTCTTTGGTTGCGATAGCTTTTGCATGATTGCGATAGGTAATGGCCACATTAGCCCCCATCCCTGCCAACACCATGGCAGTTTCGAGGCCGATGCCCGAAGTGGCGCCGGTTATCAGACAAATTTTATTCTTTATATTCCACATTTATTATTTGGTAATAAAAACCCTGGCAAAGATACACATAATTTAGAATAATTCCAAATTAATGCCGGGTATTGTGCTTTTATTGCCAAAAAAATTAATATGATCTTTTAAATGAATACTTTTGCAGGAGTTTATTTAAATATGAAGTTAAGGCAACCTTTTTTAAAATGTTGTTGTCTATAAAGCAATAAAATTAAAAACAATAAACCAGATTTAATATGATAAAAAAGTTATCAGGGTTGATTTTAACCGTTTTTCTTATCGGAACCCTCCATGCGCAGCAGGTGTATAAGGCTGACCCCCGGCTTTCGGAATGCTTTGATCAGGCATATCTCAGCGAATTGGAAAACTCACAGTCTGAACTTTTGCTGTATTATAATTATTATTTAGACCATTCGTATTACAAGGTGGACCTGAGCACGCTGGATAAAAAAATATCCGCTGAGGATATCCACACGGTATTGCTGCAAAACAACAATCCCCAAGTAAAAGAATATTTTAAAGAAACAGTTTTCATAAAAGAAAAATTCAACCCCCTGAAATATCAGTTCAATCTTTCGTCAAATAGTTTTACTACTTATTTATGGAAAGAAGCAGGCATTGCCCTTGTGTTTTATCCCCTGAGCCACATTTCAGCAGGTTATAAAGATTATATGAATCATAAATAAAATCCAATGTTATATTGCAAAAACTCTAAGTAATATGAAAAAAACAATTATCTTCTTCTTTTTCTTTGTTATAAGCGGATATATTTATTCTCAAACATATTTAATAAGCGCTCAGGGAACAGTAAATGCATGTATGGGTGATTTTTTCGATAGTGGTGGTGCTAGCGGCAATTACGGGAACAATGAAAACTTTGTAATGACATTTAATTCGAGTGACGTAACGAATACTCACATTAAAATGACCTTTAATAATTTTGATGTGGAACCCGGTGATACTTTAATTGTTTATGATGGTAGTAATGCTTCCCAGCCTGTACTTGGAAAGTATAATAACAATAATATGCCTCCGTCATTTGTAGATGCATCCATAGGAAATGTTTCCGGGGATCTTACATTCCGTTTTAAATCTAACGCCGCTAACGTATCTACCGGCTGGTTCTGTTCTGTAATTTGTATAATCCCCTGTCAGGAGGTTAATGCTCTTTTACATCCCACATTAACAATCCCCCATCCGAATGATTCCAATTATGTTGATATTTGTATAGGAAACACGATTACTTTTGCTGCACGTGGAAGCGGGGCTGCTTTTCCCGAAAACGGACTCTCCTATACTCAGGACAGCACTAATTGCACTTATTTATGGGATTTTGGCGACGGGCAAACCGCGACGGGACAAATTGTTAATCATACTTATACTCAGGTCAGGGGCTATGATGTTTCATTGACCGTTACAGATAACCATAACTGTACTAACGCAAATGCCCTTGGCGCAAGAGTTCGTGTTTCACAAAGCCCCTTTGCGGAAATTCATCCGCTTCCCGATATGTGCTCTTCTTCAGACACATCATTTATTACCTTAGGGTATAACGCACAATCCGTCGTAGTAATTGCTCCTATTGTTTCCACGCAATTGGCAAGTCAGCGATACGACAGCGTGACTTTTATCCCTGATGGCGGATCGTGTACTCCCAGCTGTTACAACACTTATGTTACGTTTAATTCTTTCATTCCCGGACAAACCATTACTTCAGGTTCTGACATTCTTTCGGTTTGTATGAATATTGAGCATTCCTTCGCCGGAGATCTTGGTTTCAGAATTATTTGTCCGAATGGAACAAGTGTAGTGCTTGATGCAAACGATCATTCCGGATCCGCATTTCTGGGGAATGCCTATGAACCCGACGGATCATTATGCGACCCTGCAACAAATATTGCCGGTACTCCATGGGTTTACGGATGGTCTCAGGTATACTCACAACAAGGTACCTTAAACAACTTAGATGCAGGCACATCACCAATTCCTGCTTGTGATACTATTGCGCACACGGGCTATTTCACTCCTGACAATCCATTTTCGGGATTGATCGGATGCCCTTTAAACGGGACATGGAACCTTGAAATCTGCGATAACTGGGGCCAGGATAACGGATATATTTTCTGGTGGTCACTAAGCCTGGATCCTTCCTTGCTGCCCACAGGTTGGAGTTATCAGGTTCCTATTGATACTGTGATCTGGGACGGCTCCTTTTTCGATATTATTAATGATAGCACCATTATGGTTATCCCTGATTCTGGGGGAACCTTTGAATATAACGTTGAAGTAATTGATATTTTCGGATGCTCATACGACACGACATTACAATTACAGGTTGTTCAAACACCAGAAGTGGATCTTGGTTCTGATACTACTTTATGTAATAATAACTTAAATTATGTCCTGGATGCCGGCCCGGCTTCTGAATATACATGGTCGACCGGGGGTAATATACAGACTCAGCCGGTAACATCTACGGGGATTTATTTTGTTACTGCAGAAAATCATAATATTAGTAATACACTTACATGCCTCGATCAGGACTCTGTTTTTATCAGGGTTCTTGCACAGCCAGCCTCTGCGGATCTCGGGCCGGATACATGCAGTACAGTACCTTTCCCATTAGATGCCGAAAATGGCGGAAGTGTTTTTCAGTATAATTGGTCTACAGGGGACACTTCTCAGGTAATAACAGTCAGCACAAGCGGGACATATTCGGTTACTGTCGCCGAAGAGTATGGTTATAATTGTGAAATAATCGATTCCCGTGTGGTAACCATCATTCCCGAACCCGAACCTACCATAGGCCCTGATTCAACTATCTGCAGCTTTAACTATTTCCGCATGAAAGTAAAAGACCCAGACCCCGCCAACCCGCTGGATAACTATCCGTATTCCTATTTGTGGACTACAGACCCCGTTTCCAACCTGAATGGACAAACCGCCCGCGACGTTGAATTCGGCTGCCTGACTCCCGGAGTTACCTACAATGTGCAGGTGGCTGTTACAGGGTGTAATACCGTTACCGCTACACGCAATATAATTTCGCAAAACTGTACGTTGGAACTCTATAATATCATAACTCCCAATGGTGATGGACAAAATGATAAATTTAAGGTTAAAGGCCTTGAAAATTTCCCCGGCAGCAACATGAAAATATATAACCGCTGGGGCAAAAAAGTTTTTGAATCCAACAATTACGGCGAAGATGATAACACCCTGTGGGATGGCGGAAAAGATGCCGACGGTGTATATTATTATGTCCTTACGGTAAATTATGGCGATTCAGAGGGTTGTGTTGAAGAGCAGAATTATAATGGCACGGTGACCATCATCAGATAAACCTGTATTATCAAAAATAAACCATCCTTGATTTGCAGGGATGGTTTTTTTTTATACTTTAGACGATATTTTATTATTATGAAAAAAATACTTTTAATACTTTTCTTTTTACCGTTGTGTGTTTCGGCTCAATTTCAGGATAATTTTTCAGACGGAGATTTTACGGGTTCTGTTACCTGGTCAGGGACGGGTACTTACTTTGCCGTTAATAATGAGGTTTTGCAAAGCAATGGCCCGAATTCCAACGGAAGTACCCTGGGCGATACTCTTTATCTGTCAACGCCCAGCACAATGATGGACAGTACAGAATGGAGCTTTTTGCTTGATTTTGATTTTAACCCGACTGCTGATAATCTGGTGAGGATTTTTATTGTTTCTGATAGTGCTGATTTACGAAAAAGTCTTAATGGTTATTACATAGAGGTAGGGCAGACCTCGGCTGATTATATAAAGTTTTACAAAAAGACCGGAACGGTTGCTTCCTTGCTTTTTACCGGAACGACAAGTTTTCCAGGCAATCTTAAAGCGAAAATAAAGGTCACCCGTGATTCAACAGGTAACTGGAATATCTACACAGATCCCACATATACAGGAATAAGTTATATTTCTGAAGGCGCATCTTTTAATGAAAATTCCTTTACCTCCACATCTTATTTTGGCGTTTACTGCCAGTACAAAACTGATTCAAGATTTAATCAATATTTTTTCGATGATTTTTATGTCGGATCAATAATTGGCGACACCATATTACCCACGGCACAGTCAGCTACGATAGATTCTACCATGACGGGGCTTGATGTTTTGTTTTCTGAAAATGTTGGCCTGTCTACATCTCAAAATACCGGGAATTATACGCTTTTGGGCTATGGAAACCCTTTGACGGCAAGCAGGGACACCGCTGATTTACGCAAGGTGCATCTGACATTTTCCACGTTATTTGCAGAGGGAATTCTTTATTCCCTGGAAATTGATAATGTCCGGGACTCAAGCGGAAATATTATGAAAAAAGATACCCTTGTTTTTTCAAAATACGATCCTGTTCCGTACGATATTGTTATCAACGAAATAATGGCCAACCCCGGAAGTAGCTTTGACGGATTCGAATATCTTGAGTTGTACAATACGAAAAATTTACCTGTAAATTTGGATGGCTGGAACGTAGAAATCAACGGTTCCAATAAGCCCTTAACAGGTTATTCCATTCCGGGAAATGGGTACCTGATATTAGCAGATGAGGATGCTAGTTCTACGTTTTCTCCTCTTGGAACATTCATTTCTTATTCCTCCTTTTCGCTTTCAAATGATGGCGCAAGAATAATTCTCAAAAACAGCCATGAGGGTATTATTCATTATGTGGAATATAACCTGAGCTGGTATCATAACGTCAAAGATGAAGGCGGATGGTCTCTTGAGCAGGTTAATCCCCAAAATCCCTGTGGCGAAGCGTCAAACTGGCGGGCCTCCAACGATATCAGGGGCGGGTCTCCCGGCATGGTAAATTCGGTTTTGGACACCAATAACCGCGACTTGAACACACCCATACTTGTCAGGGCATCAGCCAAACGCGAAGATAAATACCGCGTAAAAATTTATTTCAACGAAATACTGGATAGCGCTTCCATGAACGATACTTCTAAATATTATGTTGAATATTCTGGCCAGCTTATCGGGAATCCCATCTCGATAAACCTTGATTATCCTGCCTATAAATCCGCAGAATTATTTTTTGCGGATTCTTTTCAGATGAATAAAGTTTATACATTATTTGTTACCGATAGCATGTACGATTGTGTGGGGAATAAAATCAGTGTAAATCAAACGGCAAAATTCGGTATTCCTTTCTTCCCAACGGATTCAGCAGCTTTGGTAATAAATGAAGTGTTGGCTGACCCCAAAGCGGGCGGTGTTGATTTTGTTGAAATATATAATCGTTCCGATAAGGTTTATGACTTTGCCGATATGAATCTTTCCTCATTGACCGAATCAAAAAATATAATAAACCATGCCGACCTTGATAAGTTTGATAATGTGTTGAGCCTTCCGGGTTCATACACCGTTCTTTGTACCGATCCCGAGGCGGTGAAGAGCCAATACTATACCCCGAACCCTTATAATTTCATTGAAATGGAATCTTTCCCTTCGCTGAATAATGATGGAGGAACCGTCATACTGACCAACGACAGCGACCTCAAGGTTATCGACCAAATGTCGTATACGGATGATATGAATTATCCCTTGCTTAACTCTGCCGATGGCGTTTCTCTCGAGCGTGTCAGTTACAACCGCCCGGCAAGTGATATCACCAACTGGCATTCGGCGGCAGAGCCTGTCGGCTTTGGCACTCCTGCGTACCTGAATTCGCAGTTCATCGCGGATACCGTAACAGACGGCACCGTCAGCCTCGACCTTGAAATATTCTCCCCGGACAACGACGGGTACAACGACGTCCTGAATATTTATTGCAAAAGCGACACCCCCGACAAAATGGTGAATATTGCTATTTATGACTCTAAAGGCCGTTTAATAAAATACCTGGTGCGCAACGAGCTTATGTCAAGCGAAAGCGTTTACTCATGGGATGGAATAAACGAAAATAACCTGAAAGCCAATATCGGGATATACATCGTTTTCGTTGAAATGCTCGGGCTGGATGGAAAAGTCGATCATTTCAAAAAAACTGTAGTATTGGCCACCAAGTTATAATTGCAAGGTGGCAAAATGAGCCGATCTGTTAAAACTTAAAAACATAATGTATTGACATTAAGTGTGTTTAAGAGAGAAAAAAGGATTGCTGCTATGGTAAAAGTATAGTAAAAATAACAGTAATAGGGTAACAAAAGCCTTGGCGTTCATTGTAACAAAAGACCGCAGGCTTTTATTTTAAGACAAAAATGATCATAGCTTTGAAAAAATAACCACAAAATAGAAGAAATTTAATTATGAGTAACACAAAAATATCCATTCGTTTCTTTGACGACCGCGAAGTACGAGCCGTTTGGGATGAAGAAAACGCCAAGTGGTGGTTTTCGGTGTTGGATATTGTTGCAGCGCTTACCGACCAGGACGACTATACAAAAACCCGCAATTATTGGAAATACCTCAAAGCAAAGTTAAAGAAAGAAAATAGCCAAGTGGTTAGTGCTACTACCCAGTTGAAGTTTCTTGCACCAGACGGTAAAAGTCGTTTTGCCGATATGTTAGATTACAACGGTATAATTGCATTGGGTAAAGAATTTCCCGGAAAAAAAGCAAACCGGTTTATTGAATGGTTTACTTACAGTGATAAGAGTATAGATGGAAAAAGTAAAATAAAAGCATATGCCTTATTTG
>DAOQAF010000045.1:0-28224 GCA_035353775.1 Bacteroidales bacterium | reverse complement strand
AATTATCGAATTTATCCGTAAATTTGAGGAAGTTATTTTGAAAGTTTTACTAAGGAATAATTAAATCTATTTAGTTTTTTTTATTTTTACCTTTCCCCAAGTCCTATCCATCTCCTTTTTCTTAAACTCCTCAACAACTTTTACGTACCTGTTAAAATCTTTTTCTTTTTTGTGCCCGCTGATACCTTTGGCGGCCATATAATTCATACCTAATATTATGCTGGTTGTAAGGAACGTTTTGCGTGCCGTGTGAGAGGTTATTAATTTGTATTTGGGAAGCATTAGTTCCTCTTCTTTGCCGCCTTTATAAATGGTTGTTACGGTTGGCGTATTAATTTCGGCAATTTTGCAGCAATCTTTTATATACACATTTAGTTTCTGGGCAGAAATTGTTGGTAATGGCCTATCCGGGAGATCTGAATGTTTTTTTAGAATTTTTAAGGCAAATTTATTAAGTGGTATCTCCGATGTCTTTCGTGATTTTTGTATCATCTTAACGATTCTCTTTCCTTGTATATGCTCTTTTTCCAAACTGACAATATCGGATATCCGTAATCCTGTATAACAACCAAAGCAAAACAGGTCTCTTGCGTTATTCAATCGTTTGGTTTCAAACTTATAGTCATTCAGTTTCATTAATTCGGGCAATGTCAAAAAAATAATATCCTTGTCTTTTTCCTTGAATGAAAATTTCTTATAATGTTCTGATATCTTAACATCCCGCTCCTCGGCCCATTGCAAAAAAGATTTTAATACCTTGACAACCTTGACAAAATAATTATGAGAAAAGTTATGGTCAGTAAATGCATATTTTTTTAATTCGTCAAGAAAAATGTTATTGATCGAGTTAAAATCCAGAAGATAGTGCGAATCTGTTTCAAACTTTTCTAAAAAATTCCTTACAGTGGTGTATCCCTTTATCGTATTTGGCGCAAGGCCTGGTTTTATTGCTTCAAGATAAATATCAAACAAACTAAAAAAGTCATTGTCTTTGTATGGATTTTCGGATTGCTGATTTGAAAACCAGTTCTTGAAATATTTGTCTGACAAGGTGAGATTTTTCTTGAAAGCATTATCAATGGCATATTCGGCTTTGTCGCGGTAGCTTTTTATTGCTTCATTTATTTTTTCGTAATTATTATCCGGTTCCCGTCTGTTGTTGGGGCGGACATTCTGCTTAGAAGTACTCCAGAATTTAGGATGAACCATGCGGTTCAAGAAAATAACGGTTCGTTTGTTCCCGTATGTGATTCGCATGATGATTGATTTTTCACCATCTTTATTTGTTTTTCCTGTTTTCAAATAAAAGTTTATATTTGCCATAACATTGATATTTGCAGCAAAGATAATAAAAAAGTGGGTACCCAGAATGAGTACCCAGAAAATTGATAAATCGAGATAATTTGGAACAATTTAGACTTCGCATCATAATTATAAAATATTGAAAAACAGATAACTAATATTTTACAATGAAATAGAATTAGAAAAGTTCAAGTCCCGCCCGGGGTACAAATATTTTTAAGGAATCCTTTGTTACTGTAAGGTTTCAAAGGATTTTTTTTGCATTGCAGAAACATTGCAGAAACATTTCTGATTTTGGGGTGTTTTTGAATCTTAAAAATCATTTTCAGATTTTGAATTCTTACTCATGTGCTCTTTTAGATTTTTAATCAAATTATCAATAATGATTAAGGATTGTTGCTGCATTGTTGCCCAGCATTTTTTGGAATGTAAAGTTCCCTGAAAATTTGGTTTTTCCTGATTAAAAGGGCCGAAATCATAATATTTAACCCCATTTGTAGGAGTTGAATGAAAAGCATTTGTCATTATTACATCAGTTGATGTGAAATCTGAAAATGTATATTTATACTTATTTTCTTTTACAATGATAGTAATATTAAAGTTTAAATTCCCATGCAAATTTCCAAGTGCTGCTTTGCCTTTGCCAAATAACTTTCCGGCTTCTTTATCACTAATTTCAAGTACATTCTTTGAATCTTTAAAAGATTCAGCAAACCATGATTGTGCTGCACTATATAAAGCATTCTTTGATATAGAATCTATTGTAACAACTTCAGTTCTATCTTCAAAAGAAGTATTTTGAGCATTTACAACCAATGTAAAGCACACAAACAATAATGTAAATAGCTTTTTCATTTTATATGATTTTTGAAAGAAGCTGCAATTTACAGATAATTATGAAAAATGGCTTATAAGATATTCTGAAAAAAAATTAAATCTAATAGAATCTAATCTTTCCAAATCCTGCTGAAGTTTTATTTTCCTTTTTAATCTTTTTGTAGGCTGGCCTTTGTAATAATAGGATTTTCTTTCTGTTTCCAGCTTATTCAGCTTTTTTTCCACTTGAAAATATCTTTCATTATTATAAAACTTCTTTGATTGCACTTGCAAATCATAATAAATCCTGTATTTGTAGGCCTTCCTTGCTTTGAATTTGTGGCTTCCATAACACATATACAATATTTTGCACCTTTGCCCGGATAGCAATGTCTATCACTTTTTAATGAAAAAACCCCGAAGTGCCGTTACTAAGAATGAGTAATGTTTTTCCTCCAGTTTTGCTAAATTCCTCCAAAATCTTATACCCATAAATATTTTTAAATAGAAATAGGTACAGCCCTCTAAAAATGGCTTTTTATAACATTTTGAAGGTAGCATTTTCTTCCCGGAGAAACCACCTTTATTTTTTGCATCACATAATCCCTCAGCAGCAATTCTTTTTGCATTCCTCATCAGCCGGCAGAAAGGTCAATTGTCCATTTAAAAAGTCAAGCACCACAATATAGTTTTCCAGAAACTCATTTCCGATCAGGGCGTCCTTATTGTTTCCGGTGGTAGAAGATTTTACATTTTCTGCCTGTAAAGTTCCAATAGAAATTGTATTCAGGAATTTGTAATTCATTTGCGCGTTGCCGGTGGCAAAACCGGTGCTTAAGGTGGTACTTTCGGCGTACGACAGTGTGTCGTTAAATATAGGTTTGGAAAAATATTTTTTTGGTAACAGTAATGAGCCGTTGTACCCGACATCCACTATAAAACTTAACCTTTCCTTTCCGGACAGGGTGGCACTGATAATCGGGCGGCCCCATTCGTCATGCCGCATTTTGGCGGTACATGAATTTTTTGGAAGTGATAAAGTTTCTTTATCGTCGGCCAGTGTTATCTCCCGGCAATTATAGTTTATAACCCAAATGTGATTTTTCATGGCATTGGCGCCGAGCAGGCCGGCATAATGCTGCCCTTTTAATATAGGCATGGAAGAAATTTTTTCGTTGCTGGCCACGGTGGTGCTTTCAACCTTTTTATTTCCGATTCCGATTTCAGGAATATCATAAAAATGAATTTTTTGCACATTACCATCGGCATCGTAAGCTGTCTCGGAACCAACGTATGCAAGATCGTACCTTTTTGTGATGGTGTCGGTGATAAAGGTCGGAGCCCCGGAATCAAGGATGAAATCATGTTTTTCTTCACTGTCGTTGATGGTGGCATTGATTTTTATCAGCCGGTTATCGTATTCGAACGGGACTGGTTCTAATATAGTTGTGGTATCGGTATTTTGTCCCTGAGTTAAATTTGCTGAAACTAATGTGATGACGATTACTAAAAATTGAAGGTTTTTCATGGTTTTTCAAATTGTTTCGAATCATGGACGAAACTTTTGAAAAAAGACGCAGAAAATTTACCTTCACTGCAAAAATTATTCAGAATATTATTTAATTTTGATACAGGGGTGGCGATTCTGTTGGGGCATAATTAAATTAAAACCACAAGCCATAAATGTATGAATCACAAAATTGAGAAAATCTGGCAGAACCTGAACGAAAATCTCCGGTTGTTTATTTGGAGTAAAATTCCGGATAAGGCAGATGCAGAGGATTTGCTTCAGGAAGTTTTTTTAAAAATACATTCAAATATTGATACGCTGAAGGACGAAACTAAAGTTAAATCGTGGATTTATCAGATCACCCGTAATCTTATTACTGATTATTACCGAAGGCCTAAAAGGACGGGCCAGATGTCAGAACAGCACCCGGAGACGGAACAGGAATCTCAGTCTGATGAATTTATGGACGAAGCCCTTAACGATATGATCAGCATGATGGATCAATTGTCGGACGAACAATGCAAGGCGCTTTGCATGACGGAGATTGACGGGCTTAGCCAGTTGGAGTATGCTCAAAAAGTTGGAATTTCATACACAGCTGCCAAATCGCGTATTCAGCGTTCAAGAAAGCTTCTTAAGGACATGCTGATGAATTGCTGCCATTATGAATTTGATAAGTACGGCACGGTGTTGAATATTACACCACATGCCTGCTGTTGTTGTTGCCCGGAAGAGCATTCATGATGTTGCCTCAATATTTTCTCACTAATAATTTGTTTCCGGACAGATATTTTTTAAATTCGGACTTTTGTTATGGCTGGTCCGCAAGAATTAAATTTGTTGTAAATTTTGTATGAAACAGCCCCAAACTGCATAAATTCAGAATAACAATATAAATAGTAACACTGAAAAATGTAGTTTGCTATAAGTCGCCAAATTTTTATATAAATGCCGGTGATAATAGTTCCTGATCTTCCTTAGGAATACCCATTTTCTTTGCATAAGTTTGCTATTTGCTGACAGCCTTTATTGTGCCTCCACAATTTCTAAAGCTCTTTTTTTATTCTGGCGAAAATATGCTGCCACATCAGGCGCTAAATTCAGGTCAGGAGCATTGTCGCTTTCGTTAATGTTAAGTGATAACGGTTTGCTCTGACCAGGCTTGTACAAAAACTTACAAATTCTTTGTCAGGAAATTTGAAAATAACTCCCCAAATAGAAACCGCCCTATTCTTTAATGATTTTCTTTGTCAGAAAAAGATTCTTGTAATCTTTCACGGTCAGTAGGTAAACTCCCCGGCTGAGATGGCTGGTGTTAAAGGATAAGGAATTCTTTCCTTTTCGGGCTTTGCCATGAAGTAAAATTTTTACCAGGCTGCCGGTTTCATCATACAGGCATACGTCAATCACGGCATCGTAGGGTATCGACAGGTCAACAAAAACCAGGTCGTTTACCGGGTTCGGATAAGAACTCATGCCTGCGGCCTCACTGACAAGGTCATGGCTTTGCACGCCGGCATTGGGCGCCGCCTTCTGCAGTTGGGCTATCCATGTGCCATTCAGCCTCTGGAAGGTACTGACCTTTTTGCCGTAGCTTCCCGAAACCCATACCTTGCCGGGCTCGTTATACACTCGTTGGCTGCCGGAATAGTCGCCCCAGCGTTCAGGATCCGTTCCGGAAAAAAAGTTGATATGGGTGTTTCCGGATCTTAAATTTCCCAGTGAGGAGTATGTTCCGGTACTCCCGTTATAATTAACAGCGCCAAAGCCGGGAAAGGTAAATTTGCCGGAATAGTTCACTGTTATGATCGCAGAGTTGTCGCCGGCAGCTACCCCTGCGTATGAAATGCTGGGATAACCTAACTCAACAGTGTCGGAAATAATAGCGAGCTGAACCGAAGGCGAAACGGATACATCATGGATGATGCCATGATAAAAAGCGGCCATGCCCGATGCCGTATCGATTGTATTTCCTACAAATTGTATGTTGTCATTTTCGATAAATCCGCCCAGTATGCGGGCATCATTGGTTGCCAGTGTCTGGTTCGCGGGTTGGTTTGCATTGGGGGGCATGCCGTAACATCTGTCGGAGATCAGCGGCGCAATGGTCAGGACGGCATTGGTATCGGTCAGTACATCCGATATGTGCATCAGGAAAATGGTGTCGCTCTGCACAGCAAAATTATTGGTGGATAAGAAATACATATCGGGCCCAGTCAAAGCGCTTCCTCCCTGAATGGGGTTTATATTTCGTATTGGCCTGCCGGCTGCTTGTATGCCGCTCCAGAGTTTCGACTGCAGGGTATCGCCGTTGTATCCGTTGTTTTTGTTGATCTGCCAAACCACGCTTTGTTTAAATGATGTCTGCCAAATACCGGTATCGGCTAATAAATTCACCGTTAAGAACAGTTCGCCCTGCGAAAGGGCAATGGCGGGAAAATCCGACCAGCTTGTATCTGCAAGAGGATTACCCGGCAAAGAATACAGATACCATTCGCCCATAGGATCGTTTGTGGCCGAGAAGGCCAGGATGATATTGCTCGTACTGTCCTTGAACCCGGCAAGGTAAGCCATCACAAACTTATCTGCATCCGGATCGTACAGCAATTTTGGGTCATATTGGTCGGGATAAAGCGCCAGGGTATCAGAAAAAGCCGATAAGGAAACGGTTTTTACCAGCGTATCATGCTGTGTGTCGAAAATATATATTGTTGAATTGATATCAGAAATGAGCATTCCATTGTTGGCAATAGCCAGGGTGTTATCATTGGGTATGCTGTTATTAAAAAAATTTCCTTCAAATCCGGTGATTATAATGCAGGTGTCAGCAGAAGTTTTGTCATCCGGCTTCTGCTTAACCCCGGAAAAATCCTTTTTTGGGTATTTTGTTCCGGTTTCCAGTTTTATTTTTTTCATCTGTTCAGCATAAGCTTTGTTTCCTTCAAAAGGTTTTTCAAAATTCTGTAAACGCACATTCCAATCTGTTTTTATGGCGACAACATTCACTGTGTTGTGTCTGCCGATTGCAAAATGTTTTGTCTGGCAGATGCTGTTTTGCTGAGCATACGTGAGGACAGACAGCATTGATAAAATAAATGCAATGAATAAGTTTTTTGCTTTCATATAAAGTAATATCTAAAAACAAATTTAGTAAAAATAGACCATACCAGCGTTAGTATGTATTGTTGTCGTAAAAAAATGAATCCCGTTTGCATGAAACCTAAAATCCTCAAGTCATGGGGCGACTAATTGATTGTTAGTTATTTCTTATAATTAATGTTTTTATTCATTCCGTGACTATCAATAAATTAACTAAATCTTGCAGAATTAAGTTGAAATAAAAAAATAAAAATACGAGGCTTCACGTCAGAAATATTTGTAAATTGCAAAGGTTTTTGGGCTGGGATATTTGTCAAACAACTACTTAAAAATGATTATAATATTTTCAATATTCGTCCTGGTTTCTTTGATAGCGGGTATTATTCTCATAATCCTTGTCATAAGAAACAAACGGCGAAAAAAATATAAGATACTGGATGTGAATGGTAAATATGTGCCCATGTTGGAAAGCGGTAGGTATATATACAGGGAGGAAAACACAGGGGCGCTGTCCGCCGGTGTCGGCGACGAATACATGTTGCTGGATACAGAAAGGGAAGCGAAACAAATTATCGACGAGTATCATAAGCTAATGAAATAGTTTTCGGGGAAGGAGAGGTTTGTTTATTCGCAAACCTGCTTTTGAATACACCTTAAAAGGTGTGACTTATATTTATTGAGGGCTCAGTATGCAGGTATAATCAGTAAACGTTTTTTGTACCTCGTTTTGGATCACATTGCATTTTTTTTCTGCTATAAAGGAAGATGTTTTGTTAAAATAAAAAAATCTCTGGCTGTACCCTGTCGTATCCCCGGGCAAATAGCAATAACAACGGTAATTATTATTGCATGATGTGAGCATCAAGAATAAAAATATTGTGCAAACAAACAGGAGAAAAATTTTTTTCATGCAGTGTCTCTCGGGGTTTATTTATTCATTGCAGAATGCAAAGAAAATCAAAATTTCTGAAAAAAAACTTTCGGGCGGAAAACCCCTGCCAAAAGTGTTTTTGAATTTCTTAAACCATTTTTGCAAAATCATCGTATAAACATTGACTAAAAAATTAATTTAATAATTTAAATTCTAAAATTATGTTTTTTTATGACCTCAATGCCATCACCTTAATGGCCGTTGTTTTATCAGGACTTCTTGCTTTGGCGGGAATAATATATTTAGTAGTTAAACGAAAGGGAGAATTGAATAATAAACAGCATGTCCTGAATGTAAGAGGTAAATATTTGCCAATGTGGGGCGAATATTATTTATATACAGATAGTGCCGGAGTGATTAAGGGCGATTGTACCGGGGATAGGTGTGTTTTTTTTGATAGTGAAGAGGAGGCGAAACAGATGATTAGTTCGTATATTAACAGCAAACTTTGTGGCTGACATATTACCAGTTTTTATTCCTTAATTCAAGAAGATATAATTTATGTTATTAGACATTGTTATAAATTTTATATTGTATGTGGTAATATTCATTGTGTCGCTGGGAATTATCATACTGATAGCACATTTATTAATCAAAAAGAAAAACAAGTTCAGGGTTGAAATCATCGATGGCAAATATTCTCCAATGTCCGGTAAACGGTTTTTTTAGGATAGACCAAAGAACGGGGTTTATCATAAGGGAAATAAACATCGGTAGTTGCATGAAGTTTGACACGCCGGGGGAAGCCCGGGTGATTTATGAAGCCTTTATTAACCAGCGTAAAAAGTAGAAGTCCATCAGGCCGAAAGATCACCCCGTTGATGAGTGATTGAAAAGCCAATTCATTCATTCATTCATTCATTCATTGGGTTATCTTAATCTCCGGAAGATCACAATATTTTTTTATAGTGTGTTGATTAAAAAAAATCTTTAAGTAGGCCTGTATATTTCTTGCATCAAAATGCGGGGTAATTTGCAAAAGGTATTTTTAAGATAACAAATTTTGGGGGTAATTGATATTTTTCTTATTGAAAAGTATTTTTGTTGTATATTCGTAAAATAAACCACTAATATTGCCTTATGAAAAAAATAGTGTTTTTACTGGTTGTTGTCATGATAAGTGCCGGATTTGTTTCGTGCCGCAAGTGTGAGGTAATAGGGCGGCGGATTGTGGGCACATGGACAAAATCTGCCGATAATGGATCGACAACCCTTACTTTTGCCAAAAACGGAACCATGACGATATCTTCAGGAGAATATTATGCAAATGGCAGATATTATTTTGAAACCCACGGAAAAAACAGGTTCCGGGATGTTCATTTGTATATAAAGAACGATGACAACTGCATAGATAGTTATGTGCCGGATATTGACGACGACGTTCTTCTCCTGGAAGCTGAAGGTATTCCCTGCTACCATGTATTTGTTGCGGGGTCGTATGAGCGGGTAAAGTAAGTTTTTCTGCTCCGACCGGCAAAAATATTTTTCAAATGTTCAATGCTTTGCTGTATCAGCTTCCTACGCAACTTTTTTTATTATGAGGATTTCTTTTTTACCAAATTTCTAGCGTAGCGGCCAATCCTGTCGGGATTGAATATTGTCAGATCGTTAGTTACACAAAGCTTTTAAGTTTCATCGAAACATAATATTCTTTTTCCGGACAAAAGTGTGGGTTTTTTAAAAAAAGGTACGTCATGTCTGTGATTTATCTGTGCGTAAGATAAACGGGAAGTGATATGTGTTTTTTTGTTAAAAACAATAAATGTTATTACATCATTTTGATTTCATTAGTTTTTATTTTTATCTTTACCTTCGTTTTAGAAAAATTATTTTTATTAATTAATTATACGAATATGAAAAAGATTTTACTTATAACGGGTCTGCTTGTTTTATGCGGTTTAAATGGTGTTTTTTCGCAGACTTTTCAGCGTCTTTACAATTTTGATCCGACTATGTCTATGGCGCTCGCCTGGAGTGTTGATCAGACTTCAGACGGAGGTTATATCATGACAGGTTTTCAGAACGCCCTGCCACCCATCAGGACCGAAATGATCAAAACGGATGCAAGCGGTATTGTCCAATGGTCGAAAAGTTTTGGTGTGAAAATCAGCCAATATCTTCCCACGGAAAACCCATTGGTCGTTCAGTCGCCATTCAGTGTAAAACAGACATCTGACGGGGGTTATATCGTTTGCGGGCAGATGGATTCAAAGAGTTACCTGATGAAAATAAATTCAACGGGAACAACGGTTACCTGGATAAAAACTTTTGCAGATAACAGTTGCGGAACCATGGTAAAACAATTAACAGACGGGAGCTATGTTTTTACGGGATATATAAATGATGATACGAAGAATGATTCGGCAAGTATCTATCTGGCTAAAGTTACTTCCGCCGGGGCCCTGAGCTGGGATAAAAAAATAAAGATCAGTTCTGTGGATGATGACTACGGGAATTCCGTTGAAATTATAAGCGATGGTTTTGTTGTTACCGGCTCCACCACTCAGATCTTTGGTAATGACACGACCACCGATGTGGTGCTTCTTAAAACAGATCTCAATGGTAACCACCTATGGACTAAAACCTTTGGCAACGATACGTATTCTGAAGAAGGAAATGATGTAAAAAAACTCACCGATGGAAGTTTAGTTATAACGGGTTATACCGAAGACGATTTTTTTATTATTAAGACGAATTCAACAGGAACCCTGACATGGGCCTCGGCATACAATATCGGTACGGCGGATATCGGGCAAAGAATAGAGGTAACTCCCACGGGCCTGGCTGTGATGGGCTCAACGATCAGTATATTCAGCATGACTTTTCTGGATATGTTTTTAATGAAAACCAATGCTACCGGAACACCATTACTTACGGAGGTCTATAGCCAGAGCATCGCGCATAACTATATGGGCGACGCACAGATGACAAGTGACAACGGTTTTGTTCTGACCGGCTGGGGCCAGGATTTAATGATGGGAATGGGGTTTCTGCTGATAAAAACAGATGCAAATGGGATATCGGGCTGTAACGAAAACCCTGCTACGCCCGTACAAATTGTATATGATCCGACACCGGCTTCAGTAACTCCGACCCTTACAGCTATGGGATCTTCCGCTACCGTGTACGGGTATATTGCAACACCCACTATTATTCCACAGGATTTATGTAATCCTACAACCCCGCTTGTGGTGAATGCCGGAAATAACCAGGCCATGTGCGTGGGGCAGACGGTTACTATTGGCGGCAGCCCCACGGCCAGCGGTGGTGTAAGCCCTTACACTTATTCATGGACGCCAACAACCTATCTGAACAGCGCCACAGCAGCAAACCCAACATTTACACCTACGGCGGCAGGAACCTATACTTTAACAGTCACAGTAAATGATAATGGGGGAAATTCGGGCAACGATAATGTTGTCATTACCGTAAACGCTGTTGTTACACCAACATTTACCCCATTAGGCCCATACTGTGTAGGGGCTACACCCGGGAACCTCCAGGGAACTTCATTAAACGGAATTACAGGGACATGGAACCCTGCTACCATCAGCACCGCAACAGCAGGAACGGCAACATACACGTTTACTCCCACGGCTGGTCTATGTGCAACGTCCACAACGATGTCTGTGACTACAAACTCAGTATTACCCGTTGATATTGATATTTTGGCAAGCCCTTCGGGAGTGACCTGTTC
Source organism: Bacteroidales bacterium (assembly GCA_035353775.1). Taxonomy (GTDB): domain Bacteria; phylum Bacteroidota; class Bacteroidia; order Bacteroidales; family CAIWKO01; genus CAIWKO01. Next base: position 16,869 of record DAOQAF010000045.1, on the reverse strand, counting down.
AGGAACGACCGTTGTATTTTCATCAACGGCTACTAATCCGGGAACTTCTCCCGTTTATGAATGGTTCCGGAATGGAATTGTTGTCGGAAACAGTTCAACCTATTCATCTGCCTCACTTGTGACGGGCGACAAGATTGTTTGCCGGCTTACATCCAATTCAGCCTGTGCTACAAATAATCCGGCAATATCTGATACGATAACAATGACAGTCACCCCAAGTGTAACCGCCGATGTCAGTATACAGGCATTTGATAATCCCGCCTGTACGCATACGCTGGTTACATTTACCGCGACACCGGTCAACGGAGGATCAGCGCCTGTGTATCAGTGGTATTTGAACGGGAATCCTGTTGGAACCAACAGTAGTACGTATTCCAATATTACACTGGTCTCAGGGAACACCATTTATTGTCGGCTTACTTCTAATCAAACCTGCGTAATAAACAGCGTCGTTTACTCTGACACGATCATCATGACTGTGAGCCCGATACCTTTAACAGAAGCGGGGCCAACAGTTATCTATTATGGCACTCCTGTTCAGATCGGAGATGTTAACAATGGTCCGGGAGACATCTCCTGGGTACCTGCCACCGGGTTAAACGATCCGGGTATCGCACAACCAGTAGCATCCCCTGCAGCGACCACCACCTACACCCTGACCATCGATAATAGCGGCTGTGTACAAACAGATACCGTTACAGTTTATTTTGGAGGAATCGGTCATTCCATCAGCGGCAAGACCCGTTATCTTCCCAAGGTCACCGCTGGCTACCCTGCTCCTAATCTTCCCACATATAATTCCGTAAAATATAATATCAATAAGGTGATCGTGAAACTGAAGAGTCATCCTGGCGGAACTGAGCTGGCAAGGGATACAAGTGATGCATTGGGCGTTTATCAATTCACGAATGTCGTGGATGGCAACTATATGCTGTCCTACGATAAATATGCTGCAGATACCATGCAAACCGGGGATAATGTAAATGCTGTTGACGTAGCTTTACTGAAATATCTTATAGGCCACGATACATTAATAGACCCGTCCAAAAGTTTCACGGCAAAACATAGGAAAGCAGCGGATGTCGATAATAATGCAACAATAAATACAATCGACGTGGCAAGAATCACTGCAAAGATAGGGATGCCCTACGATCCCGTCAGGAACTTTCCAAGAGGAAACTGGGTAGCCCTTGATACCGTAGTGGCTGTTTCAGGTGCTGATTTAACCGTCACATTGAAAACAGTCTGCTACGGCGATTACGATGCTTCCAGCTCCAAATACAAAGACTCAGCAACCACCTGGGGTTTGGCAAAATCACTGCCTGATGAAAATATTATCCTTCGGTCAGACGAATCAATAATTTTGAATAGCCCTGAATATTTTGAAGTTCCTTTACGGATAAATGCAAAGATGAATGAGTTTTCGGCCTTGGGTTTGGAATTGAGTTATCCCGGTGCTGAATACAAACTGCTGAGTGCATTCATGCCAAAAGCCGTCAATAAGAACGGTGCGGTCAAGATTAATCCGACACTGGAAGAAATCATTGCTGACAATAATGACTTGTTGGTAACGGATAAAGACGGAATTATCAGAGTGGTATTTGCTACAACAGATCATTTTGACGTAGCAGCTAATGATGAACTGGTCAGGCTGGGCTTCGTTTCGCTCAATGATCCGGGTCGCGGAGAGCTTGATTTTAACCTGAACGGTACGGGTTTGATAGCTAATCAATATGGACAAATAAATGAAGATGCCTACCTGACTATGCCAAAGATATTTGTCCAGGGCAACAACGCCGATGCGGGATTTGAGTTTGCAGGTTATCCCAATCCATTCAACGGTGATGCTACGTTGGCATATAGCATACCTGAAAACGGGACAGTAAAAATAAAAGTATATAATGCTATCGGCGAACTGGTGAGCATACTTGTAGACGAATCGCAGATCAGCGGAAAACATTCGGTGGACTACTTTTCGCAGAATCTGCCGGCGGGTATGTATACATTTAAACTGGAATTTACCGGTTCAGGCAAATCAAAATGCCTGATGTTGAAGATGATCCATTGATAGAATCGTTGTGGATCCTGCGGGACTCGAACCCGCGGCCTCGTCGTTGCGAACGACGCGCTCTAGCCACCTGAGCTAAGGACCCTGTTGTAGCTAATGGATTGCAAAAATATATTATTATAGCCAATTTCTCTGTTTTTAATAATAATTTTTCCGGCAGGTGCTTTAATCCATGAACCTGCTTTTCCGCACACACCGTTATACAAATTATTCTTACTTCTTCACAACCATCCGATAGACACGTTGCCGGTTGTTTGAAGTTATCTTCACAAAATAAACACCGTTGGCTATATTGCCCAAAATAATTTCTTCTTTGCCCTGGTCATGGCTTTTGATGTAAACGGATCTGCCAAAAGCATCTGTAATTTCAACGAGAGCCGGAGAATTCAGATCAAGGTTAAACCGGCCGTTGTTTGGATTGGGACTGAGGATCAAATTATTTTCAGAATCCATGTCTTCAGTACCAACAGTCAGTATTTGCTGACAAGCGCTGGTGTCGGAACAGTTTCCTTTTGTTACTATCACGGCATAGCTTCCGTTTGCAGCAGGTGTGTAACTTTGGTTGGTCCCAGCCGGCAAAGGCAAATAATTATTATTGCAGTCTATCCATTGATAGGTTGCTCCGGTAGCATTGGCTGTCAGCGTGATGCCATTTATCGAAACAGAAACATCCACGGTATTGATGGTTAAATTTAAAGTTACTACACTGTCGCATCCTGCCATCGTTGTCAATGTGTCCTTAGCTGTATTATTACTTGAAGTATAGGTTATTCCGTTGATCCATGTGTAGGAACCGCAGGCGGTAATTACGTCGGTACTGGCCTTGCTGTGGTTGATGGTCAGGTTCAGCGTCACCACACTGTCACAACCTGCCGTATTTATCAATGTATGTGTTGCGGTATTATTGCTTGCAGTATAGGTTATGCCGTTGATCCATGTGTAGGAATCGCAGGCGCTTATTACATCGCTTACTGCATCCGGAAAATTAACGGTAAAGTGCAGGGTGACGAGACTGTCGCATCCTGCCATATTGGTCAGGGTGTCTTTATAAACTCCCGAAATTGTAAGGTTTTGCCCGTTGAAAAAGTATGGGTCGCCATAGCATATGGTGTCATATGTTACGATATTGGAAACGCAAAGGTTTAATTCGTAAGTTCCGATGTCCACATTATTCCCTGATATTCTGTCGAATCCGTCGAGATCATATAGTACATGCGCGGGAATATAAGCAGAATCGCCCCTGTCAATTGCAATAGAGGCAGCCAGTACATGAAAATCATTAGCGGAGGTGTCATTAAATTGCGGATTAATGTTCCAGTTAGAGTTGCCGCTCTGATATTGCTGAATAACACAGTTTTTTACAAGGGAAGTTGTCGTTGAATCATAATAATTTCGCAGGTCATTAAAGTAAATGATCGAGTTCAACATCTGTGCCCCTGAATTTCTGGTAAAGACACCGCTTCCTTTGCTGTTTATCGTGTCTAAAGGATTGTATGAATGGTTTTCTGTTATGGTCAGGTTGGAGATTTTTGAAGATCCCCTGTTACACAGCCCCCCTCCGTTTGCGATATTTCTTGCTGTTACGCAATTATTATGTATCAAACAGTTGGAAATGGTGTCGGTTGAATTTGAATATAATCCTCCCCCATAGGCGTATGAAGTATACCCGCCACTTATATAGCTGATGTCAGCGGATGCGGTATTATGAGAAATAATATTATGATATAATTTACCTGTTCCGTCATGAAATATTCCTCCTCCTTGATTGATTCCTCCGGTAACTGAAAGGTCTGAGTATGTTGTATTATAAGAAATAGTATTGTTCAGAAAATCGATATTCCTTCCATATACACCTCCGCCTTTTGTTCCGCCATTTGCCCTGTACATATATGTTTCCGCTCGGTTATTGTTGACAGTACAATTTGATATCAGGCTTTTCTGGCCTGTTGTTGTAAATTCATTATAAACACCTCCACCGTAACAATAGCCTTTGAAATTTTCTGCCCAACAATAAACAGAACTTATCATTACCATAGCCATATTATTATTCGTGGTCGAATGTGACAGGTTTAATTTTGAAGTCGAATAGAGGCCTCCGCCGTAAGCTCTGGAGGCTATAATGGGAAATATCATATAGTTTTCAACATTATAAGATACTTCCGATTGGAGATTGTTGGAATCAATACTGCAATTTAATAGTTCAGCATAATTGGAAGCATACAAACCTCCTCCATAAGCATAGGTTCCAGCGGCTTGAGAAGCCGAAGTGGCTGTTGAGGAAATGATCGTACTATTGCTGTTTATCATGCAATCTATCAGTTTAACTTTAAGCCCTGAGTACAAACCGCCACCGGCTACAGTTCCGTCATAATAATTTAAAGATTTTATTTCATTACCAGAAAACCGGCAATCCTGTAATGTTGCCGTATCCGCCGAAGTGGAAATAAGATACAGGCCGCCGCCGTTGGCGTACCTGCTGTAAATTTTGTTGTGATTAAATGTTGAATTTGAAATACTTGTCATCTTAGCAATGCTCGCATACATACCCCCGCCCTGATTGCTCAGACTATTTGCAGATGAATTATTATTTGTTTGATTTTCATTAATAAAACAAGCAGATACATTTAAGGTGTCCATAAGGAAATAACTGCCGGCGCCGTAAGTATATCCTCTTGAAATGGTAATCGTGTTATTTGAAATTTCACTTGCGCTGATATTTGCAACAGAGCTTGCAATACCATTACAGGCCAGCCCTCCTCCTCTTAAATATTTGCTCGATGATGTTGTTGTCGAACTTATATTATTTATTTTAATACTGGTATTAGAAATATTCAGATTCAGGCAACTGTCTATATACAGGCCACCTCCGTCTATATTGGATCTGTTTGATATGATCTTGTTGTTTTCAATAAATGAGTTTGCAATCTGGTTTTGTGGACAGTTGATATAAATGCCGCCTCCGAAATAATTTGAACTTGAAAACCCTGTAGCATCAATCAGCCGGTTGCGCACCACGGTTGAGTTTTGCATAGTGAAATTGGCTGCACTTTCAATGTAAATACCTCCGCCTTTTCCTTCGGTTCCTACGGTGCCCGTGTTGTTTGAAACGATCACATTATTCAAAATGACATTCCCGGCATTTTCGATGTATATGCCGCCGCCTTTTCCCTGGCCTGGGGTCAGAATAGCATTGCCGCCGGTTATTTTGACACCGTCAATAATAACAGGCAGGGTGTTTCCGATGATGTACATCACATGATTGGCATTGTCTGCACTGTCGTTTGGCAAATTAATGTCTCCCGATAAAATAGTTTCATTTGTCCTGTTAGAGCCAAGAGCATTGGGAATCAGGTCAATCCTCTGGTTGATATTTGTTTCATTCCCGAAAAAATTCCCGTATATTTTAACCCCGTTGTTCAAAACAAAAGATGAAGTCCTGTCATTGGTAGATGATGTATAATAGGTTCCTTTTGCCACCCATATCTCATCGCCACTCATGGCAAACAGTAAGGTTGTTTCCAGGTTTGTGTAGGCATTGGCCCAGGAAGTACCATTGTTTGCCCCGGTGGCTGAGGCATTAACATAAATAATAGCCGCGTGGAGATGGCCTGATAAAAGGACAAGCAACAAAAAGAGAACTTTTTTCATAGAAAATATTTATTTTTAAAATGGATGATTATCTGATTTTTAGGAGGCAAAATTAACGAAAAATACAACATTTCAGGGCTGAAATAAAAGAATTGGAGGAAAAGTTCCGAACAGGAAGTACCCGGATTACATGGGATGCAAAAAATTTTGATTATATGGTTATCCCGTCCTTATCCGGTGTTTTGTTTTAAAATATCGTTTTACCTGATCAGTGTGACTGTCCCTTTATATGAATGTTTTATGCCGCCACGATCGCGGATATTTATCAGATAAACATAAGTCCCCTGAACCTCGACGGCATTGTCTTGCTGATTATTAATGGTGCCGCCCCAGCCTTCGTCAATATTGGTGGTATAGAAAAGTTTCCGCCCCCATCTGTCGTAAATGGCCATGAAATAATCTTTGGTATCATAACCATCTCCCAGGGGTTTGAAAACGTCATTATTACCATCGAGGTCTGGTGTGAAACTATTTGGTATCCATAGCATAAATTGCGGATACACATAGATATACCCGCGGGTAGTATCAAGACAACCGTTCGCGTCAGAAACAACAAGCATAATTGTATAAGAACCTGTATCTGCATATTCATGGCTTGTTTGCCTGCCTGTGCCAACACTGCCGTCTCCAAAGTCCCAATAGCAATTAGTAACATCTCCGATGGATTGGTCATAGAAAAATACAGGCGTTTCGCCAATGATGATGTATTCCGGCCTGGTATAAAAATCAGCGTCAGGCCTTGGCCTATCTAAAACTGTGGCAGATGCCGTATCGGGACACCCACTATTATCAACTGTAACACTATAGGTTCCTGCAAATAGCCCTGTGGCTGTTTGCGTATACTGGGGAGGGTCTGTATTCCAAACATAGGTATACCCGGAACCTGGATTTTCAACTGTTGCACTGCCATTATCAAGACCACAACTGGCATGGATTACAGAAGTGATGATATCAGGTGTGGGAATAACGTTAACAGTTAAAGATGCTGTTCCCGTGCAACCATTCGTTGTACCTGTAACCGTATATGTCGTTGTGCTTTGGGGGACTACTGTAACGGAAGGCCCTGCTGCGCCGGTATTCCATGTATACGTGGTGCCGCCGGCCGCAGTTAGCAAAGAACTTTGTCCGGAACATATCGAAGCGGGAGAAGCAACGGCTGTTACAAAAAGTGATGGTATGACCGTTACATTCACCGTTGCTGTTGACGTACAACCGGCGGTGGAAGTGCCGGTAACCGTATATGTTGTGGTGGTTAGAGGGCCTACGGCAACGGAAGGGCCTGTTACACCTGTATCCCACAAATAAGTTGATGCCCCGTTAGCCGTCAGCAATGAACCCTGCCCCGAACATATGGAAGACGGGGAGGCTGATACGGTTAACACAGGCACCGGATTGACCGTTAAAACAACTGTGTCTGACGAAGAACAACCTGTTAAAGAAGTGCCGGTAACCGTATATATTGTTGATGTAGTGGGATTCACAGTATAAGTCGAGTCCGTTATACCCGTGTTCCACAAATAATTTAATGCCCCGCTTGCTGTGAGAGTAGAACTCTGTCCTGAACATATGGTAGACGGATTCGCTGTTGCCGTTACATGAATGGTAGTAAATGTTACATTTAACGAAACCGTACTGTCGCAACCGAAACCATTGCTCAAGGTAACAGAATATAATCCAATATGAGTAGAGTCCATATTTAGTATCACCGGGTTTTGCTGGTTGCTGACAAATCCGTTTGGCCCTGTCCAATGGATTAAATCTGCCGGGGATACGGCCAGAAAAAGAGTATCTCCTTCGCATAAGGGTGAATTATAGGAAGCTATTGGTTCAGGTTTCTCGATTTCAAAAACCGTTACCGTATCTGAGGCGGTCGGGCACCAGGGATTGCTTACCTGAACCACATAGGTGTTCAACCCCAAAAGATGGGCAGGATTCGCCACATTCTGTGTGTTATAAGTGGTTCCGCTTTCCAGATGCGTCCAATGGAATTGGTATACGGAAGGATTATTGGCATTGTTCAGTGAACATGAAATGCTTAAAGGATCGCCTTCGCAAATGGTATCAGGGCCAGTAGCGGCAATGTAGGCATATTGAAGTTCAAGTTTCGGGCGCCTTGTAATATCAACAGCATATTCCCTGCTGGTAAAGGTTACTCTGCGGTAAATTTGTCCTTCGTTAACCAGTTTAAGCAGCATACCCTGATTAGGGACGGTATTGCATACCCAACCCAGCACCATCGTAGATACATCAATGACATAATCCTCGGTTGACGGATTTGTACTTGCTGAAGGTACAAGTATCTGGCCGGTGGCCGTTGCCGCTGGCTGATTGTCCCATGTTACGGTCATTTCAGCCCAGGGAGCCGTCACTCTCTGGATATAGAACTGGTTATCTGTGGCTGATCCTGTATAATTATGGGTCTCGGTGCTGCCTGTGGGATAGTAAAGTTTTAATAAAGCCCTGTTATCGTATAATTGATGCGGGCCGGGATTAACAAAGTTAAACTGTAATATCGACCTCATCATTCCCGGCCCGCAACCGGGTCCGTACCATGTCCATGTGTTGACAGGGAGATAAGTGGTAGTACCATAATTTGCTGATTGCCAGGGACAGGCATCATTTTGACATACAGCCGCATCGGCGGCACAGGGGACAGTTATGGTTTGTGATTTCAAAAACAGAACAGGCAAAAATAATATCATAAAAAAAATAAACAGTCTTATTTTCATATTTTCAATTGTTTTTAGAAGCTCATTTGCTGATATTTTCTCTTCTTGTAATGACCTTCCTTAATATTTAATTTAAAAGAATTTTCGAACCACTGTTGATTAAACGTAAAAATTCATATTTATACTTGTAAAACCACGACAAAAATAAAAATTGATCCGGTGTGTCAGTTTTCTTCCTTAAAAAATACTTTATAATAATTCATACCTGCCGCTTCATCATATCCGCGTTCTATCAGGTCTTTATTACCATGAACATAAATATGAAAATTCTTATCGAGTTTTATGACGCTTTTAAAAATGCGCTGCTGCTTTTTTACCGCGGATGCCGATATGTCGAATTCCTCCGAAATATCAATTTCCCTTTCGTCAGCATATTGTTTTTTGTAATCAGTGAACGCCGAAATAACCTCTGGCGATTGTATGACCTCGGAGGTAAAATCCTCCATACTAAACGCATCTTTATCCTTAAAAAACTTTACCGATCTGTTAAGCATATCCACCTGATCGGCCCTGCTAACTTCAAAGGATTCCGGCAATTTATCCACCACAAAATTTTTGCACATGCTCAGTAAATTCTGTGTGTGATGGTAGTCATCATTGCGCGGTTTCAGTTGTAAAAAATCATCTTTCCAGAACTGGGCTTCATTGCCTTTGCCCGTGCTGTCTACTATTGCTACCAGGTACCCTTTTTCTTTTTCGGTGTTAAAAATCAGGCAGCCTTTATCCAGCTTGTTAATGTTAATGCCTTCTTCGCTGTTTACTTCAAAATTGCCATTCGTGTTCAGTACTTTTAAAAAAGTATCCTTGTTCTCCGATTTAAAAAGTCCTACAGCATCCATGGTTTCACCTTCGATATCGCAGTCGTAAAAATAGGCTGTGTAAAACTCGCCGGCTTTGATTTTCGGGTGGGTGGAATGTTCATAAAGGTGCTTTGCGAGATTGATGCTTTGAGGGTATAATTTACCGGGATCATCAAAAATCTCTGATATGTAATTAAATACCTCATTGAATTTCAGATCATCCGGATGAGAAAGGTTGTAGTATTCCGCTGATTTAAAAGAACCGGTGAAATAAGCCGAGAACAGGTCCTTTAAGTTGCCGTCAATATTTAATTTGCCGTTAGAAAGCCTGATGCCCTCATCTGCAGATTTATTTCCTATGAAGTGAACAACTATCTGATTCGTTATTAATTGATCGAACATGATTAATTTTTCTTTATCTGATATTTATCGGCAAATGTAGAAGAAGCAAATAAATAAAGCAAGGTTTATTTAAACCCAAATCGACAAAGTAAATGTAAGAAGCTGTCTCAAAATTAGCCTTTGCTGAAAATCATCATTACCCCGTCCCTAAGGGGGGGTGCTGATTTTCAGCGACTTCCACCCTTTAGGCAGGGGTAAGAAGGCGGTGAAAATCATTTTAAGAATATTTTGAGACATCTTCACATTTACTAAGTCGGGATAACCCAGATTTAACCCACAATCCTGCGCGATACGTAATAGTTCACTGCGTTCCTATTGCGCAATCTGGGTTAATCATTGGCATAAATTTTTGCAAAAGCTATCCCGACAAGCATTGCAGAAGTTTTTATCGCCACAAATGCCCAATAACCTGCAGATTCTTTTTTTTCAAAATGTTTTTATAAAAAATGTAAAAAACCCTAACGCATCAGAGTAACCGAGCCATGGTGACTCACACCATTTTCAAGGGTCAATATATAATAATAAACCCCGTCGGCATAGTTTTTTCCGGTCCAGTCGTTTTTGTAGCCGACACATTCATAAAGCTTTCTTCCCCACCGGTTGTATATTTCAAGCAGGGATTCCGGAAAGTCCTCAATTCCCTTGATGACGAATGTATCGTTTGAACCATCATTATTTGGAGTGAAAATATTGGGGATGGTAACTTCGCAGCCTTTTACAAATACCGAATCAACGAATATTGCGAAAGCACACTGGCCTGCATCAGGTGTAAATGTATACAGGGAAGTTCCTGGAGAAGCCGTGCTGATAGCCGCAGGGCTCCATGTTCCTGTTATGCCGTTGACAGATGTGGAGGGCAGGGCCGGAGGGATATCACCGGCGCAGTATGGGCCTCCCAGGGCATTAAGTTCAGGCGTTACAATGGCATTTACTGTTACATCCATTGTTGCCGCGGAAGCACATTGGCCTGAAGCCGGGGTAAATGTATATGTGGATGTTCCGGCAGAAACAGTACTGACAGATGCGGGGCTCCATATCCCCGTAATACCGTTAACCGATGAATCGGGCAGTGCATTGGCCGTATCACCGGCACAATATGGCCCTAAAGCATTAAATACAGGCAATACATATTGATTAACAAAAACAGTTGTCCCTGCTGAACCACTGCATCCGTTGACATCCGTTATGCTAACCGAATATGTGGTAACTGAACCGGGGTTTACATTGACAGATTGTGTTGTGTCTGCGGTTGACCAAAGATAATGTTGGGATACAGTGCTTGAATTTGCTGTCAGTGAAATAGTATCATTGGGGCAAATATAAGCCGAATCAGGAGTAATGAAAACATTTGGATTTGAATGTACTGTTACGATCGCAGTATCCGTACTACCGAAGCAGGAAGAATTTGAATCACTAAACGTTGTCATCGTATAGGTGTAAACGCCGGGCGTGTTTGTCGGCACACTTACCGTTGCGGTGTTTCCTGAAGTGGTGCTTACGGTCAGATTTGTTCCGCCATTGATGTTATAAGTAAAAGTAAATGGCGGCGTTCCGTTTCCTGTAAAAGTAATGTTGGGCGGAGGATCACCCTGGCATACTTCCGTCGTTCCATTTACAGTTGCGGTTGGCGTTGGGGGGAAGTTAATGCTGCTCTGTACCAAAAGGCCTATATATGGAGCACCTGAGGCAACCCGAACAATAAGTTCATTTAAACCGGGCTGCCAGTTTTGACAAAGCGAAGCAGAAAGCATCCCCGCTGAATTATAGCCTTGATTGTTATATGGATTTGCTACCGGAATATTGCCGATGATAGAGCTTTGAGGAACCCCGTTGACCCATATCTCGTAAATGGAATTATCAGAAAAATAATCTAAATTAAGACAAAAGCTTCCGGCAGTAGAATAACTTACTCCGCAAAGATTTACACACGGTAGTAAAAAATTAATTTTGAAATACCAATCCACCTGAGTACCATAGGAAGAATGTTGACCATTTTGGGTAAAGGATATCCATGCTGCATTTGGCCAGGGGCTTGAATAATAATTAGGTGGGGTGGGGCTCATTATTATGGCAGGGGCATAAGGTCCTGCAAAAGTGGTTGAAAAGGTCCACAAAAGATCTTGCGAGCCTCCCGGAAGAGTACCTCCCATTCCGTTATTGCCGGTATTAAAATTAAATGTGGATGGAGGGTTGGAAGTACAATCCGGATCTAAACAATCAATTAGTCCGTCACTATCATCATCTATGCCATTGCCGCAATTTTCCTGGGCAAATAATTTCTGGTTGTTAATGGCTGATATAAAAACAAAAAGAAGCAAAATGCTGAAATGTGTTATTGTTTGTTTCATTATTTAAAATGGGTTATCAAAAAAAATGAATATTAATTATTAAATTTTATTGTTGATTAGACAAGCTTTCAGGTGAAAAGGTTGCATAATGATTATTTAAGATTATTGATAATTGCGCAATCAGGTTAAATGGGTTGTTGACTCTGGTTATATAATTATCCTGTATTTTAGATTCAAAGTGATGTATAATGTTTGTCAAATATACAAAAGTAAGCAGTAAATAAAATTTTTGATAAACATTAATATGTTTTTTAGTCTTTAACCTCCTTTGTATCGCACGTTTTCAGAGCTAAGACGTAAGAAAGAAAAAACATATCTTCTGTTGATGGAAATTTTCAAACAACCTCTAATACGTATCAATATTAAGCATTATGTAACTATTCACCTCATTGAAGTAATTGAAAACAAAGAGATTCCTCATTTCGCTTCACTACATTCGGAATGACATTATGTTTTTTTATTGGGGAGGAGGAAAGCAGCGGGGCGCAAAGCGCCCCGCTGCTTTCCTCCTCTCGTACCCACCAAAATTGAAATGTCATTCCGAGTGCAGCGAGGAATCTCTTATAATTCACGAGACAAAAAAAATTCTGGATAACAAGCATATCAAGCCTTATAGAATTTTCTAATGATATTTACTATGGGGTGAATAGTTACAGCATTATTAATAAAAAAAGAATTATGAAGGATTATCTCAACAGCGTCAGCGTTCCCTGATATTCTTCGCCATTATTCAGGACGAGCAAATAATAGTAAACTCCGTCGGCATATTTTTTTCCTGTCCAGTCGTTGTTGTAATCTTCGCTGGTGTAGATTGTTTTTCCCCAACGGTTATAAATTTCGAGTTTTGCAGGTTTAAAATATTCGATGTCCTTAATAAAAAAAACATCATTTACCCCATCGCTGTTGGGAGTAAAAACATTGGGAATGACTATTTCCGGGGTATAGCAGGAATTCGGGGCTTGAGCGATCCAGGCACTTTGCGATCCTGTACATCCGTTGGCATCTGTAACGGTAACGGAATAATTTCCGGCCCCGATCCCGGTGACCGTATCGCTGTTTTGCCCGTTGCCCCAAACATAGCTGTACGGAGGCATGCCCTCTGTACTTGTGGCAATGGCAAATCCGTCGGCTGCGCCGGTACATGTTTCGGGCACTGACGCAATAACCGGAAGAGGCAGGGGCCATGTAACAATAGTAATTTCGGACGAATCGCGACATCCGTTTATGTCGGTAACAGTAACGTAAAAGGCTGTATCTGTCATTGGTACCACTAACTCAGTGTTTGCCGACCCGCCGGTACTCCATAAATAGCCGGAGCCGCCTGATGCTGTCAGATGAACTGTATCTTCCTGGCAAACCTGTGTGTTACCCATAATGACAGCTACAGGATTTTGATTAATAGTAACATTTAGAGAAACAGTACTATCACAACCCGCACTATTGCTTACCGTAACGGTGTATACCCCATTATTTGAAATGTGAGCATCTGGTATAAATGGATTTTGCAGGTTGCTGGAAAAACTGTTGGGTCCTGTCCACTGGTAATTATCTGCCGCGGAAACGGTCAGTTGAAGGGTGTCTCCTTCGCACAAGGGGGAATTATAAGAGGCATTTGCATCAGGTTTAGCGGCGACAAACACGGTTACTGTGTCTGTGGCGGTCTCACACCAGGGATTCGATACATGAACCACATAGGTGTTCAATCCTGTAATATAGGCCGGTCCCACGACATTCTGTATGTTATAGGTGGTACCGCTGTTCAGATGCGTCCATTGAAACTGGTAAGCGGAAGGGTTATAAGCATTGGTCAGTAAACAGGAAATGTTAAAACTGTCATCTTCGCAGACTGTATCGGGAGCAGAAGTTGCAATATAAGCATATTCCAGTATGAGTTTCGGATGCCTTGCCGTATCAGTAATGTATTCCCTGCTTGTAAAGGTAACTCTTCTGTAGGTTTGCCCTTCATTGACCAGTTTAAGCCGCATGCCATAATTAGGTAAAGTGTTGCATACCCAATCCAGTACCATGGTCGATACATCTATAAAATAATCCTGGGTCGAAGGATTTGTGCTTGATGAAGGTACAAGGATCTGGCCGGTGGTTGTTGTCATGGGTTGTGTGTCCCATGTTACGGTCATTTCGGCCCAGGAAGCCGTTACCCTCTGGATATAGAACTGGTTGTCAGTGGCTGATCCTGTATAATTATGAGTCTCGGTGCTGCCTGTGGGAAAGTACAGATTCAAAGTCGCCCGATTGTCGTATAATTGTTGGGGGCCGTGGTTGTTAAAGTTAAAAAGAAGTAAGGACCTCATGCTTCCCTGTGCGCACCCGGGGCCATACCAGGTCCATGTGTTGACAGGAAGATAAACAGAAGACCCATAATTGGCCGATTGCCAGGGGCAGGCATCATTTATTGATACTTGGGCATCGGCCGCGCAAGGAACAGTCACAGTTTGGGCCTGTGAAAATAAAATCGAAAAAAATAAAAGGAAATAAAAGACAATAAAATTTTTAATCATGGGTTCGATAATTTAATAGTGAATGATCATTTGATCGGTATTTTTTTAATTTCTGTTCATATAATTAGCGTTTGTCCATAATGTCCGACTTCATTCTCTTGCCTGTCTGCCAACTAGCGGATCAGGCTGCGGACGTGCAGGCCTCGAATTAGGACATTCTGATTCAAACGCTGAATTATGGACTGACTTACTTAGACAAGCATTTAGCCGAAAAGGTTGCATGATGATTTTTTTAAGATTATTTGTATTTGTGCATGAATAATATTTTGTGTTTTGACGGTTTAATATAATCATTCTGTATTTTAAATTCATCTTGACATCTAAGTATTCGCAAAAGCTGCATGTATAATAATTTTCGCCAACATAATATGCTTTAGTTTTTGTGTATGTGCATTAATTTGTAAAACTGGTTTTTATGTTTGTAACATTGACTGTTATGGAGTACAAAAAAATGTGATTGTGAATAAAAAATGACAATGAGGCAATTTTGCATGAACTTTATTAAAATACACAAGCCTTGAAAATTTTTGTAAGGGTTGATATTTAATGATATAAAATTTTAGAAACAATTTTATAAGGTGATTTAATGCAATTTCATAAAATGTTAGCAATTTTATTTTATTTCAATTAATGGCGAAGTGATATTGTTTTTCTTTGCACTTACCTTAGGCATCCTTTTTGCATTAGAAATTTTTTTATGTTGTTTTTGTAAAAATATTTTTTTATGTTCTTATTTATTGAATTGAAATTTTTGATAATTATAGTCTTGCTATTTATAATATTTTTAGGAATAATAGGATGGATCATATATTCGGTAGTCAAAAGAAAAAACAAATTGACCATTCTGATGGTAAGAGATAAGTTTACTCCGATGGTAGGCAATTTTTATTTGTTTATTGATTCCCAAACCGGACAAATTTCAAAGGACCGTAACGGTGAAAAATGTATGTTTTTTGACACTAAGGCGGAGGCCCAGTTTATTTTGGATCAATACGAAGCCCAAAAAGACAAACCATTTGCATCTGGCTCTGCAGCTTTCTATTGATTCATTTTTAAAAAGAAAACGTATTCAGTTTTTATTAATAATTCTCCAATTTTCTATCCTTCAAATTCAATTGTTCGTATGTGTCATATTGCAACAGGAAAGTCTGCGGCGCATGTATTATTTGTTTCATTTAAATATCGCACTCTCTTTGTCCAGCCTCCACATATCTTCATCGGATAGCCTGAATAACATCGCACCGGTATTTTCCTTTACATGAATTTCTTTTGTAGCTCCGGGGATTGCGACAACCGTATCGCCATGAAAATGAATCAGCCAGTTGAGAGCTATCTGCGATGGGGTAACATTATATTTGAGTGCAAGTTCTTTTACCAGCATGATCACCGGCCTGCTTTTCTCAAGGCCCTGTGTTTTGAACCGGGAACTATATTTTCTGAAACCTGTATTTTCGAGCAGTTCCGGATTATCGTGAAACTTGCCTGTAACCAGGCCCTGGGCCAAAGGAGAGTATGCTATGATGGAAATGCCAATTTTTTTTGCTGTATCCATTACCCCATTTGTTTCGATCTTGCGGTTCAGCAGATTGTACGGCACCTGGTTTGATGCCAAAGGAATTCCTTTTTTGTCAAGTACTTCCCGGGCATTTTTCATTTTCTGTGCTGAGAAATTGCTGACACCTATGCTTTTGATCAGCTTCCTGTCGAGAAGTTCTGCCATGGCGGCCATTTCGCTCTTTTCATTTGAAAAGCCCCAGGGCTGGTGTACCTGATACAGGTCGATGGGATAAGGCGCCAGGGCTTTGATACGCTCATCAATAGTTTTGGGGATGTTTGAGGCAAAACGAAACATAGGCCACCATTTTGTTGCTATACGAACTTGCCCGGGCCTTATTCCGGCTGCCTGTAGGGCTTTCGAAAGGGCTTTTTCCGATGCCCCATTGCCATATACTTCGGCAGTATCAAACCAATTGATCCCGCCCTGGAGAGACAGCGACACAATCTTGTCAATGAGATCATCTTCAAGTGTTGGCCAGAATTTTCCCGCCATATTGTTTTGTTTGCTGAACTGCCAGCAACCAAGCCCTATGGGAGTTACCATTATACCTGTACGTCCCAGTTGGCGCAAAATATTTGTATTTTCCATTTTTTCAATATTTAATGTAAAGGTATATATTTTTCATGATATTTGTTGTTATAATACGAGCCTTTTTTATTAAAAAGCCGTCATAGTAACGAAAAAGAGAGATTGATAAATACATCAAAGGGCATCAAAACCTCCTTTGTGCCCGTCTTTCTATGCCTCCAAAACTTTAACAAAACTTTAACGGTTTTTTTAGTTCGCAATTTACCGAA